>CAJJOL010000032.1:0-34897 GCA_905193385.1 uncultured Prevotella sp. | reverse complement strand
CTATGTGCTTATTGGGCTTTCAGCCCGTATAATTGAGTTTTGACTCACCCTCCTCATCCGATATTTGGAGTGATGTATACATGAGCATTTTGTTCAATGCTTATACAAGAAGGGGCTGTGGAGAGTTATTATTAGTAATGATAATTTGTATTCGACTTGGTGCTGCGGAGGCCGGAGACCTCCGCTACTTATAGGTACATAATTGAATTACTCCGAATCCCGGAACAACCTTATTTCTTTTCCTTCATGTGCTGCTCGTAGGCTCTTGCCAGTCCGCCCGTACTTGTTTCCTTGTAGAGCGACGGCAAGTCGTGGCCAGTCTGCTTCATCACCTTCACTACGCGGTCGAACGAAACCGAGTGGGTTCCGTCAGAGAACGAAGCATAGAGATTGGCGTCGAGAGCACGTGTGGCAGCGAAGGCGTTGCGCTCGATACATGGAATCTGAACCAGTCCGCACACAGGGTCGCACGTCATGCCCAAGTGATGCTCCAGTCCCATTTCTGCAGCATACTCTATCTGTGACGGACTTCCGCCGAACAACTGGCATGCAGCAGCCGAAGCCATAGCACAAGCTACGCCAACCTCGCCCTGACAGCCGACGTCGGCACCTGATATAGAAGCGTTCTGCTTCACCACATTGCCGAATATTCCGGCTGTAGCCATAGCGTGCAGAATGCGTGTGTCGCTGAAGTTATGACCCTTAGAGAGGTGATAGAGCACAGCAGGCAATACACCGCACGAACCGCAAGTAGGCGCAGTAACGATAATACCGCCTGAAGCGTTCTCCTCACTTACCGAAAGAGCGTAGGCATAAACCAGCGCACGCGACTGCAACGACTGCTTGTATCCGCTTGCCTTGACATAATAGATAGGGCCCTTGCGCGGCAGATTGAGCGGACCGGGAAGCGCACCCTCATGGTCGATGCCACGCTCAACGCTCTCCTTCATGGCCTGCCATACATCCATCAGATAGTCCCATATATCCTCGTCCTCGTTCTCGTTGACATACTCCCAATATCCACGGCCGTTGCTTTCGCACCAGTCCTGAATCTCGCGCAGCGTATTCAGCTTGTACACTTCGCGCAGTCCGGTAAGCCAACGTCCCTTCTCGCCTTCCGACAATGCGCCGCCGCCTACGCTGTAGCAAATCCATTCGTCAGTCTGGTTGCCGGCATTGTCAAATGCCACAAACTTCATACCATTGGGATGGAAGGGCAGAAACACTTGCGGTTGCCACTCAATACGCAACGGAGCGATTGGGCGCAGCACTTCGTCGATAGCCACATCGGTCATGTGGCCGCGTCCGGTAGCAGCCAGACTGCCGTAGAGCGTCACCTCAAACGAGGCAGCGTGCATGTTATGACTTGCAAATATCTTAGCCGCCTTCTGCGGTCCCATAGTGTGACTGCTTGACGGTCCCTTGCCTATACGGAAAAGTTCTCTCAATGATTTCATAATGGATTGTTTGTTTTAGTCTTCTACAAAGTTACAACAAAATTCCGAATAAATGCATTTGCACCTTTTATTTATTTCCCTTGCAAATGTTTCTGCAACGCCATTAAATCTCCGTTCCGTGTCACTGAACGTACGTTCCGTGTCACTGAACGGCCGTTCAAAGACTTGGAACGCACATTCCGTGATACGGAACGGAGAATTTTGTTTAGCTTGCCAATACAAACAATCCTCATAATCATTCGTGATTGTCAAAGATTGTTTTTATCTTTGTAGATGCAGAAACAAATAAGATAATGTAATTATGACAACAAAGGAAATAGACGAACGTTCGTTAGTGAATGCTCACCGCCTCTTTGAGTCGGGTGATATCGGCCAGATGCCTGTAGGTACAGCTATGGGACTTCAGCAGATACACCGCTATCTGTTCAACGACCTATACCCATTTGCCGGTGTCGTTCGTGACAAGAATATAGCCAAGGGCGGTTTCCGTTTTGCCAATTCGCTCTATCTTGAAGCTGCACTCGCTGCTGTAGAGAAAATGCCGGAAGACACGTTTGAGCATATCATAGAGAAGTATGTAGAGATGAACGTGTGCCATCCTTTCATGGAAGGCAACGGGCGCTCTACGCGCATTTGGCTCGACATGATGCTGAAACGAGCACTTGGCAAAGTGGTCAACTGGCAGTATGTGGACAAGGACCAGTACCTCTCGGCAATGGAACGCTCACCAATCAACGACCTCGAACTGCGCTATCTGCTCTCGCAGAACCTCACTTCAGATACGGAGAATCGTGAGGTGATATTCAAGGGGATTGAACAGAGCTATTATTATGAGGGGTATGAGAAATGAAAAATAATATCAAATCATATGTCAAGCCAATTCTTCAATTGTGTGACTGCTTTTTGTTTGTAATGTGGAAAATCTAATGATTTACGAGAATGACTAATAATAACAAACAACTATACATCGACTTTGAAGCATACGAGCGTTTGGCTGAGCCGCATAAACGTGAGAGGGCTTCTTTATGGCGCACGGCTATTGGTCTGCAAGATGTGGATGGACTGAAGGTGTCTGATTATCTGAAAGAAGCTGCTGTCAAGCATATTGAGGGCGACATTACCATTGATGATGTGCGACAGCAGTTGAAGTCATATGTAATCCATCAAAAGGTGTAGAGCCAAACAAGTCCTTTCTTGTTAAGTTTTTCCGTAATTTGATGTTAGGTGAGCAACACGAGTTGAAAAACCGATATATGCTTATTGGGTATAACGATACCGATAATACCCATACAAGTACCCATACAAGTACCCGTACAAGCACCAGTACAAGTACGAATAATTTGAAGGCGAGCCTAACTGAAAATGTTAAGCGATTGATTCTTGCGATTGGTACAGAGGAAAAGAGTGTAAAGGAAATGATGGAGGCTGTTGGACTGAAAAACCGTCCCAACTTCCTTGAATATTCTCTTACGCCAGCTATTAGTGACGGATTCGTAACAATGAAATATCCCTCTTCCCCCCGCCACCCTCGTCAGAAGTATCTTCTTACAGTGAAGGGATTGGCTGTGTATGATAAAATGTCGTCTTAGGCATTAAGGCGATTTTCCCCCGCCTTTTCAAAAGGAGTCCTTTTGCCCTCCAAATGTAGTCCTTTTGCTGTGTAAAAGGACTCCTTTTGCAGTGCAAAACGAACCCTTTTGCAAGCCAAAAGGAGTCCTTTTTGAAAGCCGAGGCATTTTGGCTCGAAAATCAGAGGAATAATATTGAAATTCATAGGCATATATATAATAAGGTGTAAGTATAACGTGCCTACGGGCAAACAGCCTCCTGTGTTCTTTTGTTTTTCCCCTACGTTGCTCTATTTTTCCTTTTGTCTTTTGCTTTTTCTCTGTTAACAAAAGACAAAATGCAGGCGTTTTATTTGCTTGTATCGAATTATTGCTGTAATTTTGCACATACATAAATTGATGTGCAAAATAATAGAAAGGTAAAGGAAACGTTATGTCAATATCCAAGACTCGCCAAAAACTCGTTGATGTGGCACGCCAGCTGTTTGCCAAGAACGGCATTGCCAACACTACAATGAACGACATTGCTGTGGCATCGGGCAAGGGTCGCCGCACGCTTTACACATACTTCAACCGCAAGGAAGACGTGTATTCGGCTGTGATAGAGTCGGAATTGGAGCGACTTTCGGACAAGCTCGACGAGGTGGCAGGCATGAAGATGCGCCCGCAGGACAAGATTATAGAGCTGATATACACACATCTGAGCATGATCAGGGAGACGGTGGTGCGCAACGGCAACCTGCGTGCAGAGTTCTTCCGCAACATCTGGATGGTAGAGAAGGTGCGCAAGAAGTTTGACGAAGACGAGATAGAACTCTTCCGCAAGGTATATGCCGAAGGAAAGGCAGACGGCGAGTTTGACATCGAAGACGTCGACCTCGTGGCAGACATCACACATTATTGTATAAAGGGACTTGAGGTGCCGTTCATATACGGCCGTCTGGGACACGGAATGACCGAAGAGACCAGCAAGCCGCTTGTTGCAAAGGTGGTGTACGGAGCACTGGGCAAACGCATCAATAATGTATAGTGTCCGTGTGCAGGCATTATATATATATAAGGTGAACGAATTAAAAATTACAAAATAACAATTAATTAATTAACGAAATGGGATTACTTACAGGTAAGACTGCCCTCGTCACTGGAGCAGCCCGCGGCATCGGAAAGGCTGTCGCTATGAAATTCGCCTCTGAAGGCGCTAACATCGCATTCACCGACCTCGTTCTCAACGACGATATGGCAGCAGGTCTTGAGGCAACACGCAAGGAGATTGAAGCTCTCGGCGTTACATGCCGCGCTTATGCTGGCAACGCCGCCGATTTTGAAGAGACCGAGAAGACCGTTAAGCAGATTCACGCTGACTTCGGTTCTATCGACATTCTCGTCAACAACGCCGGTATTACCAAGGACGGACTCATGCTGCGTATGTCTGAGGCACAGTGGGACGCTGTACTGAACGTCAACCTTAAGTCGGCTTTCAACTTCATCCACGCTTGCTCGCCTATCATGTTGCGCCAGCGTAGCGGCTCTATCATCAATATGGCTTCGGTAGTTGGTGTACACGGCAATGCCGGACAGTGCAACTATGCTGCCTCTAAGGCTGGTATGATTGCCCTCGCCAAGTCAATAGCCCAGGAGCTCGGACCTAAGGGAGTACGTGCCAATGCCGTAGCCCCGGGATTCATCGAGACAGCTATGACAGCACAGCTGCCTGAGGAGATCCGCAAGGACTGGATGAAGAAGATACCTCTTCGTCGTGGCGGTCAGACCGAAGACATCGCCAATGTATGTCTGTTCCTCGCTTCAGACATGTCTTCTTATGTCAGCGGTCAGGTCATCCAGATCGACGGCGGCATGAACATGTAATCAGACTGATTATACATTAATAATATGGTAGGAGGGTATGGCGGGAACCATATCCTCCTATTTTAATTCTTATACTAACTTATGAAGGTAGTCTACGAGGACAATCACATTATCATAGTCGACAAGTGCAGCGGCGAAATCGTACAGGGCGACAAGACCGGCGACAAGCCTTTGTCCGATACGGTGAAGGAATATATCAAGCAGAAGTACAACAAGCCGGGCAATGTATTCCTCGGTGTGGTGCACCGGCTCGACCGCCCCGTAAGCGGACTTGTGGTGTTTGCCAAGACATCGAAGGCGCTCTCGCGACTCAACGACATGTTCCGCACGGGCGACGTACACAAGACCTATTGGGCAATAGTGAAGCGTCGCGACATAGCTACGGAAGGAACGCTCACCGACTGGCTCACACGCAACGAACGGCAGAACAAGAGCTACGCCCACGAACGTGAAGTGCCGGGAGCCAAGAAGGCGGTGCTGAAATACAAGGTGCGTGCCGTTGCCGACAACTATATGCTCATTGAGGTGACGCTTCTCACCGGACGCCACCATCAGATACGCTGCCAGCTCTCACACATGGGATGCCCCATCAAGGGCGACCTGAAATATGGCGCGCCACGCAGCAATCCCGACGGCAGCATATCATTGCTGTCGCGCCGAGTGGAATTCGTCCATCCCGTGTCGAAGGAGAACATCGTGGCTTACGCCGATGTGCCTGACGACCGACTGTGGAACGACCTCAGCGCCAATGCAGAGTAGGGATTAGTTCTCTCAACAAAAATAAACTCCTAAAAAAGTCAAATATGAAGCCAGTTGTAAAGAAATCGCTTATTGCCGTGGCTGCCGTAGTGGCTACGCCCATTATCATTTTAATTCTATTGGCTGTGCTGCTTTATGTGCCGCCAGTGCAGAACTGGGCAGTAAGGCAAGTGGCTTCATACGCTTCTGAGTCGACCGGTATGACCGTACGGGTCGACAATGTACGCCTGCGCTTTCCGTTAGACCTGACCGTCAACGGCTTTCTTGCCACACAGCCCAACGACTCTTTGCGCCATAAGACAGACACCATTGCCGACGCCCGCCAGCTTACGGCGAGCGTGCGTCTGCGCCCGTTGTTTCATGGCAATGTAGTGGTCGACCGCCTCGAATTGGCAGATACCAAACTCAATACAGCCCGTTTCGTACCCTCGGCACGTGTCAAGGGACGCGTCGGACTGCTCTCGCTGCGCAGCCGAAGCATCAATCTTAATGACGAGACAGTACACATCGACCGTGCCGAATTGCAGGGCGCACGTCTGGATGTAGCCCTTAGCGACACCGTTCCGGAAGATACTACAAGCACACCGTCGCACTGGAACATCACGCTCGACCGCCTTGACATAGCCGACACAAAGGCTACGGTACACATGCCGGGCGATTCTATGCGCATCGCAGCAGGTATTGGCAGGCTGGAGGCACACAATGGCAGCTTCAATCTGTTCACAGGAACCTATCGTGTAGGCTCGCTCGACTGGCGCGAGGGTACGCTCAACTACGACATGCGCTACACCCAGTCGCAGCCTGGACTCGACTACAATCACATTGCACTCTCTGGCATAGCCATGCACGTCGATTCGCTGCACTATAGCGACGCCGGTGTAAGGCTGAGGCTCAAGGAATGTGCGCTGAAGGAGAAGAGCGGACTGCAAATAAACGAATTCTCAACCTATCTCTTGCTTGATTCTACACATGTGTGGTTGCCCGATATGCGACTGCGCACACCCCGCTCGATGCTCACGGCAAAGGTCAAGATGGACCTTTCGACATTTGCCGAAAGCAATCCGGGCGTTATGGATGTCAACATCAAGGGTTATGTGGTAAAGACAGATTTCGTGCCGCTGCTTGGGTTCTTGCCCAAGGAGATGCTGCGCAGTATGCCTGCAACCCCCATAACCGTCAATGCCGACATCAACGGCAATATGCGCCGACTCAGCATCAACCAACTTTCGCTGACCTATCCCACAGCCTTAGCACTCAAGGCGAGCGGCAAGGCACGTAACATTACATCACCCGACCGTCTGCGTGCCGACATAAAGGCAGAAGGACGTACATACAATCTCGACTTCATCAAGGCTTTGCTGCCACGCTCGGTGGCTGCATCGTTCAACATACCATACGGCATACAGCTTAATGCCAATGTGCATGCCGACGGACAGCGTTATGCTGCCGACTTCAATGTGAGCGAAGGTGGCGGACATGTGGGCGGAAAAGCATCGGTCGACATGCGTAGCATGGCTTACAACGCCACTCTCTCGGCTAAGAGTCTGCACCTTTCCCACTTCGTGCCGGGACTGGCTGCAGGACCCTTCACGGGCAGTCTTAAGGCTCACGGAGTAGGCACCGACATGCTGTCGCCACACACTTCGCTCGATGCAGAGGGTAGTGTCGACGAGTTCAGATATGCCGGTTACGACCTTTCTAACATGAAGCTCACAGCCAATGTACACAACGGCGTGGGCCATGCGTTGCTCGACAGCCACACACCACTGCTGCAGGGCACCATCAATCTGAATGCACTCATGAACGGCAAACGCATGGATGCACAGCTGGCGTGCGACCTTATCAACGCCGACTTTATGCGTATGGGCATAAGCAAGCGTCCGCTTACAGCCTCACTGCGCGCCGACGTCGACCTGGCGAGCGACTTTAAGATAAATCACACAGCCCGTGGAGTCATCGGCAACATCATTGTGCGCGACAGTTTGAAAACATACACACCCGAAAGAATCTCGCTCGACATATTCACACGCCGCGATTCTACCCATGCGGCAGTCACTTGCGGCGACTTTGCGCTGCGTCTCAATGGCAGCGGTACGATAGAGCACATACTGAAGCAGCTGCAGAATGTCAACGATGAGGCTATGCGGCAGTCGAAGGAGAGATATATCGACCAGCTGCGATTGCGCGAACGTCTGCCCGATGTAACCCTCTACTTTGATGCCGGACGCGAAAACATCTTTGCGCGTACATTGCGTCACTTCGGCTACGACTTCCATAACGCATACGCTGACATGTCGGCATCACCCTCGAAGGGTATCAACGGCAAGCTGAGCCTTGACTCGCTCGTGGCATCGGGTGTACAAATCGACACCATACGCCTTGCATTCAAGTCGGATTCGGTGAAGACCGACTTTGAAGGACAAGTGCGCAACAACCGTTCTAACAAGCAGTTTGTCTTCGACGCGCGCTTCCGTGGAGCCTTCCACGAGCAGTCGCTGTATTTCGGAACACGCATATTCGACGCCCGCGAACGCCTCGGCATCGCCCTCGGACTGCGTGCACAGATGGAGCATAATGGCGTGCGTGTGTCGCTGGGAGGCATCGACCCCGTGTTAGGATACAAGCAATTCAAGGTCAACAAGAACAACTACGTGTTCTTTGCCAACGATAAGCGGCTCTCTGCCGATATGGCTCTGCGTGCCGACGACGGCATGGCGGTGCGAATATATACCAACGACAGCACCGAAGCATTGCAGGACGTGACTATCGGACTGACACGTTTCGACCTGCAGAAGGTGCTCGCCGTAGTGCCTTATGCACCTAATATATCGGGCATTCTCAACGGCGACTTCCACTACATATCTCAACATGAGGGCGACATGTCGGTATCGTCGTCGGTGAGTGTGGACAAGATGACTTACGAGGGTTGCCCGATAGGCAATCTGTCGAGCGAGTTTGTGTATATGCCGAAGGGCAATATGCGCGAGCATTATGTAGACGGAACGCTCTCGATGGATGACTACGAGGTGTGCACACTCACCGGTTCGTACAACACCGAAGGCGAAGGCACGCTCGATGCCGACCTCAACATGTCGCGCACACCGCTGCTTCTGCTCAACGGATTCGTCCCCGACCGCATCATAGGATTCAAGGGTTATGCCCAGGGTGAGGTGAAGGTGCACGGTTCGCTCAGTCATCCTGATGTCAACGGCGAAGTGTATTTCGACTCAGCCTATGTCGTAAGCGAACCCTATGGCATTGAGATGCGCATGTGTGATGACCCGCTCACCGTTACCGACAGCCGACTCTCGCTCGAGAACTTCCAGTTGTTTGCACGCAACGGCAATCCGCTCACGCTGCGCGGATATGTCGACTTTGCCGACGTGTCAAACATGTCGCTCAGTGTATGGAT
The DNA here is from genome assembly GCA_905193385.1 of uncultured Prevotella sp. GTDB lineage: Bacteria > Bacteroidota > Bacteroidia > Bacteroidales > Bacteroidaceae > Prevotella. The sequence goes on along the minus strand of CAJJOL010000032.1, from coordinate 25,835 downwards.
GCGTGCCGACAACTATCTGCTTATCGATTCGAAGGAGACTGCACGCTCGGAGGCTTACGGAAAGGCTTGGGTCAACTTCCTCGGATTGGCTGAAGGTCCGCTCGATGCGTTGCGTGTGCGTGGCCGACTCGATGTGTTGGGCTCTACAGACATTACTTATATATTGCGAGACTCGCCTCTCAGCACCGACAACCAGCTCGACGGACTCGTCAAGTTTGTCAACTTCCGCGACCCCGATGCCGTAACGGTGACACGTCCGCCTATCAACGGACTCAACATGGACCTCACTGTCAATATCGACGACGGCACTCATGTGATGTGCGCACTCAATGCCGACCACTCCAACTATGTCGACCTCGTTGGCGGAGGCGGCCTGCGCATGCTCTATACAGCAAGCGACGGACTGAGCCTGTACGGCCGTTACACCATAGGTTCGGGCGAAATGAAATACTCGTTGCCCGTAATTCCGCTCAAGACGTTCACCATCAAGGACGGAAGCTATGCCGAATTCTCGGGCGACCCGATGAATCCGCGACTCAACATCACGGCTACAGAGGAGAACAAGACTACCGTAACGAGTGACGGTGGAGCCGGTCGCAGCGTGACATTCGAGTGTGGCGTCGTGATAACCAAGACGCTTAAGGACATGGGATTGCAGTTTACTATCGACGCACCCGACGACCAGCAGATGCACAACGAACTCATGACGCAGTCGGTAGAGAACCGTGGCAAACTGGCAGTGACCATGCTTACAACGGGCATGTATCTCGCCGACGGCAACACCAACTCGTTCTCGATGAACAATGCGCTAAGTGCGTTCCTCAATTCGCAGATAAATGCCATCAGCGGCAATGCCCTTCGCACGCTCGACCTTTCGTTTGGTATGGACAACACCACGCTCGGTTCGGGCCAGGTACATACCGACTACTCGTTCAAATTCTCAAAGCGATTCTGGAACAACCGCCTGCGTATCGTCATAGGCGGAAAGGTTTCGAGTGGTGCCGAGATAGAAAACCAGAACGAAACTTTCTTCGACAACGTGACGTTTGAGTATCGACTCTCGCCCAACTCCAACAAGTATCTGAAGCTGTTCTACGACCGCGACTCGTACGACTGGCTCGAAGGCTATGTCGAACAGTTTGGAGGCGGTTTCCTATGGCGCAAGAAGATGGACAGCCTGAAGGAGATATTCCGTTTCAGAAAGCCGAAACAGGCAGACCTGCCGGAACTGCTTAACGACACTACACGACAGAAGAAATGAACATAAAAGCCGTATATAAAGATATGAATGCAATAGGAAACAACAGCATACTGACACTCTCACGCCTGTGGAAGGGCGTGATGGGCGTGCTCGGCATTGTGCTATTGGCATCGTGTTCGGAGACTGCGAGCGTGCCCGAAGGCGACCAATTGTATACCGGACAGCGCAAAATAAAATACGAAAACTATAAGGCAAGCGACCACTTCAGCACCACTCAGGAAGAGGTGGAGGCGGCTCTTGCCACCGAACCGAACGGAGCCATATTCGGAAGTTCGTACTATCGCTCGCCATTCCCTTACCGCTTGTGGATATACAACGCATTCCACACCAGCGACGAGGGTTTGGGCAGATGGATACGCAAGACTTTCGGCAAGGCACCTGTGCTCATGAGCAACGTCAATCCGCGTCTGCGGTCGCAGGTGGCGCGCGAACTGCTGCGTGCACGCGGCTATTTCGGGTCGTATGTCAACTACGACATCATCACAAAGTCAAACCCAAAGAAAGCCAAGATAGGCTATAACGTCAACCTTGGCGACCTTACCACCATCGACACATTGACTTACGTGAATTTCCCCGTTGAGGCTCAGCGGCTCATCGATTCCACATCGGCTGAGGCGTTGGTGCACAAGGGCGACCCGTTCGACGTGTCGACGCTCGATGCCGAACGCACACGTGTGTCGACACTGTTGCGCAACAACGGCTACTTCTATTATCAACCGGGCTATGCCACCTATCTGGCTGACACCCTGGCAGCGCAGAACAAGGCACAAGTCAAGTTGCAGTATGCCGACAGTCTGCCCTCGCAGATAGGCAGAAGGTGGTATATCGGCCACATAAATCTTCAAATGCGGCGTAACGTGATGCAACAGCTCACCGACACCGTGACACGTCGCGACTACACAATAGTATATACCGGTAAGCGCACGCCTATCCGTGCAGGTGCGATAGCACGCGACTTGAAGATGCGACCGGGTCAATTATACAGCTATAACACCTACCAGCAGTCGGTCAATACGCTCACTTCGAAGGGACTTTTCTCTCGTGTCGACCTGGGATTCGCCCCGCGCGACACCTCGGCAGCATGCGATACGCTCGACCTTACGCTCGATTGCGTGTTCGACAAGCCGTATGACTTCTATGTCGAGGCTAATGTTGTGGGCAAGACGACGGGCCGTGTGGGTCCGGGAGTGGTAATGGGTGTTGTCAGACGCAACGCATTCCGTGGCGGCGAGAAGCTGTCGGTCAATCTGAAAGGTTCGTACGAGTGGCAGACCGGACACCGTGCCGACGGTACAAGTTCGAAGTTCAACTCGTATGAATATGGTGCCGACGTGTCGCTTGAGATGCCCCGACTGCTCTTAATCGACCGTCTTATGGACCGTGTGCGTGCCAAGCGCTGGCTGAGCGGACAAAAGGTGAAGCCTAACAACACAGTATCGAACACCCTTATCAAGGCTTCGAGCGACGTGCTCAACCGTTCGGGCTACTTCAAGCGCCACATCGTGTCGGGCGAACTGACCTATACCATACAGCCCGCACCCAATAGGGTGCACCAGTTCTCGCCCCTCATACTGCAATACGAATACATGCAGAAGCAGACCGAGGCTTTCAAGGATATAGTAAGTCAAAGTCCGTATCTGCTAATATCAATGGCCGACCAGTTTGTGCCCAAGATGCGCTATACGTTTACATATCAGTCGCGCTCCAACTTCCGCAACCCTATATACTGGCAGTTGTCGGTGAGCGAGGCTTCCAATCTCCTTTCGCTTGGCTATCTGGCGTGTGGCGAGAAGTGGAGCAAGAAGGGAAAGACGATGTTCAAGAATCCCTATGCACAGTTCTTGAAGATAGAGACCGACTATCGCAAGACGTGGCAGGTGACCGACCACAGCCAATTGGTGGGTCATGTGAATGCCGGCGTGATATGGTCGTACGGCAATGCCAGTGCAGCTCCATATAGTGAGCAGTTCTATGTTGGCGGTGCCAACAGCATACGCGCCTTCAACGTGCGCAGTATAGGTCCGGGCCGCTACTACACCAATCAGTCGCGACTGTCGTATATGGACCAGACGGGCGACATAAAGTTTCAGGCCAACGTGGAGTATCGTCCGCGTCTGTTCGGCAATCTGTACGGAGCGCTCTTCGTAGATGCCGGCAACGTATGGGCATTGCGCAACGACGGCTATCGTGAAGGGTCGAAGCTGCAGATGAAGAATCTGCTGAAGGACATGGCATTGGGCACAGGTGTGGGCATACGCTACGACTTGGAGTTCTTCGTTCTGCGTCTCGACTGGGGTATCGGTATCCATGTGCCCTATAAGAGCGGATTCTATAATATGAACAGCTTTAAGGATTCGCAGAGTCTGCATTTCGCAATCGGCTATCCGTTCTGATGCCGATGGCAGAGGCAAGGGTGAAGCCGACAAATAAAAATAAACAATATTGTATAGCAAAAGAACAACATTGTCTTACTATAATTTAGTGTAAGACAATGTTGTTCTTTCTTGTTTTATTATCCATTAATAAAAAACTCGTCTGGAGTCATAACAGGTACATTAGCTTCTACAAAATCCTTTTTATTTCTAGTCAAAACAACATCGACTTTTGAACTTATTGCCGAATAATACTGCATAGCGTCTTCCAGATCGTCAAAGCCTGAAACCAAAGCCATGTCTACAGTTTGCCTATCAACTGTTGTTGTTACAGTAAGACTTCTAAGTTTTTCGAATAGTAGAACACGTTCTTCTTTTTTCATCTTACGACACAGATAAGCCAAAGTTGCATAACTTAATGAACTGACATATAATGTTATTTTTTTGTGAAAACCTAACGCAAATAACTTCAGGGAATTCTGGCAAAACGGTTCTCGTTTTAAGAACAAATCTGCAACGATATTAGTGTCAAGAAAGACCTTTTTCATTGTATCTATCCTCTAAATGTTTATGGTATGCTTTTCTTCCATTTATATCGTCAGCGTCAATAGAGTCAGAAGGAACCACCCCCAACATACTCATAACCATATCAGGAATTTCAATTTCTTCATGTTCCATCTTCTTCTCTTTTTTTAGCAAACGTTTCAAGTATGCCTCAACAAGTTTTGTCAAGTCTGTTCCTTTTCTGCTTGCATATCTTTGTGCATCTTCAAAAAGGTATTTATCCAATGTTAGTGCTTTTGTTTCCATATTATGTCCTATTATGATGTTGTATATTGCAAATTTAATTATTAAATTCGAAACGAACAAGCAAACACTATCTATTTTCCAGACTTCGTCATCGTGTCACCTCCCAAAACTCCAATCTGCCATTGCATTCAATATACCCTTTAGTATGCAGCAATGCAATTGAAGCCCTCGGCGGCAACACGGTCGCGGATAGTATTGAGTTCTTCGTGCGTAGCCTTGCGCAGCGTTGGGCATGGAGTTTCGCGGTCGATGGTGTATATCATCACCTCCGACGGGCGTATCTGTCGCACGGCTGCGAGCCACGGCTCAACGAATCGGTCGCTCGTGTTCGAAACGTCGCACCCGAGGTCGTCAGTTCCGTTCATGAAGATGGTCTGTATGATGACGTGACCATTGAACGACTGCATCTCCTTGATTATCCGCTCCACGTCGTAAGCCGTCGATACGGGGCGGTCTACATTATTTATATATATAGGGTCGACGGTGTCGAGCTTCATGATATTGTTGTCGACGAGCATCAAGGCGCGATGCACGTCGGGTCGGATGGCAAGCGTAGAGTTGGTCAGCACCGACACCTTTGCGTCGGGATAGTACACGTTGCGCAGGCGTATAGTGTCTTCGACGATGCCCAGAAAGTCGGGATGGCCCGTCGGTTCGCCATTGCCCGAGAATGTGATGACGTCGAGCGCCGAGCCGTCAGCCTTCATTTCTTTCAGCTTCTCTTCAAGCGCTGCCGCTATGTGCTGGCGTGTAGGGCGTGGCGATGTGGTGTGGCGGTTGCGATTGTAGCCCACTTCGCAGTATATACAGTCGAACGTACATATCTTTCCGTCGCTCGGATTGACGTTCACTCCGAGCGATATTCCCAGTCGGCGGCTGTGTATCGGTCCGACGATAGGAGAGGGATAAAGTATTGTTGACATATATGTATGAAATTAGTGTTTTTCTTGTCTGTTTTCAAATGTAGTCCTTTTGGCTTGCGAAAGGACTCCTTTTGATGTGCAAAAGGACCCCTTTTGGAGTGTAAAAGGACTCCTTTTGGAGTGCAAAAGGACTCCTTTTGAAAAAGCCCCGTTGCAATGCAAAGTTACAGTTATATTTTGACATACGAATGGCTGTGCAGCAAATAATTTCAAATGCGCCAAATGGCAGGTCATTGTCTGGTTTGTTGCGGCTGCAGATACAGCATTCGTTTGCAGCGTGTTAATTGTGGTTAATTGCTCGCTGTTCCGGTTTTTTTTTTGTTATTTTGCAAGAAATTTGGTATAATATACCCTTTAGAAAAATGGCAAAAAGAAGGAAAAAGACCGGCAGTCGTCACGGATTGCAGGCAGTAACGCTGTGCATAAGCACGGCTATGGTGCTGATATTGTTGGGTTTGGTTGTGTTCTCGGTGCTCACTGCGCGCAACCTCTCTACGTATGTTAAACAGAATATTGTGGTGACACTGATGCTTCAGGACGACATGACGTCGGGCGAAGCAAAGCAGTTCTGCTCCAAACTGAAGCAGCGACCGTACATCTGCCGACTCGACTATATAAGTAAGGAGCAGGCATTGCGCGAGGGCATCAAGACGCTCGGAGCCGATCCGCGCGAGTTTGCCGACACCAATCCCTTCCTTTCTTCGATAGAGATAACGCTGAATGCCGACTATGCCAACACCGACTCGCTGCAAATCATCTCGCGCGAGCTGAAAAGCTATCCGAAAGTGAGTGAAGTGAAGTATCAGAAGGACTTGATAGACAGCGTAAATGCCAACATCGCCAAGATAAGCATCGTGTTGCTTACGATAGCGTTGTTGCTCACAATAGTGTCGTTCTCGCTCATCAACAACACCATCCGCCTCAGTGTCTACGCCCGCCGCTTCTCCATACATACGATGAAGCTTGTGGGTGCGTCGTGGGGATTCATCCGTGCGCCGTTCGTGCGCCGCTACATGCTGCTTGGACTGCTTGCTGCCATAATAGCCTGCATAGCCCTGGGCGGAGCCATATACATTTTATATATGTATGAGCCTGACATCCTTGAGGTGCTCACATGGCAGGTATTGGCGATAACAGCCGGCACAGTAGTGTTCTTCGGACTGTTCATCACAGCTCTATGCTCGACCATTTCGGTCAACAAGTTCCTGAAGATGAAGGCGGGAGACCTATACAAGATTTAATGATTAATGTTTAATGATTAATGTTTACCTTACGCGCTAAACATTGATAATTAAACACTAAGCTTTAAAATTAAACATTGAACATTAATAATTAAACATTAATAAAAAAGAAAAGTGGACAAGAGAAATTTTGCTTTCGACAAGATCAATTTCATTCTCATTGCTGTGGGAATGGCTATTGTCATTCTTGGTTTCATCCTTATGAGTGGTGGCGGCAGCGACGAATCGGTGTTTGATGCCGACATCTTCAGCGTGCGTCGCATCAAGGTAGCGCCGGTGATTTGCTTCATCGGCTTCATATCAATCGTGTATGCAATAATCAGAAAACCGAAAGACTAATGGTAGTGTTTAATTATTAATGTTTAATGATTAATTATTCTAAAACATTAATCGTTAAACACTAATCATTAATCATCAATAAAGAATTAAACATTAATAATTAATCATTAATAATTAAAGCAAGTGGATTGGTTACAAGCATTGGCCCTGGGCATTGTTCAGGGCCTTACAGAATATTTGCCGGTAAGTAGCAGCGGCCATCTTGCCATCGGTTCATACCTCTTTGGCATTGATGGCGAGGAGAATCTGGCATTCACCGTATTGGTGCACGTGGCTACAGTGATGAGTACGTTCGTGGTACTGTGGAAGGAGATAGACTGGATATTGAAGGGACTCTTCAAGTTTAAGATGAACGACGAGACCAAGTATTTCCTCAACATCGTAGTGTCGATGATACCTATAGGCATCGTCGGCGTGTTCTTCAAGGACACAGTAGAGGATATCTTCGGCTCAGGCTTGCTTATTGTGGGTTGTTGCTTGCTTTTGACTGCGGTTCTGCTCACTTTCTCTTATTATGCCAAACCGCGTCAGCGCGAACACATTTCGCTCAAGGACGCCTTCATCATAGGATTGGCACAGGCTTGCGCCGTACTGCCCGGACTGTCGCGCTCTGGTTCTACCATCGCTACGGGACTTCTGTTGGGCAACAAGAAGGAGAAGATGGCACAGTTCTCGTTCCTCATGGTGATACCTCCCATACTCGGTGAGGCTCTGCTCGACGTACTTAAGGCAGCCAAAGGCGAAGAGGCTTTCGGCGACATCAGCGTTCTGCCGCTCGTAGTAGGCTTCATTGCCGCCTTCGTTAGCGGATGTCTGGCATGCAAGTGGATGATAAACATCGTGAAGAAGGGCAAACTCATATACTTCGGCATATACTGCGCCATAGCAGGAGCCGTCACTATCGTGTGCTCGCTCTTGTAAACCGACTACTTATAAATTAAAAGACTACATACTGGGAATGAATTTCACCAAAGGCGAAGTCATCGCCATCAACAAACCCCTTGAAATGACGAGCTTCAGCGCTCTTGCCTTTGTTCGCAAGCGTCTGTGTATGCGTCTTGGAGTGAAGAAACTCAAGGTGGGGCATGCCGGAACGCTCGACCCCCTCGCTACGGGTGTGCTGGTGCTTTGCACGGGCAAGTTCACCAAGCGCATCGAGGAGTTTCAGCAGCATGGCAAGGAATATACAGCCACGCTACAGCTCGGTGCTACAACGCCAAGCTACGACATGGAGCATCCCGTCAACGAGACTTATCCCACCGACGGCATCACACGAGAGCGCATAGAGCAGGTGCTTGAGCGCTTCAAGGGCGACATTGAGCAGGTGCCTCCTACGTTCAGCGCATGCAAGGTGAGCGGACAGCGTGCCTACGACCTGCGCCGTAAGGGTGAGGACGTGGAACTGCAGCCCAAGAAGATACGCATCGACGATATAGAGCTGACCTCGTTCGACCCCGAACGCATGCAGATGTCGATACGCGTGGCGTGCGGCAAGGGCACATACATACGCGCTCTGGCACGCGACATCGGCCGCGCACTCGATTCGGGAGCATATCTCACGCAGCTGTGCCGCACCCGTTCGGGCGAGTATCGCATAGAGGACTGTCTCGAACTGGAGCAGTTTGAGGAGTGGCTCGCCAATCAGACAATAGAAACAACAGAAGATGAATAAATAAAAAACGGACTATGAAGTTATCACAGTTTAAATTCAAATTACCCGAGGACCAGATTGCACTCTATCCTCACAGCTTGTACCGTGAGTTTGAGAACGACAAGGGCGAGAAGGAGACATTCCGCATTACACGCCGCGACGAGTGCCGTCTGATGGTTCTTCACAAGAAATCTCAAACTATTGACATGTATAAGAAGGATGCCGACGGCAAGCCCATCGAGGGCGAATACCTCGACTTCCGCAACGTTCTCGACTATTTCGACGAGCATGATACATTCATCTTCAACGACACTAAGGTGTTTCCGGCGCGCCTCTATGGCACAAAGGAGAAGACAGATGCTAAGATTGAGGTGTTCTTGCTGCGCGAACTCAATGAAGAGATGCGCCTCTGGGACGTGCTCGTTGAGCCGGCACGTAAGATTCGTATAGGCAACAAGCTCTTCTTCGACGATTCGGGCACAATGGTGGCTGAGGTTATCGACAACACCACAAGCCGCGGTCGTACGCTGCGCTTCCTCTACGACTGTCCGCACGACGAGTTCAAGCGCGAACTGTTTTCACTGGGCGAGGCTCCGCTGCCACGCTATATCATCGACCGTCGCGAAAACCATCATGCTACAGAGGACGACTTCGACGACTTCCAGTGTATCTTCGCCAAGAACGAAGGTGCCGTTACAGCTCCTGCTACAGGCTTGCACTTCTCGCGCGAGCTGATGAAGCGCATGGAAATCAAGGGCCTTAACTTCGCTTATATCACCCTGCATTGCGGTCTGGGCAACTTCCACGACATCGAGGTTGAGGACCTTACCAAGCACAAGATGGATTCAGAGCAGATGCACATAGGCGCTGAGGCTTGCGCTATCGTCAACAAGACAAAGCAGGAAGGACGCCATGTATGCGCCGTAGGTACAAGCGTTGTCAAGGCAACCGAGACTGCTGTGGGCACCGACGGAATGCTTAAGGAGTATGAGGGATGGACCAATAAGTTCATATTCCCACCCTACGACTTCGGACTTGCCGACTCAATGATAGCCAACTTCTATCATCCATACTCAACATTGCTTATGGAGACAGCCGCATTCGGCGGATACGACCTCGTGATGGAGGCTTACAACCTCGCCGTTAAGCACGGATTCATGTTCGGAAGCTATGGCGATGCGTTGCTCATACTCAACGACTAATAATAGTTTATGCATGTAGTATACCTTTCGCTCGGTTCAAATCTTGGCGACCGTCATGCCACTATGCGTCGTGCCATTGACATGCTCAATGCCGAGGCAGGCACTGTCGACCGACAGTCGTCGCCGCTTGAAACCGAACCATGGGGATTTGAATCAGCCAATAAGTTTCTCAACATGTGTGTGCGTTTGCTCACAACGCTTACGCCTGAGCAGCTCCTGTTGAAGACACAGGACATAGAGAAACGGCTTGGTCGCACAGTGAAGTCGGTAGATGGGAAATATCACGATCGTCCGATAGACATCGACATGCTGATGTACGACGATGTCAACATTTCGACACCGACCCTCACTTTGCCCCATCCTCACATGCATGAGCGCGACTTTGTGATGATACCGCTAAGGGAAATACTGTAAAAAATGGTTAATTTCAGCGCGTTTCATGCTCGTATCTTGCTGATTACGAATAAAAAGTCGTACCTTTGCATCCGCATTACGCAAAAAATCAATAATATTTTAAATTTACAAAAGTTCTATGTATTTAGATCAGGCAAAAAAACAAGAGATCTTTGGACAGTACGGAAAGTCTAACACTGATACTGGTTCAGCTGAGAGCCAGATAGCATTGTTCTCATACCGTATTTCCCATTTGACGGAACATCTTAAGAAGAACCGTAAAGATTATACTACCGCACGTTCATTGACACAGCTGGTAGGAAAGCGCCGCGCATTGCTCAACTATCTGTACGACCGCGACATCAATCGCTACCGTGCAATTATCAAGGCCCTCGGTCTTCGTAAGTAATTCGCGCACAGAAAGCTTAAGGCAAACAGAAAGTCCCGAAAACGATTCAAGTTTTCGGGACTTTTTGCGTATATGTGAACAAAACTTCGTAACTTTGCAAAAAGTTTTTTTAAGGTACTATATAAATGCAAGACATTAGAAACATTGCGATTATTGCCCACGTCGACCACGGCAAGACTACTCTTGTCGACAAGATGATGTTGGCGGGCAAGCTGTTCCGCGACGGCCAGGATAACAGTGGCCAGGTATTGGATGCCAATGACCTGGAGCGTGAACGAGGAATAACCATCCTTTCCAAGAACGTGTCAATCAATTGGAAAGGTACAAAAATCAATATTATAGACACCCCGGGACACTCCGACTTCGGCGGTGAGGTAGAACGCGTGCTCAATATGGCAGATGGTTGCATCCTGCTTGTTGATGCTTTCGAGGGCCCGATGCCCCAGACACGCTTCGTTCTTCAAAAGGCGCTGGAGATAGGATTGAAGCCTATCGTTGTAGTTAATAAGGTAGACAAGCCCAACTGTCGTCCTGAAGAGGTCTACGAGATGGTGTTCGACCTGATGTTCTCGCTCAATGCCACTGAGGATCAGCTCGATTTCCCCGTAGTATATGGTTCGGCAAAGAACGGATGGATGGCTGAGGACTATAAGACTCCGACTGATAACATCGACTATCTGCTTGATAAGATTGTTGAGGTGATACCCGCTCCGAAGGTGCTTGAAGGTACTCCGCAGCTGCTTATCACATCGCTCGACTATTCAAGCTATACTGGTCGTATCGCAGTGGGACGTGTTCATCGCGGCACTCTGACTGAGGGCATGAACGTAACCATATCGCATCGTGACGGCAAACTTGAGAAAACCAAGATCAAGGAGATTCATGTATTCGAGGGAATGGGTCAGAAGAAGGTTGAAGAGGTTCACTCTGGCGACATCTGCGCAATCGTTGGTCTTGAGAATTTCGAGATTGGTGATACCATTTGCGACTTTGAAAATCCTGAGCCGCTTCCTCCTATTGCCATCGACGAGCCTACAATGAGTATGCTCTTCACCATCAACGACTCACCGTTCTTCGGCAAAGAGGGCAAGTTTGTGACCTCACGTCACGTCAACGACCGCCTTCAGAAGGAGCTTGAGAAGAACCTTGCGCTGCGTGTTCGTCCCTTCGAGGACTCTACAGATAAGTGGATTGTAAGCGGACGTGGTGTGCTTCACCTCTCAGTTCTCATCGAGACTATGCGTCGTGAGGGCTACGAGCTTCAGGTAGGTCAGCCGCAGGTAATCTACAAGGAGATTGACGGACAGAAGTGCGAGCCTATCGAGGAGTTGACAATCAATGTGCCTGAGGAGTTCTCAAGCAAGATGATTGATATGGTGACACGTCGTAAGGGCGAGATGACATCAATGCAGACACTCGGCGAACGTGTTGACATCGAGTTCGACATTCCTTCGCGTGGCATCATCGGACTGCGTACCAACGTGCTCACAGCAAGCCAGGGCGAGGCCATTATGGCTCACCGCTTCAAGGAGTATCAGCCGTATAAGGGCGAGATAGTACGCCGTATGAATGGTTCGATGATTGCAATGGAGACAGGTACAGCCTATGCTTACTCTATTGACAAGCTTCAGGATCGTGGCAAGTTCTTCATTGATCCGGGTGAAGAGGTTTACGGCGGTCAAGTAGTGGGCGAACATGTTCACGACAACGACCTCGTAATCAACGTTACCAAGGCCAAGCAGCTCACCAATGTGCGTGCCAGTGGCTCTGACGAGAAGGCTCGTGTGATACCGAAGGTCGTAATGAGTCTTGAGGAATGTCTTGAGTATATCAAGGGCGACGAGCTCGTTGAGGTTACTCCGAAGAGCATCCGTATGCGCAAGATCACTCTCGACCATCTTGCACGCAAGCGTTCTAACAAGGATTAATGTCTTGCTAATGTAGCGTATGTCGTATACGTGCTGGCTATATAAACAAGTGAACAGAATATGAAATATAGGAAAGGTGTTTCTTGGCATTAATGTCGGGGAACACCTTTTATTATAAATGTGACCACCTTTTATTATAATAATGTATAAGGAAATAATAACTATGAAGAAATCATTATTGTCACTTCTCGTTATGTTGAGCTGTGTTGCTGCGTCGGCACAGACTGCTGCGGGCAAGTTTTCGATTATTCCCCGTGTGGGAGTGAGTCTGGCCAATTTCTCGGGCGATGGCGTTTATTTCAATACAGGAAGCAGTACGGGAGCGTGGGGCTCGTCGCGCAACAAGCCGGGATTTACCGTAGGAGTAGACTTGGATTATCAGTTAACCAATTCGTTGTCGGTCATGTTGGGTGCCCATTATGCCCAGCAAGGTTGCAACTACGGCAATGTTAACGAGCAGACATCGCAGTCGGGCAACGTTAATACGTATGTCGGACTGAACGATTTGTCTACACAGTTGCACGTAATTAATGTTCCGTTGCTGCTCAACTACTATGTAGCTCCGGGATTTGCCGTGAAGACGGGTGTACAGTTTGGCTTCCCCGTATCGGGTAAGTTGAAGTATACTGAGACAAAATTCACCGAGAATGACAACGACGAGTTTGTTGCCGACACGCCTGTGAAGCACGACATCAACCTCAACTCGACAATCAAGAAGGTTGACTTCTCGATACCGGTAGGACTCTCGTTTGAGTATATGAACGTAATAATTGACGCACGCTACAACATCGGACTTACAAATGTTCAGAAGGATTTCCTCGAAATGAAGCCCGTTAAGAACCGTGTGTTTATGTTTAGCGCAGCTTACCGTTTCCAGTTGTAGGAAACATAAAACAATAAAAGATAATAAAAAAACAGCATTGATTACTTGACAAAGAAGTAATCAATGCTGTTTTTTGTGCTATTACTTGCAGTTAGGACACCAAGGCTTCAACTGCTGGAAGAAGTCGTTGCCCTTGTCGTCAACGAGTATGAATGCAGGGAAGTCCTCAACGGTAATCTTCCAGATAGCCTCCATACCGAGTTCGGGATACTCTACGCACTCGATGCTCTTGATAGAGCTCTGCGACAGAACGGCAGCCACGCCACCGATTGTGCCGAGATAGAATCCGCCGTGCTTCTTGCAAGCGTCGGTCACTACCTGCGAGCGGTTGCCCTTGGCAATCATTACGAGCGATGCGCCGTGATCCTGGAACTCGTCTACGTACGGATCCATACGGTTGGCAGTGGTCGGACCCATTGAACCGCAAGGATAACCCTCCGGAGTCTTAGCCGGTCCGGCGTAAAGGATAGGATGGTTCTTGAAGTATTCAGGCATCTCTTCGCCAGCATCCAGACGTGCCTTAAGCTTAGCGTGAGCGATGTCACGAGCCACGATGATAGTACCCTTCAGGTTGACACGTGTGCTGACTGGATACTTAGAGAGCTCAGCGCAAACTGCCTCAATACCGTTGTCGAGGTTGATCTCGATGCCCTTAGTGCCCTCGCCCGGACGACGAAGTTCTTCAGGGATAAGCTCAGAAGGATTAGAGTCCATCACCTCAAGGAAGATACCGTCCTTTGTAATCTTACCCTTGATGTTGCGGTCGGCCGAACAGCTCACGCCCATACCGATAGGACAGCTTGCTCCATGACGTGGAAGACGGATCACGCGAATGTCGTGTGCCAGGTACTTGCCGCCGAACTGGGCACCCAGCCCAATCTTGTGAGCCTCCTTCAGAAGCTTCTCCTCAAGGTCGATGTCGCGGAAAGCACGACCAGTCTCGTCGCCAGTAGTAGGCAGAGTGTCGTAGTATTTGATTGAAGCGAGCTTCACTGTGAGCAGGTTTTTCTCAGCCGATGTGCCGCCGATAACGAATGCGATGTGGTAAGGAGGGCAAGCTGCTGTGCCGAGGCTCTTCATCTTTTCAACGAGGAAAGGCAGCAATGTGCCCTCATTCTGTATAGTAGCCTTGGTCATCGGATAGAAATATGTCTTGTTGGCAGAGCCACCGCCCTTAGCAACCATTACAAAACGATACTCGTCGCCCTCTACAGCCTCGATGTCAATCTGTGCCGGGAGGTTGCAGCGTGTGTTCACCTCGTCGTACATATTGAGCGGAGCATTCTGCGAGTAGCGCAGGTTGTCCTGTGTAAATGTGTTGTAGACACCGCGCGACAGAGCCTCTTCGTCCTCGAAGTCGGTCCATACGCGCTGTCCCTTCTCGCCGTGTATGATGGCAGTACCGGTGTCCTGGCAGAAAGGCAAGATGCCCTTGCAGGCTGTCTCAGCGTTGCGCAGGAACTGCAGAGCAACGTACTTGTCGTTCTCCGAAGCCTCGGGGTCAGACAGAATCTTTGCAACCTGCAGGTTATGTTCGCGGCGCAGCATGAATTCTACGTCGTGAAAAGCCTGCTGTGCGAGTAATGTCAGAGCCTCCTTCGAAACTTTCAGGATTGTCTTGCCTTCAAACTCACCGGTGCTCACGCCTTCCTTGCTGAGCAAGCGGTATTCAGTAGTATCCTCGCCCAACTGGAACATAGGAGCATACTTGAAATCTGGTGTTGATGCCATAATGTTATTTAGTTAATTGATGATTTGAAAATTTCTTTGCCACAAAGTTACAACGAATTGAAGACAATGCAAAATAATTGCCACCTTTATTTTCCCCTATTTTACGGTAAAATCTTAATCGCAAGCTTCATGATATTTGTGCAACTTGCCATTGTTAACGTATTGTGGCGAAAATCGTGTCGTTTTATTATCAAAACCCTACGAAACTCTACTAATTTGTAAGTATTATGAATGGTAGAATGAAAAAAGTTTATTCTTTAATGCGCTTTATTGTCTAATTTGCGTAACTTTGTGCCCGTAAAAACCAATAAAAAGAAATACAAAAGAAATGAAGAAGATCAGAGCAGCCGTAGTAGGATACGGCAACATCGGACATTATGCTGTCCAGGCCCTTGAGGCCGCCGACGATTTCGAGATAGCAGGTATCGTGCGTCGCAATGGTGCCGACAACAAGCCGGCAGAGCTTTCACAGTATGAAGTAGTTAAGGATATTCGTGAGCTTAAGGACGTAGACGTAGCCATTCTTGCTACTCCTACACGTTCGTGCGAGGAATATGCCAAGCAGATTCTGCCTCTCGGCATCAACACCGTCGACAGCTTCGACATCCACACTTCAATCCTCGACTACCGTGCAGCACTCACTCCTATATGCAAGGAGCACAAGGCTGTGAGCATCATTGCAGCCGGATGGGATCCGGGTTCTGACTCTATCGTGCGTACACTCATGCAGAGTCTTGCACCGAAGGGACTCAGCTACACCAACTTCGGTCCGGGTATGTCGATGGGTCACAGCGTATGCGTGCGCTCAAAGGAGGGTGTAAAGAACGCTCTTTCTATGACTATACCTAAGGGTGAGGGCTTGCACCGCCGTATGGTTTACGTAGAACTTGAGGACGGAGCTAAGCTTGAGGACGTCACAGCAGCCATCAAGGCCGACCCGTACTTCGCTAACGACGAGACTCACGTATTTGAAGTGCCTTCGGTAGACGCAGTGCGCGACATGGGTCACGGCGTTCATCTCACTCGCAAGGGTGTCAGCGGCAAGACACAGAATCAGCGTATGGAGTTCACCATGAGCATCAACAACCCTGCTCTTACCGGTCAGGTGCTTGTCAATGTGGCTCGTGCCTCAATGCGTCAGCAGCCGGGATGCTACACAATGATTGAGGTTCCGGTAATCGATATGCTTGAAGGCGAGCGCGAGGATCTCATCGCTCACTTGGTATAAAAACTGCGGCTGAAAGGCTGACAAACAGCAGCTGAAAAGTCAATGAATAGTGGCTGAAAGGCTGAAAAATAGTGGCTGAAAAGCCCGAAAATAACGCTTGAAAATCAAATGTACCCCTTTTGCATTCCAAAAGGGGTACATTTGTTATGCAAAAGGAGTCCTTTTGAAGAGTAAAAGGAGTCCTTTTGAAATGTAAAAGGAGTCCTTTTGGAGAGTAAAAGGAGTCCTTTTTTTAGTGGCAGTTTTTTGTTTCAAAATCTGGAGTGATACTATAGTTTTAATGAAGGACAAACAATAGGAGGTTATGGCGTCCTCGCCATAGCCTGAGCAAGCAGCGGTGCTAACAATTACAATAATAATGTATCAGCTAACTGCTAAGGCTACGGCGGGGACGCAATAGCCTCCCACCATTTGCGTTGTCTATTAACACCCCAACTTGAACTTCTAATATTGTCATTTTAAATGTTGTATAAGTCTAAAAAAAGAATGAATTCATTTTGTATTGCGCTCGGTTTGCACTATCTTTGCAAAAGATAGGCTGCAATTCAGCGTAGTTTTCATTTGGTACAGATGCTTGTTTTTCATCCTGCACTTTTACGCTGTCGCATTGAACACTACAAAATCAACGTTTATTATGGAAATGACTCCCCGAACTCCAGAATTCGATCGTCTTGCCTTTACGGTTTTGGCAATAGAGGCATCGGCCCAGAAAATGGGCATTTCGCCGTCTGAGATGAGGCGAAGACTTGAACGTGTTGGACTTGTCAAGAGTCTGATACAGGATTGCTATGACACCTTGCATACCGAAAGCAGGGAAGCTGTGGCTAATGATGTTGTTGAGGCACTGAAGAATTGGGAAAGGGCAGATTAATGAACGGAATGACTTTATATCATGGCTCAAATGTTACAGTAGAGCATCCATTGGTTAATATCGGTAGAAGAGACCTTGATTTTGGTCCTGGATTTTATCTTACGCCTATTGCCGAACAGGCTTCCAAATGGGCAGCGCGTATACGAACCATACGAAAAGCCAGTCAGGCTGTTGTCAATATTTATGAGTTTGCCATTCCGCAGAATTGTAGGTTGAAACGCTTTGAGGCTTACGACAAGGAGTGGCTTGACTTTATCGTTGACAGCCGAAAGGGCAAACAACCTTGGAATGGCTATGACATCATTGAGAGTGGAGTTGCCGATGACAGAGTTATTGATGCTGTTGAAGCCTATATCAATGGCTATGCTGATATAAATAGTACACTTGGCAAGCTGTTTTATCACAAGCCGAGTTGGCAAATATGCATTCTCAATCAAGAGATTATTGACAAGTTTTTATATTTTAAATCTGCAGAAAGGATATAGTTATGCTCGACTTTCTTCTTTGGAACAAGATTGCGCGAATCATTGCGCAATTGGCCGATACGCTCAATATATCTACCGACAGGGCCTTGGCGATATTCTATGAATCAGAGGTGTGCCGTATGCTCCACGACGAAACATACGGCCTGCATCTTATGAGCGACACTTATATCGTAAACGATTTGATAGATGAATTAAGGAGCAAGCAATAATCCCGCTGCCCTTACTTCCTTATATATTTCCTGCCGTTGCTTATCACGATTCCTTTGGCATCTTCGTCTACCTTCTGACCGCCAAGATTATATGTGGTGCCGTTGTCTGGCGACGTGCCGTTGTTGGCTGTAATATGGTTGACGGCAGTAGCGACGGCGCCCGACGCGACGTTCATTTCGTATATGCGCAGGAACGGACCGTCGGTGGCTGTGGTCTGGCGCACCACAATCTTGAAGTATCTTATGTCGGCAGCTTTGTCAAGAATCACACGGAACGAAGACTTCGACGGAGCGTTGGCGTCGCTGCACAGCAGTGTCCAAGTGGCATTGTCTGTGGAGCCGTAGATGTCGTAAGCCTTGATGTGGCGGTTGTCGTTGTTGTCCATCTTTATTTCAAAACCGCCCACATTCTTCATCTCCTGCATGTCCACTACGATGTAGTGGGGCAGCTGAGCTGTGCTTCCATACCACTGCGGATGCCAGTAGGTGTTGTCGTCGCCGTCTACTATCTGCTGCGCTCTGCCTTTAGAGCCTTCGCCAGCAGTCTCTTCTGATGAGTATTCTATGGCTTTCCATCCAGTCTTGTCCATCAGGTTGTCGTTGAACAGCTGTTCCTTCTCAATGCGTTCCTTTTCATTGGCTATGGCTGTCAGCACACGGTCGTTGAGCGGAGTGATGTTGATGGTGTCGACGGGAGTGTAGTCGGTGGCAAGAGCCGTGACTGTCTTGGTCTTTTGGGTTGATGTATATCCGCCCGTCTGCATGAAGAACGTGCGGTCGGCAGGGTTGTCGGTAGTGCCCTGTCCGTAATCGGTGCGTGCTCCTGTTTTGTCGCCTCCGTCGGTATGACCAAACCCTACGCTGTTGCGGTTGTACCATTTGCCGTTGCTGCGTGCTCGCATATACCCGTTACGATAGTAGGCTATACGGTTGGCCTGACCCGTCGAGGCGTTGTAGTTTTCGAGGAATGAGTACCATGCATCGAAGTATGTAGTCGAGTTTCGCTTGCGCACGGTAGCCATATACTGCCATCCCTTGCCGTCGAGCGCATTAAACCATGCTGACACGAGCATGTTGTGCTGTGTGTGAACGGTAGTCTTGCCGTTGTCTACGGTAGTGTATGAGGTGGTTTCCGGGCGGCAGTTGGTTATGAACTGCACGTATGTTCCGGGAGTCCAGTACGGGCCTTTGCGGTAAGTCTGCACACCGGTACCTTCATTTCCGAATCGGTTGGTAGTGGTCAGCGGGTCCCAGTCTACAGCACCTGCACGCATATATTCAGGCAGGTTAGGGTCTTCGTCGGTAGAGCCGTCGTCCCACATCGAGAAGAGCACGTCGTGTCGTGGCGATCCGTCGGCTGTATATCCGTTCATCTGTATGCCCATATATCCGTTGAGTACGCCGAGCGCCATGGCAAAAGTGCCCGTGATGTCCGACTCCTTGGGCAGCATTATCTCCATAAAGCACCAGTCGTAGGCGTCGCCTGTAGGAGCGTTGGGGTCGGTAGAGCCCCAGGAGTTGAGGTGAACTGACGGCGAAGAGAGATAATTGGCAACGTAAGGCTTCTCCGTAGCCGTCGTCTTGAACGTGAAGCTGCGTATAAGGTTGATGTTCAGGTTGCCCGACAGGCATTCCAGCCGATAGCGGTAGTAGGCCGAACGCTTGAACGTTACGTCGCCTACAGTTACATTTACGTTGCTGTCGGTGCCGTTGGCAGTAAATGTCTTGCTGAAAAGCTGCACGTCAGGTGCATCGGGGGCGATGATAGTGAGTCGGAACTTGGCGCTGTAACCTTTCTTTACGTTCAGCTTGATGGTATTGGTGACGGTTGCGGCAGGCTGATGAAAGTAATAGACTGCGCAAGCGTTGGCATTGGTCCAAGCCGACAGGCTGTTGTAGTTTGTGGCAATGCCGTTGTTGTCACGTCCCTCTCCGGGAATATATATGCCCGAAGCTCCTGGCTTTCCGTCAAGAGTTTCCACATAGCCTTGAGCTGCCGACAGTTCGGTTTCGTAAACCGTTGCGTTTGCATTCATTGTATATAGCGCTATCAGTGCGCAATATACGGTTTTCTTAAAGTCAATCATATAACAACATTAAATTTTTATAACCTCACGCAAAGGTACGGTTTTATGCTAAGAAACGGGTAAAGCCAAACGTTAAAAACTCAACATTAGGAATGGATACGTAAAGCTTGTTTTCTTCTGTTTTATCCAGCATTTTGCGTTGTACTGGATAAAAAAACGGCTTTTTTATCCAATACGACGTGATTTATTGGATAAAAAAGCCGTTTTTATTTTCTGAATATTCCCATTCTATGGCTTACGCCCTTTCGGTTGAGTGTACGCAGAATGTAAACTCCGCGAGGCAGCGAGCTGACGCTTACGGTGCGTGTGCGACGATAGGGCAGGGTGGTTATGGCTGCCTGCTGCATCGACTCTACAATCAGAAGGTCGGCATCTGCCAGCGCAGTGTAATGTGGCAGCGTGACGTTTGTGCCGTCGCAGGGCAGCATGGTGTTGCGTGTGGCTATACTGTGGCTGCATGCGTCGGTAGCCATATAGTCATGGCAGTGCTGCTGCAGTGCTGCGCTCTCGTTGCCATAGCGGTCGGTGGCGCATACGGCATAATATATGTTGTCGTTGTCGGGAATGGTGAGCTGGCGGCTTTGACGGCGTGCTACGATGATGTTGCGTGCATCGTTTGTGTCGACAGGATATCGGGTCGAGGCATAAACGTTGAACAGCATCATCGTAGTGTCAGCCACGTTGTGGCGCCATGACATCAGTGCTGTGCCGTTGCCGTTGGATGTGATGCTTAGGTTCTGGGGAGCGTCGGGGCGTGTTTTGCTCTGCCATGTCATTGGCGGAATGAGCGATGCATACTGCGAGTATTCGTTGCGGGCGTATTGGTATATGCCCTTGGTGTCGTCAGTGAAGAATTTGGAGCGGAAATAGGCGTGTCCCAATCCCTCGGCACGCAGAAACTCCAGTTCGCGCGTTATGTCGCTCAACGCCCAGTTGCGCTCGCGTGGCGACATGAAGTATATGCCCAGTCCCGGCACAACGATGCGTCCGTGGCTTCGCTCTTTCCAGTCGAGGGCGAAGGGGAAGAAGTCGTTGTCGCGAAAGTACATCATCGGGAACAGTTCGTCCATCAGTCCGTCGCGCAACCAAAGTTCGGCATCCTGGCAGACCTTGGTGTTGGCGTTCCATCCACGGCTCCAGTAGCGCTGCGTGTCGTCATACTTGCCTATGGGCGAGCAGCTCATCTTCACCCACGGCTTTATGCTTTTTACACGACGGGATATAGTGCGTACGATGCGTGTTATGTTGTCGCGGCCCTTGTCGCGTGCCAAAGTCTTCAGCTTGGGCAGTTCTTCGGGATAGCGTATGTAGTCGAGGTGGATGCCGTCTACGTCGTAGGCGCGTGTCACTTCGGCACAGATGCTTGCCAGATAGTCGGCAGTCTGCTGGGTCTCGGGATTCATGTAGCCGTCGGCCTTGATGCGTATGATGTTGCGCGGCATCTTCTTGCGCAGCAGTTTGCATCCCATTGCGTCCCATTTGCCTACAGGCATGGTGACAATCCATGCATGCAGCTCCATGCCACGGAGGTGGCATTCGTTGATGGCAAACTGCAAAGCGTCGTAGCCGGGAGCCTTGCCGGGATGTCCTGACAGACATCCGTCCCACGGTTCGTATGCCGAAGGATATATCACTGTGCCGCGTACACGTGTCTGTAGCAGTATGGTGTTGATGCCGGCAGACTGTAGCTGGTCGAGAATGCGGCGCAATTCGTCCTTCTGTTTTTCTATAGAGCGGGCCGACTGGGCGTAAGAGTGAGGCCAGTCTATTCCGCCAATGGTGGTGAGCCATACTGCTCGCACCTCGTGTTTGGGCGTTATGGCTGTGCAACGGGCAGCGTGTGCCGTGCCGGTGGCACTACTTGCTGTCAATGCCAGGATGGCAATGATGAGTGAAAAAATATATGGGTGGATTTTTCTCATTTTGTGTTCGCTTTTTTGCAATTGAACCACAAAGGTAGCTATATTTTTCTGTTTCGGACGGCATATTGTCTTGTTTTAGAAATATATTATGTAAATTTGCAACTATTCAAATCAAAAACAATCAGATTATGAGAAAAAAATTATTGGCAATGGTTGTGGCTCTGTTTGCAGCCGTTACTGCAAATGCCCAGTTTGAGGAGGGCAAGGTATATGTAGGGGGATCGCTTACAGGCCTTAACATGAAATATACGGGTTCGGAGAAATTCTCGATCGGCACACAGGTTCAGGCAGGACTGTTTGTAGCCGACGACATGCTGCTCCTCGGTCAGGTGGGATATGAGCACTCAGGCAATAAGCCCATATCCGACAAGTACACCGTAGGTGTGGGCGGACGCTACTACATCGAGCAGAACGGCATCTATCTTGGCGTAAACTGCAAGTATGTACATGCAGGCAAGAAGTTCAACGACGTGATGCCAGGCGTGGAGGTTGGCTATGCCTTTTTCCTCAATGATGCGGTTACGGTAGAGCCGGCTATCTATTACGACCAGTCGTTCAAGAACCATAAGGATTATTCTACCATCGGCTTCAAGATTGGTGTGGGCGTTTATCTGTTCAAGCAATAATCCCGATTTTGGGTCAGACAATATCTATATTTCATTCTGATGGATAATGCATATCCCTCCAAGCTGCTTGAGAAAGCAGTGGGAGAATTTTCTAAACTACCGGGCATAGGTCGCAAGACAGCCTTGCGGCTTGTGCTCAATATGCTGCGCCGCTCGGAAGAGGAGGTAGAGGAGTTTGCCGGTGCTGTGTCGCGACTGCGCAAGGACGTCAAGTACTGCCGCGTGTGCCACAACATCAGCGACACTGACGTGTGCCCGATATGCTCCGACACCCGTCGCGATGCGTCTACAATATGCGTTGTCGAGAACATACGCGACGTTATGGCGGTGGAGAATACTCAGCAGTATGGCGGACTGTATCATGTCCTGGGCGGAATCATTTCGCCTATGGACGGCATCGGTCCGTCAGACATCGAGATTGATTCGCTCGTGAAGCGTGTGGCAGACGGAGGAGTGCGCGAGGTGATACTTGCCCTCAGCTCCACTATGGAGGGCGACACCACCAACTTCTACATATCGCGCAAGCTGGCTCCATACGATGTTGAGCTGAGCGTGATAGCGCGTGGCATTTCTGTAGGCGACGAACTGGAGTATACCGACGAGGTGACTCTGGGACGCGCTATTATTAACCGTACTAAAATGACTGGAAAATGATAAGACATACTCGCAACGTTCTTATGCTTGTATTGGGCATTGCGGTGGCTGTATCGCTTATAGCTGTGGTGCTGTATGAATCGGATACGCTGCCCGTAGGCGTGCTGTCGGGACGTGGAGGTAGCGATGAGTTTGTCCTCACTATGCTTATGGAGCTGCTCACGCTGTGCGTCATTCCGCTGGCGCTGCGTCTGTTCCGATTCAAGACCATAGCCGCCCGTATCACCTCGACAGCAGAATTGTTGCGCTGGGGCATGGTTCGTATGCTTATGCTGTGTTTGCCCATGGTGGCAAACACCTTATTATATTATATATACATGAACGTGGCATTCGGATATATGGCCATAATATTGCTGCTCAGTCTGTGCTTTGTGCTGCCTACGATGGCACGCTGCGAGGCTGAGATGAATGCCGGCAGCCTGATGGCTGAACATCAGCAGGACAGCGCTGAATCTGAAAAACAATAGGAATGGTTAAACTGTCGGTAGTAATTGTCAGTTATAAAGTGCGCGCTTATGTAGAGCAATGTCTTGCATCGCTATTGCGTTCGCTGCGTGACATAGACGCAGAGGTGTTTGTTGTCGACAACAATTCGCACGACGGCACCGTACAGCTCATACGCTCTCGTTTTCCGCAGGTAAAGGTTATGGACAGCAGTCATAACCTCGGCTTTGCGCGTGCCAACAACGCCGCTATCCGTCAGAGCGTCGGTGAATATGTACTGCTGCTCAATCCCGACACCATTGTGGCTGAAGATACCATACGCTGTGTGCTCGATTTTATGGATGCTCATCCCAATGCGGGCAGTGCAGGTGTGGCAATGCAGTGTGCCGACGGATCGCTTGCTCCTGAGTCGCGTCGCGGTAGACCTACGCCAATGACAGCCTTCTACAAGATGTGCGGACTGTGCGCCATGTTCCCACGTAGCCGTTTCGGCCGTTACTATATGGGCGGAATGTCGTGGAGCGAGGCAGGGCGCATTGACGTGGTGAGCGGAGCCTTCTGTATGATGAGGCGTTCGGCGCTGGATAGGGTAGGACTGTTGGACGAAGACTTCTTCATGTATGGCGAAGACATCGACCTGTCGTGCCGTATAGCCGATGCCGGATATGAGAACTGGTATATACCGGCACACATACTGCATTACAAAGGCGAGAGTTCGCATCAGTCGTCGTTCCGCTATGTGCATGTGTTCTACAATGCCATGCTCATCTTCTTCCGCAAGCATTACGGCAGTGTGAGCCATCTTGTGGCGCTGCCAATCAAGGCCGCCATATTGCTTAAGGCCACTATAGCCCTTTTCTCAATGCAGATGCGTGCCATAAGGCGTGCTCTCGGATTTGTCGACCCGCAGCGCATGCGCCGTGCCGCATACATATTTATATGTACCAAGGACAGCGAGTCCAAGTGTCGCGACATCGCCTTGCGCAATGCTCTTGAGGCAACGTTTGTTGTCAGCGATTGTCTGGAGCGGCCAAACGGTCATGCCTGCATGGCATTGCCCGATGCCCATAAGGTGTATGTGGTGTACGATACCGACGCATTCGGCTTCGGACAGGTGCTGCGTCTGTTCCGTGAGAATCGGCGCAAGGGTGTGTCGATGGGCACATTCAGCAGCAAGACTGGCAACGTAATCACTTATGAGGAGGTTTTGTCATGAGCGAAAAGAATCTTACAAAGGTGAGGTTGAGGGCAATGGAGCCTGAAGATCTCGACTTTCTGTACAACATCGAGAACGACCGCGAACTATGGAACGTGGGCAATACCAACGTGCCATACTCGCGCTATGTGCTGCACGACTATATAGCCAACGCCACAAACGACATATACAGCGACGGACAGGTGCGCATGATTGTGGAGAATGCTGACGGGCGTACGGTGGGAATGGCTGACCTTTTCGACTTCAATGCCAGTCATAGGCGTGCCGAACTGAGCATTGTCGTTATGCGAGGCTTCCGCCGATGCGGCTATGCTGAGGCTTCCGTGCGCTATATGCTACATTATGCGCAGCGCATTCTGCACCTCAATCAGGTGTATGCAGTCATATCGATAGACAACCGTCCGTCGATAGCATTGTTCGACAAATGTGGATTTACAACGTCGGCAAATCTGCCGAAATGGCTCTTCGATGGCGAAAAATATACGGATGCAGTGGTTATGAGTAAGTTTTTTTGAAAAAATATGACAAAAAACTTTGTTAATTCAAATAATATTCATACCTTTGCACTCGCTTAAAAAACGGCAGAACAAGGTTTTTTTTAGTAAGCCTTAATCATACTGGTGCGTTAGTTCAGTTGGTTAGAATACATGCCTGTCACGCATGGGGTCACGAGTTCGAGTCTCGTACGCACCGCCTTTGATTACCGTTTTTAAGGCAACAAAGCAATCGTCTTTAACGCAGACAAAAGAAAGGTGCGTTAGTTCAGTTGGTTAGAATACATGCCTGTCACGCATGGGGTCACGAGTTCGAGTCTCGTACGCACCGCCAACTTGAGTCAATAAAGCGAGTAACGGACGAATGCAAAACATATTATTTCAGCACACAATAGTGTTTGAGGTGCGTTAGTTCAGTTGGTTAGAATACATGCCTGTCACGCATGGGGTCACGAG
>CAJJOL010000031.1:0-35089 GCA_905193385.1 uncultured Prevotella sp. | reverse complement strand
ACTCGTGTATCTGTCTTCATATGCAACTAATCGCTATTTTATCCCGAATTGGGGTCATATCTGCATATTGTCTTGTTTATTATAAATACTAATTTGTATAATAAAAGAACTCGTTACATCTCTCCTACTCTGGGGATACGCAACGAGTTCTTGTTATTTATAGATATTCAACCTGTGAGTGCCGCTTACTGGTGCTGCTCTCTGAGCAGGTCGTTAACAGTCTTGACGGGATTGAAAGTGCTTACGGGCACTTCTACGAATATAGTGCTCCAGTCGCTCATAGCTCCATTCCACAAGCCCGGCAACTCAAGAGCCTTGAGCTCCTTGCCGTTCTTGCTTTTAGAGCTGATGAAGCCTGTGTTGTGGTCGACATGCTTGAGGAGGTCGAAGCGATTGCCCTTATAGTCCTTTGTAGCGCAAACGAGGTCAACGGGATTGAAGTGGGTGCCGTTCTTGAACATGGCTACATACTCGGCATTATTAGTATCTATCTGGCTCGACTCCAAAATCTGAAGGCTCACGGTTCCGTCAGCATTATAGCATACGAACGGACCGCCACCAGGCTCGCCCACATTCTTTACGACTCCGCATACGCGCATCGGACGGTTGAGCTTTTTCTTAAGATAGATTACGAGTTCGGCATCCTCCAGATCCTTGATGTCGTGCTTGCGGCAGTAGAGGTCTTGCTGTACGAAGCGAATCATCTCCTCTATCTGGGCGTGGGTGTAAGAACCCGACTCAAGTATGCGCAGATATTCGAATGCCTTCTTCTGGGCGTCAACGAGGATACCAGCCAGCACCTTCTTATACAATACGGTATCGGCCTTGATACGGTCGGGCACTACGTTGTCGATGTTCTTGATGAACACTACGTCGGCATCGATGTCGTTGAGGTTCTCGATGAGAGCACCATGACCGCCTGGACGGAACAGCAGAGTGCCGTCTTCGTTGCGGAACGGAGTGTTGTCGGGATTGGCTGCGATGGTGTCGGTACTGGGCTTCTGCTCAGAGAAGCTTACATTGAGACGGATGTTATAGAGTTTCTCAAACGACTCAAGTTTCTCAGCCACTTTGCCCTTAAACAGCTCAAGATGCTCGTGCGAAACGGTAAAGTGGATATTGGCCTCGCCGTCAGAGCTGGCATAGAGTGCAGCCTCCACAAGGTGCTCCTCCATAGGAGTGCGCGGACCCTGCTCGTATTTATGGAAGAGCAGCAATCCCTTGGGCAGCTGACCATAGTTAAGACCCTTGGCTTCAAGCAGATTGGCAACCACGTCCTTGTAGCGTCCAGCCTCAATCAGCTTGCATACGCTAAGTCCGGTATTGGCCTTGCACTTGGCACAAAGCTCCTTCTTGAAAGCAAACTTGTTGATATTGTCGAAGAAGTGCTTCTCAAAGTCGGTTGTCGGAACGTCGTAGTCGGCAGAAAGGAAAGCGAAGAGATTCTTGAACATACGGCTGGCTGCACCACTGGCGGGCACAAACTTCACAACCTTGTGGCCTTCCTCAAGATACTGTTTCCAGTCGGTAACGTACTTGTCACGCTGGACTTCATCGGGAGCCATGATGCCATGGCCGATAGCAGCTGCTGCCTCAATACGCAAGAATGGGAAACCAGCCTTTATCTGTTCGAGCTGATGCTCCACTTGCTGTTGTGTAATTCCACGTTGCTGGATCTGGTTTAAATCGTTTGTAGATAACATAATATTTTGACTTTTAGGTTTTGAAAATGTCATGTAAGGTTAGTAAGTGTTGTTCGTGGCGACAACTTACTATGTACAAATGTAAATACTTTTTTGCTAAATAGGAAATTTTCTACCATTTTTTTGTATCTTTGCCTTGTAATTAACATCAAAAGGGGTGAATTATGGAAGAAAAATTCAAGTTTACGACTGAAGAGCTGGCTGAACTGCAAAGAATAGCCGCTCACTTGAAGACTACTGTGGGAGACACGCTTGAACCTGACGACGAGAATTATCTGCGCCAGCAACTGGAAAAAGAAATCAGCGACAACAAGATAAAAAGAGACGTATTCGGACTTAATCCTATTCTGCTGAGTTTTCAGACGGCTGAACTGGAACTTGCCGAAATCGGCATGAAGCGCGAGTGTGTACTGGCTATACTTCTATACAACAGCATAATCAACGGCATTCTGACACCAGAGGAGGTGGAGCGCAAGTTCGGACACAGCGTGGCGCAAATCATTCACGGATTGGTGCGCATTCACGAACTCTACCAACGCACACCTATCATCGAGAGCGAGAACTTCCGCAATCTGCTGCTGTCATTTGCCGAAGACATGCGCGTTATTCTGATTATGATTACCGACCGCGTCAATCTGATGCGACAGATACGCGACACATCCAACAAGGAGGCACAAAGCCGGGTGGCAGAGGAGGCAAGCTATCTGTACGCTCCTTTGGCTCACAAACTGGGACTCTACAAGCTGAAGAGCGAACTGGAAGACCTCAGTCTGAAGTATCTCGAGCACGATGCCTACTATATGATCAAGGACAAGCTGAACGCCACAAAGCGTTCGCGCGATGCATATATAGAGAAGTTCATACAGCCTATCGACGACAAACTGAAGCAGATGGGCATCAAATGCCACATCAAGGGCCGCACCAAGAGCATACACTCAATATGGCAGAAGATGAAGAAGCAGCAATGTGGTTTTGAGGGCATTTACGACCTATTCGCCATACGCATCATAATCGACTCGCCTATCGACCAGGAGAAGATGCTGTGCTGGCAGACCTACTCGCTCATTACTGATATGTATCAGCCTAACCCCAAACGTCTGCGCGACTGGCTTTCTGTGCCAAAATCGAACGGCTACGAGAGTCTGCACATCACGGTACTTGGTCCGGAGAACAAGTGGGTGGAAGTGCAGATCAGAACCGAACGCATGGACGAGATTGCCGAGAGAGGTCTGGCTGCCCATTGGCGATACAAGGGCATTAAGGGCGAATCGGGACTGGACGAGTGGCTGGGCAACATACGCTCGGCGCTTGAGAGCAACGACAACCTGCAACTGATGGACCAGTTCAAGATGGATCTGTATGAGGACGAGGTGTTTGTGTTCACTCCGAAGGGCGACTTGATAAAATTCCCCAAGGGTGCCACGATTCTCGACTTTGCCTACCGCATACACTCTGGTATAGGCAACAAATGTGTGGGCGGCAGAATCAACGGACGTAACGTCCCGATACGCGAGCAGCTGCACTCGGGCGACACGGTTGAGATCCAGACGCAAAACAACCAGTCGCCTAAACAAGACTGGCTCAACATTGTGCAGACGGGCAAGGCTAAAGCCAAGATAAGACAGGCAATAAAGGAACTGCAGGTGAAGAACGGTCTGTATGCCAAGGAGATACTGGAGCGCAAGTTCAGAAACCGCAAGATAGAGATGGAGGACGCCTTGATGTCGCATCTGATAAAGAAGATGGGATTCAAGGAGATGTCTGACTTCTACCGCCAGCTTGTTGACGAGAAAATTGATGCCAACGACGTGATTGACCAATATGTGGAATACCGCGACCATGAGGCTGGGTTGAAGACATCTGGCGTGGTACGCTCGGCAGGCGAATACAATTTCGAAAGCCAGCAGGACTTGCAGATGAAGCGTCTTGCGGGCAACGACGACGAGCTGGTAATCGACCAAAACCTAAAAGGTCTGGACTACTCGCTGGCTAAGTGCTGCCGTCCTATTTACGGCGACCCGATATTCGGATTTGTTACGGTAAACGGCGGTATAAAAATCCATAGCAAGGGGTGTCCTAATGCGCCTGAGCTACGCAAACGTTTCGGCTACCGTATAGTGAAGGCACGTTGGAGCGGCAAGGGTGCGTCACAATACAACATCACACTCCGTATTGTAGGCAACGACGACTTGGGTATTGTCAACAACATTACAAGCATCATATCCAAGGAGGAGAAGATTGTAATGAAATCTATCAATATCGACAGCCACGACGGTCTGTTCAGCGGCAACCTCGACGTGCTTGTAGAAGATACGGGCAAACTTGAATCGCTTCTTAAGAAGCTGCGCACGGTAAGAGGCGTAAAGTCGGTAGTGAGATTATAAAAAAAAAGAGAATTGAGGGTTGAGAGTTGAGAATTGAGATTTATGATTACTTTGATAAACATATAAATAAAATGTTATCATAAGAACAAATCATAACTTTCAATTCTCAACTCTCAACCCTCAACTTTTTTATATTTCAGACTTCGACTGTCTGATCATATCGATGAAGTATTCATGTATGCGTGTGTCGTCATTCAGCTCGGGGTGAAACGCTGTAACGAGTTGTGCGCCCTGACGGGCGGCTACAATATGTCCACCAACTGTGGCAAGTGTCTTGGCATCGGCCGACACTCCGTTGATGTAAGGCGCACGAATGAACGTCATCGGCACATCGTCGCCAACACCCTCAAAATGAGCCTCGGTATAGAAGCTGCCGAGCTGACGGCCGTAAGCGTTACGACGCACGTCAATATCCATTGTCGAGAGACGGTTGGCAGGCTCGCCATCCTGTGTCTTGGCAAGCATGATAAGTCCGGCACATGTTCCGAATACGGGCAGTCCGTTCTTGATGGCTTCTGCCACAGGAGCGTAGAGTCCGAGGTCGCGCAAGAGCTTGATCTGTACAGTACTCTCGCCTCCAGGAATGATGAGTCCGTCCTTATGCTGCTCCCAATCGTGCAGCTGGCGCACTTCGAAAGTCTCAACGCCAAGGCGCGCGAGCATTTTCTCATGCTCGATGAACGCGCCCTGGAGAGCTAAAATGGCTACTCTCATAATGCCGGATTATTTGCCTCTTTCGGCCATAAGAACCTGAATCTCCTGCTCGTTGATGCCTACCATGGCCTCACCTAAGTCCTCTGAGAGTTCAGCAAGCTTCTTTGCATCGTTGAAGTTGGTAACGGCCTGAACGATAGCCTTGGCACGCTTGGCAGGATCGCCGCTCTTGAAGATACCAGAACCTACGAATACACCCTCGGCACCAAGCTGCATCATAAGAGCTGCGTCGGCAGGAGTAGCTACGCCACCAGCTGCGAAATTGACAACTGGCAACTTGCCGTTCTCGTGTACATACTTAACGAGGTCGTAAGGAACCTGCAACTGCTTGGCTGCCTCGTAAAGCTCGTCCTCTGACATTGAGACGAGACGACGGATCTCGCTCTGCATCATGCGCATGTGACGTACAGCCTGAACGATGTCGCCTGTGCCTGGCTCGCCCTTTGTACGAATCATAGTAGCACCCTCGGCAATACGACGCAAAGCCTCGCCAAGATTTCTTGCGCCACAAACGAAAGGCACGTCAAACTTGTTCTTGTCGATGTGGTAAACATCATCGGCTGGTGAGAGTACTTCGCTCTCGTCAATATAATCAATCTCAATGGCCTGCAGAATCTGTGCCTCAGCAAAATGACCGATACGACACTTTGCCATTACCGGGATTGAGACAGCTTCCTGAATGCCCTTGATCATCTTGGGGTCGCTCATGCGTGAAACACCACCAGCAGCGCGGATGTCTGCAGGAATACGCTCCAATGCCATTACGGCACATGCTCCAGCTTCCTGTGCAATACGAGCCTGCTCGGGAGTTGTAACGTCCATGATTACACCGCCCTTAAGCATCTGAGCAAGGTTGCGGTTTAGTGTTTGTCTGTTTTCTGTCATGATTTAAATTTTATTTTTAATAAAAGATCTTCCTTACGGTAATTGCTTTTATTGTTGTATATTACTGTTTTTTATTTCTTATTCTCTGTGATTACTCCGATTGTACTACTGCACAATCTTGAACCTTACACGGAAGGCCTTCTTCATCTCGTCCCAGTTGGTGCCCAACATTACGAACTTGCCAATCTGAGCAGTAGAACGGACATGCTTGCCTATACACGGACACACGTCGTAGTTGCCTATGCGTACGAGTCGGATTTGCTCGGATGCGTCTTCGGGCAAACGGTCGATCTGCACGTCAGCCGGGATGTGGTCGCGGTCGACTACCTCGTAGGTTACGTGGAGGTCTTCGGCAATAAGCTCGTTCATACAGTCCTCAATCTGTTTCTCCTCCTTGCGTGAGGGCTTATGATCGAGGACGAACGTCATCTTGCTCTTCTTGCGCTCGATGTGTGTGTTTGACGAGCGCTCGCATCCGAACAGTCTTATCATGGTCTGATTGAGCAGATGCTCGGCTGTGTGTGCCGGGGGAAATTCCTCCTTATTGTGCTCGTTGAATATCGGTTCTTTGTCCATAACCAGATTGAATTTGAATATTCTGCAGTTGTGCGCCTCAACATCAACGTCGATGAAGTTCTGGCTTTTGAGCTGTGCTTTGAGCGGAGCGCCTCCAAGCATATCATCGGCCGTAATGTCGGCATGCGGGATATTGAGGAAGTCGAAAGCGTGTGCCGGGATGTTTACCCTACACGCCATACGCTCATCGCCAAAGTTTGCCACTACGAACAGCATTTCATTACCTGCCTTGCGCAAGAAAGCGTACTGCCGTTGTGCCAGATGCTCGTTGACATACATGAGGTCGAAGAAGTCGCCCTCGCCTACCGCCTTTTCTGTAGCAGCTATGTTGAGCACCTTGTCGTATAGTGACGCCAAGGCTTTTTCGTCGTCTCGGAGCGAATGGCTGACGTGTGCACGATAGAGCGAAGGTACGGTCCAATAGTCGAATATTGTAGTACGTCCGTCGCGTCCGCTATATCCCTCCTGGTCCATTCCTCGCTCGCCATACTCCTGCCCGGCGTACACCATGAACGGATTGCTACGCATCAAGGCGTTGACCACAAGTGCAGGATAGGCTCTGAACGGGTCGCCTGCAAAGAAGTCGCTCGCTATGCGTTGCTCATCATGGTTCTCAAGGAAATAGAGCATGTGGCTGCTTATGCCGTCCACCCATTGCCATGCTGTGGTAATCTGCGATGTGGGGCAATTGCCGCACACTACCGAGCGCATCGTGTCGTACATTCCCACCTTATCATACAGGTAGTCCATACCGGCTTCAACATATCGGTTATAATCGAGCGGATTGTACACCTCAGCCACGAAAATAATCTCGGGATAAGCCTTCTTTACCTTGGCTATGGCCCAATGCCAGAATGCGGAAGGCACCATCTCAGCCATGTCGCAACGGAATCCGTCAACGCCCTTGGCTGCCCAATACATCAATATATCGGTCATCTTGACCCATGTGTCGGGCATTGGTTCGAAGTGGTCGGAACGTCCGCCTGCATCAAGATAGTCGACACCATAGTTGAGCTTTACCGTCTCGTACCAGTCGTTTACGCAAGGCGAGGCATCGAAGTGGTCGTTGCCTGTAGCCTTGGCTGGGAATTCGGCGTATGGTTCAGCCTCACCTGCATAGGTGTCGATATATGGCCGGAATGCTGTGCCAGGACAATAGTAAAAATTATTGGCAGCAGAAAAACCCATCGATGTATTGTCGTCCTCGCCAAGGTCGCGCACCCCTTCGGGCTTGGCCGTAGAATGATATTGGCGTGCTACGTGGTTTGGCACAAAATCGATGATCACCTTCAATCCGGCACGATGGCTTCGGTCAAGAAGCTGTTCAAATTCCTGCATACGATTGTCGACATCGTCGGCCAGGTCGGGGTCGATGTCGTAATAATCGACGATGGCATAGGGTGAGCCAGCCTTGCCCTTGACGATGGCTGGATGCTGGCTGGGGATGCCGTACCGGGTATAGTCGGTTGTGGTAGCATGGCGTATCAAGCCTGTATACCACACGTGCGAGTAGCCCTTGGCACGCAAGCCATGCAGCAGTTCGTCAGTAAAAAAGCTCATCTTGCCCGAGCCGTTTTCGGCAATCGTGCCTCCAGGCTTGCAACCATTGGAGCGGTTGCCGAAAAGGCGGGTGAATATCTGATAGATTATTATCTTCTGTCGTCCCATAAATATATTAGGCGATACCGTGAGCGCTGACATTCTTGTCGATACGTCCTATCATACCCTGCAGAGCCTTGCCCGGTCCGCACTCGGTAAAGTCGTCGGCTCCGTCCTTTATCATGTTCTGCACACTTGCTGTCCAGCGAACGCTACTTGTAAGCTGCGCGATAAGGTTGGCCTTGATTTCGGCAGGGTCGGTGTGAGGCATTCCGTCTACATTCTGGTATACGGGGCACTTGGGAGCCTTAACCTCTACAGCCTTGATTGCCTCCTCAAGCTCTTCCTTGGCAGGCTGCATCAGGGGCGAGTGGAATGCTCCGCCCACCTTGAGAGGAAGGGCACGCTTGGCACCTGCTGCCTTGAGCTTCTCGCAAGCGGCATTGATAGCGTCGATATTGCCGCTTATTACGAGCTGGCCCGGGCAGTTGTAGTTGGCTGCCACAACGATGTTGCCGTCTGTGCTCGACTCCTTGCATATTTCTTCTATCTTCTCATCGGGCAGACCGATAACGGCAGCCATAGTGCCAGGAGCAGCCTCGCATGCCTTCTGCATAGCCATAGCACGGGCAGCTACGAGCTTGACGCCATCCTCAAATGAGAGTGCGCCTGCTGCAACAAGTGCCGAGAATTCGCCCAAAGAGTGGCCAGCCACCATTGCAGGAGCGAAGTCGTCGCCAAGACAGATTGCCGAGATTACACTATGCAGGAATACTGCAGGCTGTGTCACCTTGGTCTGCTTCAGCTCGTCGTCAGTACCGGCAAACATGACGTCTGTAATACGGAATCCGAGGATTTCGTTGGCCTTCTCGAAGAGTTCCTTAGCTGTCTCATTGTTGTCGTAGAGGTCCTTGCCCATACCTACAAACTGCGATCCCTGTCCGGGGAAAACAAATGCTTTCATAATCTTATATTATTTTTCTTTGTTTATATTTGTGTATTTCATCCATTACTGCATAGCCTACAGGCTACGCAACAACACAAATGCAAAGGTACAACAATTTTTGTCAAAACCTAAAACTCTTTGATGTTTTATTGCTGAAAAGCAGTAACTTTGCATTTACATAGCAAAATAAGTGCGTAAAGTACAAAATCAAGCAAATAACAATCCAAAACAACATGAATATTCTGAAGAAAACAGCCTGTCTGCTCATATTATGCATAACTATCGGCTCTTCGGCAGCCTTGGCACAAATGAAGTGGAACTCGGCTTACAAGGCATACGTCGACCAATACAAGGATTTGGCCATAGAGCAGATGCTACGTTATAATATACCTGCCAGCATCACGCTCGCACAAGGACTGCTTGAGAGTGCTGCCGGACGTAGTGACCTGACACGTGCAGGCAACAACCATTTCGGCATAAAGTGTCACGGATGGACCGGACGACGCGTGTATCATGATGACGACGCACGAGGCGAATGCTTCCGTGCCTACGACAACGCACGACAGAGCTACGAGGACCATAGCCGTTTTCTGGCCACTCAGTCGCGATACGCCAGACTGTTTGACTACAAGCGTACCGACTACCGCTCGTGGGCACGTGGACTGAAGGCCTGCGGATATGCTACCAACCCTCAGTATGCAACAAAACTGATACAGATAATCGAGCTGTACAACCTCAGCTGCTACGACCGTGCCACTTCGTACGACCGCTTTATGGCGCGTCATGTATCTACCGACAAGCCTGCTCCTGACGGCTCTTTACATGTCGTGAAGTTCTACAACAAGAACTATTATGTAATAGCCAAGACGGGCGACACATTTAAGGAACTGGCTCGCGAAACGGGCATTTCGGCTCGCAAGCTGGCACGCTATAACGAGCGCAACAAGAAGGATATGCTTGCCCAAGGCGACGTGGTGTATCTGAAAAAGAAGCAGAAGCGTGCCGAGAAACAGTTCCGACGCACTCCGCACGTTGTAAGAGCTGGCGAGAGCATGTACTCTATAGCCCAGTTGTATGGCATCCGACTGAAGAGTCTTTACAAGATGAACCATCTGCAGCCCGACTACCAGATTCAGGTGGGCGACCGTCTGAGAGTACGCTAACCAATAGCGGCTGAACATTCGAAAGATCATCATAGATACCAAAAACAACATTGTCTCACTTCAATAGTAGTGTTGACAATGTTGTTTTTTTGTATATTTACGGCCTAATGTCGGACAGTTTCCAAAGCAGTCTGTCCCGAACGCATCCCGAACGCATCCCGAAGCCAAGAGCTGCTCTACCCTACTATATTAAATCTTGCAAACTTAAGCAGCAACGTCTTGACTCCTGCATTATCAAATTCGACCGTGGCCTTCTCGTTCTCGCCACTTCCTTCGACACGAATCACACTACCAAGCCCGAAGCGTTGATGCTCGATACGAGCACCAACCGAAACGCTTGACTTTGAGAACGTGCCTGAAGGTTTTGTACTATCCTCATGTCTATTACGGACATTATTCGTATCGCCAAAGTGGCTACGGATGTAACCGTTCTTTCCAAACGGCTGGCTATCGAAGGCGTTCTCTTCAGATCTGCTGCGATTTGACGAGAGCCTTCCATTTACATTCATCCATTGCGGGTCAATCTCACGCAAGAAACGGCTCGGCTCATTAAACAGCATATTGCCGTACTGGTAGCGGCTCTTGGCACAAGACAGCAAGCATCGCTTCTCGGCTCGGGTGATTGCCACATAGAACAGACGACGCTCCTCCTCAAGTTCACGAGGGAATTCACAAGCCCTCGGACTGGGAAACAAATTTTCCTCGACTCCAACCACAAATACCGTATCAAACTCAAGTCCCTTAGAAGCATGTATTGTCATAAGCGACACCAATGAATTCTCGTCCTTATCCGCATCGCGGTCGGCATCAGTTATAAGAGCCACCTCCTGCAAGAAGCGGTCGATATAGACCTCATCGGCATGGTCTTCCTCACGCTTGCTGTCAACAAAGTCATGGAGTCCGGAGAGGAATTCCTCCACATTCTCACGTCTGTCCAAAGCATCATCGTCGCCACCGGAAAAAATCTCGGCTGCAAGTCCGGTATGCTCTATTATCAACTTGCCGAGAGCATAAGCGTCAGTCTGCTTGCGCTGGTCGATATAGGTCTGCATCATGTCGCGGAACGCCACTATACGGCGTGCGGCTGCAGCACTTACTTCCGGAGCAAAAGCGGTTGGGCTGGAAACGACAGTCCACAAGCTCTTGTCATAGCGACGTGCTGCCGCTATAAGCTTGTCTACCGACGTAGCTCCGATTCCACGTTTGGGATAATTGATGATGCGCTTCAAAGCCTCCTCGTCGTTAGGATTGGCCACGAGTCGGAAATAAGCTATTATGTCCTTTATTTCCTTACGTTGATAGAAGCTCATTCCGCCATAAATACGATAAGGTGTGCCCTGCCTGCGCAATTCATCCTCGAAGATACGGCTCTGGGCGTTAGTGCGATACAGGATGGCAAATCCTCTATAAGGCACATGTTCACGATTGTGCAAGCGGCGAATCTCGTTAGCCACAATAGCAGCCTCCTCCTTATCACTATAGGCAATATTGAGCGTAATCTTGTCGCCCTCAGGATTCTCGCTGAATACAGTCTTCTCTATCTGGCGGCGGTTGTGACGTATAAGACAATTGGCTGCTCCTACGATGTTTTGTGTGCTGCGGTAGTTCTGCTCGAGTTTGAACAGCTTGGCGCCTTGATACATACGCTGGAAGTTGAGTATATTGTCAATATTGGCTCCGCGGAAGGCGTAGATACTCTGAGCGTCATCGCCCACTACGCAGATTCTGTTATGTTCATGCGTAAGCAGAGTGACAATACATTGCTGAGCGTAGTTGGTGTCCTGATACTCGTCAACAAGGACATAAGCAAACCTCTCGGCATACTTGCGGCACACTTCGGGATGGTTTCGGAAAAGGATGTAGGTAAAGAGAAGCATATCGTCAAAATCGACAGCATTGGCAGCCAGACAACGTTGGGCGTAGATGCGATAGATGTCGCCAATACGTGGCATCTTGGAGCGTATGTCGCGGTCACGCAGCTGGGCATCTGACAAATAGGCCTCGGGAGTGATGAGATTGTTCTTTGCCATCCCTATACGCGAGAGTACTGCCGAGGGCTTATACGCTTTGTCGTCGAGCTGCATCTCCTTGATTATTGAACCGACAAGACCACGCGAGTCAGAATCGTCATAAATAGTGAAGTTTGAGCTCAAGCCTATCGTCTCGGCTTCGACACGCAATATGCGCAAGAAGATGGAGTGGAAAGTGCCCATATTCAAGTAGCGTGCCTGGTCATGGCCTACCAATTGGGCGATACGGTCTTTCATCTCCCGTGCAGCCTTGTTGGTAAATGTCAAGGCAAGAATGTTCCACGGATTCATGCCACGGCTCAACAGATAAGCAATCTTATAGGTAAGCACACGCGTCTTGCCTGATCCTGCACCAGCAATAACAAGTTGGGCGCCGTCAACATATTCTACGGCAGCCCGTTGGTTGGGATTGAGCGATGAAAGAAGATTTTCCACTTGTTTTCGTATTTGTTATTTTGTTATAGTTTTATTGTTTCCTCGCGTAGTTGCAAAATTTTCTTGCCGGGAAAATAAAGTTGCCTCCCGAGAGAAATGAAATTGCCTGTCGAGCAAACTGAAGTTGCTTGTCAAGGGGGAGGAGAATATTCAGCCAGATTATCTGCGACGATGATAGACCCCTCCCGAAGTGGTGTTCGGGTCGTAATCCTCGCCTTCGCGCGGAAATGACGGGATGAACTTCATCTGATACTCTATACTGCCACGACGAGCACGCATATAGGCACTCGGATTGCTACTGTCAAACTTGCGGGGATTGGGCAAGGTTGCTGCAACAAGGGCACATTCCGAACGGGTGAGCTCGGATGCCGCCTTGCCGAAATGATACTTAGCCACAGCCTCGGCACCATATATTCCATCACCCATCTCGATAGAATTCAGATAGACCTCCATAATGCGTTGCTTGCTCCAGAGCATCTCAATAAGAGCCGTGAAATACACCTCAAAACCCTTACGCGTCCAGCTGCGTCCGGGCCAAAGAAACACATTCTTTGCTGTCTGCTGCGATATAGTGCTGGCTCCAAGCTTACGTCCGGCACCACGAGCATTATTACGGGCTGCCTTCTGTATTGCCCCGAAGTCGAAGCCGTGATGTATGAGAAAGCGCTGGTCTTCGCTCGCCATTACAGCCACGGGCAGATGGCACGAGATCTCGTCAAGCGACTTCCAGCTATGATGCAAGGTTATCGACTTGCCCTCGCCTACCTGCTGCACACAACGTATTACCATCAATGGAGTAACATAAACGGGCAAAAAACGATAAGCTACTACAGCCAGAATGGTAGAACCGAAGAAAAGAGCCGCAGCCCAACGTACGACCTTGGAAATAATACCAAATTTCATATATTCTTATACACGCAACAATCGCCTGAGTGAAGTTTGAACTTACACACAGACGATTGTCTATCAGATGTTTATAACGATTTACTTAAGTGTTCCAGCATTGGCAGCATCTACCATAGCCTTGCTTGCATATAGATAAACCTCTACACGGCGGTTCTGAGTACGACCAGCCTGAGTTGAGTTGTCGGCAACAGGCTCTGAGCTACCCTTACCAGAGATGTTCTTGAACTGTGAATTAGAAACGCCACAGCTCTGCAGATAATTAGCCACACTCTGAGCACGCTTGTTGCTAAGAGGAATGTTGATGCCGTCGTTGCCAGTACTATCGGTATGACCATAGATGTCAACCGAGAGCAAGTTGTTCTCCTTCAGAGTATTAGAGAACTTGGCTAAAGCGCTCTTTGAAGAGGCGTTGAGGTCAGCCTTGTTAGTTGCGAAAAGGATACCAGAGTCGAATGTCACCTTAACAGCCTCAAGACCATTGCTGTCTGTAACCTTCTCTACCTTGGCGTTCTCTATCTGCTTAGCCTGCTCAGCCACCTTGTCCATATGACGACCTATCAAAGCTCCAGTACCAGCACCTACAGCGCCACCAATTGCAGCACCAACTGCAGTATTGCCTGCAAGCTTTCCAATAATACCACCAATAAGGGCACCACCGCCGGCACCTATAAGTGAGCCTGTACCCTGTTTTGTGTTGCAACTTACTACAGCAAGCATACCCATTGCTAATGTTGCTCCTTTTAACTTATTCATTTTCTTCTATATTAATGTGTTAAAAATATGAATTCTGCGCCACACGACGCATTTTATAAATGCAAAGATAGTTGTTTTTTCGATAGTGTAGCAATATTACAACATTTTTTTGTATTTTTGCAGAGCAAATTAAGAATTGAATTAGAATTTAAAATTATATCACACAAACAATGGCAAAAGAATTAAAACATCTGACAAAACGCTCAGAGAACTACAGCCAGTGGTACAACGATATCGTTGCCAAGGCTGACCTCGCAGAGCAGTCAGCCGTACGCGGATGTATGGTCATCAAGCCTTACGGCTACGCTATTTGGGAGAAAATGCAGCATCAGCTCGACCTTATGTTCAAGGAGACTGGTGCACAGAACGCTTATTTCCCATTGCTCATCCCGAAATCTTTCTTCAGCCGCGAGGCTGAGCACGTAGAAGGTTTCGCCAAAGAGTGCGCCGTAGTAACTCACTATCGTCTGCGCGTCAATGACGACAAGTCGGGTATTGAGGTCGATCCGAGCGCCAAGCTTGAGGAGGAACTCATCGTACGTCCGACATCCGAGACTATCATATGGAACACATATAAGAACTGGATACACTCCTACCGCGACCTCCCATTAATGTGCAACCAATGGTGCAACGTGATGCGTTGGGAGATGCGTACACGTCCTTTCTTGCGCACATCAGAATTCCTCTGGCAGGAAGGCCATACAGCTCATGCTACACGCGAGGAGGCTGAGGCAGAAGCACAGAAGATGCTGCATGTTTACGCAGACTTCGCAGAGAAGTGGATGGCTGTACCTGTAGTCCAGGGCGTAAAGAGCGAGACCGAGCGTTTCGCAGGTGCCTTGAACACCTATACTATCGAGGCTATGATGCAGGACGGCAAGGCTCTGCAGAGTGGTACATCACACTTCCTCGGACAGAACTTTGCCAAGGCTTTCGACGTAACATTCCTCAACAAGGACAACAAGCCTGAGTATGTATGGGCTACTTCATGGGGCGTGTCTACACGACTCATCGGCGCTCTTATCATGACTCACTCTGACGACAACGGACTGGTATTGCCTCCGAAGCTCGCCCCGATACAGGTTGTTATCATCCCCGTAACAAAGAATGCAGAGCAGCTCAACGCCGTAACCGAAAAGCTCACACCTATTATCAACGAACTGCGCTCTAAGGGCATTAGCGTTAAATACGACGATGCCGACAACAAGCGTCCGGGCTTCAAGTTTGCCGATTACGAACTGAAGGGTGTACCAGTACGTCTTGTACTCGGAGCACGCGATCTGGAGGAAGGCACTATTGAAGTTATGCGTCGTGATACACTTGAGAAGGAGTCACGTCCTATCGAAGGCATTGCCGAATATGTTGAGAAACTGCTAGACAACATTCAGGACAACATATTCAAGAAGGCTCTCGACTATCGCAACGCACACATCTACGAGTGCGACAACTACGAGGAGTTCAAGGAGCGCGTCAAGGATGGCGGTTTCTTCCTCTGCCACTGGGACGGCACAGCCGAGACTGAGGCCAAGATCAAAGAAGACACACAGGCAACAATACGCTGCGTGCCGTTCATGTTCGAACAAACACCAGGCGTGGATATGGTATCGGGCAAGCCCGCTACACAACGCGTCATCATAGCTCGCAGCTACTAATTACACACACAATGAGAGGCTATGGCTTCAAACACCATAGCATCTCATTAATAAAGTTGCCTAAGAAAAAAACAGAGACATTATTAATATACTAATTTAAACATCACTCAAAACAATGGATTGGATAATCAACTTATTCACAAACACCGAGTCCATTGCCCACATCGCCCTGCTCTATGCCGTGGTAATTGCCGTTGGTATTCTGTTGGGAAAAATTAAGATTGGCGGCATCTCACTCGGAGTGACGTTTGTGCTCTTTGCCGGTATCGTGGCAGGACACATCGGTTTTACCGGCCCTACCAACATCTTGAGCTTTATTCAGGACTTCGGACTTATTCTGTTCGTATTCTGTATCGGTCTTCAGGTTGGTCCGGGCTTCTTCGAGAGTTTCAAAAAGGGTGGCGTTACGCTCAACTTGCTCTCTACAACACTTGTATTGCTGAACGTCGGCGTAATGTTCGCATGCTACTTCATCTTCTTCGACACCAACGACAAGACCAACTTGCCTATGATGGTGGGCACTCTTTATGGTGCCGTGACCAATACCCCGGGTCTTGGTGCTGCCAATGAGGCTCTCGAATCAGTATGGAAGGCTGTAGACGGTGCTGTACCTCAGATTGCAGCCGGTTATGCCTGCGCCTATCCGCTCGGCGTGCTTGGCATTATCGGAGCTACAATTGCCGTACGCTTCCTCACACGTACTAAGCTCGAAGAGGAAGAAGAAGAACTCAAAGAAGAAGCAGGCGACAACGCTCACACCAAGCCTTTGCAGATGCACCTTAAGGTAGACAATACCTATCTTGCAGGACGCACAGTCAAGCAGATTAACGAGTTTCTGAACCGCGATGTTGTTTTCTCACGTCTTCTGCATGATGGCAATGTGTCTATACCAAGTTCACGAGACGTATTCCATATGGGCGACGAAGTACTCGTAGTATGTGCTGCAGCTGACGCAGAGGCTATCCAGGCTTTTATCGGCCCGGAGATAGAAAAGCCTTGGGAGGAAGACCAAAGCAACCAGCCGCTTATATCTAAGCGTATCGTCATCACCAACCCGTCAATGAACGGCAAGGAACTCGGCAAGATGCACTTCTCAAGCGTTTATGGTGTGACTGTGACACGTATCTCACGTCAGGGTATGGACCTCTTCGCATCGCGCAACTACCGTTTCCAGGTAGGCGATAAGATTCTTGTAGTTGGTCCTACAGACAATGTCAACCGCATTGCCGACCTTATGGGCAACTCTGTCAAGCGTCTTGACACTCCTAACATCGCCACTATCTTCATCGGTATCATTATAGGTATTCTCTTCGGAAGCATACCTTTCGCCATCCCTGGTATGCCAGTTCCTATGAAGCTCGGTATCGCAGGTGGTCCGCTTATCATCGCTATCCTCATCGGTCGTTTCGGCCATCGTATGAAGCTCAACACCTATACCACCACATCAGCCAATATGATGCTCCGTGAAATGGGTCTTGTACTCTTCCTTGCCAGCGTAGGCGTAAAGGCAGGCGCACACTTCTGGGATACAGTAGTAGAAGGCGACGGATTGATGTATGTGTTCACAGGCTTCCTCATCACTATCATACCTATTCTTATAATCGGTACGATAGCCCGATTGAAGTTCAAGTTCAACTACTTCACCATTATGGGTATGCTTGCCGGTACATGTACCGACCCTCCAGCATTGGCTTACGCCAACTCTATCTGCTCGCGTGAGGCCCCTGCCATCGGCTACTCTACAGTATATCCGCTGTCAATGTTCTTGCGTATCTTCACAGCACAGCTCATCGTTCTGTTCTGCTGCGGATAAACACATAATATATAAAACATAAATAGGGGTGCGTCTGAATAGTGACACACCCCTATTTTTATTTAATCCGCAAAGTATATTAATAATAAAAAG
Source organism: uncultured Prevotella sp. (assembly GCA_905193385.1). GTDB lineage: Bacteria > Bacteroidota > Bacteroidia > Bacteroidales > Bacteroidaceae > Prevotella. Next base: position 17,437 of record CAJJOL010000031.1, on the reverse strand, counting down.
TGAAGTATATTAATAATAAACCGCAAAGTATATTAATAATAAACTCCAGTACCAATCAGATTATAGTTCCGAAGCAGCCGTCTTGGTAGACATTCCGTAAGCCAAAGCTTCAAGCTCTTCTATACTCATATGTTCTATCACATCAACAATTTTCTTTATCAACTCGTCGCGCCTATAGTCATCGTCGCTACCAAGTCTTTTATTCCAGAAATCATTCATACGCTACTTTTTATTTCATAATGAACTTCAGTTTGCCGCCTCTTACTATGTCCTTGTGGGTAATGTAAGTCGCCTTCAATCGTCGGCCGTTAAGTTCTACGTCCTTAACTTTATAACCGTCAGGAGTCTTGCCTATAGCCTCAACGACAAAAGTCTTGCCGTTATCCAAGTGCAACGTTACACGATCGAAGAGTGGCGTACCCATCTCATACTCGCAGCTTATCGGGTTCATCGGATAGAAACCCATGGCTGAGAAGACATACCATGCCGACGTCTGTCCGCAATCTTCGTTGCCACACAAGCCAGCCGGAGAGTCGTTGTAGAGTTTTGTCAGAATCTCGTGAACATAGCGCTGGGTCTTCTCGGACTGTCCTATCTTGTTGAATATATAGGCTGCATGATGACTCGGCTCATTGCCGTGAGCATACTGCCCTATCATTCCCGTACTGAAGAGAGGCAATTCGGCATTGGCAGCAGGTGTATACGTGAACAGGCTGTCGAGTTTGTCAGCAAAGCGTTGCTCTCCCACAAGCGCCTCAAGTCCCTTTATGTCGTGCTGTACCGACCACATATAGTGCCATCCGTTCGACTCACAGATGTGCGACGTATAATCGTCGGGCGAATAATTGGGCTGGAAGTTTCCCTTGGAGTCACGCGGCTGCATGAACGTAGAACCCGGACAATATACATTACGATAGTTTTGGGCACGCTTTGCAAACGTCTTGTTTATGTCCTTCTTGCCCAAATGCTTTGCAAGGGCAGCAATACAAGCGTCATCGTATGCATACTCCAAAGTACGCGACAGCGACCAGTCATCACCCAATGTAGGTTCCTTCACATCATATGGCACATAGCCAAGACGTTTATACAGTCCTATGCCGCGATAATCATCAAGATTGGCTGTCTTCACACATTCAGCAAGGGCCTCACCCGCATTTATTCCCGGAACACCCTTCAATACCGCTTCAGCAATAACCGATGCGGCATGATAACCTATCATCATATCCGTTTCCGATGCCCACATATTCCACACGGGCAGCCTGCCATTCTCCTTACTGAATGCGACAAGCGAATTTACCATATCGCCTGCACGCTTGGGGTCGACAATGGTATACAAAGGATGAGCGGCACGATAGGTATCCCACAACGAACAAGTCTCATAATTATTCCATCCGCTTGCATGGTGTATCTTACGGTCGGCTCCCATATAGGTTCCGTCTACATCATTAAGTAATGTGGGGGCTATCATGGCATGATATAAAGCAGTATAGAATGTTGTCTGCTGAGACGCTGTGCCACCTTCCACCTCTATTCTTCCCAATTCCTGGTTCCATTGTCCTTCTGCCAGACTACGATAATAATCGAAATCATCATTAGGGGCCTCAGCAGCCAGGTTCTTTGCTGCACCATCCTGACCCGTTGCCGACAAAGCCGTGACAAGCGTCAGCTGCGATGGTCCGTCAGCAGCAAACATGATACGTGCCACATAACCATAGCCTGTAACATGTCCATCCTCAGTCTTCAGTTCGGTACGTTCGAACTGGATGTTATCTATAGGTTGCGAGAATCGTGTACGGAACCACACACGCTGATTACGCGCCCAACCGTCAGAAAAGCGATAGCCCTCAATAGTACACTTGTCTATTTGCGTTATCTTGGTGTCTTTGGTAGCGTCCCAGTTCATAGCCTTCGTAAGGTTAAGGATTACCATACGCTGGCGTCCTTTATTAGGAAATGTGTAACGCTGCACTCCACATCTTGGTGTTGCTGTAAGCTCTACATTAATGTCATAGTCGGTGAGACGAACCTGATAATATCCGGCATGTGCAGTCTCATCATCGTGACTGAACTTGGAATGAATGCCGAGTGGAGCGGGCGCATCATTAAGGGGCAACGTTACTGGCAAGAAAGAAATGTCATACAAGTCGCCAGCACCCGTTCCCGAAAGATGTGTATGCGAAAATCCGGCGATTGTGCTATCGGGATAGAAGTAGCCCGCAATACGGTCCCAACCAGGCAATCCGTTGTCAGGACTGAGCTGCACCATTCCAAACGGGGTTTGGGCTCCTGGATAAGTATTACCTGTATAGTCGGTACCAATGAGCGTGTTCACCTTCGTGGCAAAATTAGCCTTCGAGGCGTTATCAGCAGCCATACTGACAGCCGTATGCGCCAGTCCGAATGCAATTGCTGCAGTAATGAAGAGTTTATTGTTCATTTTCCTAAAAACCAAAAAGGGAGACTTAGGCAAAAATACTTTTAGCCGAAGTCTCCCACATTATTTTATCTGATTATCTTACTTAGGTTAAAGACCGATTAGTCGAGGTTAAGGCTCTTCTTGATGGCCTCAATCTTCTCCTCAGCAGCCTTATTGCAACGCTGGTAGCATCCGGCACACTTGAACGAAGGATCCTTCACCTCAATATAGAACTTAATCTTAGGCTCAGTACCCGACGGACGTACGCTCACCTTAGTACCGTCTGTGCAGAACCACTGCAGAACGTTGCTTGTAGTAGGCATTTCGAGCTTCTCTACAGAACCGTCCTCGCGTGTTGCTGTCAGGGTCTGATAGTCCTTCCAGAGGCAAATGTTGCTTCCGCCAAGCTCCTTAGGAGGATTAGCACGGAAGTCTGCCATCATCTGCTTGATTTCGTCAGCACCTGTCTTACCCGGACGTACTACGTTAACTGTAAACTCCTTAGAGAATCCATAGTCAGCATAAATCTGCATGAGAAGGTCGTAGAGAGTCTTGCCCTGGTCCTTAGCCCAGGCTGCGATTTCGCAGATGAGGCAGATAGAAGCAGGAGCGTCCTTATCACGAACCTTGTCGTATGGCAAGAAGCCGAAGCTCTCCTCACCACCACCAATATACTGCTGCTTGCCCTCAGAGATAGCTATCTCGCGTGCAATCCACTTGAAGCCTGTGTAGCAGTCGCGCAGTTCTACGTTATTCTTCTTGGCAATCTCAGCAATAACCTCAGTTGTAACAATAGTCTTAACGAGGAAGTCAGTCGGCTTAAGCTTGCCAAGCTTCTTCTTGTTCTCAATGATGTAGTAGCAGAACATCATAGCAGTCTGATTGCCGTTGATGATCACCCACTCGCCCTTGTCGTCACGACATACAATAGCAAGACGGTCAGCATCAGGGTCAGTAGCAACTACAAGGTCAGCATTGAGCTTTGTACCGAGTTTCATACCGAGAGTCATAGCCTCAGAGTTCTCTGGGTTAGGCGATACTACTGTCGGGAAGTTGCCGTCGATTATCATCTGCTCTGGCACAACGTTGATGTTCTGGAATCCCCAAGAACGCAAGCAGAGAGGCACGATAACACGACCTGTTCCGTGCATCGGAGTATAAACGATGTTGAGATCCTTCTGACGGTTGATAACGTCCTGGTCGACCATTGCCGAGCGAACAGCCTCCATATAGTCGTAGTCCATCTCGCCACCGATAATCTGAATCTTATCCCAGTTAGCCTCGAACTTAACGTCGTCGATACAAACCTTGTTCACCTCATCGATGATGCCGGTATCGTGCGGAGCAAGCACCTGTGCGCCGTCGCTCCAGTAAGCCTTATAGCCGTTGTATTCCTTAGGATTGTGCGAAGCTGTAACATTAACACCAGCCTTAGCTCCCAACTCGCGGATAGCAAATGAAATCTCAGGTGTCGGACGAAGGCTTTCAAACAAGTAAGCCTTGATGCCATTGGCAGAGAAGATAGCTGCTACAGTCTCAGCGAAGAGACGTGAGTTGTTGCGGCAGTCGTGACCTACAACAACAGAGAGGTTTTCCTCACCAGGGAAAGCCTTGAGGATGTAGTTGGCAAAGCCCTGTGTGGCCATACCTACTATATACTTGTTCATACGGTTAGTACCGACACCCATAGTGCCACGCAAACCGCCTGTACCAAATTCCAAATTCTGATAGAATGCATCAATAAGGGCTGACTTGTCTTCTGAATCCAACATAGCCTGTACCTCTTTACGAGTGTCCTCGTCGAATGCCGGCGTAAGCCACTGCTTGGCTCTTGCCTCACACTGGGCTATTAGCTTCTGGTTATTTTCCATAATAAATTCATATTTTAACGTTTAAAATTACTTCAATTTAGGTCAACGGCAAAGTTAACTATAAAAAATGAATTGTCAGCATAATTGCAGTTTTTTTTCGCTGCAAATATTTATTCAAGTATCTTTACCATATTAAATTCAGAAATCAGTCCTTCGGGACTAACTTTAGCATTTACACGGTATTGCAAATCTTCGGCGCTTCCGTCATCATGTGTCACAGTCTGCTTTGCCGAGAAGACAACAGTATATTCTATCTTCTGGCTTCCTATGTCTTTCTTGCTGATTTTGTAATCGTCCATCGGCTGCCACTTCATTGTGCTTACACCATTCTTATATATCTTATGCATGAAAGTGACGACATCACTACGTGTGGCATTGCTTTTGCCGAGAAACTTTGTCATAAGCGGACTTGTTGTGCTTGTAAGAGCTTCCTCGTCGCGTGCATTCAGACTTTGGAAGAAGCTGTTGAACACACCAGCCACCAGAAGTTTATCCTCTGGCTGTACCGTTGTTGTGTTAAGATTCTTAATTGCATCATTGGCCTCTTCAACATAGTCGCCATCGGGATGGCTCTCAATATAAGCCTCCAACGACTCCACATTACCAGCTGCACTTGCCACCGACCAGTCTATAGAGTCAATCATATGCTGTGCAGTACTCTTGAAAGGTGAGTTGGGATGCTCTGCAAGATAGCGCTCTATTGCACTCTTCGAACCACTTACCATAGCATTAGTCCAATCCCGGTCGATAGCTTTAAGCATTTCAAGGTGCGACTGTATGGAGTCAACATGCTCTTCGGGTGCATTAGGATACATTGCAAGATAATTCTGCAATACGTCTGCATCCTGGCTTGCCATAGCCGCTTCATAAGCGATCTGCTCCTTGTCCGACTGGGCATTGTGATAGAAGGCATAGCAAATTCCGCATACTACCAATGCTACAGCCACCACCACCATTATTATAATACGATTGTTCTTATGCACATTGGTAGGTTTGGTATGGACATCGGCTTGAGCAGCCACTTCCTTCCCCGTCAAATGGTGACATTGCGGACATTCTGTCTGATTAGAGAAATACACCTTGCCACATTCCGGGCATGTCACTACATGGTCTGCAATAGGAGCCCCGCAACAGGGACATACTGGAGCCTTATCACTAATCTCGTGATTGCACTCCGGACATTTTATTATTGCCATTATACGATATTAATATTTGATTTATCACGTTATAGTTTATTATATGAGCTTTATACGACAAGTGTTTTACTTCAATAATGTCTGAATCGGATTTCGCGCAATCCGTGACGTCCCATAAAGCGACTCTTGTCTACATATCCACGTATACCGTCAATATGTCCCTTACCCGTATACTGCCACAACATATAGTCGTTACCATCGTTCAGTACAGGCTCGTTAAAAGAATACTGGGCTATCATAAGCTTGTAGCCGTTCATCAGCCCAGACATATATTTATTGTAGAAGTTGGTTCCGGTATACACCAGCGGCTTCTGGTGATATGCTTTCTCCACCATTGTCAGAAATGTCATCAACGAATCGCGAAAGGCATCATTAGACAGTCCTTGCTTTGTCTCTACATCAATCATAGGTATCAAGTCCTGCTGCGACGGACGACATTGAGCCATAAAATTCTCAAGCTGTAGCTTAAGCGGTGTCTTAGGACGGAAGAAATGATAAGAGCCTACTTTCAACCCATACTTATGCGCCAGTTCAATGTTCCGTTCATACTTATCGTCTATACGGTCGCCTCCTTCTGTAGCTTTAAGATAGACGTATGCCATCTTTGAGTTGTCACCTATTGCCTCCCAAAACACTTCGCCTTGATAGTGGCTTAAATCTATTCCGTGAACATGCGAGCACGTATCTTCACATTGCACCTGATTGTCTTGAGCCGAAACGCCAGTCCAACTAAGCGTACAGACCAACGTTATTATGTATTTGCAGATATTCATATTCATATTGCAAAGTTACAGGAAAAAGAAGACAACACAAAGAAATTAAATTATTTTAAATTCACGTTATTCGCAAGAACACAAAAAAGGTAAGACAGTTTATCCAAGCGATATTCGCAAATAAACTATCTTACCATTTCTTTGGGTAACTAAAGCGTTACCGCCTTTAATAATAAGCTATAAAACTCTTATTATTCCTCATCTGCTGTCTCGGCAGCATGTTCGTCAATAAGCTTCTGCTGCAGATCATTCGGAACAAGCTCGTAACTTGCAAACTTGGTTGTGAACGAAGCACGTCCGCCAGTGAGGCTACTCAACGAGATAGAATAGTTGCTCAGTTCCTTCAATGGAATCTTAGCCTGGAGTTTCTGGTATCCTGCCTCGCTATCCATACCCATAATGAGAGCTCTGCGTCCCTGCAGGTCGCTCATTACGTCGCCCATGTAATCGGCAGGAACATAAACTTCGAGGTCGTAGATAGGCTCCAGAATCTTCGGACCAGCCTCCTTAAATGCTGCAGAGAAAGCATTGCGTGCAGCAAGCATAAACGACAACTCGTTAGAGTCTACCGGGTGCATCTTGCCGTCGTAAACAATCACTCTCACGTCGCGTGCATAGCTGCCAGTAAGAGGTCCGTGCTCCATACGGTCCATAATACCCTTCAGTATTGCAGGCATGAAGCGTGTATCAATGGCACCACCTACAACAGAGTTGATAAACACGAGCTTACCGCCCCATTCCAGATTTACTTCTTCACGACCCTTGATGTTAATCTTGAACTCCTGACCGTTAATCTTGTAAGATGTTGGATCGGGCATTCCTTCTGCATACGGCTCAATGATGAGATGTACTTCACCGAACTGTCCTGCACCACCCGACTGCTTCTTATGACGATACTCAGCACGTGCCATCTTAGTGATGGTTTCGCGATAAGGAATGCGTGTAGGCTCAAACTTAACGTTCAGCTTCTCGTTGTTCTCCAGACGCCACTTCAATGTACGGAGATGGAACTCACCCTGTCCGCGTACAATAGTCTGACGCAATTCCTTGCTCTGTTCAACGAGCCATGTCGGGTCTTCCTGATGCATACGCAGAAGCGCAACCATCAGCTTTTCTGTTTCAGCAGTATTCTCAGCCTTGATTGCACGTGAGAATTTGGGGTTAGGATACTTGATGAAGTCAAACCTCCATTCGCAATCCTTACCATTGAGGGTGTTTCCTGTCTTTACATCTTTCAGCTTAACTGTGCAACCAATATCACCAGCCACAAGTTCGTCTACAGGAATACGGTTTGCGCCAGCACATACATAGATTTGTCCGATACGTTCCTTCGAGCCACGGTCGGCATTTGCCAGGTCGTCGCCCGACTTCACTTTACCGCTCATTACCTTGAAGTAGCTTACTTCGCCGATGTGCGGCTCCATACCAGTCTTGAAGAAATAAACAGATTCCGGGCCATTGGTATCAGGGGTGATTTCCTCGCCTCGTGTATTGTGTAATTTCGGCATCTCGCTAACAAACGGAACCACATTGCCAAGGAATTCCATCAGTCGGCGAACGCCCATATCCTTACCCGCACATACACAGAATACGGGGAAGATTGAACGTGTTACAAGTCCCTTGCGTATACCCTCACGAAGTTCGTCCTCTGAGAGAGTTTCCTCCTCAAAAAATTTCTCCATAAGCGTCTCATCGTTCTCAGCAGCTGCCTCCACAAGAATCTTGTGAAGCTCCATAGCTTTCTCCTTCTCGCTTTCTGGGATGTCTACAATTGTAGGCATACCGCCTTCCGGACCCCATGTGTACATCTTCATAAGAAGCACGTCAACGATGGCTCCGAAATTACTGCCTGTACTAACTGGATACTGAATCTGTACGCACTTTGAACCATAAATGGCCTTCATGTTGTTGATAATGTTGTCAAAGTCGCACTTGTCCGAATCGAGTTGGTTTACAAGGAAGATTACTGGCTTATGCAATTTCTCTGTATATCGGAAATTGTTCTGTGTGCCAACCTCTGGACCATACTGTCCGTTGATAAGAATAACAGCCTGATCAGTAACGTTCAAAGCTGTAATTGCGCCACCAATGAAGTCGTCAGAACCCGGGCAGTCAATAATATTAAGCTTTTTGTTGTTCCACTCAACATGGAAAACAGTCGGGAATACAGAATAACCATATTCATGCTCAACTGGGAAGTAGTCACTTACCGTGTTCTTTGCCTCCACTGTTCCACGGCGCTTGATGATACCACTACCGAAAATCATAGACTCGGCAAGAGTGGTCTTGCCGCTACCCGCACTGCCTAAAAGGGCAATGTTCTTGATTTCATTTGTTTGATAGACCCTCATATCTTCAGGTTTTAAATGGTTAATGTAAATTATTCATGGCGGATAAACTTGGGGCGGGGTTTATCCGACTACTAAGTTATAAAAATAAGAATAGAAACCAAAAGAAAAGCCACAAAAGTGATGATTTTTTTTTACTTATTAGTACTTTTGCATTCTCCTAAGGCACGATGTCGCCATTTACACATTATTATATAGACAGATGAAAACAGGAATATACATCCACATACCTTTTTGCAAGAGTCGTTGCATATACTGTGGCTTCTACAGCTCCACTTTATTCGGCTTGCAGCACGATTATGCCGCAGCTTTAATCAAGGAGATGCATATGCGCAGTTCCGAGTTCAAAGAATTGGGCTGCATAGACAATACTAATATGGTCGACACCATTTACATTGGCGGAGGAACTCCTTCAACTCTCCCTCTTTCCGACATTCAAGAAATTCTCAATACCGTGTCAGAATGTTTCCCCGGCAATCCGCGCGAAGTGACCATCGAAGTCAATCCCGATGACATAACGCCTGAGTTTGTCAATCGGTTGCGCTCAATCGGTATCAATCGTATAAGCATGGGCATTCAGACTTTCGACGACTCGCGATTGCAGTTTCTACATCGTCGCCACACATCATCGCAAGCCATTGATGCCGTTAGGATTATAAAAGATGCTGGAATTGAGAATATAAGTATCGACCTCATCTTCGGATTTCCCAACCAGACGCTCGACGAATGGGAATCTGACGTGCAGACAGCCGTCAGTCTTGCGCCCACGCATATTTCTGCCTACAGTCTTATGTATGAAGAGGGTACGACGCTGTATCGTATGATGAGTGAAGGCAAGATAACCCAGATTGACGACGAAACGTCGTTGGCTATGTATAAGTACCTTATGGACGCGCTCAAAGCTGCCGGCTATGAGCATTACGAGATAAGCAATTTTGCAAAGCCCGGCTATCGCTCTATACACAACAGCAGTTACTGGCATAATGTGCCATATCTTGGGATTGGAGCTTCAGCCCACTCCTACAACATAGGTACACGCAGCTGGAACATAGCCGACATACGCCAATATATCAAAGCCATCAACAACGGAATGCTTCCTTCTGAGAGTGAGACGATTGACGCGACCACCCACTACAACGACCTTGTCACTACCGCCCTGCGAACATCAGACGGTATGAATCTCGACTCAATCAGCCCCACATTCCGACAATACGCCCTACAATGTGCCGACATTCACATCAAGAACGGATTGCTAAAGCATACCGACAATCGTCTGCAACTGACACGCGAGGGATTGTTTGTCAGCGATATGATTATGAGCGACTTGATTAAAATTTAACATAAAACGACGAGGCATCACCAACTTGCATTTGTTGGTGATGCCTCATCGTTTTTTTATTTACACTTTCTATACCATTCAATAAGGTTGGCTCTTGGAACTCCAAGTTTCACCATTTCGTCCAGGTCTTCACGTGCCTCCTTCTTGCGCTTCATCAATATGCGCACATTGGCACGATTCAGTCTGAAGTCGGTATTGAGCGGCTTCAGTTCTATTGCCTTGCTATAATCGTACTCGGCAGGACCGTACATCTTGCGCTCCACTTCCATTCCGCCACGTGCGGCATACGCCACAGCGCTGTCGGGATGCTGAGTCACCAATAGGTTTATCATGTCCAAAGCCTCAGTATAGTGACTGTCTTTCTGATTAAGCAAAGCCAATCCGAGTGTGGCCTCAAAGTTGCCCGGCACAAGACTCAACAAATGCTCGTAATCAAGACGGGCAAACTTGTAGCGTTTCTGCTGTTCGTTGACAAAGGCGCGATAGAACAGAGCAGCCAGATTGTTCGGATCACGTCGCAAGACATAATCGTACTCATCACGGGCATACTGCCATTCCTCAAGCTGCACATTCCACGACGCTTTCCTTAAACGCAGGTTTAAGGAATCGGGATGGAACGTCAATGCCTCAGAAGCAGCCGACAAGCTGTCGCGAAGCTGCTGCCTTGTCTGTGCAAACATAGTGTTTGCATTAAGCGCAATTAATGCCAGAACAAGTATTAAGGTCTTCATAAAGTTAAGCTTTAGCTATATAGTCGGCAATCCACTGACCAACCTCAGCCGTACCGTACTGTGCGCCACCCTCAACCTGAATCTCAGGAGTACGTACGTTGGCATCAAGCGAAGCGTCAACAGCCTTACGTACAAGCGCTCCTTCCTCATTCAGTCCGAAATGTTCAAGAAGCATGGCTGCCGAAAGAATCTGTGCTACTGGGTTGGCAAGGTTCTTGCCTGCTGCCTGCGGCCATGAACCGTGTACCGGCTCAAACAACGGAGTGTGCTCGCCAAGCGAACTTGACGGCTGCAATCCCATTGAACCTGTGATGCAAGAAGTCTCGTCGGTAAGAATGTCGCCAAAGGTATTCTCTGTAACGATAACGTCAAAGAAAGTAGGTTCGGTAAGCACGCGCATTGAGGCGTTGTCGATAAACATATAGTCGGTGTTCACCTCAGGATACTGCGGTTCCATCTCCTTGGCAATCTGGCGCCACAGACGTGACGAAGCCAGAACGTTGGCCTTGTCAACAACGGTAAGGTGCTTGTTGCGCTTCATGGCAAACTCGAATGCAACCTTAAGGATGCGCTCTATCTCCGGACGGGTATAGATGTCGGTATCGTATGCCTTGTCGTTGTCCTGATACTTCTCGCCGAAATACATACCGCCAGTAAGCTCACGTATTACAACAAAGTCGGCACCCTTGAGCAATTCGTCCTTAAGGGGTGACTTGTGTAGAAGGCAGTCGAAAGTGGCAACTGGACGCACATTGGCAAACAATCCGAGCTTCTTGCGCATAGCCAGAAGGCCCTGCTCAGGACGTACCTTGGCAGTAGGATCGTTGTCGAAACGTGGATCGCCTACAGCTGCAAAGAGCACAGCATCGGCATTCAGACATGTCTGGAAAGTGTCTTCAGGGAAGGGGTCGCCCACTTCGTCAATGGCATGAGCTCCACAAATGGCTTCCTTAAAACTGAATTCGTGACCGAACTTTTCAGCCACAACCTTCATTACCTTCACACCTTCGGTCATAATCTCGGGTCCGATACCGTCGCCGGGAAGTACAGCTATTGATAATTTCATATCCTTTGTTTTTTATTGTATTGTTTATTTTGATTCTGAGTCTTGCAGTTGTTCCTGCTCCACGATGTTAAGCATCTTGATTGTAGCCTTGATTGCAGCTTCGGTCTGGTCGGCATCGAGTCCACGTGTACGCAGTATCTTCTCGCCGCTACGCCATGTTATGACAGTCTGCACGAGTGCGTCTGTGCGTCCGCCAGGCGGTATTGACACGGCATAATTCTCAAGTGTTGGGAATGTGCGTCCAAGACGTTCGCGGTATATCTTGCGCATAGCCTTCACGAAAGCGTCATACTGTCCGTCGCCAAGAGCGTTGTCCTCATACTGCTTGCCGTCAATCTCAACCTTAACAGTTGCCATAGGGCGCAGTCCGTAGGCAAGCGACACCATATAGCTCACAAGCTTTATCTTGTCTTCGGGAGCCGAATGCTTCAGCACGTCGCTCACGATGAATGGTAGGTCTTCCTGAGTTACAATCTCCTTGCGGTCGCCCAGTTCGGTAATGCGTTGTGTCACACGACGTGTCTGTTCGGGAGTGAGTTCCAGTCCGAGCAGTTCCAGGTTCTTTGCGATGTTTGCCCTACCGCTATTCTTACCAAGTGCATACTCGCGCTTACGTCCGAAACGTTCAGGCACAAGATTGTTGCAGTAAAGGTTGTCCTTATTGTCGCCATCGGCATGAACACCAGCCACTTGCGTGAACACATTTTCGCCTACGATAGGCTGGTTCGGCGCAATGGCAATACCAGAATATCCCTCTACCAGTCGGCTTATTTCGCCCAATCGGTCTTCACGGATACTGGTTTCAATACCGAGCTGGTCTTTAAGTATAGCCTGCACGCTTGCAAGCGGGGCATTGCCACAACGCTCACCCAGTCCGTTCACCGTGACATGCAGACCGCTTGCGCCACTCACCACAGCAGCCAACGAATTGGCTACGGCAAGGTCGTAGTCGTTATGTGCATGGAATTCGAAGTTGGTGTCGGGATAGCGCTCCACCATCTGGCCGAAATACTTCGTCACCTCCATAGGGTTGAGTATGCCCAATGTATCGGGCAGCAGGAAACGCTTGATTCCACTCTCCACGAGGGCGTCCATCATCTTGAACACATAGTCGGGCGAATCCTTCATGCCGCTACTCCAATCCTCAAGATACAGATTTACAGCCATACCCTTCTGCATGGCAAGGGTGAGCGACTCGTATATTCCGTCAATATGCTCTTCGGGAGTCTTCTTGAGCTGATGCGTACAATGCTTGAGCGAACCCTTTGCAAGCAGGTTTATAACCTTGCATCCGCATTCGTCAATCCAGTCGATTGACTTGCCACCATCGACAAAGCCCAACACTTCTACCCTATTCAGCTTGCCCACACTCTCGGCATAACGGCATATCATGCGCACAGCTTCCTTCTCACCCTCAGAGACACGTGCCGAAGCCACTTCTATACGATTCACATTGACATCGCCAAGAAGCATACGTGCCATCATGAGTTTCTCATGAGGAAGGAATGACACTCCGCTGGTCTGCTCGCCATCGCGGAGTGTACAGTCCATTATTTCTATTGTTCTTGCTCCCATGCTTCAACCTTATCACGGTTCTGTACAAGGAAGTCTACGTCGTCGAGTCCGTTTTCAAGGCAATGCTTCTTGTATCCGTTTATCTCAAAATGCTCGCTCTTGCCTGTAGCGAGGTTTGTCACGGTCTGATTGGGCAGATCTACCTTCACCTCTGTCTTGTGGTCCTTGTCGATGCTGGCAAAGAGTTCCTTAAGGAATTCCTCGCTCACCACTACCGGCAGCACAAGATTGTTGAGTTCGTTGTTCTTGTGGATGTCGGCAAAGAACGAGCTGATGACCACACGGAATCCGGCTCCGGCAATAGCCCAAGCTGCATGCTCGCGCGAAGAGCCCGAACCGAAGTTCTTACCTGCTACGAGTATCACTCCGCTATACGACGGATCGTTCATAACGAAGTCGGGTTTGGGAGTACCGTCGGCATTATATCGCCAGTCGCGGAATAGGTTGTCGCCCATACCTTCCTTGTCGATAGCCTTAAGGAAGCGGGCTGGTATAATCTGGTCGGTATCCACATTCTCAAGTGGAAGTGGGATGCATGTGGAGGTTATAACGTTGAATTTCTGTTTCATTATTCTTCAATTATTAAACATTAAACATTAGAACATGAGTTCTCTCGGGTCTGTTACCACTCCCGTAACTGCTGCTGCAGCTGCTACCAGAGGTGAAGCAAGGATGGTGCGTGAGCCCGGTCCCTGACGACCCTCAAAGTTACGGTTGGATGTCGATACCGAATACTTGCCTGCTGGTATCTTGTCATCGTTCATGGCAAGACATGCCGAGCAGCCCGGCTGGCGAATCTCGAAACCAGCTTCGGTAAGGACCTTGTCCAGTCCCTCCTCTCTAATCTGCTTGTCTACGAGCCATGAGCCCGGCACAAGCCATGCCGTAACGCCTTCTGCCTTATGGCGTCCCTTCACGATAGAGGCAAATGCACGGAAGTCTTCAATACGTCCGTTGGTGCAGGCACCGAGGAATACATAGTCAATCTTATGACCGAGAAGCTTCTCGCCCGGCTCAAATCCCATGTATGCAAGCGACTTCTTGAACGAAGCCTGACCAGCCTTGTCTATCTCATCGAGTGTCGGGATGGTCTCTGTAATACCGATACCCATACCAGGATTAGTGCCGTAAGTGATGCGCGGCTCTATGTCGGCAGCATCAAACACGAGTTCCTTGTCGAACACGGCATCGTCGCCACTCTTCAGAGTCTTCCAGTAAGCCACTGCCTTGTCCCAATCCTCGCCCTTAGGAGCATATTCGCGACCCTTGATATATTCGAATGTTGTCTCGTCGGGAGCAACAAATCCGCCACGCGCACCCATCTCGATAGAGAGGTTGCAGAGTGTGAGTCGGCCCTCCATAGACATATCGCGCACTACGTCGCCAGCATATTCAACGAAATATCCGGTAGCGCCCGAAGTGGTGAGTCGGCTCATCAGGTAGAGAGCTACATCCTTAGGCGTAACGCCCTTTGCCAACTTTCCGTTGACGCTTATACGCATCGACTTCGGCTTGGTCTGCAGAATGCATTGTGAGGCCATAACCATCTCTACCTCAGAAGTTCCGATACCGAAAGCTACAGCACCCATAGCGCCATGGGTAGATGTGTGCGAGTCGCCACACACGATTGTCATACCTGGCAGAGAGAGACCCTTCTCCGGTCCTACTACGTGGATGATACCGTTGTCCTTAGAGTTCATGGCGAAGTGTGTCACGCCGAAATCAGCAGCATTCTTAGCCAATGTGTCCACCTGACGCTTTGATACGGGGTCTTCAATGGGCTTGTCCTGGTCGTGTGTAGGAGTGTTATGGTCGGGCATGCAGAATATGTGGTCGGGACGGAACATCTTGAGTCCGCGGGCACGCATGCCGGCAAAGGCCTGAGGCGAAGTCACCTCATGGCAGTAAAGACGATCTATGTACAATTGTGTAGGACCATCCTTGATCGTCTGCACAACATGCTTATCCCAGATTTTGTCGAATAATGTGTTCATTATAATATGTTTATATTGTTAATGTTATTGCTTGTTTGTATTTATAGTGTGGATGATTGGAGTGCAGCCTATTTCACGCGAAACTTGTTGATACAGTCAATGTAAGCCTCAACAGAAGCCGTAACGATGTCGGTATTGGCTCCGAATCCGTAGTACACGCTTCCGTCGTACTCCACCTGCATGTGTACCTTGCCCACGTCGTCCGATCCCTTCGAGATGGCCTGGATTGTAAACTCCTTCAGGGTCATCTGCTTCTGAATGATCTTCTTGAGAGCCTTGATGGCAGCATCTACCGGACCGTTGCCCGTAGAAGCCTCTTCAAACTTCTGTCCTGAGATGTCGAGTCCGATGCTTGCCACACTCTTAACACCCATGCCTGTAGTAACCTGCAGGAAGTCGAGCTTCACGGCGTGCGAAGCCTTGGCGTCAGCACCTGCCAACATGAGTATGTCGTCGTCGTTGACCTCCTTCTTGCGGTCGGCAAGCTTGAGGAACTGCTGGTAGATAGTGTCTATCTTCGACTCGTCGTCTATCTTCACGCCCAGCACTCCGAGGCGATACTTCAAGGCGGCTCTGCCCGAACGTGCTGTCAGCACTATGCTGCCGCTGTCCAGACCTACATCCTTCGGGTCGATAATCTCGTATGTGCTCACATTCTTCAGCACTCCGTCCTGGTGGATGCCGCTACTGTGGGCGAATGCGTTACGACCCACAATGGCCTTGTTAGGCTGAACGGGCATGTTCATCAGGCTCGAAACCATGCGACTTGTGGGGCAAATCTTTGTAGTGTTTATGTTGGTGTCAATATTGATACCGTTGTGACACTTCAGAATCATGGCAATCTCTTCGAGCGAAGTGTTTCCCGCACGCTCACCGATACCATTGATTGTCACCTCTACCTGACGCGCTCCGTTCAGCACTCCGCTCAGCGTATTGGCTGTGGCAAGACCCAAGTCGTTGTGGCAATGGGTTGAGAGTATGGCCTTGTCGATGTTATCCACATGCTCTATCAGATACTTTATCTTGGCTCCATACTCCTCGGGCAGACAGTAGCCCGTAGTGTCGGGAATGTTGATGACGGTAGCGCCAGCCTTGATGACAGCCTCAACCACACGTGCCAGATACTCGTTGTCGGTACGTCCGGCATCCTCGGCATAGAACTCTACGTCCTCTACATATCGCTTGGCATAGGCCACGGCACGAACGGCACGCTCTATTATCTCCTCACGGTTTGAGTGAAACTTATACTTAATGTGCGAATCTGACGTACCGATACCTGTATGGATGCGTCCGCGCTTGGCATACTTCAGAGCCTCGGCAGCACAATCTATGTCCTTCTCTACAGCACGTGTCAGAGCACAGATAGTTGGCCATGTCACAGCCTTTGAAATCTCAATGACCGAATTGAAGTCGCCCGGACTGGAAATAGGAAATCCTGCTTCAATCACGTCTACACCCAATTGCTCAAGCTGCTTTGCCACTTGTATCTTCTCAACGGTATTCAACTGGCATCCTGGCACCTGCTCGCCATCGCGGAGCGTAGTGTCAAAAATATACAATCTTTCACTCATCCTTATATGTGTTTTACGTTATTACTTAAACCGAAAAAACCTTTCACACTACCTTGTAGGGGTTAGTGAGAAAGGTTTTTCTTTTCATCTGCTCATAAGAGAGACTGTATTGTTTGCGGCAACCTATTAGCATACACTACCCCGTTCGACATTGTTCCAAAGTCGAATTCGAATAATAATGCTAATAATGTTGTACGACAAATTCATATTTATAATATATTTATGGTGATACGTCTTATTTCGGTTACAAAGGTAAGAAAATATCGGTAGCTCACAAATAATTTATCACTTTTTTTATCATATTTATTGCATTTTGTTATGCCGTAGCGCTTTCAAGTCCTCCTACACCTTATTATATAATAGAATAATAGACTCATTCTATGAAGCTACTTCTTCACTCCATATATCTCATAATCCTTCTTTCGCCTTTCTACTATCGGAGGATTCTTCCCGTCATAGTACATATCAAACCATGTTGACGATTCTTTTGGTTTCATACTATACCTGAGTTCGGGATAAGCGACTGTCGTTTTTCTTGCTATGCCAGATTTCCGATA
>CAJJOL010000030.1:0-38427 GCA_905193385.1 uncultured Prevotella sp. | reverse complement strand
AAAAGCAAGACGCCCTGCAAGGGCAAAAGCATTGATTATTAACGCTTTTGCCCTTACAGGGCGTTTGGTTGTTTGGACATTTTCACCCAGGGCGGGTGCCCTGGGCTATGTGCTTCTGCCCCTTCGGGGCGCGATGCTTATATTTAGACAATCCCTCCTATGTGATATTTAGGCTTTACCTTTCCGCTAAGCGCTGGTGAATGTTGGTTCAGTCCGCATAGTATATAGCAAGCCCCCTTAGTAAATATTGCAATAAAACACTGAACAACAAAACAATATAAGGATGAATAATTGTTTGCCGGACAGCAATAGTTGAAAATCTGTATTTCAGCTTATTTCTCCTTCTTTGGTTGCAGCAGTTTCTGGTACTCGGTGGGGTTGCCGAGCAGGCGTGCTGCCTCGGCAAACTGCTTGTCGTTGCGCAGCGAGTTTTCGAGCGAACCCTTCTCGAAGTAATAGGCAGCCATGAGGTCGGCGGCTATCAGTTCCTTTATCTTCTGCTTGTTGTACGGATAGTCGAGGTCCTTGGCTATGTTGTGCTTCAGCTTCTGGCGCAGCGCCTCAAACTCGGGTTTGGCATCGTCGTAGTATCCCTCGAAGCGTGCCAGGCTCTCCAGTTCCTTGAGTATCTTCTCGCTCACCTGGTCGTATGTGAATCCGCTCTTTACCACGCGCTGCTTGAATTGCTCGTAGTCGGCATCCGAGAGTTCGAAGTCCTTGGGGCTTGCCACGGTGGGGTGGGCGGCTATGTAGTCAATCTCGTAGTTGAGCATGATGTCGGTCGTGTCCACACGCGAGAGATAGAAGGCGATGTTGGGCAGCGAGTCGGGCTTCACTTCGATGTCGGGCTTGATGCCACCGCCGTCGCGCACGATGCGTCCGGCAGCTGTGCGGAACTCGTGAGTGAGCGAGTCGGGCACGTTCTCGGCTACATATCCGTTGTCGGTGTGCTTGTAGCGCAGAGCCTGTATGCATCGTCCCGAGGGTATGTAGTATTTGGCTGTGGTGAGTTTCAGCTTGCCGTTGTATGGCAGCGACACGTTTGGTATCTGCACCAGACCCTTGCCGTAGGTGCGTGTGCCCATGATTACGGCGCGGTCGTAGTCCTGCAGCGTTCCGCTCGTTATCTCGCTGGCGCTGGCTGTAGCCTCGTTGACGAGCACCACGATAGGCATCACGGTGTCGAGAGGCTCTACGGTGGTGTTGTAGCTGCTGTTGGCGTTCTTCACCTTGCCCTTCATCGAGAGCAGGTGGCGGCCCTTGGGTATGAACATGTTGAGTATCTGCAGGGCTTCCTGCACCGAGCCGCCGCCGTTGTTGCGCAGGTCGAGCACCAGTCCCTTCATGCCTTGCTTCTTCAGGTCGATGAATGCTCGGCGCACGTCTTTGGCGCTGTTCTCCAGATACTGGTTGTAGTTGATGTATCCGATACCGTCCTTCTGCATGCCGTAGTAGGGCAGGTAGGGCATCTGTATGGCTTTGCGCTGCACCTTGACGGTCATCTTCTTGCCCGTCGATGGGCGCTGAATCTTAAGCACCATCGTTGTGCCAGGCTCGCCACGCAGGTGGTCGCTGACGTATGCGGTGGTCTTTCCAACCATCGATTCGCCGTCTATACTTAGTATCATGTCGCCCTTCTTCAGTCCGGCTTCAGCAGCCGGCATTCCCTCGTAAGGCTCGTTGATGATGACGTGCTTGCGTGTGAAGCTGTAGCTTATTATCGAGCCGATGCCCGCATATTTGCCCGTCATCATCTGCTTGTATTCAGCCGCCTTGTCCTCGGGGAAGTAGTCGGTGTATGGGTCGAGCGAGTGCATCATCGAGCGTATTGCCGTTCCGATGGTTTTGTCGGCATCGAGCGAGTCGACGTACATCAAGTCGAGATTGCGGTAGATGGCATTGAAAATGTCAAGGTTCTTTGCCACGCGGAAATTGTGGTCGCTGGTGTTCTGTGCCAGTATTGGCATAGCCACAGCCATGAGTGCCGTCAGCATCAGGCTGCGCATTGTTTTTGTGTATTTGCGTAGGTACATGTCTTGTTGGTATAATGTTGCTATATTAATAATATGTGTATGTCGTAGACTGATGCAAAAGTAATACATTAACCTCACAAAACACTTGTTTTGTACCTTATTTTACGTATTGACAAAGAAAAATTACATAATTTGAGAAATTTTCTTGCGAAAAGTTTGGAGGAATGGAAAATAACCGCTAACTTTGCACCCGCAATCAAGAAACAAGATTGCTCAAACAGAATGCTTCAATAGCTCAGTTGGTTAGAGCACCTGACTGTTAATCAGGGGGTCGTTGGTTCAAGTCCATCTTGAAGCGCATAAGAAAAGCCTCGCAAGTCGAAAGATTTGCGAGGCTTTTTCTTTTTTCAAGAGGGTGTCTCAAAAGTTTAAGCAGTACGCCCCGAAGGGGCAGAAGCACATAGCCCAGGGTAACACCCTGGGTGAAAATGCCCAAACAATCAAACGCCCTGTAAGGGCAAAAGCGTTAATAATCAATGCTTTTGCCCTTACAGGGCGTTTTGTTTTCATCAATCCCTACACCCAGGGTGTTGCCCTGGGCTATGTGCTTATTGGGCTTTCAGCCCGCGTTGTTTGAGTTTTGACACATCAATTCTCAACTTTTAAATTCTCTTTATCACAACCTTCTGTTCCTTTCCCTTCTTGTTTATGAACTTAATCACTGCCTTGTTGCCCGACAATGCTGTGAACGATTTGGTTGTTGCTTCGCGCATATCGAGCTTGTCGTCAAACCGATGGCCGTTCACCTCCACTATGCGGTCGCCGCTGTGTATGGCAAGTCGTTTGTCCCATACTATTCCGGCGCGCAACCATCCGTCGGGCGTTACGGTGAGCACAACGTCCCAGTCGGGCTGGTATAGATTGGGCGTGGAGTCGGTGTGGGGGCTGAATGCGAAGGTGTTGTGCCGGTAGTCGATTGATATGTCGCCATAGGCAAGCAGTCCGGTGCCGATGCGCGATGTAGGATTGTCGGTGGCTATGCAGCAAACGTTAGCCAGTTTGTAGCCTGCCAGGGCGAGCGTGTCTGTGCATACGCGTACCTTGCGTGTCGCAGCTTCGACGCCTCCTACGCCCATCGACGAGAATCCCATGCCTTCGCCAAGCGTACGGATGCCTTGGGTGTGCTGTGCTGCAAGCTCATCGTGCTTATGGCGCGACATTACGTAGACGCGGTCTTCACCGCTGTCAAACATGACGGTGTCCTTGGCATTGCCTATTTGCAGCGGGATGAGGGCGAGCATGGGGTGGTGTAGCATTGCCACATAGCGTGTGTTGCTGTCGCCTCGGTAGGAGCTGCCGATGCAAACACGGCCTTGTGCTCGCGTCCATATATGCTCAATGTGCCCATTTTCAGCAGCGTGTAGCCTATGAGTCCGTCGATATGGAACAGGCTGAACACGGGATTGTCCTTCATGTCAAGCTCCAGCGCCTGCACCTTCTGGAAGTTTGTGCTGCCCAGCTTGAGCGATCCGAGCATCAGCACGCGCGTCTTTACGGGGTTGCCATTGGAGTCGCTTCCCGTAATTTCTTGTCCCGAACTGATGCCGGCCTTGCGGGCGAAGTCGGACGAGAGGGCGCACGGTGCTCCCGTATCGAGCACGACGCGGCCCTTCATGCCGTTCACCTCGGCGCTGACTATCATCTTGCCACGCTCCATAGCGTAGGGTATGGTCACGGCAAATTGTGCGTGTGCCGCCATACAGAAGGAGGGAGTTTTGACACGCCCTCATGTGCTTCTGCCCCTTCGGGGCGTGCTGCTTTGACTTTTGACACGCCCTCCTCCTATTGTCAGTGCTGCATTAATTGTTGTATCACTTCATTCTGTCGTATGTCCCCTAAAATGTACGCCAAATTCTATTTATTATAGAAAAATGAAAAAAAACAGCCGAAAATTTTTCGTGTTTGCAAAAAACTTCTTACCTTTGCACCCGCAATCAAGCAGACAAGATTGCTCAAACATAATGCTTCAATAGCTCAGTTGGTTAGAGCACCTGACTGTTAATCAGGGGGTCGTTGGTTCAAGTCCATCTTGAAGCGCTGAAAAATAGTAAAGCCTCGCAAGTCGAAAGATTTGTGAGGCTTTACTTTTTTAGTTGAGAGTTTAAAATTGAGAGTTGAGAGTTATGGGGTGAGTTGATAATTGAGAGTGGAGAGTTGAGAGTTATGATATGCTGTGTCGTCAATAATAATTTGTGAACATACTTGTAAATGTTTATAGGCAATCATAACTCTCCACTCTAAACTCTCCACTCTAAACTTTCCACTCTCTAAATTCTCAACTCTCAACTGGAAAAGTTCTCAGCTTGCTTTATATCACTCCTGCCTGATGCAGGAATACTGCGATGATGCATATCGGGCACACGAAGCGTACGGCGAAAAGGTAGATGCGCCATATGTGGCGCGAGACTGTGCCGTTGTTGGTGAACTCGCGGTGTACCAGACGGCGCGGAACAATCCATCCTAATAGTATGCTTGTGAGGAAAGCGCCCAGAGGCATGAGTATCTGTGCCGTGAAGAAGTCGCAGCAGTCGAGCAGCGACTTGCCGTTGAACACGAACGCATCGGACGCTCCGCACGACAGCGCACACATTATACCTATCACACTACATATTGCGGTCTCGATAGTGGCACCCGTACGGCGCGACACGTGCAGCTCTTCGTACAGGAAGGCGGTGCCTATCTCGTGCATGGAGATGGTCGACGTGAGTGCAGCCAGTGCCAGAAGCATATAGAACAGCACGCTTATCACGTAGCCTATGATGGGCATTGGGCCGAACGCTTCGTGGAAAACGTTGGGCAGGGTGATGAATATCAGTGACGGACCCGAGTCGGGATTGATGCCTACGGAGAAGGCTGCGGGGAATATCATGAGTCCGGCGAGTATCGCCACAAGCATGTCTATCAACGCTATCTGGCAAGCCGTCTTCGACAGGTTGGCGCTGCGCTTGAAGTACGAAGCGTATGTACACAGGCACGCCGTGCCCAGCGACAGCGAGAAGAATGCCTGACCCAGTGCATCAAGGAATACGTCGCGGTTCATCTTCGAGAAGTCGGGGTTGAGCAGAAAGTCAACTCCGCGCCACGCTCCGGGCAACATGCACGAGGCAATGACGATGATGATGAGCAGGATGAACAGCGTCGGCATGAGCAGATTGGACACTTTCTCGATGCCGCTGCGCACACCCTTCACCACAACGAGGTGTGTCAGCACGATGAATGCAACCGTCCATACGACTGGCATAAGCGGGTCGGTGGTGAATTCCTTGAAGTATTCAGCCACGTAGGCAGCGTCGCCGTTGATGCCACCCATAAGCGACGCATACAGATATTGCAGACACCATCCGGCTATGACGGCATAAAATCCGAGTATTATCATTGAGGTGATGGCTCCCATCACGCCCACCAGCATCCACCACTTGCCCGAAGCCAGGCGGCGATAGGCTCGTGCAGCGTTCGATCCGGCGTGTCTGCCGATGATGAACTCGCTTATCATGCCCGGTATTCCGAGCATGAGTACACATATTATATATACGAGTATGAACGCAGCGCCGCCGTCGTGGCCCGTCATATACGGGAAGCGCCACACGTTGCCGAGGCCCACTGCCGAGCCTGCCGTTGCAAGCACCGCCCCGAACTTGGTGGCGAAGCCTGCTCTTGAATTATTGCTCATGGTGTTAGATTATGCCGAGTTGGTTGAGGAATATTGCTACGATGCACACGGGGCAGACGTAGCGAATCAGTAGTATGTACACGCCGAAGAGCGTAGAGCGCAGAGTTCCCCAATTGGTGAACTCGTCCTTGACGGTCTGGCGCGGCACCACCCATCCCAGGAATATACATGTCAGGAATCCTGCTATGGGCAGCATTATCTGTCCGGTGACAAAGTCGAAGAGGTCGAACAGCGACTTCCCGCCTATCACGAGCCATTCTCTGCCACCTATCGAGAGCGAACACAGGGCACCTAACACGCACAGCGACACCGTGACGAGCATTGCCGCCTTCTTGCGTGTGGTGTGCAGCTCCTCGTAGAAGAACGCTGTCGACACCTCGTGCAGCGAGATGAGCGACGTCAGCGCAGCCAGCGACAGCAGCACGTAGAACATGATGGCTATCACGGTGCCTATTATCGGCATCGTGGCAAAGGCTTCCTTGAATACGTTGGGGAGTGTGATGAATATCAGCGACGGACCTGAGTCGGGATTGACTCCAACCGAAAAGGCGGCTGGGAATATCATCAATCCTGCCAGAATGGCTATGAGTGAGTCGATGACAACGATGTTGACAGCCGACTTCATGAGGTTGGCCTTGCGCGAAAAATAGCTTGCGAAGGTGCAGATGCAGCCCATGCCGATGCTGAGCGAATAGAACGACTGGCCCATAGCGGCAAGAAATACGCTTGAGTCCATCTTTGAAAAGTCGGGACGTAGCAGAAATTCCACGCCCTTACCGGCTCCGGGCAGCATGCACGAGCCTATTACAACCACTACGAGCAGCACAAACAGCGTCGGCATCATCATCTTTGACGCACGCTCTATGCCGCTGCGCACACCGTGTATTATCACGAAGTGGGTCAGCGCGAGTATTGCCACCGTCCAGAATACGGGACGTATGGGCGAAGCGGAGAATTCCTGGAAGTACTGGGTGATGTACTGCGGATTGCCGTTAAGCTCGCCGAATGCCGAGGCGAAGATGTATTGCAGGCACCATCCAGACACTACTGCATAGTAGCTTGTGATGATAAATCCGGTGAGCACGCTCATGCAGCCCACCAACCGCCATGCCTTTGCAGTGCCTATCTCGCCGTAGGCGCGTCCCGTATTGGCTGCTCCGTGGCGGCCTATGATGAATTCGTTCATCATGCAGGGTATGCCGAGCACCAGCACGCACGCTATATATATAAGTATAAAGGCGGCTCCGCCGTTCTGGCCGGTCATGTATGGAAATCGCCATACGTTGCCCAGTCCTACCGCCGAACCCGCCGTTGCGAGAATCATTCCCAGTTTGCTTCCGAAGTTTACTCTTTCTTGTGACATGTGTTTTTATAATTTATATCCTATCGAGGGTGCAAAATTATAAAAATTATTCGACATTTAGAAGCAAACCGTAACATTATACGTCTTTTATTGTGCTGTTTTATACTTCATCGGGCCATGGACATGGCTTTCCGTCAGACTTGAACGTGGGTCGCTGGGCACCTACACGGCGCAGGTATTCGCCCAGTTCGCGCGACAGACGCTTCACGATGTCCTTGTGTTCGGCAGCCACATTGTGCTGCTCGCTGATGTCGGCAGGAATGTTGAAGAGTTCCTTGCGGCCCGTGTCGTAGTAGTATATCAGCTTCCACTCGTCCTTGCGTATGGCGCAGTTGAGGTTGATGCCGGGTCCGTTGTTTCCCCATACGTTGGGGAAGTTCCACACCAGTGCACGCCCTTTTGATGTGTCGCCCGTCTCGCGCAGCATCGGAACGAACGAGATTCCGTCTACCGGTGCCACGGTCTTGTACTTGTTTACGCCAGCCATTTCGAGAATGGTGGGGTAGAAGTCTTCAATCATCGTGTACTTGTCGCACTTCGATCCGGCTCGTGTCACGCCCGGCCACGACACTATCATAGGCTCGCGTATGCCACCCTCGTAGAGCGAACACTTGCCGCTTAATAGTGGATAGTTCTGGTGGAAGAGTTCGCCGTCGCGCCAGGTGGGGTTGGTGGCGAGTCCGCCGTTGTCGCTCATGAAGAGTATTATGGTGTTGTCCTTCTCGCCGTTGCGCTCCACCCAGTCCATGAGGTCGCCCAGACTCTTGTCCATTCCCTCAATGAGCGAAGCGTAAGCCGCCTCCTTGTCGCTCAAGCCTTTGCGTACATACTTCGAGAAGAAGCGTTCGTCGCGGTCGATAGGTATGTGTATGGCGTAGTGTGACATATACAGAAAGAAGGGCTGATTGTATTTCTTTGCCTTGTCAAGTGCTTCTATTGCCTCCTTGGTGAGTGCTTCGGTGACGAAAGTTCCGGTTCCCCAGTACTTCTCCAGACCCGGTATGGACATAAGCGAAGTTGGTTTGCCGTCCTTGGTGTGTCCGTAGTTCAGCTCGCTCAGGTAAGTTGCGAGTCCGCCGGCAGCGTGTCCGGCAATGTTCACTTCAAATCCCCAGTGTGTAGGATTCTCGCCCGGAGTGTCCATAGCGCCGAAATGCGCCTTGCCGCAATGTATGGTGTGATAGCCGCTGTGGCGCAGCAGTTCTACGAACGATGTGCCCATGTAGGTGTGTGGAGTGCCTGCCACCTGCGATACGCCGTTGATGTTCCAGTCGGGACAGTCCACCACGTCGCTCGGTAAGTCCACCGACTTGTCGCGTTCGAGTGTCCAGTTCGTCACACGGTGGCGTGCGTTGTTGGCACCCGTGATGAGGCTGCATCGCGACGGAGAGCTGACGCTGGCGGCATAAGCCTGCGTGAACATCATGCCTTGGCGTGCCAGGCGCTCCATGTTGGGCGTCTCGTACACATTATTATATTGTGTACGCTCGGTCCAGAAGGGCAGAGAGGTGTCCTGCCAACCCATGTCGTCGACAAGAAAGAGGATGATGTTGGGGCGACGTGCGCTGCCTGCGTTGTCGTTGGGGGCTGCCGTTGCTGTGGCGGTGACGGCAAGCGATGCTGCTGCGAAAGCTAAAGATTTGTTCATAAGCTGAAGTTTTTAGTATCTCGGGTTATAACTGCAAAGTTACTAAAAGTAGTGTAAAGGGCAAAAAAAGACAGCTGAAACAATTTGTTTCAGCTGTCTTTAGGGTCGGGATGACAAGATTCGAACTTGCGACCCCTACGTCCCGAACGTAGTGCGCTACCAACTGCGCTACATCCCGATTGCTTCGGTTGCGACATTTATGTCTCAAAAGCGTGTGCAAAGGTACAGGTTTTTTCTGATATACACGCAATTTTTTCATAAAATCTTTCCAATGATATGCATTTTATATTGTATTTGGTGCTTGTAGGGGGTGCCTGTAGTGTGTTTTACAATGAATTTTAGTGCAAATGGATAAAAATACGGATAAAAAGTTGTGGGAATGAACAAAAAGCATTACCTTTGCACTCGCAATTAAGAAACATAGTTGGTGCCATAGCTCAGTTGGTAGAGCAAAGGACTGAAAATCCTTGTGTCCCCGGTTCGATTCCTGGTGGCACCACAACAAAAAGGAGTTACTCTTCAAAGAGTAACTCCTTTTTGTGTTGTTATGGTGTTATGTTGTTGTGTTGTGATTACAACACAACAACATCAATTACTTTTTTATTAAACGACAATATTGACAATGCTTGACAATATTTTTAATCGTGTGGGCAACAGATAATATCGCTTGTCCTATTGTCGACCATTGTCAGTATTGTCGTTCAAAAAAACTACGCATTAATTTATTGTTCAAAAAAAGTAGTGTACGGATAGATGTAAGCTTTTTCTCAACTTTCAATTCTCAACTCACCTTTTACTCTGCCAGCGTGAAGTCGAGCTGCTTCTTTTCGAGATTGGCTTGCGCTACCTTAATCTTTATTGGGTCACCCAGCTGATACTTGTGGTGATGTCGGCGACCCACGAGGCAGTAGTTGCGCTCGTCGAAGTCGTAGTAGTCGTCGTCAAGATCGCGCATGGGCACCAGTCCTTCGCAGTGGTTCTCGTCTATCTCGCAGTATATTCCGTACGACTGTATGCCCGAGATGTGCGCATCGTAGACATTGCCGATGCGTTCTGACATAAACTCCACAGCCTTGTACTTTATCGAGTCGCGCTCGGCATTGGCTGCAACCTGCTCCATCTCCGACGAGTGTTCGCACAGCTCTTCGTAGTGTTCCTTGTTGGCAGAACGTCCGCCCTGCTGATAGCGGGTGATGAGTCGGTGCACCATAGTGTCTGGATAGCGGCGTATGGGCGATGTGAAGTGAGTGTAATAGTCGAATGCCAGTCCGAAGTGTCCGATGTTGTGGATGGAGTACTTAGCCTTCATCATGGCACGCAGAGCCACGGTCTGTATGAGGTTTTGCTCGCGCTTGCCCTCACAAGCCGACATAAGCGTGTTGAGCGACTTCGCCAATGCGCCCTTCGTTCCGTCGGTCTTCATCTTGTATCCGAACTTCACTACAAACTCGCGCAGCGTCTCCAGCTTCGTCGGGTCGGGATTGTCGTGTATACGATAGGGCAGAGTCTTGGGCTTTTTACCCTTTGCCACCTTGCCGACAGATTCAGCCACCGTTCGGTTGGCGAGCAACATAAACTCCTCGATGAGCTTGTTGGCATCCTTCGAGCGCTTGAAGTAGCAGCGTATAGGCTTGCCCTTTTCGTCTACATCGAAGTGAAGTTCCTCGCGGTCGAACTTCACGGCTCCGTTCTTGAAGCGTGCCGCGCGCAGCTTCTTTGCCAGACGGTCGAGCTGAATGAGTGCGTCAGCATTCTCGCCACGGTATCCTTCCTTAGGAGCAGGAGGTGCGGGATTGCCCGTTCCGTCCACAACGCCGTTGTCCTCAAGCAACTGCTGCACCTCCTCGTAGGCATAGCGGCGGTTTGACTTTATTACGGTGTGAACGATGCGATACTTCTTCACGTTGGCGTCGTCGTCGAGATTGAAGATGACGGAGAATGCCAGCTTCTCCTCGTCGGGGCGCAACGAGCAGATGAAGTTGCACAGACGTTCGGGCAACATCGGTATGGTGCGGTCGACGAGATATATACTCGTGGCACGCTTCACAGCCTCCTTGTCTATCACCGAACCCTCCTTGACGTAGTGGCTCACGTCGGCTATGTGTACGCCTACCTCCCAAAGTCCGTCCTTAAGCTTCTTGATTGACAGCGCGTCGTCGAAGTCCTTGGCGTCCTTAGGGTCGATGGTGCAGGTGAAAGTGTCGCGGAAGTCCTCGCGTTCGGCATAGTCTTCGGGTGTTATCTCAGCCGAAATCTTCTCGGCAGCCTCCTCTACGTTCTTCGGATACTTGTACGGCAGGCCGTATTGTGCAAGGATAGTGTTCATCTCAACATCGTTGTTGCCAGCCTTGCCCAGCACGTCCACCACTTCGCCAATCATATTGCGATGGTCCTGGTCGGGCCATTCCACGATGTGAACGACAGCGTTGTCGCCGTCCTTGCCGC
Source organism: uncultured Prevotella sp. (assembly GCA_905193385.1). Taxonomy (GTDB): domain Bacteria; phylum Bacteroidota; class Bacteroidia; order Bacteroidales; family Bacteroidaceae; genus Prevotella. The sequence continues at coordinate 27,268 of CAJJOL010000030.1, read as the reverse complement.
CCTTCAGCTTGCGTCGCGGAATGATGATGCTGTTGGCAAGTACGTTGGATGGCGAGATGAGGGTGCACAGGTCGTGGTCGAACGACAATCGTCCGACGAACGTATCCTTAGCACGTTTGAGTATTTCGATAACCTGCGCCTCCTTGATATGGTTCTTGCGTCGTGCCATACATGCGAAACGCACGCGGTCGCCGGTCAGTGCCCACATCGAGTTGCGCTCAGCCACAAAGATAGGTTTGTCCGAACCGTCGGGCATTATGCTGTTCTTGCCGTTTGTCTTGCGCTGGAACACGCCCTCCTGCACCTGCCCTTTCGTGTTGAGCTGGTAGGAGTTGTCGCTCACCTTGGTGATGAAGTCGTCCCAAGCCATCTCTTCCATGATGTCGATGGCGAGCATTTTGAGTGGATGGGTGTCAAGATGCAGAGCACGGAAAATCTCCTTGAACGACATTGTCTTGCCGGGATTGGAGGTGAAGAGTTCCTCAAGTTTCGGGGCAAGCTGTTTCTTTGTCATTCGCTTGCCGCCTTTTTTACCTTTTCCCATAGTATTTTTGTTTTTAGTTGACAATATTATTATGCAAATAAACAAAAAATAATTGAGAAAACGGCAGAATGCCCCGTTAAAAATATATGAAAAGAAAAAGCCCCACCCTCCAGCTGTATTGGCTGGGGGTGGGGATTTATGCGTATCTAATTACAGAATTCTTCCTCTGATAGAAAGCTTTATCACGGGATAAACCTTCACGTAGTCGAGTATCTTGGAGATGTCGTCGTCGGGGTCCTGACCTACTACTTTCTGCAGATCGCCAACGCCGTCGGCATATATAACGGGCTTGCCCTGGAACTGGGCGCCCATTTCGAAGCGTACAGCAACGCGCTTCTTAGGAATCATACGACCGAAGCCCAGACCCAGATACGGGCGGAAGTTCTTCACCTTTACGCCACCGTTAACGTCACCGTTCTCGTCAACGGGAATGTTGTATTCGCCGATTTCGATGCCGGCATCCTTGCCTTGAGCTACAAGTGCGGCAAGTTCGTCGCTGTGACCGGTAATCTTTATAATCTTGTCGCCACCGAACGAGAAACCGGCTGTTACGAAGAACGAGCTTGAATTAGGGAAGGGATAGCAGTCGAACTTAAGGTTGAACGTAGTGCGGCCGATGCCTCCGGTGATGTCGATTTCCTCGTCCTGGCCCAACTCTTCGATAGTTGCGGTGGCAGTGGTGTTGATCTTGATGTCGGGCATGATGTTCACACCGAAGCTGGCGTGTACATAACGGCTCAGCGGAGTGGCTACGTCGATGCCGATACCCTCTGTACCTGCGCCTACACCCAGACCTACGCGGTTGGCAATTCCGAAAATACTCTTCTTCTGGTTCTCTTGTGCGTCGGCTTGCAGCGAGCCTGCCAATATGATGATTGCGATGATAAGCGACTTCAGGATCGTTTTGGTTCTCATTGCTTTTGTTCTTTGTGTTTAATTGATTAAAATGTTAATATATACCAACGATTGTTGAATTGTGCTGCAAAATTAGTACAAATTTCTTGTGTATACAAGAATTTAGGCATAAAATTGTTGTCAGACTGCCAACTACTATGGTTTTCATAATTATTAGGATTGAATAAAAATAGCGTTTGTTCCGCTCCGACGGGTGTGAAATGAGTGTTCGTAGCGGAATAAACGCGATTTCTATTATAGAACATGGAAAAAGAAATAGCCGAATGGTTAAGATTATTCTACGATAGTAGTTAACTTCTAACAGTATTCAGAATGACACAAAAACTTTTCAACCATATCTGCAAGCAAGTCCTTTGAAAGATTGGATACGCCTATTGATTGTATCAATCCATATTCTGATTTGTTCTTTCCGATAACATACTTTCGTTCTGCTCCATTTATATTAGCATACAAATGGAAGTTGCCTTTATATGTCTGCTCAATACGTACATTATTGTATTGTGTACCATTAATAACAAGATTGACTGCTGTTTTGTTGCTATTTGCAAAACCCCATAAGTCAAGATGTCTGTTGATAGCATCCTCTACAGTATTTATCCATCTGTCTTGTACGGCATACTTTTGGGCTATTGTGCGGAATTGTTTCAATGATCCAACCACCGCTTGAATGATAGAATCGGCACGCCGAATACCATTGTCTTTTGCAAATTCGATTGCATCGTCGTACGAGATATTGTGCAGTTTGGCTCTCACATACATACAATGGCCCGTATTTGGCAGATAGCCACCGGCGTCAATTATATAAGTGAGGTCGTATGCTGGTGACAATCGCCATTTGCCTGTTTCGTCCATGATGAATGAGAAGTTTTTGGTATGATCGTCCGTATTGTTGGATAGGATATTGAATACGAGTCTTCTGAATACCTCTTGACAATCGCTTTCCGGTAAATGCAACTTCCGGCATACTGCAATAAGACCTTCATAGCTTTCTGTTTCAGGACTTATTGCAGCAAGTGTCTGTGTGTGTAGCTTGCGTTCTCTGTCACGGTCAAAGCGCTTTGTTATAAAGTTCTTGTTGCCGTCTGTTTCGTATATTTCTGAAGGCATCATACTGATTCCGGCATTAACCGCCATTTCATGATATGCCATCTCCAATTCGGCTGAGCTATACTGAGAATTACCAAACTTCAATAGATAATAGTCAAAGTCCTTTAGTCCTGCAACTTGTCCGCTTCTTATTTCGCCTGTCTTTTTATTGATGGCAATGATGGCTTTGGGTTGTCTGCCACCTGCTGATGTGCCAACGGTCAGCAATGACTGCATGGTGATTGATTCCTCGGGCATAATGCGGGCATTTTCACGTTCTGTAAAAATCCTTTCAGCCAAATCGGTCAAGGATTTCATGTTTATCTTTTCACCCGTCCCGTTCTTAGCCACTTCGGGTAGAAACTCCAAAGCTCCCATTCCTCGTCTGCCGATGAATGAGAGTTTATCCAAAGGCGTAATCTCTGCATTGGAAATATGGTTTTGTTGCCTCCATAATTCAAAGAGTTGGTTGCCCCAGGCATCGGGTAATGAGTCTGCCAAAAAGGCAGGTAGTCGTTGGTATATTTTTGCATCCTCGCCCCAAACGGTGCCCATTGCACGTATTCCGTCTACTGGAGCAACGAGAGGCGAAACATTGATTCCTTTCTTCAAGAACTCTGGATTGTATGTGAAATAAGACATTCTGCGACGGCTGTCCCATGCCAAGCGACCTATTTCTTCGTCCCATAGCATCACTCTCAAAGTCTTTACCATAGTACATTATAATATTGTGTGACGTATTCTCTGCGCTTTTTTCTCATTCTTGCGCATCAGATATGGCGACTCGGGCAACTCCGGTAGTACATCATCCAGAGCGTTGATCTGCCCTACAACCTTAAGCAACAGAATAAAGGTAGACAATGATATATTGCCTGCATTACCGCTTTCAAACTTATGTATGGTAGTCATGCCTATGCCAGAGAGTTCGGCTACCTCCTTCTGGGTGAGATTGCAGCGCATACGGTATTCCTTAAATCTTGTTCCAAGTAATCGTACAAGCTCAGGAGTGGAAAATTCGTATAAATCGGTCATATCTATTTGCTTTTTTATCTGTCATCTAATTGATATTTAATATCAATATCATAGCTTTATGTTTATTTTAATGATATTTACGACAGCAAATATAATTGTTATTTTCGAATATAAAAAATATTTCGTTATGATTTAGTAATTATCAGTCAAATCTTAACGGTCATTAACCACAAAAGAAAGCGTATATCCCTATCCAACAGCATGGTAGGAATATACGCTTTCTTTATATTGCTTGCTCAAGTGTCTTTATATCACCTGCTCAGGTATTCCAGCACAGTCTTGAGGCTGTCCTCGTTCTTCCATTTCACCTTCTTTTCCTTAATGAAACGGGTGAGTTCTGCCTTGCGCTCTTCGCCGGCATACTTCATCACTTCGCCCTTGTTGGCCTCGATGCATTGTCCGCCTATGGCGAAGTAGTAGACGGTGCTGACGGCTATTTCGCGTCCGTCGTGCTTCTCCTGCAGCATCATGCCATGTTCGGGACGGTTGAGTCCGCCCAGGTCGAGCGACGACAGCAGGTTGGAGGCAGACGAATTGAGCGACGAACCGTATGCTCCGCCCGAGCCTTGGGTGAGCTGGCTGAAGTCGGCAAGCTCCAGCTTGAGCAGCACATCGGTACCCTTCTGACTGACAACCTGCATCAGACGGTTGTCAACGACGATATAGGCATCCTGCCCTATCTCAACGCGCGCTATGCGATGGTTGTCGTTGGCATACACCTTGCCGTCCTTGCCCACATAGTGAAGCACGTTGCCGGCGAGGTGGATGTTGAGCAGTCCCTCGCTCTTCTGGTTGTCGGCAGAGTAGACGGTGCCTTTGGTGAAGTCCTCATATACGTATGGCCACTTGGTGTTGGGCACATACTTGGCATGCGCTGCCACTACTGCGAGCAGCAGACAGAAAGCAATCGTAAGAAGTCGTTTCATAGTATTGCGTAGTTTTATTGTTTCACAATCTTAGCCGTGCGTTTCTTGCCGCTCTTCAGCGTGTACACCACGATGTATGTGCCGTGCTGCGCCTTGTCGACACGCTGGCCCTCTATATTATAATAGGTGGTGCTGACTATAGCGTCGTTGTCGCTGCCTATCGTGCTGATGGCAGTAGGGGCGGTTATGGTTATGGTGAATGTCTTGTCGAGCTTGTAGCCGTACTCGTCGGTGGCTGTTATCTTGATGTCTATCGAAGTCTTGTCGGTCGGTATTGCATCGGTGGTGACCAGCTGCCCGTCTGTAATGCCGAACGGCACCTTATTATATGTATGAAGCACAGGGTTCCGTTTGGTTCCTGTCACCTTCAGCCCGTACTCGGGAGCCAGACCCGTGTCGAACACTACGCTCACGTCGCCCACCACTGTGCCTACGGCAGCGTCGCTTGCCACCGATGTAGCCGATAAGGTTATGTCCTGCGGGCCCTGTGCCACCACGGTGCTTGTCGGTTTCTGTATGCCTATGATGAGGCTCTGGTAGGCAGGGGCGCTGTAGTCCATGTTCATTGTAGGGTCCTTGAGAGCCGTGAGTTCAAAGTAGCCGTTGTTGGCACCGCCCCATCCCCAGTTGACGTGATAGGCTCCGTTGTCGTAGCCGTCAAGATTGAAGCAGTGGCCGTAGCCGTTCTTGAGGTCCTGACCGCTAAGGCACACGGCACGTCCGGCTGCCAGTTCGCCATAAACCAGGTCGTCCCACTGGGCATCGGTATAACTCTTACGCTGCACATACTTTACGGTAGAAGCCGAATAGCCGAAGTTGCGGGGCAGGGCAGTGGCTATGTACGAGTCTTGCGTGCCCGAACCGTCTACTCCGTAATTCATCCTTACAGCCACACCGCAGTGCCACAGCAGTCGTGCCACGTCGTCGTTGCCGTTGGCACCGCTCAGTATTGCGTCCCAGTTGTAGGCAGGCTCCTTGTCGTAGTTGATGTATTGATAGCCGTAAGTCTTGCTGTCGTAGCCGAATTCGCCCGACGGACGCTTGGGCCACTGAGCCACACTCATAGCCTGAGCCATTCCTACAGCCACGCAACCTACTATAGCCTGGCCGTTGCCGTCCTTCGGACAGTACTTCTTGTACGATCCGCTTTGGTTCCAGTTTACCTTGATGAGCGGTGCCACGGCAGCCTTCGTGGCACGTGTGGCGGCACGAAGCGGACGCGTAGCCGACTCCTTAGCCCATCCCTCGGCAACGGATGTGAGCCGATGGGCGCGCTGCACTATGCGCTCGGCGAAGCATCCCATCATGGCACTTACGCTCTCGGGCTGGTCCTCTGTGTGATAAACGCCCGTGTCGGAATAGCCTATGAGCGGCTGCGAGGTGTCATCGGCGGCTATGAGAGTCCATCCTTTGGCAAACTGCACTACGTAGTAGGCGGCAGTGCCGTTGTGGCTTACGGCAGTGACGCGGGCGTCGGCTGTGTCGAATCCCTCAAAGCGGCTGCCCATAATCTGTTGTGCCTTAGCCTTGGCAGCGTCGGGTGTGACGGGCTTGGCAAGCACGGCGGCAATGGCGGTGATGGCGAAGATTGATGTCAGTAAAATCCTTTTCATATTGTTGTTTTCTTGATTGTAACAGGTTTTTTTTGCTCGTTGTAGACCCGTCTGGATGCGGTGGCTTTCCAAATGTAGTCCTTTTGCTGTTCAAAAGGACTCGTTTTGCCCTGCAAAAGGACTCCTTTTAGATGCCAAAAGGACTCCTTTTACACATCAAAAGGACTCCTTTTGCAGGGCATGCAGATTTCGGTGAAAGCAAAATCCCCACCCCACATTACTTATGCAATGTAGAGTGGGGACTTCAGTATGGTTTACTTAAGGTTCATTTTCCTTAATTCTTACTTTCTGGCTGCACGGTGGCTCTTGGCTTTGGCAGCTGATGTAGTCTTGACAAACTTGGCATTTTTCAGTAAGTCTAAGAACTTAACTACTCCTTCACCTTTAACATATAATGCAAGTGCAAGGTCGGATGTAGTGATGCTGCCGTCCTTGTTGATCTTGCATTCAATAGATTTGGCTTGGCTTGCCGAGAATGTAACAATGGTGCCCGAAACTTCTCCGTCGTCATACGTGCCTACTCCATAGCCTGGCAAGATGTAGAGCCGGTTGTTAGCATAGTCGACGACAGCGCCAACCTGACTGTCGGCTGTGTACAGACCGTTGATGATAAAGTCGATGCCATACTCGTTGTCTGCCGGAGCTTTGGTTATAGTCACAGGGTTGGTCACTTCCTTTGTTTCGGCGGCAGAGTAGTATGTCAGCGTGAAGTTGCCCGTGAGCATAGCTTCAGTGGCTGTGTATCCGTCGTACTTCCATGCTACGTCGGTAGAAGCGAAAGCCTCGTTGCCGTTGCCGTTGATGTCCATGATGACGCCTTCCTTTATCTTCAGTGTCACCTTGTCGCCTTCGTCAGCAGCCTCGGGCATCTTGAATGTGACGGTCTTGCCGCTTACGCTCCAGTCGCTCGGGTCGAGATTGATGGTTGTAGAGCGCTTGGCGTTAGAGTAAGTGAGCGAGAGGTCGCCAGTCTTTACGCAGTCGTCCGACTCCTCAATGTCGTTGCGGAATACGTCGAAAGCGAATGTTATAACGCCTTTGAACTTGTCGTACTCGCCGATTGTGCTGCCTGAGGCAGGTGTGAACTGCTTGGCTTCGATGGCAAACGGCTTGAGCGGCTGGCGGTTCCATACGCCTACGAATCCCTCGTCGCCGATAACGGTGTTCTCAGCCGGACACTTGTTGCCGAAACTGTCCTTGAATGCACCCTCAGTCCAAGAATAGAGCACGTATGCTCCGGCAGGAACGTCGTCGACAGTGAATGTCACGTTGGCGCCATTGATTGTTGCGTGAACCTTGTCGGCAGGCACGTTGATGAATTCGCCGTCGCCCCACTCCTGATAGTACTTAGCCGAAACGGTGCCTTCACCCTTGAATACAGGCTCAGAGAATGTAACGGTTGTCTCAGCCGACGGGTCGCCTGCTTCGTACGGTTCGAGTGTAGGAGCATCGCCGTCGGTGGTCTTCACCACGAGCGACTGTACCTTACCGGTAATGCCATTGGCATTGGCAGCTACGGCGTAGATAACATACGATTTGTTGGGCGAGCAGATGCCCTCGCCCTTTGAGTTGAGCATGTTGACGGTAGTAGATGCTGCCTTCGAGTAGTTAACGATGGCTTCGCTTATGCCACCCATCGTTTTCTTGAGCACATCGTCCTCGCTTACGTCCTCGGCTTCGTCGCCCTCAACAACGGTGTAGGCATAATAGTTGGTGCCTTCAGCCGGATTGACGGTGAATGTGAACGAGTTGTCCTTGGTCTCCGTCAGATTTATGGCTACGGCAGGGCCTTCGCCATAGTGCTCTGAGTGCTCGTCGTCGAAGGTAGTACAGCCCGTGAGGGCTGCAATACCTGCAAAGGCGATTGCAAGACTATATAATAACTTTTTCATAATTATATGTGTCGTTGTTAGTGTGAATATCTATTTACTTAGTTCTTCTTGAACACTACACCAGGCTGATATAGATTGAAGAATCCCTTAAATGCGGACTCCGAAGGTGTAGCAGAGTCGAAGGCACCTGTACCGAAGAAGTTGTCGGCGAATGTGATGATAGCCTTGCCGTTGGCATCGGTTGTTATCTTGCCGAGCATATAGTCTTCAACAAGGTTTTCTCCTTCTGAATCCAGGATGGTGAACAATACGGCTGGATAAGAACTGCTCTTCCCCATTACCTGATAAGCAGGAATGCGTATCTCGGTCTTCTCTTCGTTTACGGTTCCGTATATAGGATAATTAGGCGACGAGGCACCAAGTACCATATTGGTAATCCATACTTTGTTGACGTCTTTGTCGTCCTTGGCAATATTGACTGTCCAAGTTTCAGCACCGTTATACTGTGAAGTTCCGCTTGCTCTGAACGTTCCGAGCATGAAAGCCAATGGGTGGTCGAGATCGACGATTGTCACATCGAACGAACTTTCGGCTCCAAGGTTTACGCCCTGCGCATTCTTGAGCTTGATGTTCAGACGGAGGTCGCCGGTGAATGTGCCTGCAAGGTCAACGATGTTGAGCTTGATGTTCTGCACGTTTGATTCCTTGGTGAAGGTGAGCGTGCGCGTAGCGTTGGCAACGGTGTAGTTGGTGCCCTCTACGGCAGGTGCTGTCTTGTCGGCAGTAATCTCGAAGTCGACAGAGCCTTCCTTTCCCTTGAGCGACGAAAGCTGTACGGGTATTTCGAGTGTTGCCTTGTTTTCGTCGATCGAAGCCTTTGTGTCGGTGAACGATACGAAAGCATCCTTGTCATTGAACTCGGGCTGGTCGTTGTTGCACGAGGCGAGTGCCACGGCAGCAAGAGCTGCGAGTACTATGGTTGTATTCTTGAATATTTTCATAGCTTTTCTCTCTCTTTAGATTAATAACCAGGGTTCTGAGCCACGTTAGGATTGGCGGTGCACTCGCGGTTAGGTATAGGCAGTGCCCACATGTAGCTTGGGAATGCCACATCCTTGTTCTTCGAGTCGTCGAAATCCTTACGTGTCATCGACTTGTTGCAGCGTGCGTAGTCGGCAGCTATGTGTCCCTCGAAAGCCAGCTCGCGACGGCGCTCGTCAAATACGCCCTGCTTTGTAGCAGCTGCTGTCTGCGATGCGCCACGTACTGTAGCTATCTTGCGGAGATCGCTCTCGGCTGTCACGCCCTGAATAGAGGCTCCGTTGATGATGGCCTCGGCACGGTTGAGGTACATCTCCGAAAGGCGCAGGATGGGAACGTTGGTGTATTTCGGGTCAGAGTCCTTCGGCTTGCCCGAATACTTTGTCGGGAAGTAGTCGTTGCCGTGCTGCTTGTACATCGATTTGCGTACGTCGCCCTCAGAGTAGAGGTCGTAAAGGTCCTTAGTAGCGCAAACGTCGCCGTGCGAACCTTGGTCATCGGTAGTGGTGATGTATGGAAGGTGAGCCCAACCAGAGTTGTCCCAATACTCGTTCTTGTCCGAACCGTACACCTCGAAGATTATCTCGCCGCCCTCAGGAGCCGTAGCTGCCGAGAACATAGCTGCATAAGCGTCAGCCGGAGCAAGTTCATACTTCTTGTTGTTGATAACCTTTGTGGCGTAGTCGGCAGCTTCCTGCCACTTGTTCATATAAAGGTATACGCGCGAGAGCAGTGCCTGGATGGCAGGCTTTGTAGGAGTTGCAGCCTTGTCGGTTACGCCTGCACGTACGTAGTCGTCAGCCATTATGCTCTCAGCCTGCAGCAAGTCGGCAACAATCTGATTGTATACGTTCTCCTTGGAGTCGCGTGCGGGCTTGCCGTTCTCGGTTACGAGCACCAGTGGCACACCCATCTTGTCGTCCTCGGTGGCATTGTAGTTGTAGGGCTGGCAGTAGGTTATCACAAGGTCGAAGTAGCACAGGGCGCGAATGAAGAGCGCCTCGGCCTTGACATTGTTCACCTGCTGCTGTGTAGCGTCCTTGCCTACCTTGTCGTCGAGATTGTTAATCACGTTGTTGGCACGTGCAATTGTGTAGTAGGCGTAGCTCCATAGGGGCGAAGTGCTGCGGTCGCTGTATATCCATTGTGTGTCTGTGCGGTAGCGGCCCGAGCCCGGCACCGATGTCGGGTTCTTGGCATTGCCGCAGCGCAGTTCAGACATAAGCGTGAATTCGCCGTCGTACCATGCATCGCTCTGGAACATTCCATACATAGCGGCGGCAGCCTTGTTCACGCCGTCGAATGTTGCGAACGTCAGCTCGTTGCTCTGTTCCTGCTTTGGCTCCTCGGTCAGGAAGTCGCTGCACGACGTGAATAATCCAGCCGAGAGGATAGCCATTCCGATAAATATCTTTTTCATAAATTCAGTTCCTTTTGTTTCGTTACTTGATTATTTTCTGTCTGTAACATTACAGGGTGATGTCAAGACCTACCATGAAGGTCTTTGTGACAGGATAGATACCTTTGCCGAGTCCGTCAACGCCACGCTCCGGATCCCAGAAGTTCACATTGTGGAATGTGTAGAGGTTGAGGGCACTGGTGTAGACGCGTGCTCCCTGCAGACCAATCTTGCTGAGCAGCGAGCGGTCGAAGCTGTACGAGAGTGTCACGTCCTTGATGCGGAAGTAGTCGCCCTTCTCAAGGTAACGTGTCGAGCTTGTCGAACTTGAGCTGGTAGAGTTGTTGTATATAGGCTTCGGGTTGCATCCTGTGTCGCCCGGCTTCTTCCAGTAGTTGAGTGCTGTGACTGACTGGTTCATGTTGACACGTGAGCCGTCGCTGTTGACGAAGTTGTTGTCGGCGATAAGAACCTTGTTGCCACCCTTGAATTCTGTGACTACGCTCAGCGTGAGGTTGCGCCATGATACAGTGGTGTTGATACCGCCGGTGTATGTAGGCTCCGGACTGCCGCACTTCACGTAGCGTGCGTTGCTTACGTTGTTTGAGAGTGAGCCGTCCTCGGTGCGCCACAAAGCCTCGCCGTTAACCGGGTTGACTCCGTAATAGTCGCGCAGATAGAATGTATAGAGCTTCTCGCCTACGAAGTGGCGGATAAATCCGTCGCCGTATGTGAGGTAGTCCTCACCTGCAAGCTCAAGCACTTTCGACTGGTTGTGCGAGATGTTGAATCCCATGTCCCACTTCCAGTCCTTCGAGTCGATGATGCTGGCGTTGAGCTGGAATTCTACACCAGTGTTGCGCAGCGAACCGATGTTGGTAGTCATCGAGTTGAAGCCTGATGTTGACGACTGCGACTTGGCAAGAAGCATGTCGGAAGTCTTACGTGTATAGAAGTCGATGCTACCCGAGAGACGCTTCAGTACGTGGAAGTCGATACCTACGTTGAACGCCTTGTTCTTCTCCCATGAAAGGTCGGGGTTGGCTGGTTTGTCAGGACGAAGTCCAGTGATGCCGTTGTACACCGACTGTGTGTAGGTGCCGTATGAGAGGTAATTTGAGATATTGTCGTTACCGTTGATACCGTAGCTGGCGCGCAACTTGAGCACCTGCAACCAATCCTTGGCAGACTCCATGAACTTCTCGTTGTGGATGTTCCATGATGTTCCTACCGACCAGAATGTACCCCAGCGGCTGTTCTTGCCGAATATTGAGCTGCCGTCCGAACGAAGCGATGCCTGGATGAAGTAGCGGTTGTCGAAGTTGTAGTCGGCAATGCCAAACCATGACATCATAGTCACAGTGCCGATACCATAGGCAATGTCGTTGGTAGAGTTGCCGCTAACGTGGTAAGGTATCTGCGGGTCGAGTCCCTGCGATCTTTCGTAGTTCTCCTCAGAGTCGCTGTAGTTGGCCTCCTGACCCAGCAATACGCGCAGATAGTGCTTGCCCAGCTGGTCCTGATAGGTGGCTGTGTTAGATGTAGTGAACGAACGATAAATCATCTGGTCGGTCTGCAGCGTACCCGTACCTTTCTGGTCGGTGTGAGCAAGGGGGCTCCAGTAGCGGCGGCCGTTGATGAACGACAGTTCGGCACCGTCAGTAGTCTTGAATGTAAGTTGCTTGATAGGCTTCCACTCAAGATATACGCTACCGTTGAAAGCATAGCGCTTGCTCCACTGGTCGTCGTACATGGCAGTGGCAAGCGGGTTGGTGTTGCTGTTGGTCGGAAGATTTACGTTGGGTGTTCCGTCCTCGTTGAAGGGCTTTTGCCACGGTTCTAAAGTCATACCCGTAAAGATTGGGTTTGAATAATAGAAATTCTGTGTAGGTACGTCCTCGCTGTACGAATAGCCGGCATTGATGCGCGCACCGGTCTTGAGGAATCGGTTGATCTCGTGGTCGGCATTGACACGGAAGTTGATACGGCTGAATTCGAAGCCCGGGAATACACCTTCGGTCTTCTGATAGTTCAATGAGTTGTAGTACTTGGTGCGAGCCGAGCCACCCGAGAGTGTCAGTTCGTAGTCCTGCATCTTGCCGTTGCGTGTCACGGCGTCCATCCAGTTGTAGAGCGGGCCCTGCAGAATAGACATCGGGCGATAAGCGTTTGCCGGGTTGGCGGGATTGTCCGGATCCATACCTGCATTGCGAATGGCTGTGCGCTCATATTCAAGAAGCTGCTGGGCGTTCATCACTCCGTAGTTGTTGTCGTTGGCAAGTTGTGAGATACCGAACTTGGCACGTGCCGTAAGGTGGCTCTTGCCCTCCTTGCCGCTCTTGGTTGTAATAAGAATAACACCGTTGGCAGCACGCGAACCGTAAACCGAAGCGGCAGCGGCATCCTTCAATACTGTGATGCTTTCGATGTCGTCAGGGTTGATAGCCGACAGGGCGTTGCTACTGTTGGTGAATGCACCGTCGTCGCCTGATGTTATAGGCAGTCCGTCGACAACGTACAATGGTTCGTTGCCGGCTGAGATAGAGCTGATACCACGAATGCGAATCTGTGAGTTAGAGCCCGGCTGACCGGTTGTCTGTGTGATGCTCACACCAGCCATCTTGCCGGCAAGCATCTTGTCGAATGATGTAGCGGGAACGTCGGCCAGCTCCTTTGAGCTTACCGATGTAATAGAACCGGTCTTGGCTTCACGGCGTGTAGTACCATAACCTACTACGATTACGTCGTCAAGTGCATGGCTGTCGGCATTAAGCTCAATGCTCATATTGCTTGAAGCCTTGACAGTCTTAGGAACCATACCGATGTAGGTCACTTCAAGACGCGAACCTGCAGGAACGCTGATCGAGAAGTTGCCGTCGACGTCGGTTATGGCGCTCGCTGTCTTCGAGCCCACTACCTTAATTGTGGCACCAACAACGGGGTGCCCGTCTTCGGCTGAGGTGACCTTACCGGAAATGCGAGATTGAGCCAGTGCCATTCCTATGCTCAGGAAAAGGCAGGCTACAAAAGTCATGAATCTTTTTTCCATAAAAATCTCTCTCTTTTGGTGAATAATATAATATAATTGTTTCCTTCTTTTTACTGTGTTTGTGTCGCCTTCACCTTCTTACTGTGTCTGTAAATGGTGTCAGCTTCTCCGCCTACGGGCGGGAGGTGGTGAATGACGGCATAAGCTACTACACCTTATTTATATAAGTAACTATTAAGTATTTGTCCTTTTTTATTTTATATATGAGTTCATTTCCATAAGAGGATGTGTCAAAAGTCAAACAAAGCGGGCTGAAAGCCCCAAAAGCACATAGCCCAAGGCAGCGCCTTGGGTGTACGGATTGAAAATAGCAAAACGCCCTGCAAGGGCAAAAGCATTGATAATTAACGCTTTTGCCCTTGCAGGGCGCATCGGTATTTGTGATACTTTTACCCAGGGCGGTGCCCTGGGCTATGTGCTTCTGCCCCTTTCGGGGCGTGCTGCTTTGACTTTTGACACCCTCCTATGAATGTCATTGGGCTTTCAGCCCGCATTGTTTGAGTTTTGACACACTCTCCTACTATATATGTAAAGATAATTTTGAACTGTTACTTATCAATATAGGTGGCAGTACCAGCCAGTATAAACTCCAGTACCAGTTATATGAAACTCCAGTACCAGCTGTATGAAACTCCAGTACCAGTTATGCTATACTGAAAACGGTACTGAGAAACTGCCGTTGCAAGTATTGCTTGTATTGATTATTATAGTAAATTGGGGATCGTATTGTCTAACCTCTTAATGCTTTAATGTTATGGTATACTTCAGAATTGAAATGGGATTGGGAAAAGATCCGAAAGAAAACAAACGTAGCGTTACAACTGCAAAGCGGTTGAACGGAATGAGTTTTGCCAAGGCTGAGGCAGAACGTATTGACCAAGAGCAACGCCACAAGACCGCCTACAACTATCTTACAGCCGTACGCTCGCTCACGCAATTCATCGGCAACGACAAATGGAGTTTTGCCGACATCACGACCTCTATGCTTGAGCGCTATCAACGATGGCTTTGCAACCGAGGAATACGGCTCAATACCGTGTCGGTATATATGCGTACGCTGCGGGCCTTGTACAACCGGGCGGTGGAAAATAATGCCGACAGTCCGTTCTCAGCTGTGTTCACGGGGCACGAACAGACAGCCAAACGAAGCGTCACCGAATCAGAGATACGCCAATTGCTTGCATTACGGCTCGACAGCCAACCGCATCTTGCCTTGGCTCGCGACCTTTTCGTGTTCAGCTTTATGGCTATGGGAATGCCGTTTGTAGACATAGCCTACCTGAAATGGCACCAGATAAACGACGGCGTGATGCACTACGCACGCCACAAGACTGGGCATAAAGTGTGCGTGAACGTCGAACCATGTATGGCTGAAATCATCAATCGCCACGCAATAACGAGCAGTGAATACGTGTTTCCGTTGCTTGCAGGCACCACAGCCGACAATGTTCACCAGACTTATCTCAAACGGCTGCGCTCGTACAATTATGCCCTACGCCGCCTCTCGTCACTCATCAACACCAGCCGTACGCTCTCGTCGTATGTGGCACGCCATTCATGGGCAAGCCTTGCCTACCGCTCCGGACTCGACATTTCGCAAATAGCCAAGGCTATGGGTCACACCAAACTCTCCACCACCTTAATATATATACGCGCATTGTTCGACCCTTCGCTTGCCGAAGCCAACAGAAAGATGATGCAGGCATTAGGTGTAATGTGACGACAACGAATCCGATAACTTGCCAAAATCATGATTTTTTGTAAGTTTTGGCAAGTTATCCAAACCGATAACTTGCCAAAACCGTATTTTTTTCGTAATTTTGGCAAGTTATCAATAATAAATGGCATATGGACAAGTTAATCGGAAGGCATAAAGAACAGTCGATACTGAAGAACTGTCTTGAATCGGGACGTTCGGAGTTTGTTGTAATATACGGTCGTCGCCGTATAGGCAAGACTTTTCTTGTGCGTCGTTTCTTCAACGACACTTACGACTTTTCGTTTGTAGGCAAGCATGATATGCCACGCGAACAGCAACTTGCCGATTTCGCAAAGACATTGCAACGTTACTCTTCATCAGAATTTACTCCAGAACTGAAGAATTGGACACAGGCTTTTGACGGTCTTGCCAAACTGCTTGAAGCAAAAGACACGAGCAGAAAGAAAGTGATTTTCTTCGACGAAATGCCGTGGATGGACACTCCAAAGTCGGATTTCGTGTCGTCATTGGAGAACTTTTGGAACGGATGGGCAGCAATGCGCGATGACATCGTGTTTGTAGCTTGCGGCTCAGCCACATCGTGGATGATTGACAGTCTGCTCCATAATCAGGGTGGACTCTTCAATCGTATCACGCGCAAGATATATCTACGTCCGTTCCGCCTATATGAAGTGGAGCAGTATATGGACGAACACCACTTCAATTGGAGTCGATATCAGATTGCACAATGCTACATGATATTGGGAGGTGTGCCTTTCTATCTGACACTTCTAAATCCGCACATGTCGCTATTGTCAAATATTGACGAACTGTTCTTTGCCGACAGTCACGCAATGTTACGGACAGAACACAACGAACTGTATGCTACACTCTTCAAACGTCCCGACAATTATCTTACGGTAATTCGTCATCTCACACAGCGAAAAGAAGGATATACACGCAAGGAGATATCAGAGCAAACGGGACTGGGTGGCGCTGCGCTCACGAAGATACTCTCTGATCTTGAACAATGCGATTTTGTACTGCCTTATGCACGCTACGGCAATAAGTGCAACAATACAATATATCGCATAAAAGACTTCTACACTTTGTTCTTCTATAAATATATACAAGGTGTAGACACGAAAGACCCGCACCGCTGGACTCATCTGTCTTCGAGCCAGCAAGTGGCAAGTTGGCAGGGATTCAGTTTCGAATTGCTATGTCTGATGCATCTGGACGAGATAAAGCAGGCACTTGGCATAGACCGAATCCTCAACGATTCAAGTGTATGGCGTAGCCGACAATACGGTCATGGAACACAGATTGACCTTGTAATAGAACGTGCTGACCGGAATATAAACATCTGTGAAATGAAATTTTCCGGTACACCTTATATAATAAATGCCGACTATGAACGTCGTTTACGTGAACGTATTGCTATATTCCGTGCAGAAACAGCAACACGTTGCAGCACACGCATGACAATGGTAACTACATACGGAGTTTTACCTGGAAAGCATTCGGCAATTGTTGATGATGAGGTTACTCTCGACAATTTGTTCACCGTGACCGACGACACTAAATAGACAACGCAAAAACCGGAAATTACAAAAAAGACAATAATATTCTTTATTTACAATAAACGCAGCGTGTTTTTGCTTTCATATTGCAAAATAACGCTGTGTTTCTTTTATTTTTGTCATCTTTTAAATTTACAAATATTAATTGTTGGAATGTAAACAAAATATATAAACAATTCATTTGTTTGCATTTTTATGCGACTTTTCTGTATAATTATACCTTTCATATGTAAATATGTCCATACACGAACATTGCAAAAACTAAGGTACAATAGGCGTTTTATTGACTTATGTAATAAAAACGCAATATTTGCGAACATTTTGTATCAAAATATTTGGAGCTATGACAAATAATAACTATTTTTGCAAATGAATTGAAATATTTAGAAATATTAAAACATTCATTGTGGGTTTATGCCTACACAAAAACAAAAGTAATTAAGCAATTACTTCGACAACGATAGGCCGACAATTACATATTGTCTATACCTATTATATATATGCAACAACAACACATCAAGCGTTGCAACATACATCTCTAAAGAACCTCCCGCCCGTAGGCGGAGAAGCTTCGCCGGTAGTGGCGGACGTTAAGACTCGATAATAACAATTACAATTATATTATTCACCAAAAGAGAGAGATTTTATGGTAAAGAAAATTGCACTCACGCTTTGTACAGCGCTCGTTGCCAGCTCTATGGCTATGGCACAGAATCGTACTGTGAAGGGCAAAATCACCGATGCCAACGGCAATCCTATCATAGGAGCTACCGTTAAGGTTGAAGGTTCGAATGTAGGTGCCGTTACCGCTGGCGATGGACAATTCTCCATCTCGGTGCCGGCCAACAGTAAGCTCAACATCACTTATATCGGCTACAAGCCCCAGACTGTACAGGTGAAGAACCGTACCAATCTTGTTATTGTCATCGAGGAAGACAACGAGCAGTTGGGCGAGGTGACAGTAGTGGCTTATGGTACTAAGCGCAAGCAGGATGTTGTAGGTTCGGTGGCAAACGTCAACAAGAACATTATTGCCAATGCGCAGTCGTCTTCTGTATCAAGTGCTCTTGAGGGTGCTGTCGCAGGTGTACAGGTGCTCAGTGGTTCAGGTCAGCCGGGTAGCGATGCCGCCATCTATGTACGTGGTATCGGTTCTATGTCTGCCAGCAACGCAGCCCTTATCGTAGTCGACGGTGTGCCTTTCAACGGCAAATTGTCAGACATCAACCCTCAGGATATCCAGTCGATTTCAGTGTCTAAGGACGCTGTGTCTAACTCACTTTACGGTTCGCGTGCAGCAGGCGGCGTGGTTATGGTGACCACAAAGTCGGGCAGCAAGGAGAAGGTTGCCATCAACTTCCGTGGCACATGGGGCGTTTCTAACCGTGCCTACAAGGACTATGACATGGCTACCGACCAGAGTGAGTTCTATCGCCTTACATGGTACGGTATCCGCAACACAGAGTGGGCTGCAGGCAAGTCGCTTGCGGAGGCTGCAGAAACTGCAAGTAGCAGCTTGCTCGGCGAACTGGGCAACTACAATGCCTACATTGTTCCAGAGGGTGAGTATCTCGTCAACACCGATGGTACATTTAATAAGAATGCCAAGTTGCGCTACAACGACTCATTTGCTGATGCACTGTTCAAGTCGGCATTCCGTCAGGAATACACCATCTCTGCATCGGGTGGCAACGACCGCACCAACTTCTATTTGTCAGCAGGCTATCTTGACAACCAGTCGTACGTTATCGGTTCTTCATACGAGCGCTATACAATGCGTGCCAATGTCAGCTCACAGCTGAAGTCATGGCTTAAGGTAGGTACCAACATCGCTTACTCGCACACCAAGAGCAATGGTGTACAGGAGCGTTCGGGTACGGCTTCTAACCCGTTTGAGACAGCTCGCGGTTGGGCTCCTATCTTTCCGGTACATGCCTATGACGCTCAGGGCAATATGAAACGCGATGAGAATGGCAAACCGATTTATGATGCCGGTACAGGCCAGACTGACGGCACAGAATCGCGTCCTACAGCTCAGAACCAGAACATCATATGCTCAATGAACGAGGATATCAACGAGAATATCTACAACAACATCTATACACGTTCGTTCATCGAGGTGAAGTTGCCGCTCAACTTCAAGTTCGTGACCAACTATGCTTACGACTTCACCAATGTAACAAGCAACAGCTTCATGACTCCTACCATCGGCGACGGTGCTTCGTTCAATGGTCGTGGCACACGTGCAAGTGGTACAGATATGACAAGCAACTTCAACCAGATTCTCTCTTATGAGAATGTGTTCGACGAGGATCACAACTTCTCTGCCAAGCTTGGCCATGAGTACTATACATACAAGACAACTTATCTGGAAGGACAGAAGACAAACTTCTTCGATCCGTATAACTCTGAACTCTACAATGGTGGTCAGATTCAGTCACTGACGAGCAACTCTGTAACTCACAACATCGAGGGCTACTTCGCAATGGCTGACTACAACTATGCTCACAAGTACTACCTCTCGGCTGCGTTCCGTCGCGACGGTACATCACGCTTCCTCGACCGTTGGGGCAACTTCTGGTCGGTAGGTGCCGGATGGCGTATCTCGTCAGAGAAGTTTATGGAGAGCACCAAGTCATGGCTCAACGACCTGAAGCTCCGTGCATCTTACGGTACACAGGGTAATGAGGCTATCCTTCCGGGTTATTCTTATGGCTACACTCCGTATGTAGACCAGTATGATGTGACATGGGACGGTTCGAAGCTTGGCTACGCTGTAGCTTTCTACGGCAACAAGGACCTCTCTTGGGAGACTCAGAAGACATTCGACCTTGGTCTTGACTTCCGTTTCCTCGACCGTATCTACGGTAACATCGACTTCTTCACACGTCGTACTGACGACATGCTGTTCCAGCGTCCTCTGGCTACATCAAGTGGCCGTCCTTACAACTGGGAGAATATCGGCTCAATGCGCAACAACGGTATCGAGTTTGAGTTGAACGCCGACATCATCAAGAACAAGGATATGAAGTGGACCGTTACATTGCTTGGTTCACACTACTCTAACAAGGTGCTTACACTGCCTGAGGAGAACCGTGAGGACGGTATCGTAAGCGGTGTATTCAAGCTCATGGAGAACAAGAGCCGCTACGAGTACTTCACATACAAGTATGCCGGTATGGACGAGAAGGGCAACCCAATGTGGTATAAAGACGAAAAGGACGAGAATGGAAACGTTACCGGCCAGACTACTACAGGCCAATATACCGAGGCTACAAAGTACTGGCTTGGCAAGCAGGCTCTGCCCGACTTCAACGGTGGTTTGAACACTTCATTCTCATACAAGGGCTTCGACGTGAACATCGCTACTGCATTCCAGCTTGGCGGATGGGCATACGACTCACAGTACCTCAGCGGTATGAGCGTTTCGTACTACGTAGGCCACAACAGAGATATGTGGGATACATGGAATCCGGAGACAAGCAAGGGTAAGTATCCTATCTGGAACGCCAACAACTCGTCTAACTCATACACCCAGACATCAGATGCCCACCTTATCAGTGCATCTTACTTCAGCATCCGCAACATTACGCTCGGCTACACATTGCCGTCAAGCTTGATGAAGCGTTGGGGTATCGGTTCTATCCGCGTGTTCGCAACAGGTGACAACTTGGCTCTCTTCTCTAAGCGTCAGGGCTTCGACCCGCGCGTTTCAATGAGTGGCGGCAACAGCAGCTATGGTGGCTATTCACCAATGCGCACAATCACCGGCGGTATCAACATCACATTCTAAGTTCATCAAATTTTAAAACAGGAAAACAATGAAAAAAGGAAAAATATTTTTGCTGGCACTTGCGTCACTTCCACTCTTCACCTCCTGTATCGACGATGCCGAGCAGAACACATATCTGACGGAAGACCGTCGCACAGAACTTGCCAAAGAGAATCCTGACAAGGTGTTCTCGTCAGCAGTAGCTGGTATGTACAGCGATATGCAGAGTTACGTGTATAGTAACATGAATCACAACTACTTCGGCCAGAAGAGTTTCGACTATCTTACATCGCTTATGGGCAACGATATGGTTATGACCGGCCGATTCGCTATGAGTCTTTATCACTATCTTTGCGACTATTGGGCACAGAACTATACTGCTACTGCCAACCGTTGGCGTGAGTATTATCGTTGCATTGACAATGCCAACCAGATTCTCAAGACCATCGATCCGGAAACTACCGATGAGGCAGTCTTGAAGTATCGTGCCATAGCTCTCGGCATGCGTGGTTATGCCTACCTGCAGCTCTCTTATCTCTATCAGCAGAGCTACTATGTAGGATGCGACGACACCAAGTGGGGTAAGGGTCAGCACTACGACTTCTCAGAGTCGAAGTGTGTACCTATTGTAACAGAGAAGACAGAGGGCGACCAGCCTCTGAGCACTGTCAAGCAGGTTATGGATCAGATTAAGGGCGACCTCGGCACTGCATACGACATCTTCAATAAAATCGGCATGCAGAAGACAACAGATCCTACCGATTTTGACGGATGCGTTGCTGCAAATTACCTTGCACGTGCATACATGATTACTCACGATTGGGATAAGGCTCTGACCTATGCACAGGTGATAGTCGACAACTTCCCCGTTCTGAAGGGCGAGGATCAGATTCTTCAGGGATTCAGCGATATCAATCTTCCTGACGTAGTGTATGGATGTGACATCACTTCCGACAATTCTGGTATATACATGTCGTGGTTCTCGCAGATGGACAGCTACAGTGACGGATATGCAGGTATCGGCGTATGGCGTGCTGCCTATGGTCCGTTTGTAGACAAGATTGCTGACGACGACTTGCGTCTGAAGTGGTTCTGCTGCGACCGTTCTACAGGTATTGATTACAAGGGTGGGCGTCTCACCTTGAAGCGCGACGTTATGGCTCCTGCAGCTTGTGAGTATCAGGCTGTTAAGTTCATCGGTTCTGGCCGTGACGCTGTCATTGCCAACGCCAAGAGCATCGCTCAGGGCAATGGCGCTCCAGGTTGGGAACTTGGCGACTACATCTATCTCCGTTCGGAGGAGGCTTACCTCATGAAGGCAGAGATTCTGGCTCATAAGGGCGACCTCGCAGGTGCAAAGACTGCTCTTGAGGAGTTCATGAAGACACGTCAGCCCAGCTACACCTACGCTAAGGGCAACACCAAGGCCGACCTCATTGAGGAGATTAACTTCCAGAAGCGTGTAGAGTTCTGGGGTGAGGGTATCGAGTTCCTTGACAACCGTCGTCTTAACATCACGCTTGACCGCACTTCTACCGACCCGCACAACAACCACTTGGCAACTGCTCGTCTGAAGCTCGATCAGGAGTCTCGCAACTTCCGTTATCAGATTCCTATCTCAGAGATTGAGAACAACAAGGCTCTGACACCTGACGATCAGAACTAAAATAATAGACTGAACATAACATAAAGAAAGCGTATATCCCGTCCACAGCGTGGACGGGATATACGCTTTCTTTTGTTTGTTATTGTTTTGTCATAATTTCGCATGACGACAACTTCGCCCCAAGTGCTCGGCAATTATCCTGCAAAAACCTTCGTATCATGGCATGATATGATCATTTCAAGGCATGATACGGTCGTATCAAGGCATGATACGATCATTTCAAGACACGCAACGTTTCTTTATGTCACGACTCAGGCATTAGTGTAACGATTGTAAAGGTACATTCTATCGTATTGCATAGTACTTGTCATCAGAACGCACATAAAATATACGTGTGATGTAGTGTATTTATTAGTACTACATACACACCGTCCTTGCGTTGGTAGGCAAAGTCGCCTACGGCAGTAAGAATCATGAGAAACGAAAGGGCTTGGCATCGCCTTATTTCCTCAGTTGGCACGATTTTATTTCCGCAGTTGGCGCGATTTCATTTCCGTAGTTGGCGCGATTTCACTTCCGCAGTTGGCGTTGAAAATAAAAACAATCATCTTTTTTCCGTTAATTGTTTTGCCTTTCGCCTTTTTTAGCGTATTTTTGCATATTCATATATGTGGTAAAGTCAATCCGCCGCATTAAAAACCTAAGATTATGCAAACAAGATGTCATCTTTCTGTTCTCGCCCTGAAGCTGGCTGAGAAGTATGGCGACCGTGCAGCCTTCACCTACAAGGACTTTGGAGGCACTGTATGGAAGCAGATGAGCTACAATCGTTTCGCCCAGCTGGTGAAGCAAGCATCCAACGCTCTGCTCAACCTCGGCATCAAGCCGCAGGACACTATCGGCGTGTTCTCGCAGAACACCATACAGTATCTCATCACCGACTTTGGAGCCTATGGCGTGCGTACAATCTCCATACCGTTCTATGCCACGGCTTCCGAACAGCAGATACAATACATGATAAACGATGCCGGCATACGCTTCCTCTTCGTAGGCGAGCAGGAGCAGTATGACAAGGCGCACCGTATATTCGCCCTTTGCAACACGCTCGAGCGCATCATCATATTCGACCGCTCGGTACGCATTTCCACTCACGACCCTGCCGCACTCTACTTTGACGACTTCCTGAAGCTCGGCGAGGGACTGCCACGGCAGAGTGAGGTGGAGCAGCTATACGCACAGGCCAACAACGACGACCTGTGCAACATACTATACACGTCGGGCACAACGGGCGAGTCGAAGGGTGTGATGCTCACATACGGACAGTATGAGGCAGCATTGAAGGCCAACGACGAGGTGGTGCCTCTCAAGGAGAGCGACCGCGTCATCCAGTTCCTGCCCATTACCCACATCTTCGAGCGCGGATGGTCTTACCTCGCATTCTCCGAAGGATGCCACATCATCATCAATACCAATCCGCACGACATCCAGCAGTCAATGCGCGAGACGCATCCTACATGCATGTCGAGTGTGCCACGATTCTGGGAGAAGGTTTACCAGGCTGTGCTTGACAAGATCGACCGTTCGAGCGTTGCCAAGCAGCGTCTCTTCCGTCATGCCCTTGAGGTAGGCCGCCGATACAACATCGACTGCAAGAGCCGCTGCAAGCGTCCGTCGCCGTTGCTGGCCATGGAATACAAGCTCTTCGACAAGATGATTCTGCGTCTGGTGCGCAAGCAGATAGGATTGGAGAACGCCCATCTGTTCCCCACGGCAGGCGCTACGGTCTCGCCCGCAGTAGAGCGCTTCGTACATTCGGTAGGCATTAATATGATAGTGGGCTACGGACTTACAGAGAGTCTTGCCACCGTAAGTTGCGACCGCGAGGACATGCCGTTCACCATCGGTTCGGTAGGACGTCCTATCAACGGATTGCAGGTGAAGATAGGCGACAACGACGAGATATTGCTCAAGGGTCCCACTATCACGCCGGGCTACTACAAGCGTGAGGCTGCCAATCAGGAAGCCTTCACCGAAGACGGGTTCTTCCGCACAGGCGATGCCGGATACATGAAGAACGGTGAGCTCTTCCTTACCGACCGCATCAAGGACCTCTTCAAGACATCCAACGGCAAGTACATCGCTCCGCAGATGATAGAGTCGCTGCTGCTTGTTGACAAGTTCATCGACCAGGTGATAGTGATAGCCAACGAGCGCAAGTTCGTGTCGGCACTCATCGTGCCCGAGTTCCGCCTCGTAGAGGAATGGGCCAAGGATCACGGCATAGCATTCGAGAGCCGCGAGGACCTTTGCGCCAACGCCAAGGTGCACAAGATGATGATGGACCGCATACAGACACTGCAGCAGCAGTTGGCGCATTACGAGCAGATAAAGCGATTTACGCTCATCGCCCACCACTTCTCTATGGAGTCGGGCGAGCTTACAAACACGCTCAAGATACGCCGACCGGTGATTTACAAGAACTTCAAGGAAGTGGTAGATAAAATGTACGAAGAATGAGTATAGCGAATTTTGAGTTTTGAATTTTGAGTTTTGAATTGGTCGGCTACGCCGATTAGGAATTGTTCAATTTTGAATTGTTCAACTCAAAAGTCAAAATTCATAAATTCACAATCGCAGGCGTAAGCCGAGAATAATTCAAAACTCAAAATTCAAAATTCAAAATTGCCGCAAGGCAACAATTCAAAATTCAAAACTCAAAATTCAAAACTCATAAATGATAACAGCCGACCAACTGAAGGATTTGCTTGAGCGTGCTGATGCGCTCAACCATTATCTCAACATAGACCAGAAGAAAGTAGAATATGAAGAAGAGCAGCTGCGCACTCAGGCTCCCGACTTTTGGGACGATCCTAAGCGTGCAGAGGAGCAGATGAAGAAGGTGAAGGGACTCGAAAAGTGGATTAAGGGATATGAGCAGGTGCGACGTCTTGCCGACGAAACGCAGCTCGCCTTCGACTACCACAAGGAGGATCTCGTGACCGAAGAGGAAGTTGACGCCGACTACGCCAACGCTATCAAGGCGATAGAAGACCTCGAACTGATGAATATGCTGCGCCAGAAGGAAGACCCTATGGACTGTGTGATGAAGATAAACTCAGGTGCTGGCGGCACCGAGAGCCAGGACTGGGCACAGATGCTCATGCGTATGTATATGCGTTGGGCTGAGGCTCACGGCCATAAGGTCACGATAAGCAACCTGCAGGAGGGCGACGAGGCTGGAATCAAGAGCGTGACAATGGAGATAGAAGGCGGCGAGTACGCCTACGGCTACCTCAAAAGCGAGAACGGCGTGCACCGTCTGGTACGCGTCTCGCCATTCAATGCCCAGGGCAAGCGCATGACATCCTTCGCTTCGGTATTCGTTTCGCCGCTCGTCGACGACACCATCGAGGTGTATGTCGACCCCTCTAAAGTGAGTTGGGACCTCTTCCGCTCGGGCGGAGCAGGCGGTCAGAACGTAAATAAGGTGGAGACGGGCGTGCGATTGCGCTATCAGTATACCGACCCCGACACCGGAGAAGAAGAGGAAATCCTCATCGAAAACACCGAAAGCCGCAAACAGCTCGAAAACCGAAACAACGCAATGCGATTGCTCAAGTCGCAACTCTACGACCGTGCCATGAAGAAACGACTTGAGGCGCAAGCCAAGATTGAGGCAGGCAAGAAGAAGATAGAGTGGGGCAGTCAGATACGCTCATACGTCTTCGACGACCGCCGAGTCAAGGACCATCGCACCAACTATCAGACCACCGACGTCGATGGGGTGATGGACGGAAAGATAGACGGATTCATAAAAGCATATCTAATGGAATTCCCAGTGGTCGAAGCGTAGCCTGAGGAGTTTTGAATTTTGAATTTTGAGTTTTGAATTGGTCGGCTATGCCGATTGTGAGTTGTTCAATTTTGATTTGGTTGGACAATAATTCAAAAGTCAAAACGAAAAACTCAAAATTCCAAACTCACAATCGCAGGCGAAGCCGAGAATAACTCAAAATTCAAAAATCAAAATTCAAAATTTATATTACTATGAGCCAGAACAGTAAAATCAGAAAACAGCGTTACGCCAAAGAACAGGAGCGTAAAGGCAAGAAAGTAGTTGAATACATCCTTTGGGCATTCATCATATTGGCCGTGGCATTCATGATCTGGACCACGATGAACGCTTAACGTCAACACACTATTCTTACAACAATGAGTGGACTGGAAATAGAACGCAAGTTCCTTATACGCAAAGGCGGCTCCTGGAAGGATGCCGCCTTTTCTTCAAGCCATATCAAGCAAGGCTATATGCCATGCGAGTCGGCTACAGTGCGCGTGCGTACCCGCGACGACCGCTCGTGGCTCACTATCAAGAGCCATAGCGACCGTGCCGGATTGTCACGCTATGAGTTTGAAAAAGAAATCAGTAATGACGAAGCGCAGCATCTCTTCGAATTGTGTCGGGGTGGCGTGATAGACAAGTGCCGTTGGCTGGTGAAGAGTCCCGACGGACAACACACGTTCGAAGTCGACGAATTCTTCGGCGACAACGCCGGACTGGTAGTAGCCGAAGTGGAGTTGGCATCAGAAGACGAACCCTTCGGCAAACCCGACTTCATAGGTCAGGAAGTGACAGGCGACCGCCGTTACTACAACTCCCAACTCCTCCAGAATCCGTATTCTCGCTGGAAAGAACAAGAGTAGAATCCCCAAAACATAACACTCAACATCCATCACTTGTCACTTAATATTTATCACTTAACACTTAACATTTTCCAAAAGGACCCCTTTTGCACTTCAAATGTACCCCTTTTACCATGCAAAAGGAGTCCTTTTGCCTTCCAAATGTAATCCTTTTGCACTCCAAAAGGACTCCTTTCCACAACAGACACAATCCGTCCCCTCCGCCATTCCCTCCGCCTTATATATATAATATAATGTGTAGACACTCTCAAAACACCATGAATTGTAAGCAACTGTTAAAATATTGATAAAATTAAGCATTTTCTCAGTGAAAGTTTTGGAGATTCAAATAAAAGTCATACCTTTGCATCCGCTTTCGAGAACGAACGGCACCTCAAGCAAAACGAGATGAGTTCGTGTTAAGATTGCATTAAGAAAGAGTTCTTTGAAAAGATTTACATAAGACAGATAAAGTAGTACAAGAAGCG
>CAJJOL010000029.1:0-39818 GCA_905193385.1 uncultured Prevotella sp. | reverse complement strand
CTAAGCTACAGAATTCATGAGTAATTCGTGGACATTCATGACCATTTTACTGAATGTATGGGCATGAATTATTCATAGTTAAGGATTTTCATGCGTTTATCCAATAGTACGCACTCATTTGTTTCCTCTATGAATCCATAACGTTCCCCTTGCAGATTCTTCTTGCCAAAGTTTATTAGAACACCAACTGGATATTTCGTTAACCTCAGATAATTAAAGAGTTGTGCACGATGCTCTGGCAGAAGTTCTGCAACACTTTTAAGTTCAACTAAAATATCACCGACAACTAAATCTGCTTTGTAGGTTTTATTTAATTGATGATGCTTATAATGACAACAAATCTCCTTCTCTCGCTCACTTTTAATTCCATTATCCAAAAGCTCCAAATACAATGATTCTTGATAAAGAGCCTCAGCAATTCCATAATTCAATACGGAATGAACTTTCATGGCTGAACCTATAATGTTATAGACTAAATCCTTATAGTCTGTGAATTTATCCATATAAATATTTTATCATAGAGTTTTTATTCAACACACAAAGCGGTTAAGTCACGAATGACCATGAATTAACCATGAATCTAAGCTACAGAATTCGTGAGTAATTAGTGGACATTCGTGACCATTTTACTGAATGCATCGTCACGAATTATCATGAATTAACCATGAATCTAAGCTACAGAATTCGTGAGTAATTCGTGGACATTCGTGACTGTATTACTTGCTGCATCGTCACGAATTATAATGAATTAACCATGAATCTAAGCTACAGAATTCGTGAGTAATTCGTGGACATTCATGACCATTTTACTGAATGTATCGTCACGAATTATCATGAATTAACCATGAATCTAAGCTACAGAATTCATGAGTAATTCGTGGACATTGGTGACTTTTCTTCACTTCTACAGTCCTCTTGCTTTGAGCAGTCCTGAGGCATCAGGGCTCTGCATTCCGGTGAAGTCGGTGAACATCTGCATCTGGTTCTTGGTGTTGCCACGGCTCAGAATCTTGTCGCGGAAAGCCTGTCCGATGGCGGGGTCGAGTGCTCCGTGCTTGGCGAAGTAGTCGGCAACGTTGACGGCGAGCACCTCAGTCCACAGATAGCTGTAGTAGCCGGCAGCGTAGCCCCCACCCCACACGTGGTTGAAGTAAGAGGTAGAGTAGCGTGGAGGTATCTGTGTGTTGAGCAAACCTATGTTGTGGAGCTGCTCCTTCTCGAAAGCTCCTGCCATGTAGGGCGACGGCACCTCGTCGGCGCTGATCATGTGCCATGCGAGGTCGAGGCATGTTGAAGCCAGATTCTCGCCAAGAGCGTAGGCTGTCTGGAAGTTGATGCTTTCGAGCATGCGTGCCTTAAGGTCGGCAGGCATAGGCTTGCCAGTCTCGGTGTGGCGTGCGAAGTGGTCGAATATCTCAGGAATGCTTGCAAACGACTCATTGAACTGCGACGGAAGCTCTACGAAGTCGCGTGCCACGGCTGTGCCTGAGAGGGTGTTGTACTGGCAGTTGGAGAGGATGCCGTGGAGGGCGTGACCAAACTCATGGAACATGGTGCACACCTCGTCCCAAGTAATGAGCGACGGCTGACCTTCGGGGGCTTTGGCGTTGTTGCACACGTTGTAGATGATGGGGAGCTGACCGCGGTGGCGGCTCTGCTTGGCAAATGCGCTCATCCATGCTCCGCCACGCTTGGTGGGACGACGGAAGAAGTCGCTGTAGAAAAGGGCAATAGGCTTGCCGTTCTTGTCAATCACCTCAAACACCTTCATATCGGGATGATAAGTGGGGATGTCCTTGCGCTGCTTGAAGGTGAGGCCGTAGACACGCTGGGCTGCGTAGAACACACCGTTGATCTGCACGCTGTCGACATTGAAGTATGGCTTTATCTCGTCGTCGGAGATGTTGAGCATCTCCTTCTTCATCTTGGCAGAATAGTAGAAGCGGTCGTAGGGCTGCAGACGGAAGTCGGGACCCTCAAGCTTCTGTGCATACTGCTCGATGGCTCGTGTCTCGGCATCGGCTTTGGGCGAATAGTCCTTGATGAGCTGGCGCAGGAAGTTGTAGACATTCTTGGGATTCTTAGCCATTGTGCGCTCAAGCGAATAGTCGGCATAGGTGGCGTAGCCCATGAGTTTACCCTTCTCGGCACGCAGCTTGGCAAGTTCGGTGACGATGGGGAATGTGTTGTACTTGGGGTTGGTGGCATCGGCACGGTGGCTGCTGGCCTCGAACACCTTGCGGCGCAGGTCGCGATTCTGCAGACTGGCGAGGATAGGCTGCTGTGTGGTGTTGATGATGACGATGCAATAGGGCGACTTGCTGCCACGGCTCTCGGCATCCTTCTTGCACTGGGCAATGTCGGCATCGCTGAGTCCGGCGAGCAGCTCCTTGCTGTCTACCCAAACCACGGCGTTGTTGGTGGCGGCGGGCAGGAGGTTGCCCCACTGCTGCTGCAGCTCGGAGATACGCGAATTGATCTGCTTCATGCGCTCCATCTTGTCGGCTGGGAGAAGTGCTCCCGAGCGTACGAAGCTCTTGTAGACAACTTCGGTGAGGCGCTGGTCTTCGCCCTTGAGCTTGCTGTACTCGTTGTCGTAGACGTACTTGATGCGCTCGAAGAGACGCTGATTGAATGATATGTCATTGGCGAGCTCGGTGAGCAGCGGCATCACCTTGTCTTCGGTCTCGGCAATTACGGGGGTCTTGTGTGCGCTTGTGAGTCCGTCGAACACATTGATGACGCGGTCGAGCATTACGCCGCTCTCCTCATACGCGAGGATAGTGTTCTGGAATGTCGGCTTCTTCTTATTGTCGACAATCTTCTGGATGTTCTCACGCTGATTCTTGATGGCTGCCTGGATTGCCGGCAGATAGTCGGTCTCCTGAATCTTGCTGAAGTCGGGCGCGCCAAATGGCAGGCTGCTCTTCTGCAAGAGAGGATTAGGACGATTGGCACCCGAGCCTTGGGCGAACGATGTGGCAGGCATCTGCAGGAAGGCAGCTACCAAGCCAATGGTTAGGACTGTGTTGTTGAAATTCATATCATTTGGGTTTTTAGATAATTATATATTTCACCATCTTACCCTAGGCAATTCCCAAGAGTTCGATTTCGAATATGAGTGTTGAGCCGCCTGGGATTCCGGGTTGCGAGAATTTGCCGTAGCCCATTTCGGCAGGGATGTAGACCTCCCACTTGTCGCCCACGCACATCTGCTGCATGGCCACTATCCAGCCCTCAATGAGGTCGCACAGGCGCACTGCCAAAGGCGCTCCGCCACGGCTTGAGTCAAACTTCTTGCCATTGATGGTGCGGCCGGTGTAATGGGCGGTGACGATACTGCGCGGCGTGGGGTGCTTGCCGTCGGCGTTGCCCTCAGATAAAACCTTATAGTAAATGCCACGCGGAAGCGACTTTACGCCTTCTTCCTTGGCTTTCTCGACAAGCCATTCGAGGTTTGCCTTTGCATATTCACGTTTGTTCATATCAATTATATACGTTGTAGTTCATCAAGAGACAATCCCGTCACTTCTGCAACAAGTTCAGCAGACATCCCTTTATTAATCATTGTTTTAGCTACTTCAATAATGCCTTCTGCACGACCCTCTGCACGACCTTCTGCACGACCTTCTGCAAATTTCTTCTTCTCTGCTGTCCGTATGGCGTTAACTATATCGCGATAAGCATTGACACTATCTTCATACAGTCTGCGTTCTTGATTGTCAAACTTTGCAATCTCGGCTTGTTCAAAAAGACGAGTAAATACACGCTCCTGCAAGGCTGCCGGACGCTGCATAAGAACTGAGAGATTCTTCAGTACATACATCCACTTATCGTACATAGTGACGAGTTCAGTTTCTTTTTTGTCGAACTTTGGAATCTCCACATATATATACGTCAGCTTGTCGTAGAACACCTCGTGAGTATCCACCTCCATCAGCTTCACTTCATGGTGCCAGCGTTTGGCATTCTGCAAACCTTCTGCGAAGTTGAAGTTAAGCAAGCCGATTGTATAGACAGGATTGAGATGAAAGTCCCAGTCGCCTCCACGGTGTGCTTGCTCACGTATGGGAAACGTCGAATAATAAATAGTACGGTCCTTGAAGAATTCCTGATAGACATTCTGCATCTCAACAATAAACTTCTCGCCTTTGTCATTCTCGCAATATACATCAAAAATGGCACGGCGGGCATCTGCACGGTCGCCAAGTTGCTCCGAGTTGAGATACGTAATGTCCTGTACGTTCTGCTCGCCATGAAACATGGCATTCAGAAAGCTGATGAGCAGCTCCTTGTTAAACTCTGACCCGAAGAGTCGCTTAAAGCCAAAATCAGTATGTGGATTAATGTATTTTTCTGTCATAAAGCTGCATTTTTGATTTCATCAGCAAATATACGGTATTTTTATTGATTTACAAATAGAGAAGCCGAAAATAAGAATGTTTGGGCTTGGATATTTCATCTGTTAAGCATAACTTTGCAGCCATTTCAATGCAAAATCAAAAATACGTCTAAATATATAAAAAAAAACGAAAGCTTAAGATGAAATATTCTATATTAGATAAAAGCCACGACCCTATGGGTGCGGCTATAAGCGACTTTCAGCGCTTGGGCAAGGCGGCTCGTCTGCGTGTGTTGTCGTCGATGTTTGAAGAGGACGAGATGCCTGTGGCGCATCTGTTTCGCTCGTTCGGACAGATGCCGCGTCTGGAACAGAAGGCCCTTGAGATGGCGCACGGACGGGTGCTCGACATAGGGGCGGGTGCCGGATGTCATGCGCTGGCTCTGCAGGAGCGTGACATTGAGGTGAAGGCTATCGACATCTCGCCACTTAGCTGCGAGGTGATGAGTGAGCGTGGAATTAAGGATGTGGAGTGTGTGAACCTGTTTGACCCGCAACTTCAGGGCAAATACGACACGCTGCTGCTACTGATGAACGGCACAGGCATTGCCGGCAAACTCGAGCGTCTGCCATCGCTGCTCAACCGTCTGAAGGAACTGCTGGCTGATGGCGGACAGATTCTGGTGGACTCGTCCGACTTGAGATACATATACGAGAACGAGGACGGATCGATGGACATCAACCTCAATGCGCCATACTATGGCGAGGTGGACTACCAGATGCTGTACAAAAACGTGAAGGGCGAACCTTTCGACTGGCTCTACACCGACCCCGCACTGCTCGCCTCTATAAGCAAGCAATGCGGTTTGCAGTGTGAGATTGTAGCAGAGGGTGAGCATTACGACTACTTGTCAAGGCTTATGTAGTTTACAGTTAAGAGTTGAGAATTGAGAATTATGATGTACTTTAACATTAATGTTTAGCTTGGTAATCATAACTCTCAATTTTCAACTTTCAACTCTCAACTTTTTCTATGCACAACGGTTCCGTTGGCCTGATGTGTGGCAAGCACCAGCACTTCGGCTATCTGCACGTGCTCGGGAGCACTTGCAGCGTAGAACGCCACGTCGGCAATGTCGTCGCCTACGAGCGGCTTGATGCCCTTGTATACATTGTCGGCACGCTCGTTGTCGCCATGGAAACGGACGTTGGAGAAGTTGGTCTCAACGAGTCCGGGCTTCAGATTGGTCACTCGTACACTTGTATGGGCAACATCGATGCGCAGTCCGTCGGTAAGTGCCTTGACGGCAGCCTTTGTGGCACAGTAGACTCCGCCTCCGGCATAAGCCGCATCGCCAGCCACACTACCTATATTTATCACATGTCCGTGGTTAAGGCTCACCATCCCGGGCACTACGAAACGTGTCATATTGAGCAATCCCTTGATGTTGGTGTCAATCATCTCGTCCCAGTCCTGGAAGTCGCCCTCGTATTCTGGCTCCAGACCACGTGCCAGTCCGGCGTTGTTGATGAGCACGTCGATGGGCTTGAAAGCATCGGGTATGCTTGCCACAGCATCGCGCGTAGCCTCACGATTGCACACGTCGAAGGCGAGCGCAAGCACCTCCACCCCACCAGCCTCAAGTTCAGCCTTCAACGCCTGAAGCTTGTCAGCCGAACGGCCTGTAATGATAAGATTGTAGCCACCAACGGCAAAACGACGTGCACAAGCCATTCCTATTCCGCTTGTAGCACCTGTGATAAGAGCAGTCTTTCTATTCATCTCTCAGATTTTTTAATTACAAAAAACGGCACCATGGTCATGACGCCGTCCATTCTTCTGCAAAGATAGTGCAAACCGAGCGCAATGAAGCTTGCTTCAATTGCCGAGGAGCAGCCTATCTTATGCAAAGATACTATTTTTAGAATTATAAAATACAGAATTATAAATAAAAAAATCTCAGCTTTCAGCTTTTATCAATCCATGAGGTCCTCGCCCAAGTGTGTGGTCTGCTCGCGCTCCATACGCTCCACTACCTCACGCGGCTTTGTAGCGTAAGTAATCATGCGGATAGAATCGTTGTAGCTGACGTATTTCCACAGCCAATTGAGCAGCACCATCATCTTGTTCTTGACGCCGAGGATTGAGCGCAGGTGAACTACGAGCCACAGAATCCATGCGAAGAATCCCTGGCTGCGGAACTTGCCTATCTCTACCACAGCCTTGTTGCGGCCGATAGTAGCCATTGAGCCGAGGTTGTTGTACTTGAAGGCAGTAAGAGTACTGTCGTCCTGACCTTCATTAATCTTCTTGAGATTCTTGGCAAGATTCTTGGCCTGCTGTATAGCCACCTGAGCCACCTGTGGGTGTCCGTTGGGGTAAGCAGCATCGGAGGTCTGCAGACACTGGTCGCCAATGGCAAACACGCCGTCAAGTCCTGGAATACGGTTGAACTGGTCGACCTTGAAGCGGAAGCCACGTCCCTGGTGGTCGTCGCTGATGCCCGGCATGGCGTTGGCACGTATGCCCGACACCCAGAGGAATGTACGTGTAGGAATCTCTGTGCCGTCCTTCATGATTACCTTGTGGTCGCGATAGTCGGTCACCATCTTGCCGAACTGCACGTCGACACCCATGCTCTTGAGGAAGTCGTAAGCCTTGCGCGACGAGTCTTGCGACATTCCGGCAAGCAGACGGTCGCCAGCCTCAATGAGATAAATGTGCATCAACGAGAAGTCCATGTCGGGATAGTCGTAAGGAATGACGTAGCGTCTCATCTCCGACAGCGCTCCGGCTATCTCCACACCAGTAGCACCACCGCCTACGATGACGACATTGAGCAGCTCCTGACGCTCCTCCTCAGTGGCGCAGGTCAGCGCACGCTCGAAGTTGGAGAGCAGCGCATTGCGCAGCCCCATTGCCTCGGGCACGGTCTTCATCGGTATTGCCCACTCCTCGATGTTCTTGTTGCCAAAGAAATTGGTTGTGGCTCCGGCTGCCAGCACAAGGTAGTCGTAGTCAATCTTGCCGATAGAAGTCTGCAGAATCTTCTTGTCGGTGTCTACCATACGAGCCTCTGCCATGCGGAAATAGAAGTCCTTGCGCTTGCGGAATATCTGACGGAAGGGGAACGAGATGCTGCTCGGGTCGATACCAGCCGAGGCTATCTGATAAATAAGCGGTGGAAACTGATGGAAGTTGTTCTTGTCGATCAGCACTACCTGCATGCCCGACCCGTAGAGGTCTTCGGCAAGGCGCAGTCCGCCAAGTCCGCCACCAACGATTACTACTCTCTTCTTCTGATTTCTCTGGATATTGATGCTCATACGATATAATATAAAGGTTTATTTAATGACTCTTTGCGATGGCAAAATTAGCCATTATCGAGCAGACTGTTCAATTTTGTTGTGTATTTATTTATGAAAACGATTGCGGTAACGTTCCCAATATTCGCAAACGTTTGCAATATGTGTTGTGGGGGGTATCCTATTGTGTTGTGGGAATTATCCTTAATTGCTGTACAAAGTTACTACTTTTTATTGAAATATCTGTTACGCCAGACCGACGACTGTGATTTTCATATTATATGTCAAGAGATATTCAATGTATTTTTGTATTTTTGCAGATAATATTAAATTATAATACATAACACCTGTATTTATTCTACCGACAATGAAACATGTAACAATAAAAGACATAGCACGCTCGCTGTGCATCTCGGTGTCGACAGTGTCACGTGCATTGACCGACGACAAGAACATACGGCGTGAGACACGTGAGGCTGTGCTGCGCGAGGCGGAGCGTCTTGGCTACCGACGCAATCCTGTGGCAATGAATCTCAAAATGGGTCGCACCAACACTATCGGTGTGATAGTGCCTGAGATGCACACACCATACGCCTCGCAGGTGGTGGCTGGCATACAGAGCATACTCTACAAGAACAATCAGAAGGTGATGATAGCCGAGTCGGACGAGAACCCCAACCGTGAGCGAGAGAACCTGCAGATGATGGAGGAGTTTATGGTCGACGGACTCATAGTGAGCATTTGCAGCTATAAGCATAATGTCGAGACCTATCGCCGTCTTGCCAAAGAGGGTGTAGCCATTGTCTTCTACGACCGTATACCTCATGGTATGGACGACATGCCGCAGGTGATGGTGGACGACAACAACGACTCCTACTTTATGGCTGAACACCTGATACGTCTTGGTCGCAGCCGTATTGCCTATCTCTATGGTCCGGATGATGTGTATAATGCAGTGGAGCGTGCTGGCGGCTATCGCGAGGCAATGGAGAAATTCCACCTGTACGACCCACAACTCGTGGTGAAGACAGGAATGACGTTTGCCGATGGTGCGGCTGCTATGGACAGTCTTGTTAGGCAAGGCATCGAGTTTGATGCTGTATATGCCTTTACCGACACTCTTGCTATCGGAGCAATGAACCGTCTGCGTGAGCTTGGACGTCGCATACCAGAGGATGTGGCTGTGGCAGGATTCTCGGGAACAGAGCTTTCCACTATTGTTAACCCGCAACTCACTACCGTTGAGCCTCCTCTCGCCGAGATGGGACAACGAGCAGCCGAACTGGTACTTGAAAAGGTGCGCAATCCTGAGGCAGAGAATCGAAAGATTGTGCTGCGCACGGAAATGAAGTGCCGAGCGTCTACAGGGGAATAGACAGGGCTAAATAGGAGTTATAGGAAGTTTGGGCTTTGCCCGTAGTTAACAGAAGTTCTTGCTAAGACAAGCGGCAAAGCAGATAGAGGGAGGACATATGTATAAACTGTAGAAAACAAAGCATTTGTCCGTTAACTTCCTCTTAACTTCCTCTTAACTTCCTCTTAACTTCCTCTTAACTTCCTCTAACTCCTATTTTAACACCCCATCTAAAACAATTTAAAACGTTTGCAGATTTTGGAAACGTTACCGCAAACGTTTCCAAAACTTGCCTCAAAAAAAATCTTTGCCATAATCTTTTTGCAGTATAATTTTGCAAGCGAAAAGAACAAATAATAACTAAAGAAACAATAACTAATAACTTAAAAAGATTATGGCAACAAATGTAATCAACACGTATTCTTTCGACCGCAACTCGGTCAAGTCTGGCATTCTTCATTTCGGTGTTGGCAATTTCCATCGTGCTCACCTCGAATATATGACAAGCCGTCTGCTCGAAGACCCTACCCAGCATGGTTGGGGCATCTGCGGAGCTATGATTCTGGAGAGAGACCAACCTCTGTACAAGGCTCTGAAGGCGCAGAACGGCGAATACACACTGACCGTATGCGGACGCGACGGCAACAATGAGGTTTATCGTCTGGGCGCGCTGGTAGAACTGTACTGGGGCGTTGAGGAGAAGGAGGCTATTCTGAACAAGATTGCCGACCCAAACATCCGCATCATAACCCTCACCATCACCGAGGGCGGCTACAACATCTCACGACAGACTGGCGAGTTCATGCTCGACAATCCGCAGGTGGCTCACGACCTTGAGCATACTCACGACCCACAGACAGCATTCGGATATGTAGCCGAAGGACTCCGCCGTCGCGTGGCATCAGGTGCTGGCCCTATCACCATACTCTCTTGCGACAATCTTCAGCACAACGGCAATACGGCACGCCGCGCATTCATGTCGTTCGTTGAGGCACAAGACAAAGAACTGGCTGCATGGATGGAGGAGAACGTGACCTTCCCCAACTCAATGGTCGACCGCATCACTCCTGCCACACGTCCTGAGGACATCAAGCGCCTCAACGAGGAGAACGGCACCAACGACCAGGCTCCTGTATATTGCGAGGACTTCATACAGTGGGTTATTGAGGATAACTTCGCTGCCGGTCGACCTGCATGGGAGAAAGTCGGCGCACAGATGACAGATGACGTTACAGCCTTTGAGAATATGAAACTTTCTCTTCTCAATGCCTCTCACACGCTGCTCTCCTACCCCTCTTTCCTTTATGGCTACCGTAAGGTAGACGCAGCCATGCACGACGAGCGCATTGCCAAGTTTGTGCGTCAGTTTATGGACATCGACATCACTCCGTATGTTCCAGCTCCAAAGGACACCGACCTTGAATTATACAAGCAGACACTATGCGAGCGTTTCGGCAACCGTACAGTAAGCGACCAAGTGGCTCGACTTTGCTTCGACGGTGCATCAAAATTCCCCGTTTATGTAATGCCCAACCTTGAGAAGATGATTAGCGACGACAAGGAACTTATCCGTGTGGCTTATCTCTTTGCTGCTTATCGCCACTACCTGAAGTATCACACCGACGACAATGGCGAGCAGTTTGAGGTGGCAGACCCATGGCTCACAGCCGACGATCAGAAGCTTATTGCAAGCGATGAGCCGCTCGATTTTCTCGCCCTATCCCCGTTCCGCAGCACAGACCTGCGTGCGGCAAACAACTTCACACAGCCTTATCTGAAGATGGTGGAGAGTATTAAGAGTAAGGGAGCAATGCAGACTCTTGAGGAGATACTATAATCTTCAGTTGAGAGTTCTTTTTTAGTTGAGAATTGAGAGTTGAAAGTTATGATATGTTTTAATATTAAATTTAGCTTGGTAATCATAACTCTCAATTTTCAACTTTCAACTCTCAACTTTAATAAACTTTCAACTCTCAACTTTAATAAAAAAACCTAACAACAATATGAAATCCCTAAGCCTAAAGACCGCAGGACCGTTCCTGCTGCTCACCTTTATATATTTTATTGTAGGATTCCTTACTACAGTAAACGGCCAGTGCCAGGGACCGCTCAAGATAGCGTTCCTCTCCGAAGCCACAACAATGCGCAACTCATTGACCACACTCATCTCCTTCGCTTTCTTTTTGGGCTATCTGCTCAACAGTTCGCGCACAGGACGAATGCTAAACCTTATCGGCTACAAGCGCACGCTAATACGTTCGCTCATCGTTATGGTGGAAGGCTTGGTGTTCTATACAGCATCTGCCTTTTGTGCAGAGTACGTTGGTGGTGCTGGCATCGTTTTTAATGGCGACTTCGTACCGTTCGGCTACTTCGTGTTTCTCATGGGTTCATTCCTTATGGGTACGGCTGCCGCTATGCTTCAGGTAGTGATCAATCCATACATCGCTGCCTATCCGTTGCCTGGCACAAGTGCTGTACAGCGTATGAACTTCACATGTGCAGTCAACTCGTTTGGAACGACAATAGCACCACTCTTCGTGACGGGCATTATGTTTGCAGGAGTTCCTCTCGATAGCGTTGAAGCTTCACAACTTACCTTGCCCTTTATACTCATGACACTCTGTATTGTCGTCACCACTATGACCACACGCCGACTAGCTTTGCCCGACATCGAGGGCATACGAACAGCTACCAACAGCAATACTCCTGCCTCTTCCGGAGAAAAGGCAAAGAGCGTATGGTCGTTCCGCAACCTTAAGTATGGAGTAATAACAATATTCTTCTACGTAGGTACGGAGGTGAGCATTGGCAACAACATCAATCTGCACGCAATGGAACTTGCAGCCGGTGGTGCCGCCTTGTCGCCAGCCTTGCTTGCCACAATCTACTGGGGCGGTTTCCTCATCGGCAGAATGGTGTCGGCTTCGATGAAAAATGTCAAGCCACGCCCAATGCTCATCACCGTCACACTCGGAGCAATAGCACTCATGACGGCTGCCATGCTCACAGAGAACCTTTGGCTCTTGGCGGCTGTCGGCCTGTTCCACTCCGTCATGTGGAGCTGCGTATTCACGCTTGCCGTTGACGGACTCGGAGAATACACATCGCGTGCCTCAGGAGTGTTTATGATGGGTGTTTTCGGTGGAGCAGTCTTCCCAGTGCTTCAGGGAATGCTTGCCGACTGGATAGGCTCATGGCAGTTC
Organism: uncultured Prevotella sp.; assembly: GCA_905193385.1. GTDB lineage: Bacteria > Bacteroidota > Bacteroidia > Bacteroidales > Bacteroidaceae > Prevotella. Next base: position 27,610 of record CAJJOL010000029.1, on the reverse strand, counting down.
ACATGGATTATAGCCCTTGTCTGTGAGTTTGTACTGTTGTGGTATGGAATTAGGGGATATAGGAAATAAACAAAAAACACACACAAAAGCCCCACCCCCAGCCCCTCCCCCGTAGGGAGGGGAGTGATATGCACAATTGGCTATAGAAACCCAACTATAGTCAAAGCATGCAAAAGACAAAATATAACAATTTGTTATAAGAGTCAATTGCACATTGCTAACAAAGCATACTACTCCCCTCCCTATGGGGGAGGGGTTAGGGGGTGGGACTTTTTATGTGATTGTAAGTTTTCTCCCTAATTTTGTATATATTATCAATCGAAAATCTATATCTTTGCATCGTAATAAAAAACAGAGAAATATATACGCCAATGAAGCTATTGATAAAGAATATGGTTTGTCCGCGCTGCATATCGGCGGCGAGGGAGATTCTTGAGTCAGAAGGTCTGACGGTGAAGTCGATAAGTTTGGGCGATGCAGAGATAGAGGAAGAACTCACCGACGGACAACGTCTTTCTATTGCGAGGAAACTGCACGACATAGGTTTCGAACTGCTTGACGATCCACGCTCGCAGCTGGTGGAGCAGATACGCATAGCCGTACAGCAATGGGTGAGGATGAATGAGGAGCGTCATAAGCTGTCCGATTATCTGTCGCACCGTCTTAACAAGGACTATAGTACATTGAGCAAACTGTTCTCCGAAGTGCGAGGCATAACCATCGAGCGGTTCTCTATTCTGCATCGCATTGAATATGCCAAGGAATTGTTGTGCTACAGTCAGCTTGCCACAAGCGAAATAGCCTATCGGCTTGGATACAGCTCGCCGGCACACCTCTCCTCGCAGTTCAAGCAAGTGACGGGCTTGACGCCAAAAGAATTTCGCGAACTTGAAAAACGCGACAGAACATCCCTGGATGCATTGTAATGTACGCTGTCGCTGAACGTAAATTGTCGTAAATGTCACGTGAATATTCGAAATTTGTTGTTGTGTAGAAATACGCAGTATAAATATAATTCATGCTAATTCACGTTAAGAAAAAAAATATATTGTTATTAGTATTAGAGATTGTTATATATATATTAACCTGAGTTCTTATCCCGAACTCAGGTTATTAGTGTGGGAGCGTCATTCAACCACGACTACTATGACGAACGCTTCAACCCATTGGGACCATTGCCTAAAGCAGAAAGCAAGGTGAGCAAGGAGACAACTCCTGGCCTGTATGCCCAATATACATACAAGTTGGGCGACAAGCTGACCGTCATGCCAGGTGTGCGTTGGGACCATTCTGACCGTTACGGCAGCTTCGTCACGCCACGTCTGCACATCAAGTATTCTCCGTCCAAAATTGTCACGCTACGCACTTCTATAGGCAAGGGCTACCGTTCGCCTCATGCCTTGGCAGAGAACGTCACGCTATTGGCAAGTGGCAGAGAGATAATCATCGATCCCGACCTTAAGCAGGAGGAGGCATGGAACATGGGAGCTTCTTTGGGCTTCAACATTCCTCTCTTTGGCAAGAATCTTGAGCTGAATGCGGAGTATTACTACACCGACTTCAAGCATCAGATGATTATGAACTTTGATGGAGCTAAGGGCGAGCACACACTCTCGTTTGAGAATCTCAAGGGCAAGAGCTATAGCCACACTTTCCAAGTGGATGCCACATACGCATTGTTCAGCGGAATGACAGCCACAGCAGCCTTCCGTCTGAACGATGTTAAATGTACCTATGATGGTGTGCTACGCCAGAAGCCTCTCACATCACGCTATAAAGGATTGCTCACTCTCTCGTATAAGACGCCGCTCGAACTTTGGCAATTCGACGCAACCGGTCAGCTGAATGGTGGTGGAGAGCTTTACGACCGCAGCCGCTATCCTGCCTACTTCCAATTGCAGGCGCAAGTGACACGAGAGTTCCACAACTTCAATCTTTACTTAGGTGGCGAGAACCTCACCAACTATAAGATAGCCAACCCTATCCTCCACTCACATCATCCATGGAGTGCTGCCTTCGATGCCACTCAGGTGTGGGCCCCCGTCACCGGAGTAATGGCTTACGTAGGAATAAGATTCACATTAGAGAAGGTATAAAAACATTATAAAAACAAGGATTATTATGAAAAAGAATCTTTTAGTAGCATTTATGCTTGTAGTTGCCGGCAATACATTTGCCAAGACAGCAGCCGACACACTGACAGTAACCACTCAGCCGCAGATGCACTGCCAGAACTGTGAGAAGAAAATCAAGAGTAACATTCGCTTCGTCAAGGGCACAAAGCAAATCAGCACCTCCCTCGAAGACCAGAAGGTCACTATCGTCTACAACTCCAAGAAAGCCAAGTACGACGACTACGTCAAGGCTTTCAAGAAGATTGGGTATGAGATAAAGAAGAAGTAAATATCCAGTTGAAAGTTGAGAGTTTATTCAAGTTGAGAATTGAGAATTGAGAGTTAAGGGTTATGATTACCATGCTAATCATTTAATGTTAAAGCATATCATAACTTTCAATTCTCAACTATCAATTCTCAACTAATCAGAGTCTCTCGCAGAACTCTATCTTTTCATTATTAGGTCCCTCGATAGTGAAGAACTTAACTCCGTTCTCCCAGAACGGCAAACCATTGACCTCGGTGTCGAGCATTTTCAGTCCGGCACGTTGCACAACCTTAAACAGCTCATCAATATTCTTCACGTCGATGGCAATATGGTCGATGGCTCCGTATGCCATAGCAGCCTGACGGTTCTGATAAGTCTCTATCACGAGATTGTGGAGCTGAAGGAATGCCACTTCCTCTGTGCCGTTGATGGTGCGAAGGGCTGTTGTGAAGCCGAGAGTGAGATAGAAGTTGATGGTATCCTCAATGTTGTTGGTGGGGATACCAATGTGCTGAATGCCAGTTGTGAAATCTTTGATATTCATAATGTTTATGGATTTTATGTCGTTAATATATGTGCTCTTTATAAGTGAATGATTTGTGCTCCTATCTGGAAGTAAGCCTTCTGCGACTGCGGGTTCCACAATCCCATGGCATGCACTGGCAGAGAGTATGAGCCAATCTTCAGGTCGTGGCTCACCTTCAGCTGTGTATGTACGATACCCGATGTGTTGCCGTAGAAGTTTTGTTTCTCGCCAGCCTTGTTCAAGGCAAAGGCTCCTCCCACTCCTGCATCCACTTTCCACCCCTCCTTATTATATATAGGATATTCGGCATAAACGAAGGTGGTGTATTTCTGCTCTGTGTTGTCAGCCGAGCGGTCGCGTCCGAACATTATTGTCGACCAACTGAGCAGCAATGGAAACCGAGGCAGTTGGAAGCGGTAATTCAGCGTGCAGTTGAGGAAACGTCCTGTCTCATGAGCCGAATAATTAAAATACTGCCTATTGTTATACGTTGCTCCAGGCGAGAAGTTGTAAGTGTCCATAACCGAGAACTCCAGTCCGCCCGTGCGCAGCGTGATGTAATGGTTGAACTCCTTATATGAGCCTTGGGTATTTGTGCCTCCCCACAGACCGAGTGTCATGTGTCCATTGGCAAACGTATAGCCAAGGTCGGTAAGTATAAGGCAACCGTCGGCCACCTCCATGCCTCGCCACAGATGGTTGTTCTGCAAGTCGGCAGTAAGATGGATTTGTGCTGAAGCCGTCAGGCATATTGCCGAGGCTATGAGTGATGTGGTGATTCTTTTCATTTGCAAGGTTTAGGTTTTTAAATTAATATTTTACGCTTGCAAATTTACGTCATCCCAAATAGGTGACAAAACAAAAATAATCCTTGTTTATTGGGAACGTTACCGCAATCGTTCCCAATTTGCGCAAACGTTCCCAAAGATTTTTATTTCAATCGATATATACTATAATGTATCAATTGGATACTATTTTTTTTACTTTCTGATCTTGTGACCAGCCAGTCCATAATAGAATATGAAAAGGAAGCAAGGCACAGCGAGCCAATAGGCATTCTGAGCACCAAACGAATCCTTAAGTGTACCAAACAATGTCGGCACTACTGCTCCTCCGGCAATGGCCATAGTAAGCAAGGCGCTGCCCGACTTGGTAAATCTGCCAAGGTCGGCCATTGCCAACGGCCACAACGAAGGCCAAAGCAACGAGCATCCGAGAGCCATAAGGAATATTGCCCATATTGATATCTGGGCTGGCAGCAGCACAATGAGTAGCGAACCTACCACGCCTAACGAAGCACAGATGCGCATGGCACCGTCCTGCGACAGATACTTAGGAATGAGCACAATGCCGCAAATATATCCTACCACCATACCTATACTTGGTATCCATGCATAGCGGTCGGGCGAAGGCAGACCTACAGCCGTGGCATAGTCGATGGCTGTGCTGAGTGCCAAAGTCTCAACACCTACATAGACAAACAAGGCCACAACACCAAGCAGCAAGTGAGGAAACTGCAATATCGATGTCTTGCCTGATGCATAAGGACAATCATCGGCCGAGCCTTCGTCCTCACCTGTAGCTTTCACCTCAGGCAGCGGAGCCAGAAGCGAAACTATGCTCAGCACTACAAACACACCAATGATGATATAGAACGGCAAGTAGAGGTCGGCTATCTGCACATTGGTGCTGTCGGGCACTACGGCTGCAAAGAACAGCGGAGCTACTGGCCAAGCAAGTTTGTTGCATATACCCATCATGCTGATGCGTCGTGCAGCGCTGTCAATAGGGCCGAGAATTGTGATATAGGGATTTACCGAAGCCTGCAAATAAGCATTGGCTGTGCCACTTACAAATGAGGCAGCAAGAAACAGTATGAAACTCTCGTTCTTAGCCGACAACACGAACACGACGAAAGCCAAGGCAAAAATAACGAACGAAATAGCCATAGTGCGCTTGTAGCCTATTGCTGCAATGGTGCGCGAGGCTGGATAGCCAAATAGAATGAACGGAATGAATGTGGCTGCCAACAGCAGGTAGGCCACTCCCGAAGACAGATTGAGCGACCCCTTCAATACGGGGATTAGGAAAGAGTTGATGCCTAACGCAAATCCTAACGTGAAGAACATTAAGCCGACAAACGCCAAGGGAATGGCGAAATTCTTGCTTGATTGATGTGACATAGATTTTGTTAAAATTAGTTGATTGTTGGATTATTAAAATAATGATGCAAAGTTACACTTTTTTCTTTAATTGGTGATGATTTATCAAGCAAAAAGCCCGACAAGGAGAGGCAATACGTGCTCACTTCCTTGTCGGGCAACAAACTCAAACTTAATTAACTTTTATGTATCCAACTTTTCCTTTCGTCTTATCTATTGTTCTTCGGTTTCTCCTCAAGATCGACGATCACCTTCATTGAAGTCTCGCGGTGAGTGTCGATATACTTGTAGGCATCGTCATACTCCTCGAAAGCGAAGCGGTTGCTAACGAGAGGCTTGAGGTTTACAATGCCGCGCGATACATAGTCGATAGCTGTCTGATAGTCCTCGTGGCGATACATCATCGAGCCTATGAGTCGCAGCTCGTGCTCGCCAAGGTGGAACATGCTAAGAGCAGGGTCCTTGGCAAAGACAGCCACAACAACGATGTCGCTGCCCTTTTCGATAGTCTCCATAAGCGAGCGTATTGAAGACTCAACACCAGCCACCTCGAAGCCAACCTGATAACCCTCGTCGCCGAAAAGTTCTTTGGCAGCTTCCTTCAATGGTCGCTTTGTGATATTGAGAGTGTCGGCGATGCCACACTCGCGAGCCTTGGCAAGTCGAAGGTCGCTCACATCTGTTATGAGCACTCGCTTTGCTCCGCGAGCCTTACAGAACTGAGCCACAAGATTGCCGATAGTTCCCGCTCCGCTTACCACAACGTTCTTGCCTTTCACGTCGGTGCGGTTGCTTGCATGTGCGCCTACTGCCGCAGGCTCAACCATAGCTCCATAGTCGAGACTCATTCCCTCTGGCAATTTAACCACACGGTCGTCGTCGATAATGAAGTAGTCTTGTGCGCAACCGTCTGCCTGGAAAGCCTGCACACGCAGATGCTCGCATACATTATATTGTCCACGCTTACAAGGATTGCATTCTCCGCAAACCAGTTGTGGGCGTGCTGTGATGTTGTCGCCAGGCTTGCAAACCGTCACTTTGCTGCCACATGCCACAACCACAGCCGAATATTCATGTCCCTGAACAACGGGATAGAATGTGGCAGGATGGAGTCCGTGGTAAGAGTGGATCTCGCTGCCGCAGATGCCAATGCGCTTGATGTTGGCGAGTATCTGGTGTTCCTTAAGGTCTGCGGCCTTAGGTGCTGCCACTTCTTTGAACTCAATGTGCTTAGGGGCTACTAATATTGCTTGTCTCATAGTTGTAATGTTTTTAAAGGATGTTATTGTAATGTTATTATGTTTTATTGCGGTTTTTTATAATTTGTTCTTGATGACCTTCAATTCCTCCACAATCTTGTTGTACACATGGCGGTGGAGCTTGTAGAAGCACAGACACACAGCTGTTACCATCCAAAGCATACCAGGAATAGTGGAGAACGTGTGGCGCATGATATTTATTACGTCAGCATTCTGCTCTGCTCCTGCCACATATCCTGCCGAGTCGAGAGCCAAGGCAAACATTGCTGTACCGAGAGCCATGCCCATCTTGTTGGCAAGCGACACGAAGGCATATTGGAAACCATCGTTGCGTATGCCCGTCTTCCATTCGCCGTATTCCACACAGTCGGGTATTACGGCATAGATGGCTGTGTTGAAACCAGAGAAGAAGAACCATGCTATAGCCGAGCATATATAGAACTGGATAGGGGTGGTGTTAGGACTGAAGAAATAGAGCAATGCCATGAATATTCCGCAGAGTAGAGCGAAAACGGCTGCTGCATATCCCTTGTTGCCAGTCTTGCGGAACATCCACGGGAAGCATGCGGCTCCTGCTATTGACGGCAATATGATAGCCATGGAATAGTAGCTGAAGAGCGTTGCCGAACCTTCAACATAGGTGAAGTAGTAGAGGATGTCGGCATTGCGTCCGTAGAGAATGAATCCAAAGAGAAATTGTCCGAGGATGGCAAGCTGATAGGGGCGGTTTGCAAGTACCGACTTCAGCTGTACAGAAAGAGGAATTTTCTGTCCCACAGGCACCTCAACCACCTCTTTTGTCTTGCTGAAGCAGAACAGATGGCAGGCAGCGAAGATAATGCCATATATTATAGCTACTGCCAGATAACCGAACTGTGCGTTGCCCCTGCCCAAGAATGTAACGAGAGGCACGGTTATGATGTTCAGCACACCAATTGCAATCATTGCGCTCACCGAGCGGCTTGTGTTCAGTTTGGCTCTCTCGTCTATGTCCTGTGTCATAGCTCCGCACAGTGTGCCGTAAGGCAGGTTGACGCAAGTGTAGCCAAGCACCAATATGCAGTAGGTCACAGCCATATACACAATCTTTGCAGTCTGGCTCCAGTCGGGGTGTGCCCAGAAAGTGAGCATGAGTATGATGGCTGTTACGGGTGCTCCGAACAGAAGCCAAGGGCGGAAGCGTCCCCAGCGTGTGTGGGTCTTGTCGGTAAGGGTTCCGATGATAGGGTCGTTTACGGCATCCCATATTCTCGATATGAGCATAAGTGTTGCTACTGCGCTTATTCCGATGCCAAACACGTCGGTGTAGAAAATCATGAGGAAGTTGCTTACGAACATCCAACTGAAGTTGCAGCCTACATCGCCCATTCCATAGGCAATCTTGCTGATGAACGGCACACGGCCTTTGTTTGAAGTTGTATTCATGTTTCTTTTAGGTTTTTGTTATTTTCTGACGCAAAATTAATGCTTTCCCGCAAGATACAAAACAAGAAAATATGCTACTTTTTGCGCAACCGTTCCCGCAACCGTTCCCGATTTGCGCAACCGTTCCCAAAGAAAATACGCCAATCAACAAGTGCAGACGACGATTGAAAGTTTTAGAGTCGCAATAGTTCTATAGATAGAAAACTTTTGCTAAATTTGCACCATAATTGCAACAAATAGCTAAAACCAACCACACAATGTCAAAATACATCACCATAAAGGATATTGCCAACGAACTCGGCATCTCAAAGTCGACAGTATCGCGCGCCCTGTCGGGCGACTCGTCGAATGTGAAGGCAGAAACAATGCAACTCATCATCGAGACGGCACGCCGCATGGGCTACCACCGCAATGAGATGGCTGTGAGCCTGCGCAAGCAAAGCTCGCACAGCGTAGGCATCATCATTCCCGAGATAGTCACGTCGTTCTATATGACATTCATCAGTCATGTGCAGGCCATATTGCGCCAACACGGCTACAATGTGCTCATCGCCTCATCCAACGAAAGCTACATACAGGAGTGCAGGAATATAGAAATGATGGAACACTGCATGGTTGACGGGCTTCTTATCAGCGTATGCGACAAGGAACGCAACACGGATGTCTACCGACGTATCGTATCGCGTGGCACTCCCGTCGTGTTCTTCGACCGTACCATAGACAATGTGGAAGCTTCGCAAGTACGATCAGACGATTATATTATGGCGTTCTTCATGGTGGAGCAACTCATACGCAGCGGCAACAAGAGGATTGTGCATATTCCCGGACCGTCACGCATACGCAATGCCTATGAGCGCCAGCGCGGCTATCGTGATGCTCTGGAGAAGTTTCACGTCGACTTCAATCCCGACCTTGTGCTGCCACCAGCATTGAGCGCCGAGGAGGGTAGCCTGGTGATGGACAACTTTCTCGACCGCAACATCCCGTTCGACGCCGTGTTCGGATTTACGGAGACCGCTCTCATAGGTGCCAAGAACCTGATACAGAAACGTGGGCTGCGCATACCCGACGATGTGCGTGTGTGCTGTATGGCGGGCACCACGCTCTGCACTCTTGTACACCCCACCATTACCGCTGTTGAACAGCCCGTAGAGCAAATGGCTGCGGAAGCTTGCCGGCTGCTTATGCTTAATATGGGCAACAGCGAAAAGCACGTGGAGGACGTAGTGCTGAGGGGAAAAACAGTAGAAAGGGAGTCGACCGAATAAACAGGTGCACACCCCGGAAAGGGGCTGACTCTGAACCAGGGGAATACGCAATCGTTTGCATAGCGTATTCCTTTTTTGCATAGTCCATACACGCCGACACAGAAAAACGTATTAATTTTGGAGCAAGAAATAATATCACCTAAACTTATAAACTAAAAAATTACCGATTGCGACTATGCAAAAAAATTACACTTAAGGGACAGACCGTTAATGTGAGCGGAACGGCTACTGCCATCGAGAACATCACAATGGAAGAGGCCCTAAGCACCACCAACGATGCGTGGTACACCATCACGGGCATACGCATAAACAAGCCAACACAGGCTGGTCTCTACATCCATAACGGCAAGAAAGTAATAATCAGAAAATAAGAATCAATTTATGAAAAAGATAACGAACCGAGGTATACAGATGTTGCTGGTGCTCTTTGCCTTTGCATCCAACATCTTCGCCGACAACAAATACGGACTTAAAGACAATATTCAGGAGGGCGTGATACTGCATTGCTTCGACTGGAAACTGAGTGACATACAGGCTGAAATACCCAACATAGCAAAAGATGGTTTTACAGCTGTGCAGACTTCGCCCTTGCATCAGAAAGAACCTCTTAACTCTGCATGGTACATGACTTACCAGCCTTACGACTATATCATAGGCAACGGCGTTACACAGTCGTTCTCTAATTGTAATGTAAGCACATCTACCGGTAACCTTACATACAGAGGAATATCTGCCAACAAACTGGTATACTGGGGCGAGAGCCATGACACCTACGCAAATGACCCGGGTGATGGCTGGAGCAAATATGTAGACCAGAATTACAAATGGAAACCACGGCGACATCATACTGCCCGGTACTGACAAGTACGTATATTTCGACAACGCCAGCAACTGGTAGAATGTTTATTGCTACTTCTACAACGGCAAGACATCGTCGACTACATGGCCGGGCATCAAGATGACTTACGACGCAAGCGCTTCGCACAATGGCAAGACAGTATGGTATAAGGTAGAGATTCCGGCTGGCTACACCAACGCCAAGTTCTTCATCAACGACGGAATACCAGGCACAGCTATAGACGCAACCAACGCTTCTACCACAAAGGTGGTGAACAAGGGTAAGTAAGGAGTGATACTATAGCTTAGCATTATAAGTACTAACAGCAGGAGGATACGGCGAGAACGCCATAGCCTCCTGTCTTTTTAAGTCACGGATTATCATGAATTATTCACGAATTGCTGCCTGCTTTCACCCAAACCTTATGGCTTCCGCTTCCCTTGTAATCGAATGGAGCTTCTTCGCCTTGCGTCAGCCTCTTCAGTTCCACCGAGGCTGAGGTACGGCTCATATTGTTCAGATTGGCATACTCTTGCAGGGTGATGAATCCGTGCCTGTCCATCCATTCCACTGTTCGCCCAATACGCTCTTCAAGCGTGTATTTGTTCTTACGCAAACGGCTCACTCCACCCATGTCGCGCTCCAGAACCGTTTTGCGTTTCAGAAGCTTTATAAGTTCGGGCGACGACTTGTAGTTGACATCCTTCACCGTAACTTTGCGATAAAGCATTTTGTCGTCGTCGCCGGTCATCTCCACAGGCTTGTTGTCGTCGAAGTCGAGCGAAAGCGAGAAGGTGCCTATGTCGTCAAGCTTTACGGTGTAGCCCATAGCAAGCATCTCTCCAAGACAGGTTCCTAAGTCGGCTATCACGGCTGACACAATGCTTTCAGGAACAGCACGGTTGTAGGAATGCAGTTTCTCCACAAACTCCTTTGTGTCCAACTGGCGGTTGGCCACCAACTTCGGGAACACTCGCTTCTCGCCTACCCCATTGAGGTTCGACATTTCTTGTAGTTTGTATTTTGCCATTTTGTTTGTTTTTTTTATTAAGTTAATTGTTTCTTTAATACGTATTAAGTTTCCGTTCCGTGTCACGGAATGTACATTCAGTGTCACGGAATTGCCGTTCAACGACACGGAACGTACGTTCAGTGACACGGAACGGAGATTTCATAGGCAAAGATATACAATTTATTGGGTATATTCCAAATTTTCAAGTAGTATTCGAATTTGAAAAGATTGGCATTTCCAAGTTTTAATATATTATAAATGGCTGATTTCTTTTTGTATATGTCTCCGATTTGCACTAACTTTGCACTTTATTATACACAATATTATATATAAAGATATGGAATTGATACTGAAATATTTCCCCAATCTGACCGACGCGCAGCGCACGCAATTTGCCAAGCTCAAGGAGCTGTACGAGGACTGGAACGGCAAGATTAACGTGATCTCGCGTAAGGACATGGACAACTTCTATGAGCACCATGTGCTGCACTCGCTTGCCATAGCCCACGAGATTAAGTTCCGCGACGGCTCGCGCATTCTCGACCTTGGCACGGGCGGAGGCTTCCCCGGCATTCCCTTGGCAATAATGTTTCCGGAGTGCCAGTTTAAGATGATCGACCGCACGGGCAAGAAGATCCGCGTGGTGAACGAGGTGGCACAGGCCATCGCTCTGAAGAACGTTGTGGCTGAGCAGCTGTCGGGCGAGGAGGAGAAGGCACAGTACGACTTCGTGGTGAGCCGTGCCGTGATGCCCCTGCCCGACCTCGTGAAGATTATTAAGAAGAACATCTCGCATAAGAACCAGCACAACTCCCTGCCAAACGGACTCATCTGTCTGAAGGGCGGCAATCTGCAGGCCGAGACCCAGCCGTTCAAGAAGATTGTGAGCCTCACCGAGATACACGACATGTTCGAAGAGGAATGGTTTAAGGAGAAATATCTGATTTACCTGCCGCTGTAAAAAGGAAAAGTAAAAAGTAAACGGTAAAAAAGTAAAAAGTTAAAAAGGCTTAGATAGGCTTAGTAAGGCTTAGATAGGCTTAGTAAGGCCCAGCTAAGCAAAAAAGGAACAAAATATGCTTAAGATAGAAACTTTCACATGCAACATGCTGCAGGAGAACTGCTATGTTGTGAGCGACGACACCAAGGAATGTGTCATCATCGACTGCGGTGCCTACTACGAGGCTGAGAAACTGGCTATCGAGAAATACATCAAGACTAACGAGCTGAAGCCCGTTCACCTCATTGCCACTCACGGACATCTCGACCACAACTTCGGCGACGCTTTCATCACAAAGACTTACGGACTGCCGCTCGAGATTGACAGTTCGGACGAGAGCTATGTGCTGGCTGCCGACAAGCAGGCTGCCTACTTCGGAATGACTCTCGACGAGCCTATCGTGACTGAGATCAAGACATTCAATGCTGGCGACATCATCAAGTTCGGCACTCACGAGATAGAGGTCATCGAGACTCCAGGACACTCTATGGGTAGCGTGGTGCTCTACATCAAGGACGAGAAGGTGGCATTCACCGGCGACACCCTGTTCCGCGGCTCTATAGGCCGTACCGACTTCGACGGCGGAAGCATGCTCATGATCATTCAGAGCCTGCGCATGTTCGTACAGTTCCCCGACGACATCACTCTGCTGCCAGGACACGGACAGCAGACTACTATGGGATATGAGTTGGCACACAACCCGTATCTGGACAGATAAGAAAAAAAGAAAGACTTGAAAACAGAAAAGATAATACTCGGCATCGACCCCGGCACCAACGTCATGGGTTATGGAGTGCTGAGGGCTACGGGCAACAAGGCAGAGATGGTGGCTATGGGTGTCATCGACATGCGCCGTGACTCCGACCCCTATCTGCGACTGGGCAAGATACACAGCCGAGTGACGGAGATAATCGACCAATTCCTGCCCGACGAAATGGCTATCGAAGCCCCCTTCTTCGGCAAGAACGTACAGTCGATGCTCAAGCTCGGACGTTCGCAAGGCGTGGCTATAGCAGCTGCCGTAGGCCACAGCGTACCTGTTCACGAATATGCTCCAATGAAGATAAAGATGGCGATAACCGGACAGGGACAGGCGTCGAAAGAACAGGTGGCCGATATGCTCAAACGTCTGCTACGGCTCAACGCTGACCAGATGCCAAAACTTATGGATGCCACCGACGCTCTGGGCGTGGCCTACTGCCACTTCATGCAGCAGGGACGCCCCGTGACCGACACACACTACAACGGGTGGAAAGATTTCATCAACAAGAATCAGGATAGACTATGCAAAGGATAATTGACATTAAGAATGGAGTGACACGCATGCCCGAATGGCGCATGGCTCAACCCGTAAACTTCGAACTTCTCGACGGTGAGAACATAGCAATAACGGGCCCCAACGGAGGCGGCAAGTCAATGTTCGTCGACATCATCACGGGCAAACATCCGCTGCTGGGCGACAGCATCAAGTACGACTTCGCGCCGTCGACCAAGGAGTACATTTCAGACAACATCAAATATGTCTGCTTCAAGGATACTTACGGAGGCGACAACGACTCTACGTATTATCTGCAGCAGCGTTGGAATCAGACCGAGATTGATCCCGAAACGGCTACCGTAGGCTCACGTCTCGAAGCTGCATACCAGGCAGCCGGCGACGACACCGAAGAGCGCCGCCGCTTGCAGCAGCACATATACGAGCTGTTCGGACTTCAGACTATGCTCGACAAGTACGTCATACTGCTGTCGAGCGGCGAACTGCGCAAGCTGGTCATCGCATCGTCTATATTCTCGCAGCCACGACTGCTCATCATCGACAATCCTTACATCGGTCTCGACAAGGAGGCACGCGAGCAGCTCACCAATCTGCTGCAGATTCTGTCGACCGAGCACGGCATTCAGATAATGCTTGTGGTGAACCGCACCAAGGACATCCCGGAGTTTGTGTCGCACGTAGTTGAGGTGAGCAATATGACTGTAGGCAGCAAGATGACGCGCAGCGAGTATATGGCACAGTCGCAGTCGGCTGATGCTCCTGCCAACATACCCGACAACTGGCGCCAGATGATTGAACAGATGGCATACAAGGAGGAGGAATACAATGCACAGCGCGTAGTAGACATGCACAAGGTGAGCATACGCTACGGCGAGCGAACCATTCTGAAAGACCTCGACTGGCAGGTGATGAACGGCGAATATTGGGCGCTGACCGGACGCAACGGCAGCGGAAAGTCTACCCTGCTGAGCCTTGTATGTGCCGACAACCCACAGAGCTACGCTTGCGACATCACCCTCTTCGACAAGACACGAGGAAGCGGCGAAAGCATCTGGGACATCAAGAAACACATAGGCTACGTTTCGCCCGAAATGCACCGTGCCTTCCGCAGCAATGTGACGGTAGAACGCATCGTGGCAAGCGGATTCAGCAACGCCGTGAGCCTGTACGTAAAGCCCGACCCGCAAAACCACGAAACATGCCTCAAATGGATGAGCATTTTCGGAATAGAGCAGCTTGCCGACAAGAGTTTTCTGAAGCTGTCGAGTGGCGAACAACGACTGGTACTGCTGGCAAGAGCCATGGTGAAGGATCCCGAACTGCTGATTCTCGACGAACCATTGCACGGTCTTGACGAGCCCAACCGCCGACACGTGAAGCAGGTGATTGAGGCTTTCTGCCAGCGCAAGGGCAAGACTCTTATCATGGTGACCCACTACGAGGACGAACTGCCTGCGTGCATAAACCACAAGAAGATACTTTATAAAAACAAATAAAAAACGAATATTACGTATGAAAAGATTTGTATTGATACTCGCTATGATATGTGCCACCATAGCAGACGCTTCGGCACAGGAAATACTGAAGGAGGTAAAGCGTCTTGAGAAACAGGCTGAGACATTCGCCAACGACACGACCAAGAATCTCAACGAGCGCAAGATTGCCTGCTTCAAGTACGACGCCATCTACTATCTCATAGACAAGGGAAGCCAGGAGGGCACTTTCACCGAATATGACCTCGGCGAGCAGACTAACGCCATGATTGAGTTTGTCAACCTGTTTGTGAAGCGCCTCAGCCAGACTCCCAAAGCGAAAGACAAGGAGCTGCTGAAGGCAAAGTTCCGCACGGCCACTATCAACAACTCATTGTTCAACGATGTCGACAAGGAAGTCATCTACAGCTATGTCGACAACGAGAAGTTCATCACACAGTTCTCGCTCGACACCGATTGGGTGAAGGCTCTTGAGGCTGTAACAAAGTAAAAATGAACGGCCAGCAAATTACCGAACGACTTGCAAGCAAGGGCATACGACCTACAGCCAACCGCATTCTGGTGTACGATGCCCTTGCCCGCCAAGAGTCTCCACAAAGTCTTAAGAACATGGAGAATCTCCTGCTGTCGATGGACAAGTCGAGCATCTTCCGCGTGCTTACATTATTCCTCAAGCACGACGTTGTCCATGCCTTTGAGGACGGACGCGGAGTGATGAACTACGAATTGTGCAACGAACATGGCGAATGCCATCATCACGACAACCACGTACATTTCTACTGCGAAGTGTGCGGACGGTCGTTCTGTATGGAGAATGTACCGGTTCCTGTGTTCGCTCTGCCACCCGGCTTCTGCCAGCATTCAGCCTCGTTCGTCATCAAGGGCGAATGTCCTAATTGTAAAGCTAAAAAAACAAAAACAACATTGTAACACTATAACGAAGTGAAACAATGTTGTTTTTTTGTTTTATTGTTCTATTTGTCTTCGATAAACGAATACAGCAGTCCGTCGCAAGCCTCCTCTATAAGGTCGAGGGCATAGTCAAAGTCCGAAAGGTCGCCGTAGTAAGGGTCGGGCACAACAGTTGCCTTGCTTCCCTCAGGCAGATAATCAGTAAGCATGCGCACCTTTTGGCGTGCCTCTTCCGTAGGAGCCTTAGCAGTAACAATGCGATAGTTGTCGCTGTCCATGACAAGCAGCAGGTCGAAATCGTCAAAGTCCGACTGGCGTATCTGACGGGCACGGCTGTCGAAGCGGTAACCTCTCAATGCTCCACGTTCGCGCATACGGCGGTCGGGCAATTGTCCGACATGCCAGTCACCAATGCCAGCCGAGTCTATCACGAATTCGTCATCCTTATGGGCAGCATGCACCTTGGCACGCATCACGCCCTCAGCAGCCGGCGAACGGCATATATTTCCAAGACATATAAACAGAAGACGGTGCAAGGTTTTATCACTTGTTTTCATTGTTCAAAAATAAAGTTTATATTATTATCTATCAATCAAGAGTTCCTCAACATTCAACACTCAACATTCAACACTCAACATTCAACACTCCCCCTACCCTTCTGTAGTAACAATCGTGACATCAGAGAAATCCTCCATATAGTCGATTATCCGCAGACAGTCGCTCTCGCCACGCTTCACCTTAAACTGTATGTCAACCTCAAACACTTCGCCTTGCGAGGTGAAGCTGTCCTTCAATTCATACAGTTGAATCTCCATGCCATCATGCTTCAACTCCTCTATAAGCTGGCGCACGCTCTCCTTCGACGGAGCCTTGAACGACAGCTCTACTGTCGACGTGCCCAACTGCGGAATCAAGGCATTGAGCACCTCAAGGCCGAGCAGAACCATAAACGTGGCTATCAATGCTGCAGCATACATACCCGTACCGCAAGCCAATCCGATAGCAGCCGTCACCCATAGTCCGGCAGCCGTCGTCAGTCCGCGCACCACATTCTTCTGGAAAATGATAGTGCCGGCACCAAGAAAGCCGATGCCCGAAACCACCTGTGCCGCCACACGCGACGAGTCTTTCAGGTCGATGCCAAACCCGAACTGCGACACAAGGCAGAAGAGCGCGCTGCCCAAGGCTACAAGAAAATGGGTGCGAAAACCAGCCTCCTTGGCTCTGTATTCACGCTCAATGCCTATTGCTCCTCCCAGCAGAAGAGCCAGCGAAAGGCGTATTGTTATTTCGATATAGGTTGCATCCATAGTGATTATTGTTTTAAGGGTAATACGAAAAGCCGTTTTGCCTATTGGCGGATGTAAAGTTACAAAATATAATTCTGACTACAAAATAAAAGTGTAAATACAAAAAAAGTAGAGGCCGAAACTGGGCGCTCCCAGCCGACCTCTACAAATCTATCAAATATGATCTAATAAATCCTTATGTTTATGCCTTAAGTCATCCTTTACTTAACCTCATTCTCCGGGCGAAGCTCGCGAACGGTCTCGGCAGCGCGCCACATCTCCATGTCGTGCATAGCCTTAAGTTCGGCATTGAGTTTCTCACGGTAGTCGGGCTTAGAGTTAGAATCGATTGAAATCTGAGCCTCGTTACCAGTCTTGACTGAGAGGTAGAGCCACTCCATAACCGGCTTGATAGCCTCGCGGAAACGAGGAGCCCAATCCAAGGCACCGCGCTGTGCTGTTGTAGAGCAGTTGGCGTACATCCAGTCCATACCCTTCTCGGCGAAGAGAGGCATAAGGCTCTGTGTCAGCTCCTCAACAGTCTCGTTGAAAGCCTCAGAAGGAGAGTGTCCGTGCTCGCGCAGAACCTCATACTGAGCTTCGAGCAGTCCCTCGATAGCACCCATCAGCGAGCCACGTTCACCTGTAAGGTCGGAAGTAGCCTCACGCTGGAATGTTGTCTTGAACAGATAGCCTGCACCGATACCGATACCGAAGGCGATTGTCTTCTCCTCAGCCTTGCCTGAGTGGTCCTGATATACTGCGTAAGAGCAGTTCAATCCACGGCCTTCGAGGAACATTGTACGGAGCGAAGTACCCGAGCCCTTAGGAGCCACCATGATCACGTCGACATCAGCAGGAGGAACTACGCCAGTGCGGTCGTTCCAGTTGATAGCGAAGCCGTGTGAATAGTAGAGGGTCTTGCCCGGTGTGAGATATTGTTTGATTTTCGGCCATACTGCAATCTGACCAGCGTCAGAAAGAAGCATGCAGATGATTGTACCCTTCTCGGCTGCCTCTTCTACAGAG
The DNA here is from genome assembly GCA_905193385.1 of uncultured Prevotella sp. Lineage (GTDB taxonomy): Bacteria > Bacteroidota > Bacteroidia > Bacteroidales > Bacteroidaceae > Prevotella. The sequence continues at coordinate 9,739 of CAJJOL010000029.1, read as the reverse complement.
AACAGAGTCTTACCAGGCACCCAACCATCGGCCACAGCCTTGTCATAAGTCTTGCCTGGACGCTGGCCAACGATTACATTAAAACCGTTGTCGCGTAAGTTACCTGCCTGACCAGGTCCCTGAATACCGTATCCCAAAATGGCAATTGTTTCGTTTTTAAGAACTTCACGTGCTTTTTCCAATGAAAACTCTTTGCTGGTGACTACAGTCTCTACAACGCCACCGAAATTCATTTGTGCCATACTACAATTGTTTTGTGCGGTCAAACTTAACGACCGCGGGTTTATATATTTCCTTTATATTAGTTGTCTTGCAAACTATCTGTTGGAGTGTTTTTTACTTTGTTTGAGGTGTTATATTGTTTCTTTTACGATTGCAAAGATAATAAATTATAAGTAACCAACAAATTTTTCTATCAGTTTTTTATAAATTAATTTCACTTCTGCACAAAACGTTCTTTTATGTGCCATTCCGACAACACTTCCACGTTTTTACTTTCTTCCTTTTTACTCTTTTACCCTTTTGCCTTTTTACTTTTTTTACCTTTTTACCTTTTTACTTCTTTACTTTTTTATGTAAGTTTGCAGATCAAAATAAACCATATCTATTATAGACAATCAAAATACATACAAATAAATATGAACAAACTGACCATCGGAATCATATCCGCACTTGCCTTGGCTGGCACAATGCCCGCCAAAGCCCAGTTCAAACTTGTAAATCCTGTGCCACAAAAAATTCAAAGCACCGGATTTGCACAGTTGCCACAAAGCGTTAATATCAAGACCAGCAACAACCGAGGCAACTCGTTTGCCGTTGCCACTTTAAAGAATGGCGTGAAGGTTCAACCCAACGCCAAGTACACCATAACACTCGGCATCAAGGGCGACAAGTGTGTCAAGGCATACGCCAAGCATCTTCCCCAAAAGGCTGAGGGCTACTGGCTCAACATCAGCGACAAGGGAGCCGTAATCATTGGCAACGACGAGGAAGGACTCTTCTACGGCGTGCAGACATTGCTCGGCTCAATAGCCAAGGGCAAGCTTGAGACGGGCACCGTTACCGACTGGCCAGATGTTGACTTCCGCGGAACTGTAGAGGGTTTCTACGGCACACCGTGGAGCCACGAGGCCCGTCTCAGCCAGATTGCCTTCTATGGTCGCAACAAGATGAATACATACATCTACGGACCGAAGGACGACCCCTATCATCGCGACCAGTGGCGCAAGCCCTACCCTACCGACGAGGCCAACCGCATTAAGCAACTCAACGAGGTGGCAAGGCTGAATGGTGTCAACTTCTACTGGGCCATCCATCCGGGCGTTGACATCAAATGGAACAACGAAGACCGCGACAACCTCATCAACAAACTCGAAATGATGTACGCCCTCGGCATACGCTCATTCGCCGTATTCTTCGACGACATCTGGGGCGAGGGTGCCAAGGCCGACAAGCAAGCCGAACTGCTCAACTATGTTGACGACAACTTCATCAACCGCCATAAGGACATCTCACCTCTTATTATGTGCCCAACCGAATACAACCGTGCTTGGGCTAACGACGAGAAGGGCTATCTGCGCACACTCGGCACCAAGATGAACAAGGACATACGCATTATGTGGACGGGCAACTCCGTGGTGCATTGCATTGACAAGGAGTCGATGCAGTGGATCAACAGCCGTATCGACCGCAAGGCTTACATCTGGTGGAACTTCCCCGTGAGCGACTTCGTGAGAGACCACATTCTGCTCGGTCCAGCCTACGGCAACGGCAAGGACATCGCCGACGACGTGTCGGGATTTGTGTCTAACCCAATGGAACATGCCGAGGCTTCCAAAATCTCGCTCTATGGCATTGCCGACTACACTTGGAACATGAAGGCTTACGATGCCGAGACCGACTGGCTCAAAGGCATCAACGACTTGCTGCCTGCCAACACCGAGGCTCTGCGCACATTCGCTCTGTACAATAAGGACCTTGGACAGAACGGGCACGGATTCCGCCGCGAAGAGGGTGAGGAACTGAAGGACATAGCTGCTGCAGCCGTCAAGGGCGACCGCAAGGCTATTGAGGAAATCAACGCCAAGTGTCTGCTGCTCAAGAACGCCTGCGACCTCCTGCTTTCCGACAAGACCAACAAGGAACTTATACGCGAACTGCGTCCATGGCTGCTGCAAGCCAAGAACCTTGCCGACTACGGCACTACGGTCGTAATGATGCTCCAAGGCAACCCTGCCGTCAGCTTCGACAATCTCTACCGCCAGGCAACATCTATACAGGAGCAGATGTTCGAACTTGAGAACTCCGACGTGCGCCACGCTCTTCAGCCCGGCATCAAGGTTGGCACAAAGGTTATGCTGCCCACACTTCACAAGCTCTTCACCCTGGCTGTCGACAACTACAACAAGCAGAACGGCACCAGCCTCTCAAATGTGGCTGAATACATGCCATACAAGCTGACGAGCAATATCGACCAGCTGCGCCTGCTGCCTGTCAGCATCAAGAACACCAACGTCATGGTTGCCCCTTCCAACGAGGTAATCAACTGGCAGAAGGACGGATTCATCGAGATAGAGACCGACCATGAGGTAACGCTCAACGGCATGGACTTCAACTTCGACGTTGAGAACATTGCCCATAAGTTCAAGCTCGAAGTCTTCACCGATGGCGCATGTCAGCCCATCAGCCTCAGCATGAACCAGCGCCGAAAGACTGTAGTGAACACCGGCTCAGAGATTGACGGACTGAAGGCCAAAAAGATTCGCCTCACCAACATCTCGGGCGAAGACCTGAAAGTATACTTCCGCAGCTTCAAGTTTGCTACGAAGTAAGGAGGATATAGAATAGCATAAAAAAAAACAGACGGTCTGAACGGCTGATAGCTACATGAGCTATTTGTCTTGTTCAGGCCGTATGTGGTTTATATTGACTACTTGTCACAGTTGTCTCTTATTAGATAATTCACTTCCTTTTGGTATTTATCGTTCATGCCTTATTTTCCAAGAGACTTGAACATCTTAGTGATGCACTTTCTCTTCTGTTCCATGTTCGGGTGAACATAGAGGTTAAGGGTTGTAGTGATGTTGGCATGACCGAGCAGTACGCTTACGGTCTTGTAGTCGCAGTTGCTTTCAATGCAGCGTGTGGCAAAGCTATGGCGCAGTCCGTGATACTTTAGTCGAGGAACGTCAAGGCGTTTCATAAGCCGATGATAATAGTTGCGATAGGTGCGTGGCTCTGTTGGCTTTTCTTCATTGGTCAGCACATAGAACTCTGTGTTTACCACCTTTTTCAGAGGTTTTACCATCGCCAGCAGTTCCTTGTTCATCGGTATCTCACGGCATGAGTTCTTGGTCTTGGGTGTGTTGATGACCAACTCTGTGTGCTTGCATTCGCCCTCCACAATGTAGATGCGCTCAATGGTGCGGTTCACAGTAATCGTTCCATTGTCGGTGTTTATGTCCGACCATTTCAAACCACAAATCTCTCCGATACGCAAACCTGTAGTCAGACTGATATAGATACCAAGGTTGCGGAATGTGAAGTTCTGTTTGATGAAATCAAGGATCTTCTTGTGGTGTGCCACCGTCAGCACCTCAATTTCCTTGTTGGTCTCTGTCGTGGGGTACTTGATGTCCCACTCGCAATAGTTCATCCATTCGTTCTTTACTCCGAACTTCATCACCATTTTCAAGACAATCAGAATATCCTTCACCGTCTTAATGCTGAGACCACCATTGAGTTTCTGCAAAACGAACTCCTGCACAAGTTTCTCACTCAGAGCCTCACAATCGCCAAACGATGGCAGAATATGGTTCTCCAAAACTAAAACATAAGCAGCGTATGTAGACTGCTTAACGTAGCGTTGCTTGTCACTTTTCCAAGCCAACGCAATTTCTCTAATTGTTTTTGTTGTCATTGTAATCCTTAATTTTGAAGGTGTATATATATAATTAGAGAAAATCAATATTTTTAGCCCCAAATCTCAGATTCCCTGAGTTTCAGGGGGAGTGGGAGAAGTGCAAGTTGGGAGATTACGGAAAAGTAGTAACAGGCAACACTCCTCCAACTAAAGATATTGAGAATTACGAAAATGGAACATATCTATGGGCTTCTCCTGCTGATTTAGGGACAATAAAGTCAATTACAGAGACAAAGACCATGTTGTCTGCCCAAGGTTTTTCAAAAACAAGAACATTGCCAAAAGGTAGCGTTCTTGTAACATGTATAGGTTCTACTATTGGTAAAGCAGGAATGGCTACAAAAGAAATGTCAACAAATCAGCAAATAAATTCTATTGTGGTCAATGACAATAACGACAATGAGTTTGTATATTATGCAATACAAAGCGCATTCCCTCGTTATTTATCATCTATTGCAGTTCAAGCTGTTCCTATTATCTCTAAGTCAGCCTTTGAATTATTGCCTAACAATAGACCTTATTTACAAGAACAAAAGAAAATAGGTAAGTTTCTCTCCATGCTTGACGAGCGCATAGCTACCCAAAACAAAATCATTGAGGATTTGAAGAAGCTAAAGTGCGCAATTATTGAAAAGGTGTACTCTGAAATTCAAGGCAAAGAATACTCATATGGACAATTGTTTGATGTTGTAAATGAGCGTAACAAACAAATGGAATATTCCAATATTCTTTCTGCAAGCCAAGAAAAAGGAATGGTGAATAGAGATGACTTAAATTTGAATATCCAATTTGAACGTAGCAATATTAATACTTACAAGATCGTCAGAAAAGGAGATTACGTTATTCATTTGCGTTCATTTCAAGGAGGTTTCGCTTTTTCTGATAAGTTGGGTGTGTGTAGTCCTGCATATACAATACTGCGTACAAATAGTCTTTTAGAATATGGCTATTTATCCAATTATTTCACTTCTCAAAGATTTATAAAGTCTTTGGTTCTTGTGACATATGGTATTCGTGATGGACGTTCTATTAATGTAGATGAGTGGCTCAGAATGAAGATTACTATTCCGCCAAAAGAGCACCAGCAATATATAGTAAAAGTAATTGGAACCTTTGAAAGAAAAATCGAGGACGAAGAAGCTTATGCTGCTCAGTTGTCAATACAAAAGCAATATTTGCTCCGTCAGATGTTTATATGAACATCTGGCGAAGCAGATACTGCTTTTGTTTTTCGTATTGTTTCAAAGTCTTTCTACTTACTATAAGTTGCGCTTCATAAGCTTTCAGTAATTTAACGATAGCTTTTTGAGTTTCTAAATCAGGAAGATATACATAACAAGAAGAAAGGTTGTTTGCTGTTATTGAAAACACTTTTGTCCCCTGTGCCAATCGCTTGATTTGATTATGGAAATAACGAGAATTAAATGCAAAACCTTTGAAGCCTACAACTGTCCTGTTCTTTATATCACGACCATGAATAGTATGTAATCCACAGATTGTATTACCTTCAATAGTATCAACAAATTCTACGGATTTAGCTATTTCGCCAGTATCTTCTGAAGCATCAGCAAAAGCAACATCTCCAACTTGGCATGATATATATTGCTTAGGTACTGCTTCATTTTTAATCATCGGTAAAGAAGCTGAGTTAATTCCACGTGTCTGAAAACCGTGTATCAAACCATAATGTAGATTCCTAATTTCACCTTCTTCATAACTCAATTGCTCCCATGATAGCGAATTGGTAGAAAAGAATTGCATAAATGAACGTAAATATGTCTTTTTCCACAAAGGATTATCCAATAAATTGTCCTCCAGCCCCTTGATTAGAGACTGCAACTTGTCAATGATTTTGTTTTGGGTCGCTATGCGCTCGTCAAGAAGTGATAAAAATCTTGCAATTTTAGTCTGTTCTGAAACAGAAGGCAGTACAACTTTTATTTTTAATAACTTGTTTACAGCTAAACCTGGCTGTGCTGATTGGTCTGAGTATTGACCTAAATTCATTTTGACAAATAGATAATGCAGAAAACTTGTGTTACTTATTTCGTTCCCAGCAACAGCAATAGCATGTTCTGTTATAAAAGTTTTACCATGGACAGAACGTACATTTCCACAAAGAGCACCTTGACGGCCTATTAGAACATATAAGCCCTCATGATTGTATGAAGAAGTGTATCCTCTTAGTCCATTTCCTCCATATACGGGATATTCTCCACTTTCGGAAATAGAATCTGCTTTTATATTTTTACCACTCTTAAATTCAGAGCAAACATCATTTATCAAGAAATCTTCCCACTCCCCCTCAAACTCAGGGAATCTTAAATGGGGTACATTACGGACAACGTTTCCCCTATCTGTTGAATTTGGGGCATAAACTTTTTTATGTTCGTTATTTATTTTTGTTGTCATTTTAAATCCTTAATTGATGGTTCTGAAATAGTCTACCAGCTTGGTAGACAAATTTTTATTTTAAATTTCCTTTGGATTGAGGTCGAAAGGAAGCAGAGGCATATCGTCATCACCATTATTAAATCTGTCGAAATCAGAAATATATGAACGGTCTTGGATGAGCTTGTACTTCTCATATTCTCCATAAGCCTTTGCTCTTGCTTCATCTTGCGAAACAGTTCCTGCCGAAGGGTTTGCCTCATAGTCCATTGCCGCAAGGAACTGGGCAAGTCGCTTTCGCCAATCTTCCATTGTTGTAATGATATGGCGTTGAGCACGAGTTTCTGCGAGGTCAAGGAATGAAGTAGTTATGGCATTGAGTTGATTAAGTTCGGTATCCGACAAATAGTTCTTGGCTACAATTGTGTCCGACTTTTGTACTCGTCCGTTAGGTGCTTTTTTCCATGTGGTAAGCCCCATGTGTGGTTGTTCGGCATCAGCTCTGTTAAAGACAATCTCTGCTGCGGTATGATGTGTGACAGCCAAGTGCATCATATTCTGCACCATCTTGAAGAACAATTTGGTACTTTCTGATTTTGCATCATAATCAGCACTACACTCTGCATATACATCCGTTATCTTCTGATAGTAGCGACGTTCAGACGTCCGTATCTCACGGATGCGTTCCAGCAAGTCATCAAAGTAGTCCTTACCGAAATGCTTGCCTTGTTTCAAGCGTTCGTCATCAAGTACATACCCCTTGATGATAAACTCCTTCAACACAGATGTAGCCCATATACGGAATTGTGTGGCTTGATAACTGTTCACACGGTAACCTACGGCAATAATGGCATCAAGGTTGTAGAACAAAGGAGTACGTTCAACATCACGCTCACCCTCAAGTTGAACTTGTTGAATTTTTCTACAAGTTGCCTCTTTTGTAAGTTCTCCACTTTCATAAATTTGAGAAAGGTGATAAGCAATCGTTGCTCGGTCTACGCCAAACAAACCTGCCATGCGTTTTTGCGACATCCAAAATGTCTCGTTGTTGAATATCACTTCAATGCGGGTTTCACCTTGTGCTGTTTTATACAGCAATATGTTGGATTCCAGTGAGTTTTGGATAAGTTCTGTGGTAGAAACGGACTGCGAAAAATATTCTCTTGCTTGTTGCACCAGAGGTTTCTTTCCGTCTGCATTTTCAGCTATAATCATGCACGCCATACGAGACAAACGGAATGTGTTCACCTTTCTATATGCACCACTACCGAGCTTGACCATATCAACCGTTTGGTTGAAATGGTCATCAATCTTCATGCCTTTTTGATTGGCTACGGCAATTGCCTTATTTATGACATTTTGGAATTTCCAGTTAGTAGAATATCCCATAGCATTACAAAGGTCGCGCGAACTCCAATATTCCTTGTTGTTTTCGTCAGTCCTGCGGATAGCATCAAACGTAGGACGCATTTCTGGTATATTATCTTTCTCAGCCATATTCTAAAATCTGCTAAAATTGTCCCTACTTGGTACAAAAAGATTATTCAACCAATCCCAATTCCTTCAGATAACCTTCAATCTCCTTGTCGAGGTCGGCGCGCTTGGCTTCCAGTTCCTTGATTTCTTTCATGACAGCATGAATGTCGATAGGTTCTTCTTCCTCGAAAGTATCTACATAACGAGGAATGTTGAGGTTGTAGTCGTTCTCGGCTACCTCCTGCAATGTGGCGAGATGGCTGTACTTTTCTATCTCCTTGCGCTCACGGTAGGTGTCTACAATCTTCTGGATATGCTGTGGACGGAGCTTGTTCTGGGTCTTGACCTTTTCAAACTCTTTGCTGGCATCAATGAAGAGTATGTTGTCATCCTCCTTACGGCATTTCTTGAACACCAAGATACATGTCGGGATACTTGTACCATAGAATATATTGGCAGGAAGTCCGATGATGGCATCCACATAGTTCTTTTTCTCGATGAGGAAGCGGCGGATTACGCCCTCGGCATTGCCACGGAACAACACTCCATGAGGAGCGACACAAGCCATTGTGCCACCCTCATTGAGGTGGTAAATCATGTGGAGAATAAAGGCATAGTCGGCTGTCTTGCGTGGTGCCAAACGTCCAGCCTTGCTGAAACGGTCATCGTTGTTGAACTTATCGGCAGCACTCCATTCAGCAGAGAAGGGAGGATTTGCTACCACAGCGTCAAACTGAGTATCGCCAAAAGCATCAGCCTCCAAGGTATCGCCATTCTCTATGCGGAAGTTGCTGAACTTGATACCATGCAGTAGCATATTCATACGAGCCAAGTTGTAGGTCGTAGGGTTCTTCTCCTGTCCGAAAATCTCGTTTGCATGACCGATGCTTGCTGCACGGAGCAACAGCGAACCACTACCACAAGTAGGGTCATAGACATTGCGCAGACGAGCGTGACCGATGGTTACGATCTCTGCCAAGATACGGCTCACTTCCTGAGGAGTATAGAACTCACCAGCTTTCTTGCCTGCACCAGCAGCAAACTGGCTAATCATATACTCGTAGGCATCACCGAGAATATCTATCTCTTGCGATGCTTCCACACCAAAGTCAATGTCATCAAGGGCAAGAAGAACGTTGCTGACCAAAGTATTCTTGTCATCGGCAGTCTTGCCCAACTTGGGTGAAGCAAGGTCAATGTCAGAGAATAGACCACCAAAGTCTTCTTCGCTGTCCTGTCCGAGGGTACTGTCCTCAATACGTTTCAATGAGCGTTCGAGCATCGGCAGAATATTCTCCTTTCTCTTAATGCTCTCAATGACAGACGAGAACAGGAAGTTTGGTTCAATGAAGTAGCCGATATTTTCCAAACATTCGGTCTTTACTTCTTGTTGCAATGCCTCAACATCCTCGTCTATCTCCATTGCCCACAATTCTTTGAATGTGACTTCATCGTCCACCAATGCGTCATTGGCGTGTTGCTCTATCTTCTCCGACAAATACTTGTAGAAGATAAAGCCAAGGGTGAAGTACATAAAGTCGCTTGCCGACATGTTGCCGCGCAGTTTGTTTGCAACTTCCCAAAGTTGGTCACGGAGTTTCTGTTGTAATTCTTCGCTCATATCGTTATTTCCTTTTTATTTTCAATGTTTCACTAATAAAGACATTGTCATCGTCTTTATCTGTTATATACAGATGGCTATACTTTCCTTTTCCTTCATTTAGGATTATTACACCATTCCAAAAGGATGTCGGACTTATAGCATAGCTTGGGTCCAAACAGAATATTTTCTTGACAACGTCTTTTTGTTCTTCATACCCAATAGCAAGTACAGCATGTGTGCGACCTTTAAAAGACAGAGCTGTTATCAAAGGTGTGTCGCTATCTATTGCAGACCTAAGTTCTTCTACAAAAGAAGTTTGGTCTGATAAAGATGCTGTATATTGAAGA
>CAJJOL010000028.1:0-40419 GCA_905193385.1 uncultured Prevotella sp. | reverse complement strand
GAAAAATGAGCCATGTTAGTACTTATATATAAAAATAATTTAGATCACTTACTTAACATTAAAACTAAGTGATTATGAAGAAAACTTTACTTTCTATTATGGCATTTGCCTTGTCTTTAACTGCTGCAAATGCACAGACAAGAGTGCTGGCGGAGAACCAGGAGTACATGCCAGCTCATGGTGTTGTAACTGCTACAACGGGTGATGCAACCAAGATTCAGGGCTATGATGAAACCTATGATTTTTATCGTAGTGACATGGCGGAAATGATTCTGGGTGCAAAATTAGATTTGGATGCAGTTTTTGCGCGTTTTACCAAGGAAGACCTTGAGAAATATATAGGCTACAAGGTTGTCGGAGTCAGTGTAGCAGGAGAGTTCGGACAGAAAAATGTCGACGTATTGCTCAATATTTCGTGCAACCAGACATGGGGCGACAAGGTTAGAATGAGCTCAAAGAATGTAGCCATTGCCAAGGGTGCGGAAGTGACTCCATCCGTTCATGGTATGAAGATTTATAACTGGAACGACGTTATGTTTGAAACACCATATGTAATACCGGCAAAGAAGGAGGGTGCAGCTGAAGGCGATCCTGAGGATTTCCAGGACTTATATGCAGGCTATTGGATTAAGAATACTGAAGGAACAATTGTGATGGACAAACTTCTTGTTGGTCAGTATTACTCTGACGTTTTGGGGGATGATGAAGATGCGGATCCAGGAACTTATATTCAGAAGACTAGTTCAAGTACAAAAGTTCCTACAATAGCAGAATTGTCCCAACAACTTCTTCCCGTAAAGCTAATCCTTGAAAAGCCCGCTGGCTTAGGTGTAAACAACGCTTCTAATTCAGCCAACGTTACAGAAACAGGCCGTTATACTGTAGACGGCACACGCATATATCTCCCCACAAGAGGCATCAATATTGTTAAGATGTCAGACGGAACAACTCGCAAGGTTGTTGTAAACAAATAAATCAATCCTAAAGTGCCCCCTTGACATTTTTTATAGGGGCACTTTAGAACTTTGAAAAGCCCTGCTCTACAAATCAGAAAATTCACCAATCACAATCATATATGCTAAAGTTAAATTATTTTTTTGCAGTCCTTGCTTCAGCGCTATTGCTCAGTGCCTGCTCCGACAATGATGACGGAACTACAGGAAACTCGCAGATTGTGCTATACGACAATGCGTTCAACATCGGTAGCGGAGTGATATGGCAGGGTAATCCTTATTCCATTGTCAACACTGTACCTTACATCTGGCAAGACATATACACAAATGAAAATGGTGAAACGGTGACCGACAACATTGAAGGTTTCACTGTGAGCGACAAAGCTACGCAATTAGGCAACTATACCATTTCGCTCTATGAGAACGGATTGACTTATAATCCGGAACTGGCATCGGCAAAGGGCAAGGGTGCAGTTGTAAGCATACAGTTGTGTTCACCAAGTGTTGATGGCGTAGCTGAAGGTACATATACGTATAGTGAGACAGCAGCGTCAAACACTTTCCGTGCTTTTTGCTCGTCAGAATATCAGTCGCAGAAGACAATCAGACCGGCTGCAATAACCGAGGGTGAGGTAAGGGTGGCTAAGTCTGGCGATGCTTATCACGTGGAATTGAACGGCAAGACATCATTTGGTGGCAGTGTGGCTGTAAAATATGACGGACCTTTGGAGGTATGCAAGGTTCCGCAGCAGACATCGCTCGAATATACCGACGTGAGTATGGCTGGAATGATGGATAAGATGGACATCGAGGTGTACTATGGTGAACAGTTGTTGGGCTCAACAACAGAGCTTGATGACGGCAATCCTGATTATCCCGACTTCGGAACGGGCTTGGCTTTCTTCTCACTTACTTCGGGTATGACGCAAAGTGCATCTGCAAGTCGTAAGGATATGGCAGATATTGCACTCTATTGGGATGAGGTTGGGCAGTGTTTTCGATTCGAATCGCCCATAACAATGCGTGCCCATTTGGGACACAAAGAGGATTATTTGTTCCCATGCCACACTAAATATATGAAGGCACCGGACTCCTTTACCGATGCCGACTTCGACAATCTCGAAGCCAATAATTTCAATACCGACATCATTGAAAGTAATGTAGAGATACCCGTAACTACAGCCGACGACTTCAAGACATGCTATGTTTTCTTCGAGACAGGTCGCGGTGTGAAAGGCGTTATGCGACTCAAGCAATACACACCGCAAAGCATGGGATCGTACGATTACTATGGTGTTATGACATACAACTATCAGATAGGCCCGAAACTGCTTATGGACATCAAGTGTCCGGCAATAGTGTCAAACCCACAGATTAGATAACATATACTACACCTTATATATTATATATATGAAACTGAATATTCATAATAACAAATACACCTGTCGTATGTTGCGCAGATTGACAGTTGCGGCTCTAACGTTTGTGTGCGTTATGCCTATTGCCGCCACTACCGATAAAGCGTCAACTACAGTTATGCAGCAGCAACAGCAGGCAAACGTACTGCGCGGTGTCGTGGTTGATGATACAAAGCAACCTCTGCCGGGTGTAACGGTGGCGCTGAAAGGTTCTACACGAAAGACTACTACCGACATAAACGGTGTGTTTGCCATGCCAATGTCCAATACGTCGAAGTCTGCCACACTTGTTTTTACATATATAGGAATGAAACCGCAAACTGTACGCGTAGTTGATTTTACCAAGGTGATGCGTGTCACGATGCTGGAAGATGCCAATAAGATAAACGAGGTGGTAGTTACAGGTATGGAGGTTATTAACAAAGACCACATGACAGGTAGTGCTGCGGTAATCACAGCTAAGGATTTGAAGATGCAAGGTGTGACGTCTATCGACCGTATTCTTGACGGACGTATTGCCGGACTCAACTCTACCACGCTCTCAGGTGCGCCTGGCGTGCGTTCGCAGATAACCATACGTGGTGAGAACAATTTAAGTGGTAATACCGAACCGTTGTGGATTGTCGACGGACTTCCTATGACATCTGGCGTGCCGACAAGTTCAACGGGCGACTATGCAGGCACTATCATGCAAGACGGTGTTGGCAATATCATGCCCGACGACATAGAGTCGATTAGTATTTTGAAGGATGCTTCGGCTGCTGCCATATATGGTGCGCGTGCTGCTAATGGTGTTATTGTAATCACAACAAAGAAGGGTTTCCGCTCGAAGACACAAGTAAGCTACAGCGGAACATACAATTGTGCCATTGCACCTGTCAACAATCTCAACTTCATGAATTCGGCTGAGAAGCTGCAATATGAACGTTCTATTGTTGACAATTATGGTCTTAGCTATGCTTACGTTACTGGTCGTGGAGGTTATACTTATAAGCGCAGCATCGACGGATACATTACTCCAACCGAATATCAGCAGGAATTGCAGCGCCTTTCGGGTATAAACACCAATTGGTTTGATGTGCTGTTCCGTACAGCACATTCACAGTCGCACAACGTTAATCTTCGTGGTGGTTCAGAGGAGTTGACATATTATACATCACTTAGCTTCCAAGACCAGAACGGTATTCTCATGTCGAATAAGTATCAGAATGCCGGATTGCTCATGAAGCTTGACTATCGCCCCATCAAGGGACTTATCATAGCCGTCAATCTTTCTGCAAATTCGCGAAAGAACCGTGACAATGCTTCTGCTATCGACCCATTTACATATGCAATGTTCGCCAATCCATATGAGCGACCATACAACGATGACGGGTCGTATGCAGCCGACTTGAGCTATTTGAGTAATAACTATACCAACGAACGTGCGTCAGGATACGTTTACGAGAAGTTCAATATCCTTCGCGAGATGCGCGATACACGAAAGACATCGGATGGATCAGACGTGGAATTCACGCTCAACGCTCGTTATGAGATAATACCAGGACTTTCTATTGAGTCGATATTCCGCAAGGGAATGTCGTACAATACCACTACAACAGAGATTGATGCGGGTACATATACGTCGTGGGCTAACGAGCAGTTTGCAAAGACTGCATATGCAAACTACAACATTATGCCCGACCAGTTTGATAACGGACAACTCACCGAAGGCTCTGGTAAGAATCATTATTGGACCATACGCAATCAGATTGACTACTCGTTCAATCTGAAGGATGCTCATTTGTTCTCATTCCTCATTGCCAGTGAGGTGATGTCGAAGAAGTATACCAACTTCAGCTATACTTCACCTATATATTATAAAGACTTCCGCATTACCGGTGTTCCTGCGTTTGACATTCCCGTATCGTACGAAACAATGCGTGCCGTTATCGGTAACATGTTCTCAACAAGCGACGGACAGGATCGTAGCGTGTCGTTCTTAGGCACCATGCGTTATGGATATAAGGACCGTTATATCTTCAGTTTCAACTATCGTGCTGATGGTGCTGACGTAATTGGTGATGGCAATCGCTTCACTCCATTGTGGTCGGCAGGTCTGCGATACAATCTTCATAAGGAAAAATGGTTTAAGAATCCAGTTGTTAACGAATTGGCGTTGCGTGGAAGTTATGGATTTACAGGCAACATTGACCGTACTGCCTATCCGTTCTCTACCATATCTTATGGTTCGCAGATGTATAATGGCAACCGTTTTGCCACCAGTTTCACCTATCCGAACCCAACCGTGAAGTGGGAGAAGAAGCGTGACATCAACCTTGGTGTTGATATGACTCTGTGGAATAATCGTATCAACATGACATTCGACTACTATTCTACACGCACCAAGGATGTGCTTGAGACCTTGCAGGTGCCTGCTTCTACGGGAAGAACAGAGGTTAAAGCCAACGGTGGAATTGTGGAGAATAAGGGTTTGGAATTCTACATGAACGTAAAGTGGATAAACACACGCGACATGACATTTTCTACATCGGTCAACTTGTCGCGAAACAAGAACGTGATTGTTAAGTCACACTATTCTTTTTCTTCTTATCAAGAGGCAGTAAGGTCGAATGTGTCGAAGGGTGGTGTGCTTAATATCATTGGTGAAGAGACTGGTGGTATATACGGATGGAAGTTCGCCGGTGTTAATCCCGAAACTGGTAACCCACAATATTATCTTACCGAAGCAGGCAAACGAGCCTATGGTCAATTCCTGGAACAGAATTCCAAGAACATGGCAAAATACCAATACTATTATGATGCAGCCAAGAATGGCATACCTGACAAGATTGACTACATGCGTGGTTCGAATACCAATCCGTCGTTCTTTATGCCATCTATGCAATACTTGGGACGTTCGCGTCCGAAGATATTAGGTGGATTCGGTACATACTTTAACTACCGTGGTCTGGAATTTACTACCAACTGGACCTTCAAGTGTGGCCACCTTGTGCCCAACTTCAACGACTATCAGAATGCGCCGAAGAATCTGGCTACATTCAATTCGCAGCAAGCTTCGTTGGGATATTCGTCCGACCTTGCAGTGTCGGGTACCAATCGTGAGAAGAAGTATTTGTACTACTGGCAGTTTGCGGGCGACATTACAGATGTACCACGATTCACAACGTCAAACACCGACTATTGGACATCAATCGTGACATCAAACAAATACTCTAAGGGCGACTATCTGCGTATGACCAATGTGTCGTTGAGCTATCGCTTGCCGGCACACATCATGAAGCAGTTGGGAGGTATGAACAACTTCACAATTGGTGTAAATGCGCGCAATCTGCTTACATTCACCAAATACCGCGGTCTTGATGTAGGCTCTGGTTCAGCCTTCTCATATCCTGTGGCACGTGAGTTCAACGTCAAGCTTACTGTAGGATTCTAAATCCTTATGGCTTAAACCAGCAAGTGGAAACATATATATATTAAACGAATATAACAATTATGATGAGACACTTAAAATACATCATAGCCGCATTGCTCTGTATACAGATGTCGTCGTGCAACAAATTTCTGACACTGACACCGCACGATACTAATGTGGTGAACAGTGTTGAGGACTATCGCGACATATTGGCCAGCTTCATGCGCTATCTTAAAACACCGACACTTCCATCGCAAGATGTAGTGATGGGCGTAGGATTGTCTACTTTACCTTTCCCAAGTAGTGAGGTAGATGAGTCGCTGTCGATATATACAGGTGAGTCGAATCTTACTACAGAGTCATCATATTACTACGACCGTACTAATAATGTCTATACTCAGACGGGCAAGAATGCTTTGACATGGCTCAACACCAACAGTTCTGCTTGGGACAATATCTATAGCTTTCTTGGCCCAATCAACCTTATTATCAGTTCGGTGCCAACCGCTGAGGGCTCTGACGAGAATCTTCGCAACCGTGTATTGGGCGAAGCTTTGACGTGGCGTGCATACGCATTCTACAAGTTGTTGCAGCTCTATTCGCCTATGAAGGACAATCGTTTGGGCATCCCCGTGTATCTGACTCCCGAAAAGGAGATAGGTGAAGCTATGCCCGAGCGCAAATCGCAGACCGAGGTGTTCCAGCGTATATTGGACGATTGCAATCAGGCTCTTGACCTGTTGACAAAGACAACTTACAATGATTGGAACTGTGCGTGGAATGCTGATTTCATAAATGCAATGATGGCAGACGTGTATGCATGGAAAGCATGCTCTGGAGCAGCTGCCGACACCGATTGGGCCAACGCTGAGCAGCATGCCACTGCAGCTATGCGCGGACGCAATCTTGTTTCGTCTGCCGATATGCTTAAGACTATTTTCGACTGTTCGGACAATGCATACAGCAAGGATTTGAAGAACGACGAGTTCTATCTGCGCATAGTTGATGGTCGCTGGACATACATCTGTGACTTCACCTATGCATATTACGAGGATGGCGGAGTGGCAGATGGACTTGTAAACAAGGTGAATTATCGTAAATTTGCTGATAACGACATACGCAAGAAGGCGTGGTTCTCGGCTGACGGCACCCACAACGACAAGTACAACCTCATAGGTTCGGGCATGTCGCAGGGATGTATTATGCCGTTCCGATTGGCTGATATGTATCTTATTAAGGCCGAGGCGCTGGTGCGTCAGGGCAAGACGGGAGAGGGTAAGGCTGTGCTCGACGAGTTCCGCAGCCATAGATACACCGGCAGTTTGCCTACAATAGGCAATGACAGTGAAGCTTTGCTTAAGGTAATACACGACGAACGCTTTAAGGAATTCTATATGGAGGGCGACAAGGTGTGGCTCGACATGAAGCGTTTTGGCGACACTATGGAGCGAACCATTGCTGGCGAGAAAAACTATCTCACTGCCGATGACTTCCGCTACTGCTTCCCTATACCTGCACGCGAGATGCAATACAACAAGAAGATGGAGCAGAATCCGGGTTGGGAGAGCGTGATTGTATATTAGTGATTACATGTATATATATAGAAAAGGCTTATAAAAACCAAATATGAAAGCAATGAAATCAATAATACAGAGTTTCTGGCTCGGTGCAGCGGCAGTACTTGTCGCTACTGCATGTTCGCCCGACGAGGAGATTTTTCATGACAACAGCAAGGTGGATCCTGCCATTGTTGATGCAGTGTCGATAGCGCCCAATCAGAAGTATCTGATTGCCGACGGCAATGCACAGATAGAATTGCAGCCAACCGTTTACACCAAGAGCGGTACGCAAGTGCCCGACACACGTGTTGACGACAACTGGATAGAGTACACCTCCGACACGCCGGGCGTTACAGCAGGGCGTACAATATCCGTATCTGATGCTTCACTTGTTGGCAAGACGGTGACCATTAAGGCTCGAATCAAGTCTACCGGCAAGGAGTCTGACCCCATATCGTTCACCATAATACCGTCAATGAAGCAAATGTTTGACCAGGAACTCGTCATACCGGTCGTCTTCCATGTGCTGCAGACAAAGGACGACATTGACAATTATGGTGGAGAGTACAAGCTTGAGCGTATTGAGATGCAGTTGAAGCGACTGAACAATATGTTCAGTGGAGCCATATCGAAGAATCCGGTTGGTGTAAATGCCAACATAAAGTTTGTCATGGCGCAGTACGACCAGTACGGTAACAGACTTGTCGAGCCTGGTGTAGACCGCAAGACAATATCTGATGGAGCGTTTGTGCAGAAGGATGGCAGCGACATCAGTACTATTATAGAGTCAGAACATCTGCTGTGGCCAGCCGAACACTATCTGAATGTATGGCTCGTGAGCGACCGTAAGGGTGTTGTGAGCGACTTTGCCAACGACGTTACAGCCAAATGTGCACCGTGTTATGTCAGTGCAGAAGCTACAGATGTGCCCAAAGGACTGAAACTTCAGGCGTATGCCAATCAGACACTCACTCCTTCGCAGGCTGGAATAATTTACAAACTCTCTGAACTTGATGTTGCCGAGCGCAGCTTCTACGTATCTAACAACAACAAGAAGCAGGGGTATAACGAATTGGGTTATTACGTTGGTCTCTTCTATGGTCTGTTGCCTACATGCAATTATGCCAACACCAAGGCTGGCACCGACTATTGTGACGACACAATCGATTATGCTGCCACTTCTACTGGTGGTAACAAGGATTGGTATAAGACAATGAACGGATGTTACTTCCGTGCCGAAAACATCATGGACGACCCTCGTGGCGTGCATTGTTCGGTATCGCAAGACCAGGCAATACGTATGCGCTGGATAATGAACAATTGTATCGGACGCATGCAGTGGAAGTCGAGCTATGCATTGACCGGTAAGTAGAACGAAGCGGCTACTGCATCATCACAGTAGTCTAAGCAAACAATAACGGAACGGCGGACTCCCGTCCGACGCGCAAACTAAAACAGTATCATCTGTAATATGGATATTGATACTGTAAGCTTGTGCGTCGGATGGGAGTCC
This sequence comes from uncultured Prevotella sp., assembly GCA_905193385.1. Classification (GTDB taxonomy): domain Bacteria; phylum Bacteroidota; class Bacteroidia; order Bacteroidales; family Bacteroidaceae; genus Prevotella. The sequence continues at coordinate 31,561 of CAJJOL010000028.1, read as the reverse complement.
GCCGTTATTGTTTTGGCTTAAACTCTTGGTTCGTCCGATGTTTATTCAGATGGAAATTAGCAATGTGAATCAGCTTTCGGACGAACCTGACATTTTCCTTCCCGTTTACTCCTCCAGTGCAGCTGTAAACTCGCGGTGGAATGTTGAGAAGAAGTGGATGATTTCGTTGCGTGCCTCTTCGTCGAGAGTCCATACGCTTTCTTCGCCGTTGCGGTGGGCCTGTATGCGGCGTACGCAGCGTGCAATCTTTCGTTTGTTGTTGCGAGCCTGCAACTGGTCGCCCTGAATGGGGTTCTGCGAGATGTACGAGAAGGCAACGAGATGCTTCATGAATGTTTCGTATCGATTGAAGAGCAGAGCCTGGCACATCATCTTTTCGGGGTCGTTGTCGAGATTTTCCATGTCAATCAGACCCTCAAGATGCTCGTGGCTCCAGTCGTCCTCGCTCAGCCAGAACCACTGGAATCCGTATTTCTGCTCCATAGCCATCAGTCGTTGTGCTATTGAGTCCTCGTCCTGGGCATCGGCAGCGCTGAATACGCCGAAGGCGAAACGTGCCAGAGCCACGCCGTTGAGCTCCACTTCGTCGGCACCCTCAACGTCTTCGCCGCTCAGTAGTACACGCCAGCGCGATGACTTGTTCTTGATGAGAGCCGAGTGTGCCCCCATCAGGATGTCAGACAGCGGACCCTCGGCGTCAATCTCGCCCACCAGCGCCATACGGTTGCGCATGTCGCGTATAGAGAGGCGCGCATCGTCGCCCAACACGCACATGTAGTTGAGCTTGTCGTCAGCCAACGACACCTGGAAGCGGTCGTTGTTGCTGTCGCCGACGAATGCGTAGCGATAGTCAGCCAGGTTGTTGTGTGTGATGTTGATGTCGCCCGTGATGCGCTGACCGTCAGCATCTGTTATGCAGAATCCCACATACGGGATGGTGAGACGTATTGTGAAGGGGTTGCCTTTGCGCGGAGTGAGGCGGCAGGCGATGCCGTCGTCGCCGAAATCGTCCTTGCGCAGCACGTAGCCTTCGTCCGTTCGCTCAGCCTTATCAATCTCAACATTGCCGTAATGCCATGTAAAGTCGAAGACAATCTCGTTCTCGTCGTTGCGCACAACCTTAACGAAGCGGTCGGGCGACACGCCCAGATATACTGCTTCGGCAGGCTTCACCTCCTCGTCGTCGTCACCGAGCACAGCCATCTGCAGACGTCCTATAGTGGGGTCGTCCTCCCATTCGTCGTCGGCAGCGTTGTCGGTGCGGAACACCACGAAGGTGAGACGGTGCTGCTCGCGTGTGCCGTCGGGGCGGCAGAGGAAGTAGCTTGTCTCTTCAGGAATATATATAGGTGAGCTTATGTATGGGCTTATGCAACGAGCCGAAAATTCCAACTCTGTCCATGCAGAGCCAGTAGATGTAGTATTATTGGTAGCCATAAAAATTATAATGTTATCCTTTGGGGCTGCAAAGGTACTCATTTTTTGTGACATTTGAAAGCATGCAGGCACAAACAAATTGCATTAGGCAGAAGTTCGGATTTATGCCGAAAGCCTGAATTATTGTATATTTATACATTGCATATCCGCTTATCAGCTATGATAGACTATGCCTATAGTATTAGTCTACAATTTGTTTGCAGCATTTCGGCAGAACCTTTAACTTTGTATTCTCGTTTTCGGGAAACCGTATAATTATACATAAAAACGAATGAAAATCGTTGGTCTGAAAAAATGTAGTCCTTTTGGCATGCAAAAGGACTCGTTTTGGTGAGCAAAAGGACTCCTTTTGGAGTGTAAAAGGACTCGTTTTGGAAAGCAAAAGGACTCCTTTTGAAAAACGCACCGAAAACGTCGGTCCAACGCTGATTGTTTTACAGTAGAATACAACCAATATTTACATGACAAAAATGTCGGAAAACAAAGAACAGAATCTTAAGAAACGTCCGTCGGCAGCGATGTCGCTCATGCCGCTCCTGGTTCTTGTAGCCCTGCTCACATTCGTAATACGTGCCTTTGGCAGCGACTCGCTTGCCGGTGCGTCGCAGATAGCCCTGCTTGCAGCATCGGCATTCTGCGTGCTCATAGGTATGTGGCGGCTCAATGTGCCATGGTCGAGTTTTGAGAAAGCCATAGTCAAGAACGTGTCGAGTGTGGCAAGCGCCATAATCATACTGCTGCTCATAGGTGCGCTCGGTGGGGCGTGGATGCTGAGCGGAGTGGTTCCCACCTTAATATATTATGGCATGCACATCATCCATCCCGACATATTCCTCGTGTCGAGCTGCATTATCTGTGCCCTCGTAAGCGTAATGACGGGATCGTCGTGGACCACCATTGCCACGATAGGCATTGCGCTGATGGGCATAGGCAGGGCACAGGGCTTTGCCGACGGATGGATAGCCGGAGCCATAATATCGGGTGCCTATTTCGGCGACAAGATTTCACCGCTGTCTGACACTACAACTCTGGCGTCCGGCTCGTTGGGCGTTCCGCTGTTCGACCATATACGCTATATGGTCTACACCACCGTTCCGTCGATAGTGATAGCGTTGATGGTGTTTGCCGTGGCAGGACTGCTGTGCGACACCAACACCGCCCAGGACATCGGTACGTTTGCGCTTGCGCTCAAGTCGCGCTTCTGCATATCGCCGTGGCTGCTGCTTGTGCCCGTGCTCACGGGCGTGTTGATAGCCAGGCGCGTTCCGCCCATCATCACGCTGTTCCTCTCGTCGCTCATGGCGGTAGTGGCTGCCGTGGTGTTTCAGGCCGATGCGCTGCGCGAGATCGACCCCTCGATGTTCAAGGCGGCTATGCGTTGTCTGTACGACAGCACTCAGCTTGCCACCGACGATGCCACCCTTGCCGGACTGGTAGGAACGCGCGGCATGGCTGGAATGATGGGTACGATATGGCTGATAGTGTGCGCCATGTGCTTTGGCGGATGCATGTCGGCAGGCGGAATGGTTGGCGGCATCACCCGACTGTTCATCCACATGGTCCACAGCCGTACGTCGCTCGTGGCGTCGACAGCCGCTTCGGGTGTCATGCTCAACATAGCCATAGCCGACCAGTATCTGTGTATATTGCTGACGGGCAATATGTTTCGCGACATTTACGACCGTGAGGGCTACGAACGCAAGCTCCTGAGCCGCACAACCGAAGACTCGGTGACGGTGACATCGGTGCTTGTGCCGTGGAATACGTGCGGAATGACGCAGAGCACGGTGCTCGGCGTGTCTACGTGGACATATCTGCCGTATTGCATTTTCAACATTCTCTCGCCGGTGATGAGTGTAATCGTGGCTGCAACGGGCTATCGCATTGTGCACCGCAAACCTTCGCCCAAGGATACAACAGAGTAGTAAAAGATAAAAAAATATAACAGAAACGTGCTAAACGGCTGTATGTAAATAATTATTAATAACTTTGTCGTATTATACTTTAAACCAAGATTGTACTAATAACTTAAAACAACAATGAAACGACAAATCAAATTGTTCGTTGCCGTATTGATTGCGGTGATGATGGCTGTGCCTACTATGGCTGCCAAGAAGAAGACAACTGCACAAGAACCCGACCGCAAAGTGTGGGCAGACCTGTGCTACAAGATAGCCCGTCCGGTGCTTGAAAATATGAGCAAGGGCAATTTCCAGAAGGACTTCACGCTCGAACTGAGCCCCAAGTGGGACGGCCGCGACACACGTGTGGCTTATCTTGAGGCTTTCGCCAGACTCATGGCGGGCATCAGTCCGTGGATAGCGCTGCCCGACGACGGCACTCCTGAGGGAGCGCAGCGCAAGCAGCTGCACACATGGGCAATACAGGCATACAAGAATGCGGTAGACCCTAACAACCCCGACCATATCACATGGCTCTGCAACGTGGCACAGCCGCTGTGCGACGCTTCATATCTCGTGGAGAGCTTCATGCGTGCTCCCGAGGCAACATGGGACCAGCTCGACAACGTAACCAAGCAACGCTACATCGACGGACTCAAGAGTCTGCGCACAATAAGCCCCGCCTACAACAACTGGCTGCTCTTCCGCTGCATGGTTGAGGCTTTCTTCATGAGCATAGGCGAGGAGTATGACGGATATGTAATGACCGTCGGACTGCGCAAGATGAGCGAGTGGTATCTGAGCGACGGATGGTATAGCGACGGTCCGGAGTTTGCCATGGACTACTACAACGCTTATGCCATGCACCCGATGATGGTTGAGGTGGTGGAGATATGCAAGAAGCACAACTTCCCCACACCCGTTTCGCTCGACCTCGCAGTGAAGCGCATGAACCGATACAACGAAATCATTGAGCGATTCATCTCGCCCGAGGGCGCATATCCTGCCGTAGGACGCTCTGTAATATATCGTATGGGCGCATTCCAGACACTCGCCATGTCGGCTTGGAAGTACGGATTGCCCGAAAGCCTGAGCAACGGTGGCGTGCGCTCGGCACTCACTGCCGTAATGAAGCGTATGTTTGCCGTCGACGGCAACTTCACCGACAAGGGCTATCTGCGGCTCGGCTTTGCAGGACATCAGCCCGGACTTGCCAACTACTATTCAAACAACGGCTCGCTATACATGACATCGCTCGTGTTCATGCCGCTCGGATTGCCAGCCACACATCCCTTCTGGACAGCTCCGGCAGAGCAGTGGACATCGCAGAAGGCGTGGAGCGGACAGCCGTTCCGTGAGGATTATCACACCTCACTGCGCAAGTAGACCATTCATAAACGAGAGTGTGCCACAACGCGTCATTGCCGTTCGGGGCACTCTCCATTATACTAATAAACTAAAATAAACATAGAAGAACAATGAAGAAAAGCTATTTGGCAATCTCGCTTCTCGCACCGCTCGCTGCACAGGCAGCCTACGGAGCCAAGAAGGTGAAGACAACAACCGACCCGAATCGTCCTAACGTCATCATCATCCTTGCCGACGACCTCGGCTATGGCGACCTTGGATGCTACGGGGCAAAGAACGTCAAGACTCCTAATGTCGACCGGCTCGCAAGTCAGGGCATACGTTTCACCGACACACATGCTATCGCTGCCACAAGTACACCGTCACGCTACTCTATACTTACGGGCGAATACGCATGGCGACGTCCCGATACTGACATCGCACCGGGCGATGCCGGCATGATCATACGCCCCGAACAGTACACCATGGCAGATATGTTCCGCAGCCAGGGTTATCGCACCTGCGCCATCGGCAAGTGGCACTTGGGCATCGGAGCCGAAACGGGTACGCAGGACTGGAACGCTCCGCTGCCTGCATCGCTCTCGGATATAGGCTTCGACTACCACTATATCATGGCTGCTACAGCCGATCGCGTGCCGTGCGTATTCATTGAGAACGGCAATGTAGCCAATTATGACCCCTCGGCACCAATACATGTGAGCTACAAGAAGAACTTCCCGGGCGAACCTACTGGCAAGAACAACCCCGAACTGCTGTACAATCTGAAGTCGACACCGGGCTGCGGTCACGACCAGTCTATCGTCAACGGCATCGGACGCATTGGATATATGAAGGGTGGCGGCAAGGCTTTGTGGAAGGACGAGAACATCGCCGACTCTATCACATCGCACGCTATCAACTTCATCAAGGCCAATAAGAACAATCCGTTCTTTATGTACTTCTGCACCAACGACGTGCATGTGCCACGCTTCCCGCATCCGCGCTTCCGCGGACAGAGCGGTATGGGACTGCGTGGCGACGCTATCGTGCAGTTCGACTGGGCTGTAGGACAGCTCATGGAGACTCTCGACAAGCTCGGTATTGCCGACAATACCATCATATTGCTGTCGAGTGACAACGGACCCGTTATCGATGACGGCTATCAGGATCAGGCTGCCGAGCTGCTCAACGGTCACAAACCAGCCGGACCGTGGCGTGGCAACAAGTACAGCGCATACGAAGGCGGCACCGCAGTGCCTATGATTGTACGCTGGCCGGGCAAGATCAAGGGCGGACAGACATCTGCAACGCTCACCTCGCAGATTGACTGGATGGCGTCGTTGGGCAACCTCATCGGTGCACGATTCCCCAAAGGCAGCGCTCCCGACAGTGAAAACCGACTCGGCAACTGGCTCGGTACCGACAATACCGACCGTCCGTATGTGCTCGAACTGGCTTACAACCGATGCATGTCGGTGCGCACCAGTGAATGGAAATATATCGAACCTAGCGACGGACCGAAGATTCTCAGCTGGGCACCGGGCATGGAGACAGGTAGCGAACAGCAACCACAGCTCTACAACATTAAGAATAATGTGTGGGAGAAGGAGAATGTAGCTACCCAGCATCCGCAACTCGTGTACGACATGCAGAACATTCTGCGCAAGGCACGACAGAAGAGTGGCAAGTAAAAATTACACTGTTGCTTGCTCAGGCTATGGCGGGGACGCCATGGCCTCCTACAGTTTGACATCTAATAAAACTGTATTATTATTCAAAATTTAGGTGAGCATAATAAAAAAAACTGGGAGAGCAGACAATGAAGTCAGCTCTCCCTGTTTTCTATTATTGTAGTATATGTTTTCCGTATTATTCAGTTGCGCCGTTGATAGCCTCAAGAAGCTTCACAGCATCGACATACTGTGCAATGCCTTCAGCCACCATCTTGGCGTCGCGCATGGCAAGAACCACTGTTGAAGGACGGTTAACCACGTCGCCACCGGCAAACACTCCCTGGCGTGTAGTCATACCGTAAGGCTTCTCACGTGTAATGACGTATCCGCGGTCGTCAACGTCTATGCCCTTGGTTGTAGACACGATGCGGCTGGCAGGAGCCGAACCAAGAGCCATAAGCACATAGTCGGCCTTCTCTACACGGCGGTTGCCCTCCTTGTCTTCAATCACTACCTCAGTCATCTTGCCCTCATCGTTGCTGTGAATCTCAACGATGTTCGACTCCCAGATGAATCCTACGCCTTCCTTTACGGCATCGTCATACTCCGAACGCAATGCGCTCATCTCGTTGATGGTGCGGCGATAAACCACGTTTACGCTCTCTGCACCCATACGTATGGCTGTACGTGCAGCGTCCATGGCGGTGTTTCCACAGCCGATAACGAAGCAGCGGTCGCCCTTCTCGATAACAACCTCCTTGCGTTCGAGGTTGCCCTCGTTGTACAGACTTACGCGGCGCAAGAACCAAATGGCCTGGCGTACGCCCTTGATGTCGCCTCCCGGAATCTGAAGCTTCTGCGGACGGCCCGTACCTGTACCCATAAATATAGCGTCAAAGCCCTGAGCGAAGAGGTCATCAACGGTATAATCATTGCCGATAGTGGTGTTGCAGTGGATGATAACACCCAGTTCCTCCATCTTCTTAATCTCTCGGCGTACAATATCCTTAGGCAAACGATACTCTGGAATACCGAACATGAGCACGCCACCCGGCTCCGGTTCCATCTCGAAAATCTCCACATTGAATCCCTGACGCGAAAGATCGCCGGCGATAGTGAGTCCGGCAGGACCTGAACCGATTACAGCCACACGTCCGCGGGTCTTCGGTTGCAGTTTCTCACGAATCAGTCCCATGTTGCCGTCGAAGTCGGCGAGGAAGCGTTCGAGCTTGCCTACGTGTATGCCCTGGCCCTTCTTGCCGAGCACGCAATGTCCTTCGCACTGCTTCTCGTGCGGGCAAACGCGTCCGCATACAGCCGGAAGGTTACTCTTTTCGTTAATGATGTGCATGGCATTGCCGAAGTTTCCCATCGACAACTCGTGAATCCAGTCGGGTATGTCATGGCTTATTGGGCATCCCTTCTTGCACTGTGGTATCTTGCAGTGCAAACAACGCTTTGCCTCTTCGATAGCCTCGTGCATGGTATAGCCTTCATTGACCTCTTTAAATAACTTCTTTTCCTGTTCCATTTTTTTGTTAGCTTTTAGTTTTGTTGAATGGCTTTGTTGGGTTTCCAAACATGTTTAGCTGCAAAGTTAGGCTTTTTTCGTTACAAATTGCTGCAAAAATGTACACTTATTTGTACATATAATGAATATTGGAAGATATATGAGTTAAATATGTTAAAACCCAAGTCGTCGCACGCATATACATTGTTATTTTAAGTACTTTTGTACAATCTGATATCAATAAATATAAAATCAGACATCACTAAAACAACTATATGCATACAAACAACAAATTAAAGCAACCGCGGCAGGCTGCGATTGCTTTGGCAATGCCCCTCGCTCTTGCCGGAATGACACTCATGCCACAGGGCATCAACGCCATTCCGCTGCGCTCGGGGCTTGTGATTGAACATCCAATCGCACAAACCGATGAGGCATTTGCAGTAAAAAATGTGGCTCAGATCAATCCGCACACCATCGAGATCAACTACACCGACGGCCGGCAGATGACCCTCGACTTCTACGGCGACAACATTTTGCGGATGTTTCGCGACGATAAGGGTGGGGTAGTACGCGACCCTCTGGCTACACCTCCGGCAAAGATACTTGTCGAATCGGCACGTCGCAAGACCGGAAACCTTAGCGCTATCGACGTAGACGGAACTCTGCAGATAACCACACCTGCCGTAAGTGTCAACATCGACAAGCATACAGGCAACATGAACATTGTCGACCTGCGCACCGGCAAGACCGTTATCGAGAACCTCACACCAGCCAAAATAGACAACGGAAGCACATCAGTCACCATGCGTTCGCACGATGGCGAGTACTTCTATGGAGGTGGAGTGCAGAACGGTCGTTTCTCGCATCGTGGCGAGAGCATTGCCATCGAGAACACCAACAGCTGGGTTGACGGTGGCGTAGCGTCGCCCACACCGTTCTACTGGAGCACGGGCGGCTACGGAGTGATGTGGAATACGTTCCGTCCGGGACGTTACGACTTCGGTCACGACACTCCGGGTGAGGTGCGTCTGCAGCATTCAGAGGACTATCTCGACATGTTTGTAATGCTTGACGAGACTCCCGTACAGTTGCTCAACGACTTCTATCAGCTCACAGGCAACCCCGTTCTGATGCCGAAGTTCGGTTTTTACGAAGGTCATTTGAATGCCTACAACCGCGACTATTGGAAGGACGACAAGAACGGAGCAATGGTTTTCGAGGACGGCAAGATGTATAAGGAGAGCCAGAAGGACAATGGCGGAACCAAGGAGAGCCTGAACGGCGAGAAGAACAACTATCAGTTCTCGGCACGTGCAGCCATCGACCGCTACGTCAACAACGATATGCCGCTGGGATGGTTCCTCCCCAACGACGGATATGGAGCCGGTTACGGACAGACTGGTACGCTCGACGGCAACATAGACAACCTGCGTCAGTTTGGCGACTATGCCCGTTCGAAGGGCGTGGAGATTGGTTTGTGGACACAGAGCGACCTTCATCCCAAGGCTGGAGTAGAACCTCTGTTGCAGCGCGACATCGTTAAGGAGGTGCGCGATGCCGGAGTGAGAGTGCTGAAGACCGACGTGGCGTGGGTAGGCTACGGCTATTCGTTCGGATTGAACGGCGTTGCCGATGTGGCTCAGGTCATGCCATACTACGGATCGGATGCGCGTCCGTTCATCATCACGCTCGACGGATGGGCAGGAACACAACGTTACGCCACCGTATGGAGCGGCGACCAGACCGGAGGCGACTGGGAATACATACGTTTCCACATCCCGACATTCATTGGTTCGGGCTTGTCGGGTCAGCCAAACATCACGAGCGACATGGACGGAATATTCGGAGGCAAGAACGTTCCGGTGAATGTGCGCGAGTTCCAGTGGAAGACCTTCACACCGATGCAGCTCAACATGGACGGTTGGGGAGCCAATCCCAAGTATCCGCACATACTCGGCGAGCCGGCTGCAAGCATCAACCGCTCTTATCTGAAGCTTAAGTCGATGCTCATGCCATACACCTATACCATAGCCCACGAGGCAATAGACGGCAAGCCGATGATACGTGCCATGTTCCTCGACTATCCCAACGACTACACCCACGGCACCAAGACCGAGTATCAGTTTATGTACGGTCCGTCGATGCTCATAGCTCCTATATACCGTGAGACACGTGCCGACAAGGACGGCAACGACATACGCAACGGCATATATCTGCCCGAAGGCACATGGATAGACTACTGGAACGGCGACGCATACGAGGGCGGACGCATCATCAACGAGTATCCGGCACCGCTCTGGAAGATTCCGGTATTCGTCAAGGCTGATGCCATCATTCCTATGACCAATCCCAACAACAACCCGTCGCAGATACGTCAGGACTACCGTGCTTACGAAATCTACGCTTCGGCTAACGGAACTTCAGCCTTCAAGGAGTATGACGACGACGGCAACACGACCCAGTATCTGCATGGCAACGGCGTGACTACCGACGTAAGCGTATGCACCGACGGCAAGGGACGTATGCGTGTAGACATCCAACCGGCTCAGGGCACGTACGACGGATATGAAGCCGAGAAGCTCACCGAGCTGCGCGTCAATGTGACACGTGCTCCGAAGAAGGTGACGGCAAAGGTTGGCAAGACCACCGTCAAGCTCACACAGGTGCAGACACTCGCCGACTTTGAGAAGGGCGACAACGTGTATTACTACGATGCCGAGCCCAACCTCAACCGCTTCTCTACTCCTGGCACCGATGCAGCAAAGGTTGTGATAAAGAAGAATGCGCAACTGCTCGTCAAGATACAGAAGACCAACGTCAGCGACAACGCCATAGCTGTGGCTATAGACGGTTTCGAATTCAACACAGCCGGACGTATGCTCAAACACAGCGGTGCGCTCGCGGCTCCCGAAGCACAGATTGCTGAGGCTGGATGTGGCGTGTTCAACCTCACTCCTTCGTGGAAACCGCAGCCCAATGCCGACTATTACGAGATAGAATACGACGGCATGCTGTATTCTACCATTCACGGAACGCAGTTCAGCATCGACCAGCTTCAGCCCGAGACCGAGTACAGCATGAAGGTGCGCGCAGTCAATCGCGACGGAGCATCCGACTGGACAACGGTCAAGGGAAAGACCCTCAACAACCCGCTTGAGTTTGCCATCAAGGGCATAAAGGCACAGACATCGTTCCAAGACCAGCCCGGACAGAAAGTTTCAAAGCTCTTCGACTTCGACAAGAAGACCTCATGGCACTCACAATGGGGCAAGGGCGAAGCCATTCCGGGCGATGTGACAATCGACCTGCGTTCGGTCAACAAGCTCGACCGTATGGAATACATTCCGCGTGAGGATGCCGGCAACGGCACAATCATGGAAGGCACCATCTCTTATAGTATGGATCGCCAGAAGTGGTCGACACCGGTTCCGTTCGTATGGAAGGCCGACAACACCACAAAGACATTCACGTTCGAAGGCAATCCGGAGGCTCGTTATGTGCAGATGCACCTGACCAAGGCCGTGGGCAACTTCGCTTCGGGTCGTGCCATGTATATATATAAGGTGGCAGGAAGCCAGAGCGTGCTGCAGGGCGACATCAATCACGACAACCGCATCGACGAGAACGATCTCACCTCGTATATGAACTACACCGGACTAAGACGTGGCGACAGCGACTTCGACTATGTAAGTGCGGGCGACATCAACCGGAACGGACTCATCGACGCATACGACATATCGTGCGTGTCGAACGAACTCGACGGCGGAGTATATCCCAAGAACGACCATTGTTCGGGTTCGCTCGTGCTCACACCGAGCCGTACCACATTCGCCGCAGGCGACGTTATAGAGCTGAAGGTGCAGGGCAAGGCGCTCCACTGGGTCAACGCTCTGAGCTTCGCATTGCCTTACAACACCGACGAACTGGAATATGCGGGCATCGAACTGCTCAACATGAAGGAGCTGGTAAACCTCACCTACGACCGTCTGCACACCAACGGACAGAAGGAACTGCTGCCTACATTCGTCAATCGTGGCAACAACTTCCTGCTCGACGAGGGCGACAGCGACCTATTCGTGCTCAAGTTCAAGGCCAAGAAGGCAGGCAAGTTCACGCTGAAGATGAAGGACGGCATGCTCGTCGACCGCAATCTCGGCACGACTCTGCTGAAGTGATAGAACCAAAATGTTAGAAGGATGTAAAGTCAAAAGTCAAAGCAGCACGCCCCGAAGGGGCAGAAGCACATAGCCCAAAGCACCGCCATGGGGTAAAAGTATCACAAATACCAATGCGCCCTGTAAGGGCAAAAGCGTTAATTATCAATGCTTTTGCCCTTGCAGGGCGTTTTGCTTTTATCAATCCGTACACCCAAGGCGCTGCCTTGGGCTATGAGCTTATTGGGCTTTCAGCCCGTATAATAGACTTTTGCACACCCTCCTGAGCAAACAACGGTACAAATCATTAATAATAAAGATGATATGGCTGACTGCTCAGGCTATGGCGAGGACGCCATAGCCTCCTACTGTTAACCCAATATTCTGCTTCATAATCTCACAAATCATATCACTCCCCTCCCTACGGGGGAGGGGCTGGGGGTAGGGCTTTTTCCTTCCTCTTTCAAAAAGGACTCCTTTTGGCTTTCAAAAGGAGTCCTTTTGCTATGCAAATGTAGTCCTTTTGGCATGTAAAACGAGTCCTTTTGCAACCCAAAAGGACTCCTTTTGGAAAATGTTAAGTGTTAAATGTGAAATGTTTAATTTTTGAAGCCCAAAACAGCACGATTCCTACTGTTGCAAACATCTTAAACTATGGCGAAAAACACAGAACCGGAATAAAAGTTGTTAAATGTTTGTGTGGTATGTACCATATTAATATTAATGTTGGTAACTTTGCACCCGGAAAACTTAAGCAGCGGGTTGAGTTTTCCTTAAGGCTTCCGTATTGTCAGCCGAAAGGCATGGCATACGCTATAACAACATATTAGTTAGGGAAAAATAAATAGTAAAGTAAATAAATCAAAAGACAAAAAATTTATTTAGTAAAACATAGGTATGAATAAAACAAAGATTTTACTGATTGCAGTTTTGACTGTAGTGCTCGCCTCTTGTGGTGGCGGCAAGAGTGGCGGTAAGCCTAACTTCGGCGACAATGAGTACGCCGTACGTACTGTGCAGGGTCAGAATGCTGACCTCCAGACCACTTATCCCGCAACAATCAAGGGTGTTCAGGACGTTGAGATCCGTCCGAAAGTTTCAGGCTTCATCACAAAGCTCTGTGTCAAGGAAGGTCAGCAGGTGAAGGCTGGTCAGCTCCTCTTCGTCATCGACAACGTTACATACGCTGCCGCTGTACGTCAGGCAAGGGCTGCCGTGAACGCCGCCAAGGCACAACTCAACACTGCCCGTCTTACATACAACAACTCTCAGAAGCTCTTCAAGAACAACGTTATCGGTTCGTACGAGCTTCAGTCGTCTAAGAATGCAATGGAGAGCGCTGCCGCTCAGCTCGCTCAGGCTGAGGCTGCTTATGTTTCAGCCAAGCAGAACCTTGACTTCTGTTTCGTATCAAGCCCTGCCAATGGTGTCGTAGGCGACCTGCCTTATCGTGTAGGTGCACTTGTTAGCGCATCATCACAGCAACCTCTTACCACCGTTTCCAACAACTCTACAATGCAGGTATACTTCTCAATGACCGAGAAGGACCTCCTCGATATGACCAAGACAGCCGGTGGCATCAATGCTGCCATCTCAAGCTATCCTGCTGTAAAGCTTCAGCTTGCCGACGGTTCTATCTACAATCATCCGGGCAAGGTGGCTACCGTGAGCGGTGTCATCGACCCTACAACAGGCTCTGTTTCAATGCGTGCCGACTTCCCCAACCCCGAGCGCGTGCTCAAGTCGGGTGCTTCAGGCTCAATCGTAGTGCCTCACACCGCTACTTCAGCAGTTATAGTTCCGCAGGACGCTGTAGTTGAGGTACAGGACAAGCACTTCGTTTATGTAGTAGGCAAGGACAACAAGGTGAAGTATACTCCGGTAGAAATCAATTCGCAGAACGACGGCAAGAACTATATCATCACTTCTGGTCTTCACATCGGCGACCGCTTCGTAGTGAACGGAGTGTCATCGCTGCAGGACGGTATGGAAATCAAGCCCCTCACCGAGGCTCAGTATGCCGACAAACTGAAGAAGACCGAGGAGCTGGGCGAGGCTCAGGGCGACCTTGGCAAGCTTAAGAAGGCATTCGGAAAATAAATTTTGAGTTTTGAGTGTTGATTTTTGAATTGTCGGCTTTGCCGATTAGGAATTGTTCAATGTTGAATTAAGAATTCATAACTCAAAAATGAAAAACTCAAAATTGCCCTTGGCAATAACTCAAAATTCAAAATTCAAAATTTAAAGATATATTATGAAATTAGATAGATTTATCAAGCGCCCGGTGCTTTCTACGGTGATTTCTATCCTCGTAGTCATTCTGGGTGTACTCGGCCTGGTGTCGCTGCCTATCGAGCAGTACCCTAACATGGCGCCTCCTACTATCATGGTGCGTGCCGCTTACACCGGTGCCAACTCACAGACCGTGCTCAACTCGGTGCTTGCACCGCTGGAGGAGTCGATCAACGGTGTTGAGGGTATGACCTACATGACCTCATCAGCCACCAATGCAGGTTCGGCTTCTATCACCGTTTACTTTAAGCAGGGTATGGATCCTGACATGTGTCAGGTCAACGTACAGAACCGTGTGTCGCAGGCTTCTGCCTTGCTGCCGGCTGAGGTGACAAAGGCTGGTGTGACGGTTATGAAGCGTCAGTCGTCAACGGTTATCCTCTTCGGTCTTACAGCCGACGACGACCGTTATGACGACGAGTTCCTCACCAACTATGCCAACATCAACGTTGTGCCTGCCATCAAGCGTGTCAACGGTGTAGGTGAGTGTCAGTGCTTCTCGCAGAAGGACTATACCATGCGCCTCTGGATTGACCCAGTGAAGATGAAGAGCTACGGCTTGATTCCTTCTGACCTCACTGGCGTGCTCGCTCAGCAGAACATCGAGGCTGCTCCGGGTTCGGTAGGCGAGAATAGCGACAATCAGTATGAGTATACATTCCGCTATAGAGGTCGTCTGCAGACCCCTGAGGAGTTCGGCGACATGATTATAAAGTCGACACAGGACGGTCAGACCATTCGTGTCAAGGACGTGGCACGCGTAGAGATGGGTGCCCTCTCGTATAGCGTTGAGTCAAAGAACAACGGCAAACCGTCAGTAACCATGATGGTAACACAGACTGCCGGCTCTAACGCTACTGAGATTGCCACCAACATCAAGAAGCTCCTCAAGGATCAGGAGGCAACAATGCCGCCGGGAATCCACTTCGACATCATGCAGGACGTAACTGAGTTCCTCTTCGCATCAATCGAAGACCTTATCAAGACTCTGTGCGAGGCGTTCATCCTCGTGTTCATCGTGGTGTACGTTTTCCTTCAGGACTGGCGCTCAACTCTTATCCCGTTGATTGCCGTTCCGGTGTCGTTGATCGGTACATTCTTCTTCCTCTATGTGTTCGGCTTCTCGCTCAACTTGCTGACACTTGCCGCCCTTGTGCTTGCCATCGCCATTGTGGTCGATGATGCCATTGTGGTTGTGGAGGCTGTCCATGCCAAGCTCGACCTTGGATACAAGTCGGCACGACTGGCATCTATCGACGCAATGAACGAGATTTCGGGCGCTATCATCTCTATTACCCTTGTTATGGCATCGGTGTTCATCCCCGTGTCGTTCATGGGTGGTACGTCAGGTGCGTTCTACCGTGAGTTCGGTATCACCATGGCCATCTCTATCATCATCTCGGCTCTTAACGCCTTGACACTCTCTCCGGCTCTTTGTGCTATCTTGCTGAAGCCGAAGGACGAGCACGGCAAGGAGCGCAAGATGACTGTGATTGACCGTTTCCACGCATCGTTCAACGCAGCTTATGGCAAGGTTCAGGAGAAGTATACCAAGGGAGTTCGCCGTATCGTAGAGCGTCCTATCATCGCTATCGTTACTGTGATTGTCGCTATTGCCGGAATGGCAGTGCTTATGGGAACCACCAAGACCGGTCTTGTACCTGATGAGGATACAGGTACTGTATTCTGTACAGTCTCTACACCTCCTGGAACTTCAATGAAGAAGACCAACGAGGTGATGGACGAGGTTGACCGTATGCTCGCTACCAACCCCGCCATTGCCAGTCGTATGCGTATTACCGGTTACAACTTCATCGCAGGTCAGGGCTCTAACCAGGGTACGTTCATCATTAAGCTCAAGAGCTTTGAGGAGCGTCAGAAGGAAGAGGGACCGCTGAAGTATATCGGCGTACACAACCTGGGTTCTACAATGGTGCTCGGTATGATATACAAGCAGACCGCAGCCATCAAGGGAGCACAGATTCTCGCCTTCCAGCCGCCTATGGTGCAGGGCTTCTCAGCCACCAACGGTATGACATTCTCAATGCAGGACCGCACCGGTGGTGATGTGAACAAGTTCTACGACATCACCAAGAACTTCATTGCCGAGCTCAACAAGCGTCCGGAGATTTCGAACGCCATGACATCATACAACACCAAGTATCCGCAGTATAAGATTGATGTTGACGTGGCTAAGTGTAAGCAGAGCGGCATCGACGCGTCTACCGTGCTCACCACAATGCAGGGCTACTACGGCGGTATGTATGCTTCTAACTTCAACGCATACGGTAAGCTCTATCGTGTATACATCCAGTCAGCACCTGAAAACCGTGCCGACCTGAAGAGTCTCGACAACATCTACGTCCGCACATCGGCTGGCGAGATGGCTCCAATCAAGGAGTATGTCAACCTGAGCCGTGTATATGGTCCGCAGGAGATTGACCGTTTCAACCTCTTCACATCAATCAACGTGAACGCATCGGCAGCCGAGGGCTACTCAACAGGTGACGCCATCAACGCCATGGCAGAGGTTGCCAAGACCTCATTGCCGGCAGGTTACACCTACGAGTTCTCTGGTCTGACACGTACCGAGCAGGAGTCTTCCAACTCTACAGCTATCGTTTTCGTGCTCTGTCTGACCTTCGTTTACTTGATTCTTTCGGCACAGTACGAGTCGTACATTCTGCCTCTGTCGGTAATTCTCTCAATTCCGTTCGGTCTTGCGGGAGCCTTCCTCTTCGTCAACATGTTTGGCAAGAACAACGACATCTACATGCAGATTGCGCTCATCATGCTTATGGGTCTTCTGGCAAAGAACGCCATCCTTATCGTTCAGTTCGCTCTTGAGCGTCGACAGACGGGTATGGCTGTCTCATGGTCGGCAGTTCTCGGTGCTTCTGCCCGTCTGCGTCCTATCTTGATGACTTCATTGGCTATGATTATCGGTCTTCTGCCATTGCTCATGCCGTGGGGTGTAGGCTACAACGGTAACATGACTCTTGGTGCAGCAGCCGTAGGCGGTATGCTCATCGGTATGCTTTGCCAGATCATGATAGTTCCGGCTCTGTTCTATATCTTCCAGACTCTGCAGGAGAAGATTAAGCCTATCGAGTTTGAGAACGACTCAGCCAGCGTCGATTCAGAGATTCGTCAGTACACAAACCCGTATGTGGCAGATGCATTGCACGATCAGATTGATAAGAAAACAAAATAAGAAATCAAGAATTTAGAAGTCAGGAGTTAAGCCATATGTACATTTGGCTTAACTTCTTAACTCCATAACTTCTTAACTTCTTAAAAATACGAAACAATGAAATTGAACAAGATAATTCTTTTCGCTTCGGCATCGCTCTTGATGACCAGTTGCGGAATATATAACAAGTACGAGCGTCCCGAGGTGAACACCAAGGGACTCGTACGCGACGTTTTGAGCAACTCCGACACGCTCGCCGTCAGCGACACCGCAAGCTTCGGCAATCTGCCTTGGCGTCAGGTGTTCACCGACCCGCAGCTGCAGTCGCTCATCGAGAAGGGTATTGCCAACAATACCAATATGCTCAATGCCGCACTCAACGTCAAGATAGTAGAGGATCAGCTGATGGTGGCTAAGTTGGCATTCGTGCCTTCGTTCACATTCTCGCCGCAAGGAACAATCGCTTCATGGGACGGCAATCCTGCCACAAAGACCTACTCATTGCCCGTGACGGCCTCATGGAACCTCGACCTCTTCGGCAATCTTCTCAATGTGAAGCGTTCGGCACAGATGGCTCTGCTTGCCACTAAGGACTATCAGCTCGTAGTGCAGACCAAGATAATCTCTAACATCGCCAACATGTACTACACTCTGCTCATGCTCGACAAGCAGTTGCAGGTGGTCAACGATATGTCGAAGCTCGTTGAAGAGACATGGAACATCATGAAGATTCAGAAGGAGCTTGGTCGTGTTAAGGAGACCAGCGTACAGAGTGCTGAGGCAAATCTGTATTCTGTAAAGGCCCAGGCTACCGACCTGAAGCGTCAGATCCGTGAGACCGAGAACTCGCTCTCGCTGCTTCTCGGACAGCAGGCACAGACCATACAGCGCGGAACATTCGAGGGACAGTCGCTCCCTGCACAGTTCTCAACGGGCGTTGGCATACAGCTTCTTGCCAACCGTCCAGACGTACACTATGCCGAAATGTCATTGGCTCAGTGCTTCTACGATGTCAACGCAGCCCGTTCTAAGTTCTATCCGAGCATCACTATCTCAGGTACAGGTGCCTTCACCAACTCAGGTGGTGCAGGTATAGTAAACCCGGGCAAGTGGCTTCTCTCTGCAGTAGGCTCACTCGTACAGCCCATCTTTGCCCATGGTCAGATTGTTGCAGGCTTGAAGGTGGCAAAGGCTAAGCAGGAACAGGCTTTCAACACATGGCAGAACGCTGTGCTTTCAGCCGGTTCGGAGGTTAGCAACGCCCTCGTGCTCTACAACTCTTCTAACGAGAAGAGCGAGCTTGAGGCCAAGCAGGTAGAGAGTCTGAAGAAGAACGTAGAGTACAACAAGATGTTGTTCAACGACGGTTCAGCCACATATCTTGAGGTAATCACCGCACAGCAGAGCCTGCTCAATGCCGAGCTTTCTAAGGTAGCCGACGATTTCTACAAGATGCAGGCCGTTGTGAATCTCTACTACGCTTTGGGCGGAGGAAGATATTAAGAGTTAGGAATTAGGAGTTTTGAATTTTGAATTGTCGGCTTTGCCGATGTTGAATTATTCAATTACGAGTTTTGAATTTTGAGTTTTGAATTTTGAATTGTCGGCTTTGCCGATTTTGAATTATTCAATTACGAGTTTTGAATTTTGAGTTTTGAATTTTGAATTGTCGGCTTTGCCGATGTTGAATTATTCAATTTGGAATTCATAATTCACAACTGATAAACTCAAAATTGCGGCTTGCCGCAACAATTCAAAACTCAAAATTCAAAACTCAAAATTCAAAATTGCGGCTTGCCGCAACAATTCAAAACTCAAAATTCAAAATTGCGGCTTGCCGCAACAATTCAAAACTCAAAATTCAAAATTCAAAATTCAAATTATGATAAGTGATAAAGCATACATAGATCCGGGTGCAAATATTGGCAAGAACGTTACAATCTATCCGTTTGCCTACATCGAGGACGGTGTTGAAATAGGCGACGACTGCATCATCTTCCCATACGTCAGCATCATGCGTGGCACTAAGATGGGACGTGGCAACAAGGTATATCAGAACACCGTGCTCGGTGCTGAACCTCAGGACTTCAACTATACGGGTGCTGACACACGCCTTGTTATTGGCGATGAGAACATTTTCCGTGAGAATGTGGTGGTCAATCGCGCCACATTCGCCGACGGCGAGACACGTATCGGCAACCGCAACTTCTTCATGGAGGGTGTACACATCTCACACGACACCAAGGTAGACGATTATGTAACCTTCGGTTATGGTACAAAGGTGGCAGGCGACTGCGAGATTCACAGCGCAGCCATCTTCTCGTCAGGTGTCATCTTGAATGCTAACGTGCGCATCGGTGGTGCATCTATGGTCACCAGCGGTGTGCGCATCTCGAAGGATGTTCCTCCGTTCATCGTAGCTACCGACAACCCCGTGCGCTACGGTGGCGTCAACGAGACACTGCTCAAGTCGTCTAACACAACCGACAAGGTCATCGGCCACATCGCCAATGCCTATCGCCTGGTGTTCCACGGACAGACCAGTGTATTTGATGCAATCAATCAGATTAAGGAACAGGTGCCTCCTGGAAAGGAAATCAACGCTATCGTCAACTTCCTTGAGGGTAGCAAGTTGGGCATCATAAGCAAGATATAAAAAGCATTTTCATACCTTTTATATATTAGTGTTGTTATTTCAAAAGATGCGGCAAGGTTGACGTGATGTCAACCCTGCCGCTGTTGTTTTTACCACATAACCTAATCATCATATTTGTGAGTAGTGTAATCGTTTGCATAAATTTCCAGCGGATTTTTTGTTTGAACTATATATAGGCTAATGATTTTAGTTATAACTTTGCGTAATAAAGATGACACAAGACTTTCAAAACGACAATAACGTTAAACACAAAAATCATATAGAATGCTATTGAGACACAAAACATTCGTATGTAATGGTGTAGAAGAAAAAGCTTAAACCAAATATAAATAATTATTACAAAAGCCTGAAATGATGAAACAGATATTCATATTGGCAATGATGCTATTCGCAACGTCAGGCACAGCAATAGCGCAGGACGTGGCATTGAAGACCAACCTATTGGGTTGGGCTACAACATCGCTCAACGCAGGTGTTGAAGTTGGCATAGCCGAAAAGCAAACAGCACAACTGTTTGCCACCATCAATCCCTGGAAGTTTTCAAGGGACAGGAAGGTACGTTTCTGGAACGTAGAGCCTGAATACCGTTGGTGGACATGCCAACGCTTCGGAGGCAGTTTCTTCGGATTGCACGCTCTTGCCGGCGAATACAACATCAAGAACGTAGACCTGCCATTCGGAATACTTCCCAAGACAAAACGCGGTCGCCACTATGAAGGATGGTATATAGGTGCAGGCGTAACCTATGGCTATCAATGGCTGATGTCGCGCCATTGGAATATGGAAGCGTCGTTAGGCGTGGGCTATGCTTATAGTCCATACAAGCTCTACGGACGTTGTGCCCGATGCTTGGACAAGAACCATCGCAATTATGTAGGACCGACTAAGGCGGCTCTCAGTATGATTTATATATTCTAGACAGCATTATGAACACAAACTCATTGACTCGCATCATCATTTCGTGCCTCATAGGAGCAGCTTCGTGCAGCTCGGCAATGGCACAGAAGCTTGCTTCGGGAGCTGTAGCCATCGACAATCTGAAGACACATGTCGAAGGCAACAAGGTGGATGTGGCGTTCAGCCTTAACCTCAACAACCTGAAGCTTAAGGCAGAACAGCAGCTTGTTTTCACTCCGATGCTTGCTGCCGACGGCGACACTACTGCTCTTACACCTATTATAATTAATGGCAGGGCCAAACAGATACGCATGGAGCGTAGCGGCGAATTGGCTGCAATGGCTAATGAATCTCAGCAGCCTTTGGTGATACAGCGCAAGAACGGAACTGAGCAGAGCGTTAGCTACAGCCAGACCATTACACGCAAGCGTCCGTTTGAGACCGAACACTTGAGTCTGCTTACCGCTCAAGACATCTGCGGATGTGGCGACAGGGAGAATCTCGACAATCTCCAGATTGCAACTATCGACAATATTGGAGCTTGGATGCCTGACATTGCCTTTGTAAAGCCGGCTGCCGAGGCACGCAAGCAACGTGCCGAGAAGGGTGAGGCTTACCTCAGTTTCCGTGTCAACAAGACGGATATTGTGGCTGATCTCTTTGAGAACGCACGCGAATTGGCCAAGATAACGAAGACCATCGACCTTGTGCGCAACGACAAGAATGTGCAGATTACGGACATCAATATTCATGGCTTTGCCTCGCCCGACGGCCCTTATGCCAACAACGAGCGCCTGGCTCGAGAGCGTGCCGCTGCTCTGAAGAGTTATGTGGCTAAGCTTTATCCTATTGAAGCCAAGCTGTTCAGCTCAAACTCCACACCTGAGGATTGGAATGGATTCCGCCAGAAGGTGCAGAAGTCGCATCTGGCTAACAAGGACGATATACTGAAGATTTCGAATTCAAGCCTTGCACCCGACGACAAGGACATGCGCATACGCCAACTCTATCCGCAGGAATATGTCGTGATACTTAACGACATCTATCCGCGACTGCGCCACAGCGACTACACCGTGAGCTATACGGTAAGGCCTTTCTCGGTTGAAGAAGCCAAGCAGATACTGAAGACCCGTCCGCAGCAGCTTTCGCTTCAGGAGATGTATCTTGTAGCACAGACAATGGAGGCGGGTTCGGCAGAATTCAATGAGGTGTTCGACATAGCCGTGCGAATGTTCCCCGAAGACCCGACTGCCAACCTTAATGCTGCATGTGCCGACTTGCAACGACGCGACATTGCTTCAGCAGAGAAACATCTGCAGAAAGCCGGCAACTCGGCAGAGGCATTGAACGCTCGTGGCACTCTGGCTGTATTGAAAAAGGACTATGAGTCAGCGCGCCAGTTGTTTGCTCAGGCGGCTGCTGCTGGTTCGGCTGATGCCAAAGCTAATGCCGAGCGCATTGCTAACACGAAATAATACGTGAGCTATGGCGAGTGTGCCGTAGAATAATGTGTCTCTTTGAATAGGAGGGAGTCAAAAGTATAGCAGCACGCCCTGAAAGGGCAGAAGCTCATAGCACGGCAACGCCCTGGGAAATAATAAGAGAAAAACCAAAGATGCCCTGTAAGGGCAAAAGCGTTCTGCTTCAATGCTTTAGCCCTTACAGGGCGATTGGACGTAATGCCTTTAAGCACCCAAGGCATTGCCCTGGGCTATGTGATTATTGGGCCTTCAGCCTGCGCTGATTAAGTTTTGCACCCCTCCAGATTACTTACGCTCAAAATAATAACAAAATAAACATTAATCAATTTAACTATTAAACTATGGTAAACGTTAAGAATCTATTCGGAATGGCTGTTATGGCTACGGCCTTGGTGGGTTGTTCAAGCAACGACATCCTCGCTCCTGATGGTAAAGACAATGTTGGCAAGGCAGGTGAAGCCTATGCTTCATTCACAATCAATCTGCCGACAACTACAGGTACTGGTACTCGTGGAGAAGGTGATCCAGCGCAAGGTACACCTTCATTTGAGAATGGTGACAAGAATGAGTATGCTGTTAAGGACGCAACTCTTCTTCTCTTCCAGAAAAATGACGATGGTGATTTTGTATTCAAGGAATTTGTAGACCTTGGTAATATGGAGCCTTGGACATCAAGCAGCACAAGTGGTATAACCACAACAGCCAAGTTGACTGCTAAAATTACAAAGGCTGAAGTTGGCGCAAATAAGGGTTATTATGCTCTTATTGTTCTTAACAACAATTCAGGAACGGCTGCGAAAATCACTTATCCTACTGAAGACCAAACATATGCAGTATGGAGTAAGAATCCTGCTAACGCAACTGCTGCTAACTACTTGAAGTATGACAACGGTTTCTTTATGGCAAATGCACCTAAATATGTTGCTGACGCTCCTGAAACTCTTGTTGAAATCAAGAACATTTACGCTTCTAAGCAGCAGGCAGAGAACTCTGCAGCCACTACAGTATACGTAGAGCGTGGTCTTGCTAAGGTTTCTCTTGCTACTGGTTCTGAAAGTAAGAGCGTTACAATTGATGGTGGTAACTATGATAAGGACAAGGTTAACATTACTGGTTGGACACTTGACGTTACAAATACCAAGACATACCCTGTTCACGTAACAGATGGATTGTGGGCAGATACATGGAAGACAACTGCTACTACTGCTGCTACCAATGGTGCAACAATGGATCGTTTCCATGACACAAAGCTTACAGAGTTCCCACGCGTTTATTGGGGCTTAGATCCTAACTACAGCACAGATTTCGCTACTGTAGATGCTTGTGAAGGTGAGTTTACAATGGCAAAAAAGAGTGACTTCAAGACTGGTGAGGAAGCCAAGAAGGCTCAGTACTGTCTTGAGAATACCTTCGACATTGATCACATGGTGCAGGGTCAGACAACACGAGTTTTGTTCTCTGCTAAGTACACACCTGCTAATTTCACAGATGGAGAGACTTTCTATAAGTTTGGTAACAGTCCTAAGTTGTGGCATGCTGATGATGTCGTAGCACAGATTAAGGCTAAGGCACAGGAGGTTCTTGATGAGGCTGATGCTTCAAAGGTAACTGTAACACTTGATGCTGAAGGCAATGACATGACAAAGTCTGGTGTACGTCTTGTTGCCGCTGCTAATATTTCTCATGGTGAAACCGCTCTTAATAATGAACAGGTTGATCAGATTAATGCAAAGCTCGGCTTAAAGAAAGCTACATCAACAGACGCAGCAGTTGGTCTATCTACTTTCGAGGGTGGCGTTTCTTACTACATCGCACGTGTAAAGCACTTCAACGATCTTACTCCTTGGAAGCCTGGTGATAAAACATACGACGGAAACAATGCCAACTGGCTCGGTCGCTATGGTGTTCTCCGCAACAACTGGTACGAGCTTACTATAAGTAGCGTTAGTGGTCCTGGTTATCCTGACGTTCCTAAGGTTAATCCTACAGATCCAGACGACGTTAACGATCAGTACATCAACGTTGAGGTTAAGATCCTTGACTGGGCTAAGCGCAGCCAGCAGGTTGAGCTCTAATCAATATTGCCCGTCCTATCTTTAGGACCGCAAGAACCCTAATATCTTAGGAGGTACGGCCCATGCAGCCGTACTTCCTTTGATACCTTCATTTTGAATATTTACATTATTTACCAACAACTCTAATTAAATTAACGGCAAACATTATGTTTCACGGACTGGTTAAATATATATGCTCACTCCTCGCCTTTGCACCATTGCTGGCTTCGTGCTCGCTGATGCACGACGACCTTGAGCCATGCGACAATGGCGTCTACCTGCACTTCCGCTATGACTATAATACGCAGCGCGCCGACCTTTTCAACGACCATGTTGGAGGCGTTGTTGTCATGGTGTACGATAAGGACGGCAAGTATCTGTTCCGTCAGGACGCTTTCAATACCGACACCGACGCTCCTATCCGCCGCCATGACTTTGCCGTACATCTTAATCTGCAGCCTGGCGAATACCAATTTCTCGCCATTGCAAAGCAGAAACGCTACGAAGATGCTTTGGCAACTAATGGTGCCAAGTTCCGCATTCATGCCCCTAACGAAGGCGAAGACATGACTAAGTTCAACACCGTGTTAGACCGCAATGAGGCGGGTGACATAGACGAGGTTGACTGTTCGGCTCCGCTCGACACGCTGTGGATAGGCCGCTCGCAACACCTTACTACCGTGTACGACCTTAAGGGCACACACGACACCATCTCCCTGGTGCGCGACACCAAGCAGCTTACTATCTCACTGCATCAGATTGACGCACCTGACAAAATCTCTGCCGATGATTTCGGCTATGAGGTAATAGCCGATAATGGCCATATCAATTACGACAACTCTTTGGCGCGCGACTCCAAGCTTCGCTATACGCCTTTCCATACATGGACTACCGAGTTCCGCGATGAGACAGGAAACGTTAAGGAACGTACCGCTCATGCAGGACTGATGCTCTCGCGTCTGGTCTACTTCCCACCCGAACAGAACGACCGCAATGCCATGCTACATATATATAATAAGGAGTCGGGCAAGACAATCGCCTTGATTAACCTGCCCGACATACTTCAGCAGGGACGTGATGCTTATGCCGCACAGAACTATGGCATACAGGAATACCTCGACCGCGAGTACGACTACCGACTCGACTTCTTCCTCATCGGAACCGAGTGGCAATATGTCAACCTCTCTGTTGGTGTGCTCGACTGGGCAAAGCGCATTCAGCGCATCAGCCTGTAATGTCCATTAACTTCACAATCGAAGCGAGTCGTCTTCAGATAACTTCCGATAACTCCTTTCGCTTGCGAAACTTAAACTAAATTATTGAACCTAATTACAACAAAAACGATGAAACGACTTGCAGACATACTCCTTTCTCTTGCTGCCCTGTTGTTGCTGGCAGCATGTACTGATGATGCCGATGTGTACAACACCCCGGCTTCATCCGAGGGCAATCTGTGTGTCTATGTGCCAGTTACTCGCGAGGGCGATGAGGTTACGAGCAGTCTCGACCCAAGCAACCCTACATATAATGCCTCTGTAGACGAGTGCAAGATTAACGACCTGCATCTTTATGCCTTCCCCGTTGGTGGCAACGGAACATTCCTTTCGCAGGAACTTCCATCGCCTGAGGCAACCAATATGCTCGATGAGAAAGTTGCTTCTTATCAGCTCAAGATAAAGCCCGGCACCTATCGTGTGTACGTAGTTGCCAACATGAAGGATGTTCTCGATGTCAATAGCATAACAACTGAAGGCGATTTGAAGAAAGTGGTATTGTATTATCAGCCGATGTCAAAGTCTGGTATGCCCGTAGTCAATAATATCCCTATGATATCCGAGCCTGCCACAAAGGCTGCTGACGGCTCTACTGTCGACGGAACAATTACCATAAATAATACGGACAAGACTCCTCAGACCGTGATGGCTAATCTGCAATTCACCTGTGTAAAGGTGTGTCTTAACCTTATATACAATCACGAAGACGCAGATATGCATCCGGCGTTGAAGTCTAACGGATTGCAGATTACCGACATTATAGGCAAGCGACTCTCGCCACAGACAAGTCTGTTGTGGGACGGCAAGTTCACTAACCCCGACGTAAGCAGCGAATATGCTACAGGCTTCGAGTCGCCATTGTACGATGCTACGGCACATACGGGTAGTGGCGCTTACTATACTTCGTGGACAGAGAACGAAGCCAATGCCAATGTCAATAACGAGGACATCATTACGGTTGAAGGAGAGGGCGTAGCTAAACCTGTAGACATTAAGCAGAAGTGGCTCTTCCGTGCTACATATTATCTGCCCGAACGCTACGTGGCACAGGCTTCGCAGCAGTCGGTATTGAAGGTAGGTGGTGCTGTAGGAGGTTCTGCCATCAAGAACAGCTACAACATCAACCTTGGTCATCGTAAGGACGAGACCTCAACAACTGAAGTTCCAACTTTCCCACGCGGCACATACTACGAGATTGTAGGACGCATAAAGAGTCTGGGTAACATCGACCTCGATTGTGTTGTAGGTGTAGAGCCTTGGAAACTGGCAGAGGTTGATGCTGACTTTACACATACTACGCTTTGGGTTTCGAAGACAAGTGCAGAAGTAACATCCTTGCAAAATGCTATCATCGACTATGGTACAAATGCCGATGCAAGCAACATTACGTTTGGATGTGACACAAAGGTAGAGGCGACAGGAGCGGGCGAGTTGCCGGTTGTTATTGTATCGGAGCACGATCCAGCAAAAAAAAGTTTAATATTCAAGATAAATCCAGCTATCTCGGTAGCCGACTTTACGAAAGCAAATGCTCTTAAAGGTACTGCCAAAGTATGGATAAAGGCTGGCAACATAAAGAAATACCTTGATGTATCGTACGACGTTACACCATACTTCAAGGTGGACCCAGTGGATATTGTTATCTTCTACGATAAAGATAATACAGCTGAGTTGACCAAGGTGGTGAAGTTCACTACCAACCTTGGTGGCATTCAATTCCCTTCGGATCGTTCGGATTGGAAGAAGGTATCGGATAAAGAATATGAAGTGAAGTATGCTCAGTCGACTATAAGAATCAAGTGCGACAATACTAATGTGGCTGATGGTACGTTCACAATAACGGCAACATCCAACCCAGAAACAACAACCACGCACGTATTTACGGTAAAGTCGATTGATGCAGTCGGTAAAGATGCAACAACAGGTAAAGATATATATAAGGAACAACAGGTACGTGTAACCGTACGTCCGCCAAAGGGCAACTACATTATATATATGCGAGCCATAAACGACATGGCGTGGTGTAATGGTGGCTCTAATGGTGAGTATCAGCATAAGAATATGCTTAATGAGGATACTGATGTTGGTCCTGGTGATAACAACAACTGGCGTGACGGTTGGTGGGAACAGCAGAACGCAGATTGGAACTCAGACCTTTCGCAGCATGCTGACTACCACTATGTGTACATCTACACACAGATAGGTGAGACAACTCAAGGTTCTACGGCTGCGCAGAGAACTACGGCAGAATGGTATTTCGGTAAAAAGTACGTTAAAAAAGACGATAATCGCAACACTGTGTCTAGTGGTACTGATAAGGATAAATATACAGATGAATGGTGGCCAGGCAACATGATGACAGCCGACTATAACAACCCTGGTTGGTACTATTATAGTATAGCAGTAGGTGCTAAGTCGGCAGGAGTCAATGGTAAGGGAACGGCAACGGAAGGCTCAAGTAAGACGATTAAGCCTGGACAAACCTTGCTGATTTTCAGTAATGGAACATATCTTTACGCAGGCATCCAGTCACATCGATTCACCCATCACAACGACCCCGGCATCACACTCTTCAACTATGAGGACAATGAAGGCTGGTATCTGTACGACCCTTTGTCGGATCCTTACTACAGAGTTTATGACGAGAAACCTACCGTTGTAGACGTTGAATATACCATTTATACCAAAAACAATGGAATATTTGCTTGGTATGCTCTATATGGAGTAAACACAGGTGATGGTACAGGAAAATTTACAATGTATTGCAATAGCTGTAATGTTCCTAACGAATTTGAGTGCAAGGAATACGGAAAGGACAGCAATGGTAAAACTTGGTACAAGACCATACTCCACCTCAAAGCCCCATTGGGATATTATGATAAGATTTTGCATGTGAAGATCAGCAATACGGGTCTTGAACCAGAGCTGTTTGATGGCGAGAACTATCCATCAACCAAGATGAACGGCAGTCGTTACGTGGTAGAAGGTCAATACGATCCGGACACTAAGACATGGAAGCAAGGAGCACCCTTTTAAAAAGTAATAATTAAAAGACAACAATATGTATATCAAGAAATTGACAATTTGGTTCTTCATGCTCTTGGCTATGGTGTCGACTGCTTGCAGCGACATCAGAGACATTGTAGGAGGCGGCACGCAAGACTTGCCGTCCGATGGAGTTGTGCTGACTCTTAAGTTGCCCAATTTCACCAAGAATACAGTGGCGACAAGAGCAACTCAGCAGCAAATCAAAAGCCTCTGCGTATTGTGCTACGATGCAGGAGACAATTATCTCGGCATGAGCAATATCACAGGCGCGGACATCAAGCCGAATGACGACGGCACCTGCAAGGTGAAGGTTAAGGTTGTGGAGGGAACTGCAACGCTGCATGTTGTTGCCAATGCCGACATAACAGAGAGCGATGCTAAGGATGCTAATGGAAAGATAAACCTTTACAATGCAAAACGCAGCAACAGCCTCGACCTCAACGCTCCCGTTTGTTGGGGCAGCGTCAAGGTGGCTGACCTGCTTAGTGGCAGCACCAACGTGTCGTTGCTCAGGCAGTTTGCCAAGGCGTCTGTTACAAAGAATGAATCGTTGACCAATTTCGAGATAACAGGTTTCAGACTCTTCAATACGGCATCATCGGGCACGATAGCCACAAAGTCGATTACTGATGTGGCTTTGCCATCGGTGGATTGCTCTGCTAAGACAGCCGAATATGTTACGGGCGAGCAACCTTTCTATGAGACACCTGCCGACAAAGCATACATGATTATCCGTGCAAAATATGATGGCGGACCAGATACCTATTATAAAGTGGAGTTCTTGATCAACGGCACTTCAACGCAGATGGATCTTCTTCGCAACCATCATTATCAGGTTAAGGTTACGGCTGTGAACCATGAAGGATGGGCTACAGAAGATGAGGCAATAAACAATAAGTCCGAGAACAGACTGTCTGTAGAAGTGGTGGACGACAATCCGCCTATTGTGAACATGATAGCATGTAAGGACTACGAACTTGGCGTGTGTGGCAAGCAGACTGTATTGGGTAAGAATACGGAGGCGACAATCACGTTTGTTACTACCAAGCCAAAAGATAGTAATTATAATGAATTTAGCGTTGTTTCGAAGGATTCTTGGATTAAAGTTCCTGATAATTATAAATCAGCAACACCTATTGAATTGCCAACGTTAGCAACCTCAACAGAAGGTGGTCAATTCTCGTCAGAAGGTAGGCTGTATACTATGAATCTTATCCTGGACGAAAACTTCGAATCAAATGTGCGTTCAGGCTTTGTAACAATAAAGTATGGCGATTTGTCGCTCGATGTACTGATTACTCAGTTGGGCTACGACTTCCGTACCGACAAAAACAGAATAGTGCAGATAAGAGGCCTTGAAGGACTTACTCCGGATGAACAGAAAAACTACTTCAACTGGATGGACTTGTCGCTTAAGGGCATATGGCCAAAGGAAAACCAAGGCAGAGTGCGCAACGACGGACTCCACTTCTTTGTGGGCAACAATCCTGTTTACTATCTCATTCCGCATCTTCAGGGCGACAAACTCACGTGTAATGACACACGAGTGAAGGTGGACGAGAAAAGCGTCAACGGATTCTACAAGGTGATGCTTGCCAACAATTCGGACGAATCGTATAACGACAATAATTATAATAGGTGGATTAGCGATGAGGCATTTACCATTATAACCATCACCAACACGAGAACCAAGATTACGGTATCCTATCCGGTTTATCATGTAGGATTGTTTGCACAGTTGACAACCGACTATCAGCTTGGCAAGAGCAAGGCTTCGGGATGGCGCTATTATGAGATGGTTGATGTAGAGGCTAAGGTTACTAAAAAAGATGGAACTATCGAGAACAAGATCTACCACATGCTCGACCGCAACCTTGGTGCCACAAACAACGGCTACTATTCTCCTTCCACAACCGCGCTTGCGGGCAATGAGGGAGCAAAAGGTGGCTACTTTAAGATTTCGGAGGCTGATAACTCTGACCAATACCCGGCAAAAACAGATAACCGTGTGGTAGATGCTTTGGCAATAGGCAACTTCAAGGTGTGCGACAACATGTGTCTGCAAGGTCTCATAGACAATAACGTGCTGAAGATAGAAGGGAAGAATACCGATTATGGCGAGGTGTACAACTGCATCTGTATTAAAACTGCAGATTCGGAGATTCCCGAGATTTACATCCCGATGAGCGGATATTATGAGGGCAAGTCCAACGAGGATCCGGTTTACAAGGACAGCTATCATGCCAATCTATGGACAAGCTCACGTTTGTCTGATTATCAAGGATTCTCGTCAACCAGTCCTGAGTACGGCTTTTGGTACTTGTATCTCGATGCTTTCGGCAAGAGCCTAAACTTGTCAAACTACCGATTTGTGTCGGGTTCGTCTGGAATGAACAAGGGGCGATACCGTGCCATGCCAGTAAGACTTGTTGCCGAATAAGGGTAAATTATATAGTAGTGGGTGTGTCAAAAGTCACAGCAGTACGCCCCGAAAGGGGCAGAAGCACATAGCCTAGGGTCGCTCGGCTCTGCCGCTTGCCTAAGCAAGAACGCCCTGAGGTAAAAGCCACCAAAAACAATGCGCCATGTAAGGGCAAAAGCGTTAATTATCAATGCTTTTGCCCTTACAGGGCGTTTTGCT
>CAJJOL010000027.1:0-42284 GCA_905193385.1 uncultured Prevotella sp. | reverse complement strand
AACTCAAAATTGCGCACCGCGCAACAATTCAAAACTCAAAATTCAAAACTCAAAATTTAAAATATGGTTCAACAAGTAAAACAATTATTGAACGACAAGGCTTGGGCACGTTGGACAGCCCTTGTGCTTGTCGCTTCCATGATGTTCTTCGGCTACATGTTTGTCGATGTAATGTCACCAATCCAGGCCCTTATGGAAAGCCAGAAGGGATGGGGTCCGGACACATTCGGTACCTATGCAGCATCTGAGTACATCGTCAACGTGCTCGGCTTCCTCATCATTGCAGGCGTTATCCTCGACAAGATGGGCGTTCGCTTCACTGGCGTTCTATCAGCCTCAATGATGTTCATCGGTGCGCTTATCAAGCTTATCGGTATCAGTGACTGGTTCGCTCAGACAGCCTTTGCCGACTGGCTCAACTCATGGTGGGTGACTCTGCCTGCAAGTGCCAAGATGGCTTGCTTCGGCTTCATGCTCTTCGGCTGTGGCTGCGAGATGGCAGGTACTACCGTGTCTAAGGCTATTGCAAAGTGGTTTAAGGGTAAGGAGATGGCGCTTGCTATGGGACTGGAGATGGCTATCGCACGTGTAGGCGTGTTCGCTATCTTCTCTATCTCGCCAATCATCGCCAACCACTTCGGCACAGTAGTAGCCCCTGTAGCATTCTGCACAGTATTGCTGCTCATCGGCCTTATCACCTTCATCGTGTTCACCTTCATGGACAAGACGCTCGACAAGCAGTTGGGCACAACCGAAGAGGCAGGCGACCCGGAGGAGGAGTTCAAGTTCAGCGACCTCGGCAAGATATTCTCTTCGCAGGTGTTCTGGATTGTAGCTCTGCTCTGCGTGCTCTACTATTCGGCCATCTTCCCGTTCCAGCGCTACGGTGCCAACATGTTGCAGTGCAACCTCGACGGTATCTCGCCTGAGGATGCTGCCAACATCTTCCGTTGGTTCCCAATCGGTGCTGCCGTAATCACTCCGTTCCTCGGCAACTTCCTCGACCGCAAGGGCAAGGGCGCCACAATGCTTATGGGCGGCGCATTGCTCCTCATCTGCTGCCATCTCGTGTTCGCCTTCGTATTGCCGGCAACAAAGAGTCCGCTCATCGCCTACTCTACCATCGTATTGCTCGGCATTTCGTTCGCCCTCGTGCCGGCAGCCCTGTGGCCAAGCGTTCCTAAGATTATCGACGAGAAGATACTCGGTTCGGCTTACTGCCTCATCTTCTGGGTACAGAACATCGGCCTCTGCTTCGTACCGAAGCTCATCGGCAACCTCCTCGCTTCTACCAACGCCGACAATCCAGCCGTTATAGCAGCCAAGGAAGCCGGTGCCGACTTCATCCCCTACGACTACACCGTGCCATTGATAGTATTCGCAAGCTTCGGCGTTCTCGCCCTGCTCTTCGCCATCTATCTCAAGGCTCTCGACAAGAAGCGTGGCTTCGGTCTGGAAGAGCCCAACATCAAGGCATAAACAGCGTAAGAAGAGTTATAGCGAAACTCACATAAACAGAAAAAGGGAATGTAAAAAGTGCAAACCTTTTACATTCCCTTTTTTATTATTGTAGCATAAAATGATTTAGCGTGTGAATTCTTTTATCTTGTCCTCTGCAAGTCCCGTCACTTGCACAATTTGTACAATGGGAAGATTTAAGGAAAGCATACTCTTGGCTATTTCTATGTTGCGTTGGGCAATACCTTCC
The DNA here is from genome assembly GCA_905193385.1 of uncultured Prevotella sp. Classification (GTDB taxonomy): domain Bacteria; phylum Bacteroidota; class Bacteroidia; order Bacteroidales; family Bacteroidaceae; genus Prevotella. Next base: position 40,576 of record CAJJOL010000027.1, on the reverse strand, counting down.
TGACGACCTTCCTTCAGTCCTTCAGCTCGTCCTTCCTCGCGTCCTTCTACATATCCGTCGTCATGGCTTGTATCAAGCACGCTGCGTTGATAGCGCAATGCTTCCATATGGCGGATGTAGGCGCTACGCTCCGAAGCGCCTAGCGAGTCGATACGCAGACATTCAGGCGCCTCGCTCAGTCCGGGTGCCGTTGACTCACGGGCTATCTTGCCCGTCTTAAGAAACTCCATCCACTCATCGAGCGGTGTGGTTGCCACCTTATCAAAATCGTTGACGCGCAACACATAATACTCAGGGAAGAGGTCGCCAGTTTCCTTGCGTTGCAGGATGTCTTTACTTGCAAGTCCGAAGAAGCGCCCGTTCTGACGTACCGATAGCTTTAGTATATCGTTTTCGTCATGCAATCCCTTGAAGAGGGTCTTGCCATGATAAACATAGTCGTTGCCCAATTCGATATAATCGGTTATCACCTTCGACACTCCATACAGCATACGGTGGAAATACGCCAGCTCACGGTTGTTCTGAATCTCAACGATGGCAAGCTCGCCCTCTTCGCTCTCGGCAAGTATGTCCACACGATTGAACTGTCGAGTTCGCTCTCCTGATTCGACCCGCTCTCCAAGAACCTTAGTATAGTATACTTGCGTCCAAGCAGCGAGGCCATCAGTCCTTCAAGCACGGCATGGTTGGCCTTGTTGCGAAGCAGGCGCTTCATAGCCCAATCAAATCGTATGTATATTCCCATAACTTTATAGGCGTTGATTTGTTAATTATCAGTTGAACGCTACAAATATAGAGATTTTTAATCGGAATGGCAAATATTATTGAGAAAAGGCGAAGCCATAGCCGACGCTGAATACAGAATCGCCATGACCTCGCTCATAACTGACTTGTTTGTTAAAACTAACTACTTACAAAATCATCCTCTTACTCTAATGTCAGCACGTGGCTTGTTCCATCCTGGGCTGTGAATACATTCAGTCCAACCTTCATAAGATAGTCGCCACTATACTGCTTGCCGTCGCACTCAAGCTCCGAAGTCTTGCCTGGCATAAGGTTAGTTTCCTTGACGGTGTATGTTTTGCTTGCATCGAGTCCCTGAAGCTTGACGTTAAGCTGTGGTTCCTTGTAGCGTGGGTGCAGGTCGTAGGCAAAGAGTACGGCACGCTGCTTGTCCTTACTTACATAGTTGATGGCGCAGTGGCTGCCCTCGTATGGAGAAACCAAACGATATTGGTCGCCTTCAAGAATCATCGGCTTCATTTCATTATAGTTCTTTACAGCCTGCTGCACAAATTTGTAGTCGTCCTTAGAGAGCGACTTGAGGTCGATGTCGAAACCAAGCTTGCATGAGCTGCAAACGTCAGTGCGGAACTTCACGGAAGTGTTCTTGTTCCAGTTGGTAACATGCGAACCCATAGTCTTAGCCGGGAAGAACTTAGACAAGCTCCACTGTATGTAGATACGCTCGTAGGGGTCGGTGTCGTCCGAACACCAGAACTCGGTGAAGTACTTCAGCATCTCGTAGTCCATTCTGCCGCCACCACCAGAGCAAAGCATCATCGGGAGCTTAGGATACTTGTTGTGGATGCGTGTGAGCACATTGTATATGCCACGTACGTGGTCGATGTAGAAGTTGCCCTGATTCTGCTTGTGATAGGGCGAGTATATATTGGTAATAACGCTGTTGCAGTCCCACTTGAAGTAAGCCACATCGGGATTCTCGGTCATAATGCGGTCGACAATGCCAAACACATAGTCCTGAACCTTAGGATTAGAGATGTCGAGCACCAGTTGGTTGCGGTAATAATATGTCTCGCGCTGTGGCTGCATAATCACCCAATCAGGATGCTTCTCGAAGAGTTCGCTCTTAGGATTAACCATCTCCGGCTCAATCCATATACCAAACTTCACTCCTGCCTTCTTAGCATCTCTTACCAATCCTGGTATTCCCTCTGGCAGCTTGCTCTTAGTGGCTTCCCAATCGCCAAGACCGGCATGGTCGTCCTTACGAGGATACTTATTGGCAAACCATCCGTCGTCGAGCAAGAACATATCTACACCCAGGTCTTTGGCATCCTTCATCAGTTCGGCAAGACTCTGCTGGTTGAAATCGAAACCAGTGTTCTCCCAGTTGTTAAGAAGAGTGAGGCGGTCGTCCATACCCATGTTCACCTGATACTGACGAGCCCAGTCGTGCAGATTGCGCGAAGCCTCACCCATACCGTTGTCGCTCATGGCGAAGATAAACTCAGGTGTTGCGAACACCTCGCCAGCCTTCAGCTTATAGTCGGAAGCGTAAGGATTGATGGCAGGAATAACACGCAGAGCGCCCACGTTATCCACCTCGAAAGTGAAGCGGAAGTTGCCAGGCCATCCTATTGTACCGAGCATCACCTTGCCCTCGTTCTCCTTGGCAGGCTCGTCAAAACCAAGTTCGAAGAAAGGCTCTGCCTGCATTGCAGCACGTGTGCCAAGTTTAGTGTCGATAATCTTCTTTCCTGTGCTCAGCTGTGTGGTCTCGGGCTGTCCCTCCTTAGCCCAGTCACTGTGGTAATTGGTGAGGTAATATTTTGAAGATTTGAAATAGAGCATGGTAGAACTATAACGCCAAAGAGTGATAGGTGCCTTCTCATTATGTGAAATCTCGCTCCAAGCCTTGATGACGTTCTCCTTGGCATAAGCCACATAATGCAGCTTCACTGTCAATGGATAAACCTTGTCCTTAAGCGTTATTATGGTCTCGGTGCCACCCTTTACAGCCTTCTGCTCAGACGACTGATAATACAGATATGTTGTCATATTGCCATCGGCATGAGTCACTGCCACAGCAGGCTCAAAGAAATCTTCGGCACCAGAAGTGGCATACACCTCATGTCCACGCTGGCAAACAGCTCCATCGGATGCTGCATATACGTCCCACTTCAGGTTGTCGTAATCAGCAGGATTCAGAAACTTGTCGCCAAGATAGACCTGATATAGGCGGCCCTTAGGCGATACTTTCATCACGAGGTCGGTCTTGTCGGTAGACACTCGGATTACTTTCTGGGCAAATGTCATAACAGAAGTCATGCACATCGCTGCAATCAAAATAATAGACTTTTTCATTGTCGAATGGTTTTTATTATTAAATTCTATATTTTCTTTAACTTCTCACTTAGAACTTTATGCCAGCACTGAACTCCACAGTGAACGGACGCATATAGCTGCCGCTCATATACTTGCCTGCATACTTGCCTGCCTCTTCCTTAGTGATAAGCTCCGAACCGCTGATTGTTCCCTTGGCACCCTTCTCGTTGAAGATGTTCACCACGCTCACACCGAGACTGAGCTTCTTGTTCACATTCCAGTTCACACCACCGAATGTCTCCCAGTGGCCATTGAAGTAGAGGGCCTCCTGAAGATTGGCGTATGTCTTGCCGAAGTAGCGGAAGCTGAGCCATGCATTGAGATTCTTGGTGATGTCGTACTTGGGGTCAAGCTCGATGAGCACCTGCGGAATCTCCTTGACAATCATATTGTTGGCATTTACACCCATCGACTGGCCGTCGCTGAACGTTACGCTTGCGTTATAGTTCTTGTACACCGGCTTCTGATAGGTGAAGAGGGCGTGCATGTGAAAATTCTTGAACGGATTGATCTCGGCAGAAGTAGTCCAACCCAGGGTCTGGATGTTGTAGATAAGCAATACAGTCTTGCCTTCAGACGTACCGGGCTTGGTGAGGTTCTGCTGATCGATATTGTTCGACTTTGAGATGTATGTCACCATTGAAGAGAGGTCGAGCCAGTTGTTTCGGTAGAAGATACCGCCACGAATCAATGGAATTGTAACTCGCTTGTACTGCTCCTCAGTAGGACCTGTTCCGGCATACTCGCTGATGCGTGGAAAACGAGTGGCTACGGTAGCATCGGCAGTAAGACCAAACTGTTTGGTGAGATTGTACGTCATCTGTAATGTTGCAGCATAGTTGAGCTTATTCTTTGTGACATTGGCTGGCACTATATTATGCTCAGCAGCAACAATCGAGCCATCCTCTGCTCTTGAGTAGGTGTTGTAGTTGCCAAGGTGGAAACCACTGAAACGAGAAGTGGCTATCTGGTCGGCAGACATACGATAGTATTCCAGACGACCGCCATAGAACACCTTGAACTTTGGCGACACGCGCCACTCGTCGGTAAAGTATACAGCAAGCTTATTCTCCGAACCCTTGGTATATTCAGGACTAAGCTCATTGTAACCGAATGTTTCCGAACGACGGGCAGTCTGTGTAGGGTCAAGCGGATTGACATACATCTGGCTCAATGTCTGGGGATAAGCCTCAACGGTACCCGCCCACTGGAACGACGACGAATAGTAGTTGAGATTATAATACCACTCGTTCAAACCGATCATAAGCTTGTGATTGTTGAGCTGCTTGCTCATCTCAGTTGTCAATAGAGCGTTGCTCACCTTGCCAAAGTGCAGCCATGTGCGGCGACCCTCAATCAGTCCGCTGTAAGCTGAGCCGTCAGAGAGTTGATAGCCGTCAGCCTCAGTAACCTCAGAGATTGTACTGCCTCCATAATCAACATAGTTGGCACGAGGAGCATTCATATATTTGGCGTTAAGCTTCCACAACCAACCATTGTCAAACTGATACTGGCTGATAAGAGCCACCTCATTGGCACGATTGTCGTTGCCATCGGTCATATTCCACGTCTCCATCTTGCCGGTCTTGGTGTTCAGATACTTGAATGAGCCTTGACGCTGAACGTATGAGTCCATGCCAGGATCAAAACCTGCAAGCTTCTTTATGCTGCCATCGCCGACATAGATAAACGGCGCCGCATTGGCAAAGTTGCCGGGATTCTTGCTGTTGGAATACTTATATAATAAGGAGATGCGTCCCTTGCCATCACCAAGGATACGTGTCAAACCTAAGTGATAAATCTGTGTGCGGTCGGCATAATCGGTAAAACGCAGCTTGAAGCTACCCGGATCGAAGTTCTGATACATACCTGCGGTATACAACCATTTGTCGCCAATACCACCAGAGAGATTAAGGTCGAAGTTCTGCATGCCGAAATGATTGGCTTTGTAGTTGAGCTTGCCGCTGAATTTCTTCTCGCCCAACTCACTGAATGCCGATACAGCATAAGCAATGTTGCCCGTCTTGATAGCACTCTCAGATGGAGTCATCAGATCAGTACCCTTGAGCGATGCATCACTGCGCCAATGGGCAGAGAGCTTATGCACCGACGAAGAATATACAGCAGGTAGTCCGTTCTCGTATACGGTGACATCCTCACTCGGTAATCCTATCTGAATTTCGCGAGGCTTATTGGCATCAGCAGCATTGAGCATTACATTGCGCTCCTCCTTCTTAGTCTGCTCCGAATCATTTGTTGTTTTGTTATCGGTATGCGTTTGTGCATACATACCCGTAGAGGCAGAAGCCAAAAGGGCAAATGAAAATGTTTTGAGTTTTAGGTTCATATTCGTGATGTTTTGATTACGGTTGCAAAGTTACTCGCTATATTGGCTGTATGTATGGATGCGTAAACTCAAAGTAAATGACTATTAAGACTTATAAAATCATAAAGCATTAATTATCAATATATTTAAGAGATTATACTTTTTTATCAAAGTAGACAGTTTTATCTCGATAATAATAGCTAAATTTGCACTATAAATCCTTAAACCTTTCGTTATGCGACTGTTTTTATATATAATTCTCGCCCTCCTTCCATTGCATGTAATGGCAAAATCGACATTGGCAACAGCTAATGCCGACAAAGAACAGCAACTGCTGAAACTTCTCGATAGCTATATCGACAAGCGCAATACATACTCTGAAATAAAGGAAGAAAAAATAAAAAAACTAAAACTGAAATTACGGACAGCCGACAATAACTCTTCTCGGCTCAACCTTCTGAATACGATATACCACGAATACTATACTTACAGCTATGATTCGGCGATGGTATACGCCAATCGCGGACTTGCACTTGCACAAAGCGTAAACAATGCCTATTACACAACACTCAACCGTATAAACCGCGCTGCCGTACTGTCTACCGGCGGATTCTATAGCCAGGCAGAAACTCTGCTAAATGAAATTGGAGAGAATAATGTACCTCATCAACTCAAACAATACTATTATTATACTACAACATGGCTGTACAGCTACTGGGAAGCATTCTGCGACAAGTCTGAGTTTAAAGACTATTACCGCCAAAAGAAACTGCAAATTCTACGGCTAACGGTCAATACCACACACAGCAACTACGTTGGACTGTATGCCTATCTTAGTGGTGAGCTCGCTTATCTCGAAAACCCATTAGGCAAGAACGTGCTGCGCCATTACACTATAGCCATCAACAATAGCCCGGTAAACAGCCGCGTACATGCATCTGCCGCTTACTGCATAGCACGCTACTACCGTGAAATAGGCAATATGCAGCTTTACGAGAAATACATTGTAGAAGCTGCCATATCGGATATTGTGTGCCCACTGAAGGAAAACCTCGCATTGCAAGAGCTATCTACTTATCTGTATAAGCAAGACACTAAATATGCCGACCGTGCAGCACGCTATATTTACTGCTCAATGGAAGACGCAAAGTTTTACAACAATCGCTTACGTATGCTTGAGATTTCAAACATTCTGCCCATCATCGCCACTGCCAACCAAGAGGCACTGGCTCATAAGGAGCGCATTGTGCGTGGGGTGCTTGCCGTGGTAAGTTTCCTATCGCTCGTGTTGTTTGCTATGGCAATATTCGGCTACAAGCAGAACAAATGGCTTGTTACAAGCCGACGCGAGGTGAAGAGCCAGAACCGTCAACTCACCGAACTGAACGAAAAACTGATAGCCACAAACCACCGACGCGAGACTTATATGCGACTGTTTATGGACATCAGTGCCGTGTATATACGCAAAATCATTGAATATCGCAAACTCGTAAGCCGTAAGATAAAGGCTAATCAGGCTGCCGATTTGTTGAAGACCATCAACAGCTACAAACTTGCCGAGGAGGAAGCCACTACCTTCTATACACGTTTCGACCGAGCATTTATCGAACTATATCCTGGCTTTGTTGATGAACTGAACAGTCTGCTTCTGCCAGAATCAAAAATAGCGCAGCCATCTCCGAACAGTCTCACCACCGAAGTCCGTATCTATGCGCTTATGCGACTTGGAGTGACCGACAGTCAGGAGATAGCCACGCTACTGTTTTACTCTACCCAAACCATTTACAACTACAAGTCAGCGATGCGTGCCCGTGCCATCAACCGCGACACTTTTGACGATGACATCAACCGACTGTGTCATGTAGGGTAAGCTGTTCAAATATTCGTCTTAATCCATTTCGCCACCTCTTGCAGCACTTCCGGCGAAATGGTTTCTTCTATTTGTTGGTATTCTGTAACTATGCCTGTATTGCAATGTTGGAACAGATGGTTGACACCGTCTATTTTCTTTATAGAGTGCTTGCAGTCGGCAAGTCCCTTTTCTATTCTTGTTGTATTGGCATCACAATCCACCTGTGTGTCTTTGGTGCCGTTGAGAGCCAATACCGGGCACTTTATTTCAGGCAACAGCTTGCCTACGTCTACAGTCAGGAAATGGCGGATGTACGGCGTGTCAGCTTGCTGCAACGCTTTAATGGTGACAGGTTTGAGGGCTACAGGTACATCATCGATGTTTATTTCGTTTGCTTTCTTGCCACTGGCAATCTCGTCGAGTGCCTTGCTGATGCTATTGCAGTAGGAGTCGACCGTTTCCTTTGGCAGTCCTATGGCCGTCATGGCTTGACGGTTCTGCATGATGAGTGTCTCCTTGCCCGATATGGCCATTCCTGCAAGCGACACAATGAAGTCGGCTTTGCCTTCTGCGGCAAGCATCATGGCAATGGTGCCGCCCTCACTATGGCCGAGTATGCCCACTTTGTTGAAACGCTTACGCAGTAATGGTATTGCTGCAGCTGCGTCCTGGCGGAAATCGTCAGTAGTGAAATCAGCGAAGTTGACGCTCTTGTCGCCCCATCCGCGGTCGTCATAACGCAATGAGGCGATGCCTTGACGAGCCAGGGCATCGGCTATCACGGCAAATGGCTTATGGCTGAATAGTTCTTCGTCGCGATTCTGTTGTCCGCTACCAGTCACCATAAGCACCACAGGAGTGTTCTTCGAGTAGTTCTCTGGTAATGTTAGTGTTCCGTTAAATGTATATTGTGCATTCGTGAAGCTCACAGCCTCTTCCTTGTATGGGAATGGCGGAACGGGCGTTTGTGGACGTTTCACCACCAGCTTACCGGGTTTTAGTGTCAGCGGCAATGGGAAACCATTCTGTACGTACGTTCCCTTTATCTCTCCGTCTGCCATCTTTCCTTCGAAGGTAGCTCCTATCATTCCCACTTTCACTTTTATCGTGCCATCATCCTTCACGGTCTTCTCAGCCTGAATACCGTTCACTCCTTGTGATGGCGAGTCGATAGTGCATCCGTTAGTAGAGAAATTAAATACCAAGGGCACTTTGTTTCCCATAACGTTAAGTTCGCCATTCCATGTGCCTTCCTGGGCATTGGCAGCGAACGCCATCATTGCGAAAACAACGGATGTCAATGTTCTTAATGCTTTCATATTAGTATGTTTTATGGTTTTATATGTTGCAAATGTAAATAAAATAATCAGAACATATAAAAAAATATCGCTCAAGTTTTTACACTTGAGCGATATTTTTTGTGTTTTATTTAAGTGTAGCAAACTTACAGCTTGTCTACTCGTCAACTTGTCAGCTTGTCAACTCATTTAGTACTGCGCATTCTGTGGGTCGAAGTTGGTCCATCCGTCGAGCCAGTTGTCGGCAGCGTTGAATGCTCCGATGTAGGTGACTGGTGTGAACCATGAGTCGAGACCCGAGAAGTTCTGAGCTCCGAAGAGACTGCTACCAGCCTGGGGCATGAACGGCACGCCTACACCCTTACCGTCGGCGAGCATCAGCGACGACTTGTCGGCGAAGTAGCGGTTGTTGTTAGCAACTGTCTCGAAGAATGTGTGCGAGTAAGACTGCTGGCTGTCTGACTTTACTGCCTTCTTCGTGAAGTCGTACTCCTTGTCTTCGTAGCACTTGTTGGCGTCGGAGCCGAGGATGTCGGCATTGGCGATGAAGATGTTCTGAAGGCGAATAGCGCCAGCCTTGGCCTGAGCGGGAGTGTCGCCCTTCTCGCCGTCGACAATCAAGCCAATAGGCCAGTCGGTGACTACAGAGTTGACGCAGTTGAGGCGCGACGAGCGGCGGATCTGCATGGCAGACTGGAACTTGCCAAGACCAGAGCCGTTGTTGGGGAAGTAGGAGCCGGCTGTGATGTAGGAACTGTTGTTCTGGAAATCGCTTGCCGACTTAGGACCCACGAAGGTGATGTTGGAGAAGGTGGCTGTGGTGTAGGGAGCAATCTGAGCACCGTCGGCACAGTTGTCGCTCTCGAAACCGTTGCTCTGGCTCTGGTCGGCAATGCGCGGGTCGCGTACCGACAAGCCGAACTGCACCTTGCCCGAGAAGCCATTGTCGGTGTCGAAGTCGTCGTCCCAACCCTTGTAGGCCACGAGATATTTGCAGTTGACAGCACCGCCAAACCACTCGTAGGAGTCGTCGTTGGAGAAAGACACCTGAACGTGGTCGATCTTGGTGCCCGAACCTACAGAACCGAGTGTCAAGCCATTAATCTCCTGGTCGGCCTTGAATGGATAGCCGGCAAACTCAATGCGGGCATAGCTCAACACGCCAGAGTTGTCGGCATCGTCGGTGCCGCCATGCTTGGTGCGCGGACCGCCCTCTATCTGCATCTCTGTCTGATTGTTGTGGGCCTTGCCGCAGATAATCACACCGCCCCAATCGCCCGGCCGGCGCTGTCCTGCGGGCTGTGCCGAGGTGAAGACGATAGGAGCCTGGGCTGTGCCTTGAGCAATGAGTTTGCCGCCACGCTCCACGATAAGGGCTGCCTTGGTGGCTTTATCGCCCTTGATGACTGTGCCTGGCTCAATGGTGAGCTCAGAGCCTTCGCCAATATATATCCATCCCTTGAGGGTGTAAACACCCTTCTTGAGAGTCTGCTTGCCCTTGAAAACGAGTTCCTGGTCGCCGTTGCCAATCACAGTGCCCTCGGTGTTGTCCTTGCCGTCCTCGCCAAAGAGCAGGTGGTCGCAAGCCTTGATGCCGCCATCGGTGGTCCATGTGTAGGAAGCGCCCTGAGCGGGCGTCGGATCGTCGTTGTCACTGCAGCTGCCCAATGTGGCAGCCATCATCAGGATGCCCATGCATCCAAAGAGATTCATCTTGTTCATAATGTCCATCTTGTTCATCTTATTGAAAATATTGATTAGAACTTTTACGATGGCAAAATTACAAGCTTTGTGTTACAGCGTTGTTGCATGAACATTTATAAATGTTGACAATAATCTTTATACTGCAAGCGAAGGCTTGACAATTCTTTTTTTAGCCATATTATTTCGCCTTGAATTCCTACCCTTTCAATAAGCTCACTCTCTTTATTTTTCTTTTCTTCCAATTCGGCTATCTTTAATTTGTAATCAGACTCCAAAGTCTCAAAGTAAACTTTACTATCCTCAACATTAGCAAAATCGAAAGATGGCAATTGATCCTCAAAAAGATATTCATATGTAGAAACACCATCAGGAAGTTTCGTTTCATAGTTTCTTGATGGCTTGCGGGCTCTTTGGACAAAAGCAATCAAAACAGCTATAATTACATAGGATACCATTAAATGTAAGACGATAATCAACATTTAAGAATATTTATAAGTTAGTACATGGCAAAGATATATATTTAAATCCAGAAAAATGAAACCTGTCTTTGTTTTTTCATATAAAAAATGCCATCAATAGAGACATATTTCAATATTCAGCATAACACTATGAGTATTATTGTTGATAAATGTCTCTATTGACGGTTTATTGTAGTCGCAGATATGTTTCAGAATTTGTATATTGCCTGCAGTCCGATGTTGCGTCCCGGCTTGTAGCAGCGCGACACTTCCTCTATCTTCTTGCGTGAGCCGTCGGAATAGGTGACATTAGCAAACTGCTTGTAGTAGACGCGCTCGGCGAGGAGGTCGCGTATGTTGAACTTCAGTTCCCAGAGGCTGCCCCACTTCTTGCCTACGGAGAAGTCGATGGTGTTGCGCGGCATCTCGTAGCTGTGAGGCACGCGGGCGTTGTCGTCGCTTGCCGAGCTGCCCTCGCTGCGTCCTACGCCGATGATGCGCTTGCCTATGCGGTTGTAGAGCAGGGCTATGTCGAGCTGAAGGGGTTCGTTCTTGTAGAAAATTCCGGTGTTGACGAGATAGGGCGACTGTCCCTGCATGGGGCGGTCTTCCTCCTTGGAGCCTTTCTCAAACTTCACCTTACTCTTGATTAAGGCTCCGTTGAACGACCAGCTGAAGCCTCGCAGGCCAATGAACGAGAGGTCCTTGCGTATGTCGAGCTCAAGGCCGTAGTTGGCTGCGCTCTTGGCGTTCTTGTAGGAGTAGATAAGGTTGGTGCCGCCTGCCACGGTGTAGGTCCACTCTATAGGCGAGTCGAAGTTCTTGTAGAAGGCTGCGAGCGAGATAATCTCACCACGCGAGGGATAGAACTCATAGCGCAGGTCGATGTTGTCGACGTAGCAGTTCTTCAGCTCGGTGTTGCCCTGCACGTCGCTGGCAAGGTCGAAGTCGTAGAACACCGATGACGACACCTCGCGAAACTCGGGGCGGTTGATGCTGCGTCCGTAGGAGAGGCGCAGCTGATGACGGTCGTTGAACTTGTAGGTGGCGTTGACCGACGGGAAGAGGTCATCGGTTCGGTAGTGGCGGCTCGTCTCGCTCTTCTCGTAGTCGCGGGTGTTGGATATCAGCTCCATGTCGTTGTGCTCGAATCGCACTCCGGCATGGATGCCAAGTTTGCCAAAGGGCAGCGAGGCAGCGAGGTAGGCGGCACCGAGAGTGTTATGACCACGATAGTTGTTGCGCATCTGCTGCTGCTCGAAGAGATAGAGGCGGTCGGGGCCCATATACTGCTCGTCGCTGAGCAAGGAGGTGATGTCCATGTGCTGGAAATCAGCGGGGAGAGTGTTGACCGAGGGGTTCCACTGGTAGTAGAAGGAGCGGGTAAGGTATTGGCGTGTGCGATACTCGCCGTAGCCGCCCACTTGCAGCGATGGAGTCCATCCGGAGAAGTCGAACGAATGCTTGTCGTTGACGCCAATGGAGAAGATGTGCTCGTCGAGCTGTGTCCATTCGCGTGATATGTCGTTGCCGGTATGCAGGGCAATGTCGCCGGGGTTCTGCATATCGTTGAGGAGGTATCGCCTACGGTCAGGCAGACGACGGTTGGCATACGCGTACCCGACACTCCAATCGAGGGCATCGCCAGTGAAGGTATGCTTGCCTGTGAGCTGACCGTTATAAGTGGTGCGCGAGCGGTAATAGTGTTCGGCACTGTGCTCCTGATTGCTCTGTGCGTCTACTCCCTCGCGCCATGTGTAGCGGTTGGTGGATAGTTGGTTGAAGATGTTTTTCAACTGGTACTTGTGGTTGCCGTCGCGTGAGAGGAAGGTGAGATTGAGCATGGCACCGAGACGCACATTGTTGTTAAACTGCTGGTCGATGGAGTGGCGCAGATAGTTGGAGCGGTCGTTGGCAACATCGTATATACCAAAGAGGTTGTTCTGCATGTCGCGGAATGTGCGTTGCTCGTTGGTGTAGTTGAGGGCGGCGAGCAGTCCGAGCGTGCGTCCGCCAAGATTCCAGCGGTGAGCCAAACTTGCAGCAAGCTTGAGGTCGCCTATAGGGTTGCGGCTCTTGATGCGCCAGTCGTTGTTGAGCCCGTTGCCACGAAGGTCGTAGAGGTTGTCGCCAACCTTATTGCCTGCGGCATCAAGCAGCGGATGGAGCGAGGCATTGATGCCACCACGCAGACTGCGCAAGCCGTTGTCGAATGCTAAAATGTCGGTGGCAGAGCCTTTGGCGTAACAGAAACGTTGGAAGACAGTAGACGTGTTCCAATTGCCACCGACCGAAAAGGTTAGACTGTTTTCAGTAGGGATTTCCTTAGTATTGACGATTATAAATCCGCCCGAGTAGTCGGCAGGATACTCTGCCGAGGGCGATTTCACGATGGTAAGATTGTCAATCTGCGAGCTTGGAATGATGTCGAACGAGAAGGCTCTTGAGTCGGCCTCGCTCGAAGGCACGGCACCGCCATTCACCCATACGTTGTTGTAACGCTGCGACAATCCGCGCACCATAACAAACTTGTCGTCGATAAGGCTCACGCCCGGCACTCGGCGTATCACCTCACCCGCATTGGTGTCTTGCGTCCGGCTTATCTCCTGTGCCGAAACATTGCTCACTATGACGGGACTGTTCTTGGCTACCTGTATCATTGCCGCATCTGTAGAGCGACGCTCTACGGCAGTGACCACCACCTCCTTCAGCTGCTGTTCGTCGGGAAGCATCGCGATGCTCAATGCATCTTCCGCTGACGCATCCGTCACCCGAACCCCGTCAATTCGTTGGGATTTGTATCCTACATAATTTATATATAAGGTATAGGTTCCTTTTTTGAGTCCTTTGAGTTGGAAGTTGCCATCAATGTCGGTGATGGCTTTGATGTTACTGCCCTCTACTGTCACCACGGCACCTATGAGGGTTTCGTGCGACTTCTTGTCAATCACGTTGCCCTTAAGTTGCTGGGCAAGTGCTGTTGTAGCTGAGCCGAGCATCAGCAGCGCTGTGGCTGCTATGGCTATCCTGTTGTTACGTTTCGTCATTGTCTTCTTTGCTAACTTTTTACGGTTGCAAAGTTAAGGGCATGATGTTGCAGCAGGATTGCACAAACGTTGTAAAGCGTTGACGAAGATGTTAAGAAAAGACTACAACCATCAACAACGCAACAATAGCCGGTTAATATCTAATAATTCAAAACTGATATCTAACAACATACGTTAAAAACGATATACCACAAACAGTTTTTGTGTGTATCCGCAACCAACGAATAGGCATTTAAAGTATCTTTGCCAATAGAAAATCTAAAACATTAGATAAGCCCATAAACCCCACAATAAACTACAGAAAAAAATGAAAGATTTCAATACATTGACACGTGCCGAGATGCAGATAATGAACATTCTGTGGGACAAGGGTTGCGGTATGACTACGCACGAGATAATCGACGCTTACCCCGAGCCACACCCCGCCTACTCCACTATCGCCACGTTTATGAAGATACTCACCCACAAGCAGTACGTCAGCTCTTACAAGCGTGAAGGGGGCGGCAAAACCTATGTGTTCTCGCCACTCATAACAAGAGCCGAATACACACGCCATGCCATGAAGGAAGTAAAGAAATCGTTCTTTGGCGGCAGTCTTCACTCGCTCATTTCGTTCTTTGTGAAAGAAGAGAACATATCGGACGAGGAACTGGAGGAGATACTAAGTCTGATAGACAAAGGTACGGAGAAAAGAGACATTTCAAAACAACAAGAACTATGATACTACCTTATATTATAAAATCAGCCATGGCATTGGCTCTGCTATACACCTGCATTATACCATTGCTTGAAAAGGAGACATTCCATCGGCTCAACCGAATATTAATCCTTGGATGTCTGATTATGTCGTTTGCTATTCCATTGGTTCACTTCACCGGTGGTACAAACCCAACAGTTGACATGGTTCGGCAGGCGGTGCAACTGCCTGAAGTACTGATAAACGGCGATGCAAAAGAACAGTCCGTATGGAGTTGGGCTGACATTATGACCTGTATATATATAATAGGTGTAGTGGCTATATTCACGATGACAGTGGTTCAGACCGCCTCTCTGATTCTGCGTTTGCGCCAGTGCGAGCATATCACCGACAACAGAGGCAACACCATTGTTCTCACCGATTGTGCAACGAGTCCGTTCTGTCTTTTCCACTACATTGTGATGAGCCGCGACGACTACGCCAACAACCGCAGCTACATACTGACGCATGAGCAGGAACATATACGCTTAGGGCACAGCATTGACCTCGTCGTTCTTCAGGCAGCCACTATCATACAGTGGTTCAATCCGTTCGTGTGGCTGATAGGCAAGAATCTGAAAGCCATACACGAGTTTGAGGTGGATGAGGCGGTATTAAACAAAGGCATTGATGCAACACAATATCAGAAATTTCTTGTAATAAAGGCGGTCGGCAATCGTCTGCAGCCATTTGCCAACAACCTTAACAAAGAATCATTAAAACGAAGAATCATTATGATGAACCAGAAGAAATCAAACAGATGGATGATGCTCAAGGCATTGTTCATCATCCCAGTGGCAACGCTGGCAGTGAGTGTATTTGCCAACGGTACAGACGTGAGCAATATGGCAAAAGAAACCACCCCCACAGCAGCCGCCCTATCAACAACCAATATGCAGACACAAAAGTCTGACAAAAAAATCTTTAGAGTTGTTGAGGAGATGCCAAAATTCAAAGGTGGGGATGCTAAACTGATGGAATTGCTTATGATGAATATGAAATATCCAGAGTCTGCAATCAAAGCCAAACAGCAAGGCAGGGCTATCGTAGGATTTGTTGTCAGAAAAGACGGAACAGTTAGCGACGTCTACATTGAAAAGTCAACCGGATATGATGTGCTTGACAACGAGGCTATGCGTGTGGTTAAGTCTATGCCTGCGTGGGAACCAGGCAAGCAGAAGGGCAAGCCTGTAAATGTGAAGTACTTTGTGCCGATAACCTTTAGTCAGAAGTAGTTGAGAAAAGGGAGTGTAAAAATACAGCATTAGTATTTTTACATTCCCTTTGTTTATCGCATAATCAGCTTAATTCATTTCAGTCTGAACTCTGCCTCCAACTCTATCTCCATTAACGTCGACACGCTATATACGCCCTCCGAGAGTCTGCCACTTTCATAATAGCTTCTCTTGTATGCGTCGCCGATATCCTTCAGATTCCATGAAGTCGGAATTACGAGCAAAATTCCCTCACCAGGCATTATCTGTCCGTTAGCCTGCATCCATTCATAAGCTTTCGTCGTACCTGATCGCGTCAGAGGATGACGATTTTGTGTTTTTGCATCAAGAATACTTGGAAGCCCAGACAAACGACACGTGTTCTGTGTATGGTTAATAACAATCATACGAATAGAGTCTGACCGTGACGACAGGACACGACACTCGAAAGCTCCACACATACTGCCAGTCGCTGTCGGAACGATACTGTCGGATGTCAACTTAAAATGCGGATTTATATTAAAATGCACTTTCTTGCATAATTTGTAAGTACCATTTTTCAATGGAGTGGCAAACTTATTTGAGGAGAATTCCATTTCTGCAGACTTACCTGTTAGCAACTCATAGCCAAGATCAGTGAAACCACTTTTAAAAGGCATTCTAACCCATCCTTCTGCATTCTTTTTATATACTTCAAAGCGATTTCCATATGAGCTGTTCGGACCATGCAGGTTGGCCATTGTATAACAGAAACTGCTTTCATCACAATTTGCTACACTGTCTTTCATCGTCAACGTATAAGCCATATTGCCCGTAGTGGTAGCCCCTGACACTCGGTAGAACATAGTGTAATAGCTACGGTATCTGCCAATCGGAGTGATTCGCAACTTGCTTATATCCGTATATTCACTATCGGATACGTCAGCCACAACAGCCGAATCAGCATTCGAAGCATTCAATTCTTCCTTCAACTTCTCCACTCCCGGAAAGCTTGTTTTCTGATAGGTTATCTTTCCTTCCTTATTAACAACGAAATACGTAGGGATGCCTGAGAACTTATATATTTTGGAAAGAGCGTCAGCCTGTTCTTCAGTCAAACGCACATGCACGCCACTTATTGTCTTTATCATCTTGCCCCATTTATCTACGGGCGATGAGGCATCGGCTATATAAACATACACCACATCAGTAAGTTGCTCTTTCAATGGACGAATGGTAGACATTGCAGCTCTACACGGCATACACCATGTGTTCCAGAAATCAATGAGCACAGCTTTACCTTTATACCTATCTGTTATCGTGGGCAATATCTGCTGGGCAGACATCTTGGGGTCTATGTCTATAATACTAAATGTAGAATTTTGATTGGCTGATTTTTTAACTTCAGCAAGAATATTGTCGGCTGAAGCAAGCTGCGACTTCAAGTCTTCGTTGTTGGCAAAAAGCAATTCGCGCACCATATCGTTGGCTATGCTGTCATGAGCCGCTGCCATCTGTTGCTCGGTGAGAGGACGCTTGCGGTTGAACGAACGACTTAGACGCTTGCCCACAGCGATATCGTCAAGCAATGGGTCGGCAGATATATATTTACGACGAAGAACAGACGTGAAGTCGCTGAGATAAAAATAATATCGTTGGTTCTTGGAGTGAAGTACAGCGAGTTTTTCCAATGGCTTGAAGTAAGACACGGTGTCGATACTCATGTCGGCACGTGGCACTCCCCTTTTACCAGCTATCATTGGAGCCATAGATATATTGTTCTTAAAGCCAAACAGAGCCGAGGCGTAATTCATAGACAGGATGCTCTGCGCCAATGTTCGGGTGGCAGAGCCAATAGCTGCATTGGAATTGATGGCTGCCAACAGTCGTTTATAACTCTGCTGCACATAATCGCGGTATTGCAACGGTGTCATACCACAAATATCATCAAAGGATGTAACGCCAAACACATCAATCTTTGTCTTTACGCTCTGCAATTCGGTATCTACAGCAGCGTGTTTGCCCTCAAACCACACATATTTCTTTACGTCAGAATCAGTTGCAAAAAGGTGTGTTGCGGCAAGAGTAAGTGTTGGCAGGTCGATGGTTACGGTTGTTGTGTCATTAGGTACGGCAAGAAATGGTATCTCCGTTCTGTTTACACGTATTGTTGCTACAGTTGGCAATATCGCATTGGCGCTGACTTGACAGGTGCCATCTACGCTTATAGAGTCATGTTCGTATGGCATGCGGTATGGCGAGAACCAATTATCAGCAATAATATCGAGCGTGGTCTTGTATTCAGGTTTATATCCAAGCAAGCGCACGGCTACAACTGTCTTGCCAAGATTAAGATCGGTTGATGGCAACTTGCTGTTCTTATCAGGTGCTTGCTGCAGTAAGTGTTGCGGAATATCGGCGTGCGGACGTTTGCCATCGAGACGCACACCATAAATGTTCCAACCAGAATTGTCGGCTATTTCACGAAAGTCAAACTCTGTCGTTGACTCTGGCATTGGTTTAAAGCGCAATGTGGCTGCAACATATCCACATTCGGGCACTTTCACAAATACACCTTTAGGCAACTGCTTGCTGCCTATATAGTCATATTTCACTCCATTTGCCATAATGTAGGCATGAGAATCTATGCCTACATCGCCACTCGCCTGATAGATTTTCACGTCAAGAAGGGTAGCTTTCTTGTCGAGCGTAACACGCTCAATCTCTAACTTGTGATTGTTTGAGCCTAAGAAGTAAGGCCGCTCAACAATTCGCTTGGCTTGTGCCGTCGTAGCAACAAGTAACATCAGAAAGGCAACAAGCGATAAGGCTTTCTGAAGTGAATGCTTTGTGTTCATGTTATTACTGATTTTGTCTGCATAATAATATAATGATGCAAAAGTACAAAAATAAATAACTATTCATCATAAAAACAGGCTTTTTCTGAAAGACTTTCACTAACTTTGCACCATATATAATATGTATGCCGCCGATTATCTGACGACAATAAAACAATAGGTATATGGAAAACATCGAAGTAATGGTGATACTTTTCATCATTGTTGTGCTGGGATATGCATTGTGCAAGCTTGGCTACATGGGCGACCGATTCGACCAGAAGTTATCGTCAATAGTTATCGACCTCACCTGTCCGGCATTGATTCTGTCGTCGGTAATGGGCAAAGAACTGCCCGACCGTACATTGATTCTGCCTCTGTTAGGCGTAGGTTTCCTGACTTATATCCTGCTGCTTATATATGGATTCTGGGTGCCACGACTGGTCAGCAAAAACCGTGACGAACAAGGCATGATAGGATTTGCACTGATGTTTGCCAACGTAGGATTCATAGGCTACCCGATAGTTTCATCCATCTTCGGTCCGAAATCAATATTTTATGCAGCCCTGCTGAATATGCCCAACACCTTCTTCATATTCACGGCAGGAGTTATGCTGGTAAAGGGCGAATACAGCATCAAGAGTCTTAACCCAAAAGTTCTGTTCTCGCCGGCTATGATAGCCGCCTTCATTGCAGCGCTTATTGTGGCTTTCGGCATTCACACTCCCGACATAATAGCTCGTCCTGTAACAATGGTGGGCAACATCACCGTTCCGGCTGCACTGATGATAATAGGCTCGTCGATGGCACGTCTGCCACTGAAGGACATTATAGGCAGTCCGAAGGTATACGTGGCTTCATTCTTGCGACTTGCCGTTGTCCCCATATCGGTTTATTTCCTGTTTAAAATATGTGGTGTGAGCGACATTATCAACAACATCAACACTGTCGTCATCGCTATGCCTGTAGCCTCATTCGGCACGATGTTCTGCATGAAGTATGGACGCAACCCGTCGCTTATGACCGAGATTACATTCATAACAACCGTGGCATCCATACTCACAATACCACTGATAACGATGTTGTTCAGATAAAAATCATTGGTTAAGCAGTAGCTATATGACTTTTATTTTGAGCCAATTGCCGTTATCCCACGCTTTTTTACTAATTTTGCAGTTCAAAAGAAACATAATATATAACACTATATGGAATTAGCATCTAAGTACGACCCACAAGCAGTGGAGTCGAAATGGTATCAGTACTGGCTTGACAACAAGCTCTTCAGCAGCAAGCCCGACGGACGTAAGCCCTACACTATCGTTATACCGCCGCCTAACGTGACTGGCGTGCTACACATGGGCCACATGCTCAACAATACTATACAGGACATCCTCGTGCGTCGTGCACGTATGGAAGGCAAGAACGCTTGTTGGGTACCGGGCACCGACCACGCTTCTATCGCTACTGAGGCTAAGGTGGTAAACCGCCTCGCCGAGCAGGGCATCAAGAAGCGCGACCTTACTCGCGAGCAGTTCCTTGAGCATGCTTGGGACTGGACCAACGAGCACGGTGGCATCATCCTCAAGCAGCTGCGCCGTCTTGGAGCAAGCTGCGACTGGGATCGCACAGCATTCACTATGGACGAGAAGCGCTCGGAGAGCGTACTCAAGGTTTTTGTCGACCTCTATAAGAAGGGACTCATCTACCGCGGTCTGCGTATGGTTAACTGGGACCCTAAGGCACAGACCGTGCTTTCTACCGAGGAGGTTATCTATCGCGACGAGAAGAGCCATCTGTTCAATCTGCGCTACTATGTGGCTGACGCCGATACAAACCCTGTTGTGCCTACTGGCTGTGAGGGTGAGGTTCTGCATCAGGATGCCGACGGCCGCTACTATGCCGTTGTTGCCACCACACGTCCGGAGACTATCATGGGCGATACAGCCATGTGTGTCAACCCGAAGGACCCGAAGAACCAGTGGCTGCGCGGACATAAGGTTATCGTTCCGCTCGTAAACCGTGTTATCCCTGTTATCGAGGACCGCTATGTTGACATCGAGTTCGGTACCGGTTGCTTGAAGGTTACTCCTGCACACGACGTCAACGACTACGCTCTCGGCAAGACTCACAATCTTGAGACTATCGACATATTCAATCCCGACGGCACTATCTCAGAGGCAGCCGGCATGTACGTTGGTATGGACCGTATGGATGTGCGCAAGCAGATTGCCGAAGACCTGAAGGCAGCCGGCCTGATGGAGAAGATTGAGGACTACGACAACAAGGTGGGATATTCTGAGCGCAACCAGGACACTGCCGTTGAGCCACGTCTCTGCAAGCAGTGGTTCCTCTCGATGAAGCACTTTGCCGACATCGCTCTGCCTCCAGTACTCGAGGGCAAGATTAAGTTCCACCCGACAAAATATGTAACAACATACCGCAACTGGCTGGAGAACATTCAGGACTGGTGTATCTCACGTCAGCTCTGGTGGGGTCATCGCATCCCGGCTTACTTCCTTCCTTCTGCCGAAGGCGAAGAGGAGAAGTACGTTGTAGCACTCTCTAAGGAGGAAGCTCTTGAAGAGGCCCGCAAGATTGAGGGCTATGAGAACATCACAGCCGACCAGCTCGTTCACGACGAGGACGCTCTTGATACATGGTTCTCATCATGGCTCTGGCCTATCTCGCTGTTCGACGGCATCAACAATCCTGGCAACGAGGAGATCAAGTACTATTATCCCACTTCTGACCTCGTAACAGGTCCGGACATCATCTTTTTCTGGGTAGCCCGTATGATTATGGCTGGCGAGGAGTATATGAAGGACGTGCCCTTCCGCAACGTTTACTTCACTGGTATCGTGCGCGACAAGTTGGGCCGCAAGATGTCGAAGAGTCTCGGCAACTCGCCCGACCCGATTGGTCTTATCGAGAAATATGGTGCCGACGGTGTACGTATGGGTATGATGCTTTCGGCTCCTGCAGGCAACGACATTCTCTTCGACGAGAGCCTTTGCGAGCAGGGACGTAACTTCAACAACAAGATATGGAATGCCTTCCGACTCGTTAAGGGCTGGCATGTGGCTGAGGGTGAGCAGCCTGAGGCTAACGCTATTGCAGCCAAGTGGTTTGAGGCTAAGCTGAAGCAGACCAATGCCGAGGTGAACGACCTCTTCTCTAAGTATCGTATCTCTGAGGCGCTGATGGCTGTATACAAGCTGTTCTGGGACGAGTTCTCAAGCTGGTATCTTGAGATGGTTAAGCCTGCTTATGGCTCACCTATCGACGCTACATCATACAATCAGACTCTCGCCTTCTTCGAGACTCTGCTTAAGATGCTGCATCCGTTCATGCCGTTCATCACCGAGGAACTGTGGCAGCACATCTACGACCGTAACAATGGTGAGTCAATCATGCGTGCCGAACTGAAGCTCGACGCTCCTACCGAAGAGGACAACAACATCGCTAACGCTATAGAAAGCGTTAAGCAGATTGTGGGTGGCGTGCGTACAGTACGCAACCAGAAGAACATCCCCAACAAGGACGCTCTCGTGCTGCAGGTAGTTGGTCAGAACAACTTCGAGGCTTACTCTTCGGTTATCACCAAGATGGCTAACCTCTCTGCTATCAATGTTGTGGCTGAGAAGGACGCTACTGCTTCGGCATTCATGGTTGGCACCGACGAGTTTGCAGTTCCTCTTGGCGATATGATCGATGTTGAGGCAGAGATTGCCAAGCAGGAGGCTCAGCTCAAGCACCTTGAGGGATTCCTCGCAGGTGTCAAGAAGAAGCTCTCTAACGAGAAGTTCGTGGCTCACGCTCCCGAGGCTGTTGTAGCTATGGAGCGCAAGAAGCAGAGCGACTCTGAAGAGAAGATTGCTGCGCTGAAAGAATCGCTTGCAGCTTTGAGAAATAAATAAATTATAAGCCCCACCCCCTGCCCCTCCCCCGTAGGGAGGGGAGCGGTATGTTCTGTAGCTCAAATCATTTCTGGTGTTTCATACACTATGGATTTCATCTATTGTAGATTTCTTTATCTAACAAAGCATATCACTCCCCTCCCTGCGGGGGAGGGGTTGGGGGTGAGGCTTTTTTCCTTTTTCTTACTATATGCTTAAACATTTCTTCCTCCTACTAATTTCTATCATCACCCTCGCATCTTGCGGTGGCGATGATCCCGACGGCCCTACCCCACCAGAACCGATTGTTCCCGAAACTACCGCTAATGCTGTATTCGTATTCATGCCATACACTGCCGATGACAACGGTAATTATAGTCTCTATAAAAACTTAACTCAAAACATTGAAGATATGGAGAAATCCATCATCGAAAACAACGGATTGGGCGATAGTCATCTGATAATATTCATATCAAAAGACGCACAAAATAGCGACCTCATCAACTTATATTACAGCAAAGGCAAGTGCTTGCGCGATACAGTCAAGACATACAACAATGCCTTATACTCAACAGCTGAAGGTATCAGCTCACTGCTTGCTGATGTAAAAAAATATGCTCCTGCTAACGCATACTCAATGATAGTGGGTAGCCACGGTGAAGGATGGATGCCTGCAAATACAAAAACAAGATGGTTTGGTGGAAACAAATACCAAATCAACGTCACTGATTTGGCTAAAGGTATAAACAATGCCGGAATGTCAATGAACTATATACTGTTCGACGATTGCTACATGTCGACTGTTGAAGTGGCTTACGACTTGCGTGAAGTGACCTATTATCTTATTGCGTCAACAAGCGAGATGATGTCATATGGCATGCCATATCATAAAATATTAAAATACATAATAAGCCAAAATCCAGACTATGCTTCGCTGACTAATGAATTCATCAACTTCTACAAATCATATAATAGCCCATATGGCACTATTGGTGTAACCAACTGCAAGTATGTAGAACAGATGGCAGCACTGATGAGACAGATTAACACAACACATGAGGAATTGACCGATGCCGACAGTAAGGTACAGGATCTTGATGCCAAACATTTCACACCAACCGTATACTTCGACTTCGGTAGCTATGTCAATGCGCTGTGTGCTGACGATGAAGCTGCAAAGGCACAATTCAATATACTAATGGATCAACTCGTGCCATACAAGGCTAATACTGACTATATATATTCTTATAAAGGAGATTGTGTGCTTAAGGTGGACGAGTTCTCCGGATTAACCATTAGCGACCCATCGATTAACGAGCGTGCTGTTGATGCAAAACAACAGACTGCGTGGTGGAAGGCAACGCATTAATTGAAAATACATACTAATAAAAACGACAATAGAGACAAATGGCAACAATCTTATGCGCTATGGCATAGTAGTTATTGTTGACCTTTGTCTCTATTGTCGTTTTTGTATTATCTTCAACGGCATCATCAACAGTTTAAGATGCTGCTAAATGATTTTATTTTCTGATTACCAGACTGTTGTTGTCCAACCCAACATGATGGACAAAAGAAATGGCGGTGCCGTCGAATACTGCCGACACGTCGATGCCACGGCGCACAAGCTCGTCAATAAGAGCCCGGTCATGGGCTGCACGCATGGAGTTGAAACCACGATTTCCTACCTGACTATTGAATGATTCAACAAGTGAAGTGAGTGTTGTTGCTGCAAAACGCGCAGCAAAATCGTTGTAAAATGAATTATTCATAAAGACTTATTTTTGAAATTAAACTTATTTCCACATCGTATCTTGACCACCGTGGCTGTCGTGCTCGGTTGGTGCAGATTTTAAACTGCTCTTGATGTTTCGAATGCAAAGGTATAAAGAATAATGGGATGGACAAAGAAAATCAAAGGAAAATCTTCTTCGAAAATAATGCATATAACAAAGCCAATAATCTTATATAATACCAAACTCTCTTAGCTGCTTCTTATTTACGGTTGGACTCTCTTTTACGGTATTGAAAATCAGCTCCATCATTTCCGTATCTGAGATTTCGCCACGATAAGTACTTTTATCGAATTTACTTCTCTTTGCCACAATAATTTTTGAACAGTTTATAAACGAGTTGTGCTCCAAAAATGAAAACTGCTCAACCGTTACCGGCAACTGATAGTCTTTAACTGTTGCGGGCAAATTATAATTGATGTTTGAGTTTATTACTAATCCACCAATAACATTTCCTTCATTATCAAAACCAAGGATAATAAAGAATTTATTGCGTGTAGCATCTCCTGCCTTGGGAGTAATACCATTCTTTTGGTCAAGGTTGAGTAAGTGAACATCTCCGACATTAAGGTTGTCTTGTGCTAACTTGTCAGCCATATTCCCTAATAAATCCCCAAGATTCGTCATGACAAAGCTGCCTCCACCAATAGATTGTCCTTTATATATTCTATCATATCATCAGATGCCATGCCATCTTTTGCCATGCCAATAATATCCATGACCTTACGTCCCTGCTGTGCATAAGCACGTTTCCATTCTTCGCCATGTGATTTTGCACGTAGCTCACCGTATGGAAGATTTACGTTCTCACAGATAGACTTATCTAAAGCCTCTATATCTGCTTTTGACAGGTACTCAACATCTGGTTGACGATTAGCTTCAAGCATATAATAAGCATCGTCAGTTCCTTTAGAAATGGAACTGTTTATCATTGCTTGCAATTCTTTATCACACTGTGGGTCACCCTTTATACAATTATAAAGAACTGAAGGTACTGGTCCATCAGGCAATGCACAGAATTCGTCAGAAACCATAGGAAATCCATATTTTGCCAAATATGAAATATTAGCAAAATATATTACCTTGAACACATGGTAATAGTCTAACCCTTTTGTTTTGTTCAAGATGTATAGTAAAATCTCTGTCAGTTTCTGTTTGTCGAAGTTCGTCATTTCAAATGCCATTTTATCAATTACAAAATTAATACTTATCATGCATTATGCAAAATTTTCATAAACTTTTTACAAAATATTATATATTCAGATAGAAGCGGTAACTACTCAGCACCCCTATAGAAAATTTCTCGTTAATAAACTATAAACTTATTCAACTGTTAAAATGATGTTAATCTATACACCCTTTGTTTACAGCCATTTTTATTTTATATATATTTGTAAACAAAAACCTAATGCATAAATCTTTTATTCCTATTCGATTGCGAGAAGCCCGCAAAATGTGTGGCTACAGTCTTGACCAATTTGTTAAGGCAGCAAAAATTCATGTCACTCGCCAAAGTATCTATAATTATGAGCGAGGTGTTATGCAACCTAAGCCTGACATGGTCAAAGCATTTGCAGACACACTCGGTGTAAGCGAATCGTATTTCTATGGCAAGTCAACAAAGATAGACATGCCGATGCTTCGTTCTACAGCAGACAACATGCTGTCAGAAGAAGATTTGCAACAGTTTGAAACAATGTTGAGTTATTGGGCAGAACGCTATCTGCTTATGGAAAAGAAGATTGGATTGAAGTCTGATTTCTCAAACCCATTGGCAGACATAACAGTATCTACTATTGACGATGTTATCCTTGCAGCCGATCGTTTGCGTGAGGTATGGAGATGTGGCAGTGGTCCTCTGCCTGCTGTATTAAGACTCATGGAAAGAAAGGGCATTAAGATTCTTTCAACCGAATTGCCTGATGGCATTTTGGGACTTAGCACATTTGCCGACGAAAGTCATCCATTGATAGTTGTAGATATGCGTCCACAAAAGACTACTATCGAACGACTCCGATTCACGGCTTGCCATGAACTCGCCCATATCCTCCTACATTTCTCCGACGAATGCAACGTAGAAAAGATGTGCAACAAATTTGCCAATTTCTTCCTCTTCCCCAAGCAAACCTTCATCGAAGAAATGGGGGCAGAACATCGTAATCAACTCACCCTCGAGGAAATGATTGACCTAAAGGAGCTATACGGCATCTCAATCGCTGCTCAAGTGCATGCCGCATGGGACTTACGAATGATCTCTCGCGAACACTACAACTGGTGGTACGACGAGATGATAAAGAAGAATCGACTGGAAGAAGGTTGGGGAGTATACGCCTTCCCCGAAACGGTCGGTAGAGAGAGGAGAGTGGAGGCAAGATATAAGAAAAACTAATAAAAACAATAATAAACAATGAGAATTCATATTTCTACAACAAAGAATACCAGCTTAGTTCCTTTTGGCTATCAGCAAAAACTGGTTGGAACTATTCACAAATGGATAGGAAACAATTCTATTCATGACAGTATTTCACTGTATTCATTTTCATGGTTGAATGGAGGGGAAAAAGTATCAGACGCTTTAAATTTCCCTAAAGGTGCAACAATGTTTATCAGCTTTTATGATGATGTTATTATAAGAAAAGTCATAAAGAGTATTCTTGATGATCCTCAGATGTTTTGTGGCATGTCAGTAACAAACATTACCATTGATGACACTCCATCATTGGAAAACCAAGAACGTTTCTACTGCGCAAGTCCCATTTTTATTAAAAGAAAGATGGAAAATGGGAATATCAAGCAATTCACCTATGATGACGAACAAACAAGCACACTTCTCAAAGAAACTCTAACAGCAAAAATGAGAGAAGCGGGATTGGAGGAAGACGAGACTTTAGATATAAAGTTCGACACTTCATATAATAGAAAGAGATTTAAATTAATACACTATCGTGGTATTGGCAACAAAGCAAACCTTTGCCCAGTAATAATAAAAGCAAAGCCAGAAACAAAACTTTTTGCATGGAATGTTGGCATTGGCAATTGTACGGGTATCGGATTTGGAGCAATTTACTAATTATTAAAGGATTTGATTATGTATGTCGTAACATATAAAGGACAGTTCGGTTTCATTAAACCATGGACCGCTGTTCGTGATGAAGAAACCTTCAGTCAGCAGTTTCTTACTCCTTCTATAATTGAAGGTATAGAGAAAAAACTGTTTCCTGAACTTTTGAACGTTCCTGGTATCCATAAAATATTGAGGCACAAATTGAAGTATGATTCCCTGGATTCTCAACAGGAAGTGATACAGCCAAGAGGTTGGGAGTATAAAAATAGAACTTTCATTAGAAAACCTTCTGTGTTGAAGCGTTCTGTTCTTTTGCATCCGGTTTTATGTATTGCTTTTGAAAACGAAGAAGACGCTGTTATAGCTTCAAAGCAACATGTATGTGTATGCAGAAATGAAGATATACTCTTGCCGGAATCAGAAATCAGAGTGATGGCAGAAGAACAATTCAATCAATTACCTGGTTTTGAATTGCGCTTTGGAAATTCAGAGCAGTCTTTCCTGGTTGGCTATAATCGTTTTAACGATAATCAGCCAATGGTTGGCTGGATAGAGTATAATGGTCAATCTTTACTTTAAACGATGTAACTATATGAATATTCATCAAGAAATATTAGCTAAAAGCGAGCAGAATGGACATGTTTGTTTGTATCAGCATCTTAAGAATGTTGCTGATACCGCCCGTGTAATGGCTAAACATTTAGGATTTGATGAACAGATTGCGGTAGAAGGAGCTTTATTACATGACATCGGAAAGGTAAGTCCAGTGTTCCAGCAATCGCTGATTTCCCCAAACAAGAAGAAGCCTGGCTCTGTTTTTCGCCATGAAATAGCTTCCTTGTTCTTTCTGTCGTTGGTATGTCAGGAACATAGAGATGCTGTGATAGATATGATAGTAGCTCATCATAAATCTATGTATAAGGATGTTCGGGATTTGGGTATTTTAGATTTGGATGATACATCAGATTGTTTCGAGGAACATTCAAAGTTATTCCCAGAATGGAGTCATATAGCCATTGATATTCTTGAAAGCCTTGGCTTGGAAACTCATGAGGTTTCTTTGGAAGAGGCAAAAGAAAATTACGAATATGTCATAGACTATTGTGATGGTAGAAAAAAGGGATGTTCTGAATGGAGAGGGTTGTTGATGGCGGCAGATCACATGGCTTCTGCTATGGAAACTACTTTTGAAATGCCGCTTGATAAACTCTTCATCAAACCTGATTTGTCTTTTTATAATAGGCAAAGTGAACTCTATCCTTTATCATTGATTTCTTCGAATAGCAAGAAGATGCATACGTTGGTAACTGCTCCAACTGGAGCAGGAAAAACTGATTTCTTGTTGAGGCGCTGTTGCGGAAGAGTATTCTATACACTGCCTTTTCAAGCATCAATTAACACTATGTATGATAGAATAAAGAATGATTTGAGTGATACTAATGCTCAAGTTCATCTTCTTCATGCAGCCTCTAATCTGAAAGTGAAAGATGGCAAGATTGAGGAAAGTATCATGCAGCGACATGTTGGTGCATCAGTGAAGGTCCTTACTCCACACCAAATGGCCTCTGTTGTTTTTGGTATCAAAGGATATGAGGCCATGGCTATGGATTTAAAAGGTTGTGATGTGATTCTCGATGAGATACACACCTATTCTGATGTTATGCAGTCTATAGTTCTACGCATTATAGAGATTCTGGTTGCGTTGGATTGTAGGATACATGTTGGTACAGCAACAATGCCGACAGTATTGTATCAGAAGATACTTCAACTATTGGGTGGAGCTGATGCTGTTTATGAGGTTAAGTTGGATCCTAAAATGCTCAAAACATTCAATAGGCATCAAATCTACAAGCTCGAAGATAAAAAAGAATCTTATGATGTGATAGCCTCAGCAATCGAAAGCAATTCTAAAGTTCTCATAGTATGTAATCAAGTAAAAAGAGCACAGAAACTATATGAGTCTATTGAAGAATTATATCCGGATGTGAAGAAGATGCTTGTGCATAGCAGGTACAAACGAAGCGACAGGGCAAAATTGGAAACAAAGTTGCGAGAAGACTTCAATCAATTAGAAAACGTTCCATGCATCGTAGTTTCCACTCAAGTAGTAGAGGTCAGTCTTGATATCAGCTTTGACGTAATGATTACTGAGTGTGCTCCAATTGATGCTCTTACACAGCGTTTTGGACGAATTAATCGCAAGCGTACAAGAGATACCATTGGACACTACAAGCCGATATATGTCATAGCACCATCTGAAGATGATAAAGAAGCTCTTCCTTATAGTCTGGATGTTCTGAAAGATACTTTCAGGGTCCTGCCAGACAGTGGTGACATCATGGAGGAATGTCATGTTCAGGAAATGATAGATAAGGTATATCCAAAGATTGACTTTCAGAATATAGACTTTACTGGTGTGGCGTTTTTGGAAGGAAAATGGGTGTTAAAGGCACTTTGTCATCATCCGAAATCAGCGTTACTGGAAACGCTTGATATCAATTCTGCTGTTTGTATTACAGAAGAAGATAAAGACAGATACTTATGTGCCAATGGATTGGAAAGAATTGAAATGGAAATACCTGTAAGCTATCATTCCATTGCACATAGAAATCTTGATCAGCTCAATAAGGGGTCGCATCCTTTTGTCATTCCGAACATAGGATATGATGAAGAAAAGGGATTGTTACCCGATTTGTGTAAAATAGAATATTATCAATCGTTTGAAATACTATAAAATATGATAACATCAAATATTGGAAAGATATTCCTGGATGCTTACAATGAAAAATATGGCACCAGCTATGATGCCCGAACTTTCTTTTTGGAGCAGTTCTATCCCTTGTTTTTTGATCAAAACAAGTATATGATGACTGCAGGCAATTCGCCTTTAGAAAACCCAAAGTTAAGTTGGGATGATATGATAAAGGGGAAAAAACCATACGAAACTCCTGAGCAGAGGAAATGTCGCTTCGAGAGAATGATTAAGAAAACTGATAAGAGCGAAGCTGACATGAGTATTGCACGTGGATATGCTTCATTAGATATTGCTGCCCCGACATCTGGTCAAGTGACAGATTTGAAGTTGCCTAATTCTCAAGAAGAGAGCTATGCTTCCTGGATTGGAGATGCTCTTGGAGTTGGTGTACAAGGAGGTTTTTCGATTCTTTTTAGCAAAAAAGAGATTCTTCTAGATATTTTTGAAGGTTGGAAGCTCTATCGTAAGTGTCTTAATGAGACATCTATGTTAAAAGGAAATCAAATTAATACTTGGAATGGTCAATGGCTGTCCCATTATTATGATCCAAGAGAATATGATGCAGATATGCCTTTGGCGGGATATAGTCCTTACAATACGAATAAGGATGGAATAATTAATATTGATACCCAAACATGGACGAAGATTCTCATTGCTGTTTCTAAAAAGTACAGAAATGCTCAAATTTTGGGCTACATCTATAGCATAGGGAAGACAAATAAGACCATTGGATTTATCCCTTTTGATTTGACTCAAATACGCCGACCTGTTCATCTTTATGAAAAGATATTTGGGATGAGCGATGGTAGAAATGTAGAGTCTTTATGGGGAACTGCAATTGGATTCAAAACGGCTTGTACTTATGGGGCTATAGGTATAAAAGCTATGGAGCCTAAAGGGCTTAGAGATTATGTATATACAAAAGGAGATAATGTGCCGAAACAGCCGAAAACTCCTAAAAATGAAGACGAACAAATTAATTTTAACGTATATAAAATTTGGATATTAGCTATGTTGAATAATGATGAATTATGGGAGAAATCCCAAGAGATGGCTGAGTTGTTGAACGAAGCCTCTAGTGATAAGGATAAGTCTATCAGTACCAAACGTAAAAATTTGGTTGAAACAGTGCTCAATGCAACTAATAAGAAACAGTTCATAGCAGCTGCTGCAGAGGTTGTTTCATTCATTGGTAAGATAGATGAGTTTAAAGGAATCGTGAAGGATATTCATGGTATGCCAACAGACAATGTACCATACTTCTTAACACTTTTGCGTTTCCAGTATAAGACATTATAATAACAATTAAAAATACAAGATTATGAAAGAGAATTCTTTTATTTATTTGCGAGGTCTCAAGCATGCTGCGTTCACGGTATTCTGTGTAGAAGATGGTCAGAAGTCTTATTTTGACCCGCAGTTCAACGTACGAGTTCCATACTCCAGTGGTCAGCAGGTTAAGCGTTCTGTCATGGAGCAACTTAACGATATTTTAGGTGTTCAACCTTCTCCTACCGAGTTCTTTTGGGATGTAGATAAGAAAGGTGCACTTAAAGAAGGTGAGGTCCTTTCGTCTTGCGATCCACATTATATCGACCAGCTTTTAGGTGGTTGGATGAGAGCTGTTAAAGATGGTAAGGAAAAAACGGTAAAGCGCAGAAGTCCTTTAAGTATTTCTGCGATGACACCTTTGCATCCGCTTTTGGCTGCATTTCCTAAGGAGAATATTTCTTTTGATCGTTCTGACAAGCCTAACGTACATAAAGTTGTTGTGCGTGATGCAAATGGAAATCGTTTGACAGAAGAGCAGATTAGTAACCTATTGGCTGGAAGCGATAGAAGTTTGTATCGCAAATGGATTCCTAATAATAATAATCGAGCAACTGGTCTTTTTGTATATGATGTAGCTATTGATTTGCGACGTTTGTTCTGCGTTTCAACTAATCAGTTGGAACCAGAGATTACATCAGATATGGTAGAGAAGCTGAAAGAAGATGGATGGAAGGTAATCACTACTTCTTTTGGTGAATGCTTATTGATGCCGAAAGAACAGCGTGATCAGATTATTCCAGCTATAGCCGATGCTCTGATTGATTGGCATATCACATCCAATCAGGCAAGAACATTCAGCTTGATGGAGACTTTAGCCATTGCTATTAGTGATAATGCTAATACTTTAGCTGCAGCTATTCGTGCCAAGCTTATTGAGGATGGAGAATCTAAACCAAAGGCTAAGCCTATCGTTGACGAAAATGCTGGTGCCAAGACATTTATAACTCTTCCATGTGCAAGTTATGTCGTGACAGAGATAGAAAGCGCAGATGCTTTGGCTAAGGCTAAGCAAGAGTTGGTTGATAGAATGATGGCGTTTGATTACGAGAATCAGATTTAGTATAAATAATGAGGCTCTTGGTTTTTACCAGGAGCCTCCTATCGGTTTTCTCTATGGTCATAACAGGTACTCATTTCAACTATTACCAGCTTTGCCATCGCAAACTATGGCTGTTTGCCAATGGCATCAACATGGAACAAGAATCTGACTTGGTGTATGAAGGAAAGCTGGTGCATGAATCGAGCTATCCTCAGCGGACTGCAAGGTATGAGGAAGTGGAGATTGATGGTATCAAAGTGGATTACTATGATGCCAAGAACAAGGTCATCCATGAGATAAAGAAATCTAATAAGGTGGATAAAGCTCATGAATGGCAACTGAAATATTACATGTATATTTTCGAACAGCATGGTATTGATGGCGTGAAGGGCATCTTGGAATATCCTCTTTTACGTAAGACGCAAGAAGTGATACTAACAGATATAGACAGGGAAGAAATCATGGCTATTGCAGAAGACATCACAAAGATAATCTCTCAAGAGACATGTCCACCAATTGCTAAGAAAGGCATCTGCAAGAATTGTAGCTACTTTGATTTTTGTTATATAAACGAGTTGGAGGAAGAAGAATGAAAAGAAGTTTCTATCTGTTCAATCCCGGCATTATGGAACGCAAAGACAACACCTTGAAGTTTACTCCTGTGGTAGTGAACGAAGACAATACGGAGATTAAGCAGCAACCTCGATACATTCCTATTGAGGATGTTGCAGAACTGTATGCCTTCGGCAGTCTTAGAGCCAATAGCGCATTGTTCAATTTCTTGGGACAAAAAGGCATACCCGTACATTTCTTTGATTATTACGAGAACTATACGGGAAGCTTCATGCCTCGCGAAAGTCTTCTTTCAGGCAAGGCATTGTTGGCACAAACATCTGCATACCAAAACAAGAAGAAAAGAGTTGAATTGGCACGAAAGTTCATTCAGGGAGCAGCATGGAATATGGTTATGAATCTCAACTACTATAATCGTAGAGGGAAAGACTTACAAGGCGTTATCGATACTATTAAGAGATTGAGTGGTACTTTAGCAGATGCCAAGGCCGTGGATGAAATTATGGGAATAGAAGGAAATATCAGACAGGCATATTATGCTGCATTCGATATCATTCTCGATGATTTCAACATGGGAGCAAGAACCAAGCAACCACCAGAAAACGAAGTGAACGCCCTAATTTCTTTCGGCAATATGATGTGTTATACAGAAACACTTAGAGCAGTTCATCAGACTCAACTCAATCCTACGATTAGTTTTCTCCACACTCCTGGTGAACGACGCTATTCTTTATGCCTTGACATTTCTGAGATATTCAAGCCTATTATCGTAGACAGAGTTATTTTCAAGGTGCTAAACAAGCATGCTTTAAGCACCAGTCATTTTGACAAGAAGCTCAACAAATGTCTTTTGAACGAAAAGGGAAAGAAGATTTTTGTAAAGGCAATGGAAGAGCGCTATGACGAGACTTTCCGTCATCGTTCTTTGGGACGCAATGTAAGCTATAAGCATCTTATAAAGTTGGAATGCTATAAGCTACTGAAAGATATTTTGGGAATAGAAGAATATAAACCTTTTAAAATGTATTGGTGATATGTATGTGATTATAGTTTATGATGTCGGTGAGAAGCGAGTAGGCAAAATGTTGAAGCTTTGCCGCCAGTATTTGTGTTGGATTCAGAACTCCGTTTTGGAGGGAGAATTATCTGAAGCTAAACTTCGGGAATTGCAGATAAAGATGAAAGCTATCATTGATGAATCCGAGGATAGTGTCATTGTTTTCACCAATAAAATGGGGTATAATATGAACAAACAGATTCTTGGAAAAGAAAGAATGTCTACCGATAATTTCTTATAAAGAGTTGTCGATGTGGTTCTAATTGCAGGATTTTGATTAGGCAAAACCCACAAAAGTGCTCTTTGACTTATTGAGACCTCCATAAATAGGCAGGTTGTCGTATGACCGCAGAAAAAATATCATTAGACATCGACATTTTTTCTGAAGTATTTTTGTATCTTTACACTCGCAAACCCACTTTATATATGGACATTTATATCTTAGATTTAATGGGTTCTAATCGTACCTTTATGGAATTGAAATTGCGAGCCTTCAGAAGTTCAAGTTCGGGGTCAGTAGCGTTCTAATCGTACCTTTATGGAATTGAAATAGCGCAACGAGGTGGAGATAAACAACCGCAAATTTAGGTTCTAATCGTACCTTTATGGAATTGAAATTTCTATGACAAGGCACTCGCACGTGACCCGCTCTTGTTCTAATCGTACCTTTATGGAATTGAAATCACGGTGACAGTAACCGTATAAGGCTAACAGCAGTTCTAATCGTACCTTTATGGAATTGAAATTCGAGGATGTGACAGTAATCGTATCTATTATTAGTTGATTATCAGTATTATACGCTCTAAACGGTAGAAAAGTGACTGTGTGGATTCTATATAGATACGAAATGGCTAAAATTTAACGTATTTAACTTTCGATCACACCATATTACTCTAAATGTCAAGAAAGCATATTATAGTTGAGTCTACTTGTGACAATAAACGAGTAAATGTAATACCTATGCTTCTACATGCAATTTCATTTATTCTCCTGTTTCTGTTTTAGCCTTAGCTCAGTAGGAGAATCACCTGTCTGGTTCTTGACGAAACGGGTAAAGTGGGCAGGATTGTAGAAATTCATTTGCTGTGAAATCTCTGCGAAAGTGAGGTTTATATTTTACTGACGCAGTCACAATATAAAGACCCTTCAAAACTACCGAAGTAAAAACTATCTTATATTTTATTTTTTTTAAAGGTGCACATTTCTTTTACCCGTATTTTCTGACCCTCTGATTTCTTCGTGATAAAGATAATTCACTATCGTGGGATGTCCTTTGGGACTTCGCTCGTAAGGCAATTCATTATCCACATACTTGCATTGAACCTCCTGCGCCATTTTTGCGGCCTCTTGCTCCAATTGCTTCCAATATGTTCGGTCATTTTGCGAATAGATTTCTTCATAAAGTGGGAGCAAATGGGGATAGTGTGATTTGATATAATCCATAATGTTGGCCTTAAAACCACCCCGTAGATTGAGGTTCTCAAGCCAAAAGAGGTCGCAAATGTCTTTCACTTCATGAAAAATAGCCTTGAAATCGGTGATTCCAGGGAAGATGGGCGACACAAAGCAGATGGTTCGGATGCCCGCCTCGTAGCACTTTCGCATGGCTGCGAGGCGTCGCTCTATGCTCACGGCCTTGTCCATGTCGGCACGGAATGGCTCATCAAGCGTGTTGACCGACCACGATACGGTGACTTTCTTCACTTGGCGGAGCAGGTCAAGGTCGCGCAGCACGAGGTCGCTCTTTGTACAAATGAGTATCTCCGCATCGCTGTCTTTGAGTTCCTCAAGCAGTTTACGTGTCCTGCGGTACTTTGCTTCTTCAGGATTATATCCATCGGTCACAGATCCAATAACCACCCGTTGTCCGGCATATTTCTTCGGATTCACGATAGCAGGCCAATGCTTCACGTCCAAGAAAGTGCCCCATTCTTCCTTATGTCCTGTGAAGCGCTTCATGAATGAGGCGTAACAATACCTACAGCCATGGGTGCAACCCACGTATGGATTCACCGAATAGCCTCCTACTGGGAGGTTTGACTTGGTCATGATGCCACGAACCTCTTTCGTTTGAATGAGTGTTTCTGTCATTTTTCTACAATTTTAATTTCTTTCATCATGCTATTTGTTTTGATTACGAGTGCAAAGGTAGTGCATAAAACAAAGACACATTATACCATTAACAATATATTCTCTATCATTTTGATAAACCTGTCTGCCACTAAATATGGTTTACTGCTTATGAGCGATGATTATATTCTTGAACTGCACAGAGTTGTCATTTTGTGCGCCATCCTCATTCATATACACCATTCCTATAGTCCTCTTGAAAATTTCCGCATGTCATGCCCGTCTGCTGCTTGAAGAAGCGCATTAGGTGGGATGGTTCAGGGAAATTGAAAGCATAGGCTATCTCGCTTATTGACTTGTTGGTGAACAAAAGTTCGTTTTTTATTTCTGCCAATAGTCGCTGTTTCAGCAAATTCATAGCAGATATTCCATACTGCGCCATCACACTATGGTTTAGGGTGATTCGACTAATCTTGAGCAGCGAGGCGTAGTCTTGCACACGCTGCAACTTCCGAATGTGAGTTTCCATCAGTTCTATAAACTGAAAGGCGTAATTATTTTTGGGAGCCGCAAAAGGAAGTTGATACTCACGAGCGTAATGGCGATTCATCGTTGCCAGCAGATAACAAAGCACACTTACGATTATGTGGTAGCTGTCGGCTTCAGGCTGCCGAAGTTCTGCCCCTATTTTCTGAAGCAACCACTGATATTCTTTGCACTCTGCCTCAGAACATATCAAAAATGGCGGCGTTTTGGTCTGCTGACAGTATTGCAGACGATAGACAAAGAACTTGTCGGCAATGAACGTTCTCATAAAATCCTCGCGGAATATTAGGAAATCATAGTCGAGAGCCTTCTCATCGATGTGCCACTCCTGCTGCTGGTGGGGCTTCACGAAGAGCACCATACCATCTTTCAGTTTTATCTTTCTGTAGTCTATCAGCACGTAGCCATTTGCTTTCCTGATGAAAAAGATTTCGAAAAAGTCGGTCTTGAACGCTTCATACTCCGTAAGCACACCGGGACGCTCTCTGCCGTGCGCCGTGTTGATGAAGAAATCCACACCACACTCCGTCTTGCTAAACGGCACTTCTATCAATCGCTGTCGTTGCTTTGCCATAATCTGTTATTTTGGGGCAAAGTTACATATTTCCGTTGATTTATCAAAATGACATAAATGGCGGATATAATGGTATAGTTAAATTTAACGTTAAAGACTACCTTTGCACCATTATTTAAAACCTCAAAACCATTAAGATTATGAAGATTCAACAGATTAGAAATGCCACCATCATTATCGAGTATGCAGGAAAGCGATTCCTCGTTGATCCCATGCTCGGCGGTAAAGGATCGTTTGCTCCATTCCCGTTCTCTCACCATCAGAAGCTGCGCAACCCGCTCCACGACCTGCCGATGAAGGCGGAAGATATTGTCCACAACATAGACTGCGTATTGCTTACCCATCTGCACCTTGACCACATAGACGATGCTGCCTATAAGCTGCTGAGCAAGTCGGTTCACATCTTTGTGCAAGACGAGCAAGACCGGAATACAGTCCTTAGTCATGGCTTTACCCATGTGGAAATCATTGGCGAAGACTCACGTTTCGACGACATCCGTCTGTCGAAGACAGAAAGCCAACACGGCCACTGGTGGATGCTTCCCGCAGCAGGTCACACCTGCGGCTATGTGCTTCGTCATGAGACAGAACCAGTATGCTACTTGGCTGGTGACACTATCTGGTACTGCGGCGTACGTAGAAATATAGACCGCTGGAGTCCGCAGGTCATCATCGTGAACGCCGGCGGAAACAAATTCCATCTGGGCGGACATGTCATCATGCACATTCCTGATGTATTAAAGGCAATGGACTATGCGCCAGCGGCAACCTTCGTGGCAACCCATCTTGAAGGTGTCAACCACAATCAGGTTACCCGTGTTGCCCTGAGAGAAGAAGTAATGAAGTGCGGTAAGGCAGACCGCATCCATATTCCCGAGGACGGAGAGATTGTAGAACTGTAGATTTGCCACACAAAAACATCCATCTTATTACATTCTGATTATTATTTGTATCTTTGCACTTAAATTGCGAAAATTTGCCATTTTTGCACGCTGTCATTCAATTATGAATACACCGATGCAAAAATGGCAAATATTACATGAATATCCTATTCAACAAATCTTTATATTTGGGAATCCAGTTTTCTGCCTGATAATCGTAAAATCGATCATCAGCATTAATGGCAAAGGGGATCCCATACTTATCAAGCTGCTGGGTCATGAATGAAGCGAATTCTATCTGTTCCTTTACACTATAATTATCGCCTTTGTTATAATCTCCAGGCATCCAAGCTCCAACCCAGGTGTAAATACCAGTTTTCTTTTGCCAGTCAACTGCAACCTTGATACTTTTCTTTATCTGGTGCTTTTCCTCTGCCGTGCCTGTAGTCCAGCGTTTTTTGTCGTTTGTCTTGCTGGGACCTGCAGCATAGAAATGCCATTCAGCCATCAGATAGCCATTGCCCTGCGAAGGAATCTTCAAGTATTGAAGACCTTCGGGATGAGACAGTTTCGAAGGTGCAATAAAGATGATTCGCTTAGGATTGGTCTTGCGAATAGCCGTCACACAATCCTCATAAAGGGAGTTGAGTTCTGCCACATCCTTTTTCACTTTGTCCGAAGGCTCTACAATCAAATCAAACGAAACCTTTGGTGAGAGTTCCTTACATCTTTCTGCCATCATCTTCCACCACTCTACAACATTCTTATGCTCCTCTGCATTCGGATTCTCCTTATAAGGTTTGGCTGAGAAGGCTATAATCGGAATCAGGTCATTCTGCATGCAGGTATTTATCTGCGAAAACAGTCTCTTGAAATCATCGTCTGTGAAACGATAATGATGCAGGCGGAATCTTACATGCTTGATTCCTTGCTGTGCAAATCTCTTTACAGCCGTTTCCGAATAGGCACCATATTTGTTTTTCTCACTTCTTCCCCACCAATCTACATCTATCCCCTTCTTCAGCATCTGCTGATAGTCGCGTGGGGCGATGGCAGAAGGCTGGGCATTTGCTATGAATGCTGTCAAAGTCAGCATCAGACTTATAAATAATTTTCTCATGATTTTATTGTTATCTATTTTACATTTTAATGACGTGGTCACAATATAAAGACCATCTAAAACGGTTGAAGTTAAAATGAGGACTTCTTTTTCCTTATTATTAACAATCATCGCAGCACTCTATGTTTTATCCGTGTAACAGTTCCCAATCCTGCCTTTTGTGTTCCGTCCCAATTTGTAAGTTGGTCGGCACAACCATTAGAGCCACCAAGTGAAACGTATGTGTCTGCACTGCATGACATGTGGTCAACAAAAGTAAGGAAGTTGTCAATGGCGTTGTTTGTGAATTGAACTTCATTCGTGGCGAAGAGTTTTGTCCAATTAGTGACACATTCCTGCTTGAAGTCTGTAAAACCATGCCAAGACATATCAGATAAGAACCTTTTTGCTGCCGATTCTATACTGGCTTTAGAGTCCAATCCAATATTATGCTTTACAGCAGATGCCATAATGCCATAGTATATGGAAGCCGATTCTTTCTCGTTGAAGTTGACTCTGTCTGTTTTTGCAAAGGATGATAAAGCTTCATGTCCCTCATGGATGAACTTGTCAAGCACTCCTATGTATCTATTTTGACGAGCCATGCTTTCACGTTTGGCTTCGGCTTCTTGCCGAGCCTTTTCTTTTGCTTCTCTTTCCTTGCGTACTTCCAGGCGTCTCCATGCGTCTGTCATTTCTGGCTCCTGCCAAATGGCATTCCAACGAGCCTTCAAATCATTG
Source organism: uncultured Prevotella sp. (assembly GCA_905193385.1). GTDB lineage: Bacteria > Bacteroidota > Bacteroidia > Bacteroidales > Bacteroidaceae > Prevotella. The sequence goes on along the minus strand of CAJJOL010000027.1, from coordinate 576 downwards.
TACATTTCCATAAGTGTAGTATTATAACTTTTGGCACTGGCGAGTTCTTCCTTCGCATAGACAAGTTGAGTAGTCACTCGCTCCACAGCCTTCTCGTCAAGTTGGGATATGCGTTGTTTGACTTTGTTGTTTTCAGTCTTTAGCGCATCATTCTCGGCACGAAGCGACTTGTTCTCCTCTATCTGCTTGTTGAGATTCTGCATATAGTAAGTGTATGTCATGTTGACAGACTTGCGTACACCTTCATTCTGCTTGTCACGTTCTGCATTAACGGCTGCTACAAGAGCTTTGATAGCATCATTGATGTTTGTTGTCCGCTCCTCACGCCACGCCTTTTGCCCGATAATAGTAGGAATTGGGATGGCAAGTTCTTTCTTTACGGCATTCATCGCTTCTTGAACTGGAGCCTTGATGTTGAGTAAAGGAATGGTCAGCTCCTTCTTGTCGATTGTGGCAAGCACTGCATATTTCTCCACTTTGTCAAGAGCGACTTTCGCCTGACGTTCCGCTTCAAGCACCACCTTGTTCTTATGCTTGCGTCCTCGCTTTTCTTCCTCTGAAAGTTCATCATAGGAG
>CAJJOL010000026.1:0-45980 GCA_905193385.1 uncultured Prevotella sp. | reverse complement strand
CAATCCTTTATTAGTATATGGGAGCAAGTCATTCACGAATTGCGTACAGAAGATGGAGGAGTACGTTTCACCACCGCAGAAAGTTATGAGTGTGCGCTCAAATCATTCAGAAAGATTCTTGGAGAAAATACAATCAAGGGCTTTTGCATCTGTGCGGCAGAACTTCAGAAATGGAAGGATGGTATGCACAATGGAGTTAAAGACGAAAATGGTGCGATTGTCGGAAAAATCAGTGATACCACGGCCGGTATCTACTTGCGCTGTTGTCGTGCCGTATGGAACAGGTGTGTGCATGAGGGCTACCTCAAAGATGTTCCCTATCCCTTTTCCAACAAGAAAGAGAAAGGGCTTGTGAGTATTCCCAAGAGTGCGAAACGCAAGCAGAACTTTCTGAACGTGAATCAGATGACAGAACTCTACAACCTTTTTGTTTCAAAGAAATATCCTAAACACTGGACAGAAGACTATGTGCAGCGTGCTCATTATTCATTGGGATTGTTTCTAGTCCAATACCTTTGCAACGGCTTCAATATGGCTGATGCAGGTCGTTTGACCTATAATAGCTATTATTATCAGACAGATGGCAAGGCTTTCCGCTTCAATCGAAAGAAAACATCCCGACGGAGTGCTGATGGCTCAGAGGTGATAGTCCCTATCATTCCTCCCTTACAATATATCTTGGATGAGATAGCTGCACCTCCGACTCGAGACGGTTTGGTGTTCCCCGATATATTAAAGGGAGCGGAAACGGAAGAGTTACGCCGCAAATACACCATGCAAGAGAACTCAAACGTGAAAGACCGTGTCATCAAGATTTGTCATGAGGCGTTACACTGGGACAAATCCATTTGCCTATCAGGTACATGGTGCCGTCATTCGTTTGCCACCAACCTGCATAATGCCGGAGTAGATATGGACTACATTTCAGAGAGCATGGGACATTCAACTTCTGACCATGCAATCACCCAAATATACATTGAGCATTACCCTCTCGATATACAGATGCAGAACAATTCTAAGCTGCTAAACTTGGATAATTCTTCAGAAAGGGATGTCCTGTTGGCAAAACTGGCAAGCATGTCAACAGAAGAATTGGTCAAACTGTTCAAATAACCTTAATGTAATAATGCAATGATAAACTTCATAGAGAGAATAAAAGATTATGCCCAAAGAAAGGATTGCGCAGATATGGCGATTCGTGCTTGGAAATCAGCCAACGAAGATTCGTATGCCGATTTCTGTAAGTGCATGGATGCCGTGAGCAAAGGAAACTTGTCTGTTTTGATGGATATGTACCAAATGATGCGGAGTTGTACTCCTCCTGAAGCCTTGATGCTGTATAACTGGCTTTCTGATTTCTTGGATGGTAAAGACATACAAGATATTGCCAATCAACAATGGGCTGGACAATACACGGATATTATTGCCCAATGTATCACCAATAAACGACTGTGGATAGGTGTCAATGTAAAAACAGGAACGGTTGAGTTGCTTACTTCTCCCAAATCAGAGTTGCTGATGGTTCATTCCGAAACGCCTGTTGAAATTTGGAATCGCCTGCCACAGGACACGAGAGCCTATTTAACAGAGCAGTTGGATGTGCTTATGAAAAACAACAAAGGATGTTATCTGTTAAGCAAGCTGGAACGAAAGATGGTGTACCAATCCCTAATGTATATATTTCAAATCATTTTTCTATCCCATGCTGTATTTATTGGTGGGTTCATGGCTAACCTGTATGACCGTGTAATAGAAAAGAAGGAAACTTTGGCTTATTGTATGTACTATTTCGTGATATTTGACCATGGCCTTTCACGTATGGCCAAATTACTCAACCAGTTGTTAAACAGCGGAGAGGTTGACAATGGTGATATAGTTCTGATTAAATCATGTGCTGCCGCCCTCGTAAAACAGAGCATAGGAATGGGATGTGAAAGCAAAACCGATTGGGAAAATACGGGTGAATCCTGTAATCCGGAAATATGGAAAGAAGTCATGTTTGTCTTGCGAAAAGTAAAAGGCAGACGAGGAAATCGAAAGGTGATACAATCATTGGATGATATTCTTACAGGAGATAAGGAACGCATCAAGCAGGGCATTCGTTTGTTTCTTGAAGAGAATACGGAGGACATAAGCCTTGCTTATCTGTTGAAAGCATTGACAAAAGCAGGAATTGTGAAACCCTCTATAAGATATATGACATTCCATCGTGCCATTGAACAATTCTCCCAACGGCATTATGGTCATGACATTCCACAAAAACGATATGGAGAAATCAAGGAACTGGCTTTGAACTCACCTCAGAGAGGAAGCAGTTATACCAAAGCAAAACGAATCATAGACCGATGGTCGGAGTATTTTATAAAGAACGGGTAGTTGGGGAATCCAGCTATCCGTTTTTTGCAAACATCTGTTGGAATACGGTCGGTAAATTTAAGGTATAAATAAACCGACCAACACACAGAGTTTCATGCGCTACCTTTGCTTGCGAAATCGGTTTTACAGAGTTGAACCGAGGCTTAAATTGTTTAATAACCAAATAAGTAAAGGTATGGAAGAAAAATTCAATCTTAACCAATTACTCCAAAAGCCCATCGCTATGATGACCGGAGAGGAACTATGTTTTCTTATCACCAAGAGTGTGGAGAGTACAGAAGTGGGCACTCCCCAAACGGCATCCAAAGGTAACTACTATGGTATAGAAGGCATTGCCCGAGTGTTCGGATGCAGTGTACCCACGGCAAACCGCATTAAAAAGAGCGGTATCATAGACAAGGCTATTACGCAGATAGGACGAAAAATTGTAGTGGATGCAGACCTTGCGTTGTCTTTGGCAAAGGAGTCTGGTGAAATCCGTATTAAAGAGTAGCAGTATGGATGAAAATTGGAAACAGCAACTGATGATTGACAGTTATGGAAATCCGGTTCGTTCCGTCAGTAACCTTCGACTTATCTTCACACAGGATGAGAATCTCAGTCAGATAAGATACGATACCTTTTGTCAAGACGATGTGTGTTTCTGTCCATTGTTCCTTAATGTCAACGGCAATAAAATTGATGAGGAGTCGTCAGGAAAGATACAGGACTACTTGGAAAGGACATATAGAATACGTCTGACACAAAATAAGGTGTTTGAAATGCTTAAAACGACCTCTTCGGAACGAAGTTTCAACCCTGTACAGGATTTCATCACCCAAGAGACATGGGACGGACAACCTCGCATAGCCACAACACTCATTGATTATTTGGGAGCTGAGGACAATCCACTTGTCAGAGAACAGACAAAACTTTGGTTTGTAGCGGCTGTTGCCCGAGTTTTCTGTCCCGGTTGCAAGTTCGATAACGTACTGACTTTGCCGGGTCCACAGGGTATCGGGAAAAGTACCTTTTTTAAGGCCATCAGTGGAAAATGGTTCAACGATTCATTTTCCTTCGCCAGTGGTGATAAGGAGAAAGTGGAAACCATCACTAATGGCTGGATTATCGAAATCAGTGAATTGAATGGCTTGAAAAGGGCGAATGACGCAGAGGCTGCCAAGGCTTTTCTGAGTCGATGTAGCGACTATATGCGCCCTGCATACGGACATAAAGTGGTGGAGTTTATGCGTCACAATGTTTTTGCGGCTACTACCAATGAGACAAATTTCTTGCAAGGGGACAATGGAAATCGTCGCTGGTGGATAATCCCCGTCAAAGGCAACGGTCATGTATCAGCCTGGTTGGGTAGATTGCAGCGTTCCGTTCCTCAACTTTGGGCAGAAGCATACACCTATTATCTGCAAAGAATGAAGCTCTACTTGTCACCAGACATGGAGATTCAAGCCAATGAAGTACAGGTACAACACTCCAGTATTCTTGTTGACCCTATTATGGAAGATTTGGAAATGTATCTGGAACGTGAGGTTCCTATGCAGTATGCAAGTTGGACTATTCCTACTCGGTTGGCTTATCAGAAGGGAGCATACTCGGAACCGAACTCAACCATGACTTCGCTTGACATGGTTTGTGCCCGACAGATTATCGAGGAAATGCCCAATGATTTGGTCAGACGAAATCCATCCAAATACACTTCGCAATACATCAATCGCCTGATGTCTATGATTCCTAATTGGAAACGTAGTGATCAAGAGAAAGTAAAGGGCTTGCATCCCGCTTATTGTGACAAGACAGGACGGACGAAACATCCGTGGGTGAGGGTGGACGCACCAAGTGAGGACACCAATATGGCATTGCCAACTGAACAGAATTTACCATTCTAATATTCAAAATAAGGGAAAAGAAAAACATCATGTCCCTTTGTCCCTCTTACCTTTGAAAAAAAGAATAAAAACAAAAAGCAGAGAAAAGAGAAAGTTACGGAATATGCTTGGGACATGGGACAAAATAATTGAAAGCATGAGAAAGGAAGAACTTATCAAACAATTACAGAAGCGTGACCCATTACTTGCAAATGCGGCCAGCCACATGGTGGAGTATATTCAAGACCGTTACCCTGCGGAATATCCAATCAAAGAGCAGACCGAAGCGGTGAATGATTACCTGCGGAATGTTCATGCCGATGGTGACGGTACTATGTCAGAACGGAATTGTGAACATCGGCGTATTGCGTCACAGAACATTACCATTGCCGCCATCCGTGTATTGGACAGCCAACAACTGGACAGGCTGCAAAACGTACTTGACCATATCGCATACGACAGAGAGTATTATATGCCAAAAAGAGGATGCAGTATGCACCGATAATCTTCTCTTTTGGCTGCACCATTTATAAACTATCTTCAAAATAGACAGACGATGAAAACGAATTTGAATTATTGTATAGTACTTTCGTCAGAGCAGCTTGCGTATCTGGCAGGGAGCAAATATGGTATTGACCGCATGAAAATCCTGCATCGACTGATTGAGGCGGCAGTATTGAAAGAAACCGAGTATTCTATAAAAGGTTTCTCCACGACTTTGCAAGTGGGGCAAGCCATCCTCTCGGAAGTGGATTTGTCCAGCAAGTTGGGCTATGACAAGAAGACCATATCCCGTGTGCTTGATAAGATGAACCAGTTAGGAATTGTCGCATCCATGCAGGGCAACCGAACAAGCGTTCATACGCTAAAATGTATATCGGCATGGATGGAAAATGGCAACCGCATAGATAATCCTTTTTATGTACGTTTGAAAGACCGACAAGAAAAAGAAGAGAATGTTTATCCATTATCTGATGATACGATACCCGTTTTACAAATAACTCCACATGAGGATTTAGATAACCATACGGAGAAAAACTTACCCAACTTAAATGATTGTAGGCAAATAGAAGTTATGAATGAGGATTGCGTTTCTGATTCAGGTTTTTCTTTTGTAGGCAAATTGCCAGTTATATCAAACGATGGCGAACTACTCTCCCCATCTTCTTCTTTCCCTTCTGTTTCGGTTTCTCCACAGCCCTCGGCAGAGGAAGAATCCAACAGAAATATTTCAGAGAATAATCCGACATAATCATTATCAGAAAGACGGTGTGCTCGAAGTTGTTGTATACAGTATTGCAAGAAGTTCCTATGTCGCACAAATTCGCTTCGCTTATTCGTACCACATAGGCGTATTCCGGCAGTCGCAAGCTCCCACCGTGCTGTCCCTTTTTAGATTGATGTTTTACCCATAACGCAACAGAACATGAAGAAAAAGAATACCGACAAGAATGTCAATGAAGAAAACGCCAAGACAGTTACAAGGCGCACCCTGCGACTTGAAGCCAGAGTGACGGAACAGGAATATACCCAAGCGAAAAAACTTGCAAAGACCTGCGGTTTGTCCATGAGCGACTACGTGCGTCGTACCGCCTTAGGGCAGCACCCACGGCAACGGCTGTCTGAGCGTGAAGTGGAAGCCCTGTGCAATCTGACAGATGCGAGGGGTGACCTTATCCGTATTGCGGCTGCCGTGAAATCCATCCAAGCAGATAGACGGGCAATGTATTTTAGCGATACCCGGTTTGTGGAACAATGGATGAGGGCCGCTACTCAGCTTATCAATCGTTGGAGCCAGATAGAAAATTACCTTACTGAATAAAACTCCCCACCTATTATGATAGCAAAAGCCAGTACCATATCGCATGGCGCAAATGCCATAAGATATTCTGTCAATAAAGATAGAGCGGATATAGTCAAAGCCAACCTGTTGCCCGATGGCATTTCGCCAGAGGCGATGTATGGGCGAATGATGCTTGTGCAGAAAAAGTTTGCCGAGAACATAAACAAGGGCAGACCGCTTAGAAGGAATGTAATAAGAATTGAATTGTCCCCAGCCAAAGAGGAAAGTCGTGATTGGTCTATGGATGACTGGACACGTTTGGCAGACGAGTTCATCCGTGTGTTTGACTCTATTGACCTTTCCAGTAAGACCAAACGGGCATCCTCAATGCAGACAAACCTTAAAGGTTCGCAATATATAGTCGCCTTACACCGCGATGCCAAAAGTGGTATTCTCCACCTGCATATTGATGCCAACCGTGTGGATATGAATGGAAAAATAAATGATAGCCATAAGATTGGTGAGAGGGCAGTCATGGCTGCGAATATCATCAACGAAAAACGAGGATGGGTACAGTCCAAAGAAATCGGCATACGGCACAGACAGGAAATCTCAAACTGTTGTATGGAGATACTTCGTACAATGGACAAATTCAGTTGGCGACAATACAAAATGGAAATGACAAAACGAGGTTACAAAGTGCACATACAAGAAAATGGTGATGGCAAAGTTTATGGCTATTCCATCAAACGGGGTAACTCCCTTTATAAGTCATCCGTGTTGGGTGTCGGACGAAACCTTACTCCATCAAAAATAGAAAATACGTGGGCAAAACTGCATCCGCAGGAAAGGATGTTCGAGCCAGTAAAAAACGTGTCTCGACAAACACGGCCTGCTGACATGACTTCTGTTTTACAATCACCAACAGCTTCACAGCATGTAATGAAGCATTACGATATAGTGACAGATGAATATCATAGTTACCATGTGGAGATACCCGAAGCCGCAGACAATGTTATCCGGAAGGATTGTTCTTTGAAGGAAGCCCATCCGTTGGCAAAGATTGAGGAGATACAGCACACGGCTCTTTTGCTCTTTGCAGGATATTTGGATGCTGCTACAAGTATGGCGACTTCAAGTGGAGGTGGCGGTTCTGACACCGGTGGCTGGGGACGAGACAAGGACGAAGATGAACTGGAATGGGCACGCCGATGTGCAAGAATGGCAAACAGCATGTGCAAACGCAGGAGAGGGCTGCACAGATAATTCACTTTTTATAAATACAAGAACATGGGTATAGGAAAATCAAGGGGCACATCGCCTATAAATGTCAATGACATGCTGGAGAAGGTTGAAATCAACCAGCAAATTGAGGCTGAAAAATCAGAAGTAGATAAACTTCTCGTTGAGATAATAGAGGCAAAAGAAACGCTGATAAAGTTCAATGCGGATTTGGAGAAGGCCATTGCTGCCGAATGTCACATTGAGGGTGCGCTCAAAGCGGCAGTTGGCAGTTGTGATAATATAGTCAATGGCATCTGCAATGCCATTGTGAAAGCAGAACGAGACACGGAATTCAAGGCAACCATCACTCCCGAGCAGCTTACCGAACTTAGGCAACTCATAGACCATTCTATAAATAGTTGGACTTCAGTGTTGGCAAATCACCGTGCCGAACAAACGAAACTTATTACCGAACATGAATCCAATATGCGCAAAATGCTCAGACGGAATGAAGGCGTTTGGTATTCGGATTTCTGGATGAAAGTCTTGGTGATATTCTTGCTCGTTTATACGGTGGGGGTGGGATTAGTGGTATATTGTGCCACATAAAGTATCATTTGCAACGTAATAACAATAGGAAACAGTTTGGTCAGTCTCCTTTTTACCACCAAGAATTACGTCTCATATGTTCATGTAAAGGATTACAACGTTCTCCTTCTATGTAGAGATTGGCGCGTTTCAAACGAACAATAACCGCTTCTTGAGACACATTAAACTTGGACGATAATGCTCCAACTACTACGTTACAATCTCGTATATTGCATGGTTGATAATCGTGATAAAGTCTACCTGTTGTAATCCAATTTTCTTTGAAAAGCTTATTTACTTCTGCCATGAATGGAATATTAGGCATAAGAAGGTACGATGCAAAGGTGTTAGCCTGATACTCCATTCTACCATAGATTGATTTACTAATAATCGTATTCTTGTCACTTTCTCTGTCTTCAATTGAAAATAAGTTTTCTACGATAGACGAATGTAAAGCTATATGTCCTAATTCATGAGCAATGGTAAAATTTTGACGATGTTTGCTCAATGATGAATTAATAGTAATTACATGTTCTTTGAAATCGCATTTGCCTAAACAATCTTCTTGCATTTCAACAAAATCAAATTTGTAATTGGGAGCGATTAGAGAGAAACAACAATCTATAAAATTCTCCTTTATTAAGTATTTGGTATTTTGCAGAATATCTTCCACTTTTTTACAAATCACATTATCTTCCATAAATGGTATATGTAATGCCTTTGACATCGGAATGCCGCATTCTTGTAATAAATCCGAAACTGTAACAAACGAATTTCCAGAATATACTATTGGATAGCTAGTTGATGCTTCACCAGTTAAAACTTTATGTCCAAATTGATGCTGTTCAAAACTATTTATTTTTCTCCAAATAATCGTTTCCCAATCACTCTGTTCAGACAATACAACTAGTGCAATATTATCACTTTGAGCTAATGTAATCACTTGTTGAGTAAAACCTGCAGACGAAACCATTATACCACGAACTCCTGAACGCGGATAATCAGAAAGATTCCCCACAAACTCACGATATATAGAGTTATCAATCTTTCTTCCGTGATTTTTACATTCAACAACAAGAAGGTTACTCCATGTTTCCTTGTTTGAGTTAGAATATACTTCTATAGTTATATCTGGATTCAACATAACGTCAGGTGCAGTTTTACTGGCATATTGCTTGTGTAAAAAAATCTCGTTATACCGTGATACGCCAGGTATATCTTGATTTTTAATAAGCTCTTTTAATTTCTTGAAAACCAAATTCTCAAAATAATCTCCTTTATGTTGGTTGTTAAATTTTTTCGCCATAAATTCTATCTTAGAACGTTATTACACAAGAATCTGTATGCATATTTTACGTTGTGAACATATCAGAAATATTACTGACACGGTTTATTTTACAGGTCCAAGGAATACATACAATAGGACTCCGTTTCCATTTACATAAAATTGTGGACTGTGTCATTAGATATTTGGCGCGAAGTGAGGCACATTGTCTATGTACTCTTCCTTACTTTGCTGTTCAATCGTAACTTTCTCCCATTTTATTTCTTTCAATCTTGTAGGTGCATTATCTGCATGAATTTCATATTTGATACACGGCAAATTAACAATTTCTTTAATTTTATCAATACACAATTTTAAAGAATGTTTTCTGTCGCACATACCTGGAAGTATTGGGTCATAACGAGCTGGACCATATAGGGGTCTTCCTAATTCGAAACCGACAACATCCCTAATTGTATTGTCCTCATATATCACAGAATAACCATCCTCTAAGTCATATTCTTTAGACTGTTCTACTATTTGCTGGGGAATATAAATATAGAAATTTACATACTTTGCAAGAATTTGCCCATTATTTACAGCCCGAAATTTTAAGGTGTATTCATATCTCGTACTCCTTTCTTCTATTTTGTTTGCTGTAAAGAGACCAAAAGGAGTTTTATTTTGAGTTACATCTATTTTTGTGACTAACAAAGTGAAATCAATATCAATTATTGGAGTTTTGCTCCGATTCATTACGTCTCTAATTTCATAATCCTCCATAGCCTCTACTGTGGCATTTCTCCTTTTATAATAAACATGTGAAAGCCTATTTTGATGTGCAGTATTGCTGCGAGGTACAGAAACAACATAAAAACCACTTTCTTCGTCATGTGATATATATGTGATTTCCAACCCTTCAATTTTTGGCTGAATATTTGATGATAAAAGTTGAGATAGTTTGTCTTTTGACATTTCTGTATTTGGTATAGGGAGCAATTCTTTAGGTATAGAATTTCCCCCTTCACTCTCTTTTTCTCTTATTCCAAATATAATAGTACCTCCATTGGAATTAGCCAACGCACTAATGTCTTTAGCCAATTCTTCTTTCCATTTTGGATTTTGTTTTGCAAAAGAACCCTTATATTCCAAAACGGTTGATTCTTCTATTTCGTTTTGGATAAGTTTTTGTAAATCATTTATTGTTTTTATCTGCTGCATGATTATAAGCCAAATTCAATTGTACATGTTTTAATCCATTCAATAGTATCATCTTTAGCATTTATCTGTTTGGCATACTCCAATAACAGATGAGCCAATTGATTTATTGAGACATCTCCATTCATAGAATATAGACGCATACGTACAAAATCAAGGATTGATACTACTGAACAAAAATATCCTTTTTTCCCGAGTACAGCTGCCGTTTCATGTACTTCATGCTGTTCAAAGTTAACATGCTTGCCAAATATAAAAAGGCTTTTTTCTATCTGAGCTTGTGCAAATTTTGCAATAGCGTGTTCCACATCTTCTTTTGTAAAGTCTTTATCCTTAACTTCGATAGATGACACCAATTGTTCCGCATTGTCAAAAATGTCAATATCGCCAACCTCCTTTGAAGATGCCCCACTTTCATTAACTTTATGCGGAACCACAGTCTTTGCCCCTTTATAATAAAGGTGTTCTATAGCAGCAACAACTAATGGACACATTTCACCTTCAAATGAATTTTTAATGAGAGTATTCACATAGTCTAGGATGGATTGAGGATTTGTTTCATCCTCAATCTCCAAATCTGGAATTGAATATTTTTCCTTAACTTCACTATAGATATGTTGCAAGGTATACAAAGCTGACGATAAGTATATCTGTGCTTGTTCCTTTGTTTTGATTTCCGACAAAGTATTTATCATACTTTCAAGAATTTTCGAATCGTTACCACTTCTAACGGCATTAGTCATAGCCAGTCGTTGGAAACGGGCAGGTTTATTCAAGAAGGGTTCGTTTGAACCGCCAAGACTATTAGGATAAGTACTCCTTTCAAATGGAACTATTACCTTATGACATAGGCTTCTTGCATCATATGCTCCAACGGAGCTATCTTTTGCTTGAAGGCTCAAAATATCAACATCTTTATTGACGCTCTTAGCTAACAATGCCGTAACCAATACATATCTGTATGTCTTATGAGAACCTTTTAGTATAAAATCTATAGAGACTCCAATAGGATCGTTTTGAAATATAGGTTTTTCATTAGTCTTTAGAAGAATCTTTTCCGCTTCTTCTTTATCAATTTTCTGCATAACAAAAATCAAATAAATTATGTTCTTTAGGTTGATAAATTACATTTTCATCACCATTAAGAACGTTAATAACCATTGTTGCAACAGCCTTAGCCATATTACATGGAACAGCATTTCCTATTTGAGTATATTTCGATGATTGAGAACCACAGAATTTATATTCTATAGGAAACGTTTGTAAGATTGCTGCTTCTTCCACAGTCATTCTTCTTAAGAAAGAAGGAGCTTCCATAAATGCTGCTTTAGTAGGATCTTTCATAATTTCATCATGGTAAGTTACAATCCAAGGAGCGCAATTTTCATATAGCTCTTTTTCATCAATGATGGGTGTTTTATTTCCTCCCATTGAAGCTGGTAATGTCGCACTATATCCATCTATACGAGTAGGTCTTCCCAAACCATTAAATAACATACCTGCATAAGGAGACTTGCGCAGTATTGGATTTGATGCCAATGTTATTTTCGCTCTACATGTACTAGGATTGTTGCCGTATCCTGCCTTATCCAACACTTGCAATGCCTCACGAACAGTTGGAGCTTTATGGGAATAGTGCTTTATCATCTTTTCCCAATTTGGCACATTATTACAATTTCCTTTTATTCCAATAACAAAAATTCTCTCCCTAGCTTGTGGCACATCATAGTCAGAAGCATTAAGAATTATAAAATTGACAGAATACCCTAAGTTTCGGAACTCCAATAATAATTTTTCTCTTATCGGTTTCCATTTATCAAGAAGTCCTAAAGCCTTAACATTTTCCATGATGAATGCTTTTGGTTTAACCTTCGAAACAACCTTTACATAGCTCCAAATCAATTGGCTTCTTTTGTCATTTACATCCATCTTTCCTGCCACAGAAAAACCTTGACATGGAGGACCACCAATAACCATATCAACATCTTCAATTCCGTCAAGTCTATTCATGACAGAATTAATATCACCGTTTATAATATGGCTACCAATATTAGTTGAGTATGACATACAAGCTTCTTTCATCATATCATTTGCGAATACGATATGTGCTCCTGCCATAATTGCCCCAATATCCAAACCTCCTGCTCCAGAAAAAAGCGAAATTGTCTTGATTTTGTTGGTATTGTTACGTTCTTTTATAGTCATTGCTTTATATCGTTTATTAAATCCTTAGGACTAATTTCTAATGCTTTGGCTATTTCAACCAATTGTTCAAGTGATGGCTGGGTTTTATTTTGTACCCATCGGCTTATTGTAATATCACTTTTACCCGTTTTTTCTGCAAGCCAACGGTTTGTCTTATTTTGCTCTGCTAAAGCTATTTTTATTCTGTTAATGTATTCCTTACACATGGCGTATAATCTTATTGCGATACAAAATTATCAAAAATCAGCAAAATATAGTCGTTTCATGATGATTATTTTCCAAAAACATTCCTATTTTAGACATTTTCTATGTTGATCGGATAAAGTGTCGTGAAAGGGTCAGAGTCACCAAACCATTGTCAGAGTGTCTAAGTTTGGTGTCTGAGTTTGGACTAAAAGTGTCAGAGTTAGTGTCTAAGTTGGTATCAGAAGTGTCCAAGTTGGTGTCTAAGTCGACATATGAATGATAAGTATGGTGTCAGAGTTGGTGTCAAAAGTGTCAGAGTGTCCTTACTGTTTATATTTAGAGTGGAAATACATTTTTACTTGGCATTATGCCTTATGCACCATACCATGGAACTGCATTTCACATAACTCCGGATGGCAATCTGGCAGTTTTCTACGTAAACAATGCGTAAACAAACTATTTGAGTTAGGGGTATTTAGTGAGTTTCACAGGATATAGTTAAATTCGCAACCGCTTGATACTCAATAAAAATCAGCCAAGCAGACTATCACAGAATATCACATTATCGTTCTCATAATCTGGAGGTCCCTGGTTCAAGCCCAGGCTGGTCCACGCTTCTATTACAGCGACTTACGCTTCGGCGTAGGCCGCTGTTTTTAGTTTACGGGGTTTCATTCCAGCAGTAGGTTCTAACTCCACCAGACCCACACATACTACTTGTTTATAAAATCCACGCTACATGCAGCGTTTTGATTTTATTTTATTACCTTTGCAACGTTTTATTAAGCATTTTGCAATGCTCCAAGCATGTAATGTAGCATTTTGAAAGCCGCGAAGTGATAACACAAACACGTCAGATATGGATAACGTCAACGATTTTTTCGCCACGCTCAGCTCGTGTCTTTGGGGCTGGCCAATGATAGTACTGCTACTTGGCACCCACATTTTTCTAACTATCCGCCTGCGTTTCCCTCAACGCAAGATATTCACAGCCATCCGTCTGTCGGTACAACGCGACAAATCGCAGAAGGGAGACGTGTCGCAGTTTGGCGCGCTTGCTACCGCTCTTGCTGCCACAATAGGTACGGGAAACATCATTGGTGTTGCTACAGCGGTGGCATTAGGCGGTCCTGGAGCTGTGTTCTGGTGTTGGTTGACGGGCGTTTTCGGCATTTCTACAAAATATTCCGAGGCGTTGCTCGCTATAAAATACCGTGTGAAATCGGAAAGAGGAACGATGCAGGGAGGTCCGATGTATACTCTGGAACGAGGTTTGGGCTGGCGCAAGATGGGATTTCTCTTTGCCTTGTTCACAGCAATAGCAGCATTCGGCATAGGATGCACGGTGCAAGCCAATGCCATTTCGACCATAATGCATGCTTCGTATGGCATCAGCACGGAATTGAGTGGCAGCATACTGATGTTGCTTACGGCTGCTGTGCTCATCGGCGGAGTTGGAAGCATATCGAAAGTGTGCAGCATGCTGGTTCCGTTTATGGCATTGCTGTATGTGTTGGGATGCGTCTACATATTGTGTGGCAATGCCTGCTACATCGTGCCGGCGATAAGACTGATAGTGCATTCGGCATTCTCGCCGGAAGCAGCAGGAGGCGGATTTGCGGGCGGTTCGGTCATGATGGCAGCCCGTTACGGCATAGCGCGCGGTCTGTTCAGCAATGAGTCGGGACTCGGTTCAGCCCCAATCGTTGCCGCAGCTGCACGCACCAAGAATCCGGTACGCCAGGCTTTGGTATCGTCAACGGGCACATTCTGGGACACGGTGGTGATATGTGCGCTCACCGGGCTCGTCATTGTAAGCAGTATCATAGCCTATCCCGACATCGACTACAGCGAAGGTGCTGAGCTGACGAAGATGGCTTTCTCGAAGATTCCAGTCATCGGTCCGTTCATATTGAGCTTCGGCTTGCTGACATTCGCCTTCAGCACCATTCTCGGATGGGGCTATTATGGCGAGCGAGCAATGGAATATATCAAGGGAAAGCGCTGCACCTACGTCTATCGTCTGCTCTACATCGTGGCAGTATTTGCAGGCAGCGTTGCCAATCTCGCTATAGTGTGGAACATAGCCGACTGCATGAACGCCCTCATGGCAATCCCTAATCTGTTGTCGCTGATATTCCTGAATGGCGTAATCGTGCATGAGACACGCAAGTATCTGTGGCGCGACCGACTTGACCGCGAGATGAACGAGTAACCTTACACTTCGTTCTGCTCGCTTAATTGTCTTCGCAAAAAGTCCTCCAGCGTTTTCTTGTCGGGCAACTGTAGCATGTACGTGGAAACAAACAGCTGGTTGTCCATGCCCGCAAGAGCATACTCAACCATTTTCTTTCCCTTGCGAGTGCAGAGGAGAATGCCGATAGGAGGATTGTCGCCGGGTTGCATTTCGTTCTCGCGATAATGAGATACGTATGCGTTGAGCTGTCCGAAGTTCTCGTATGAGAATTCCTCGTTCTTTAGTTCGATGATTACTCCGCAATGCAGAATGCGGTTATAGAACACAAGATCGGGATAATAATATTCGTCATCGATGATAATGCGCTTTTGTCGTGACTCTAAACAGAAGCCCTTTCCAAGTTCAAGAATGAACTCTTGCAGATGACTGATTAGTGCATTCTCCAAGTCATGTTCGTCAATAACGTCCTGCGGTTTCAATCCAAGAAACTCAAAGGTGAAAGGTTGGCGTATCTGTAACTCTGCCGAATCATGACCTTGAACGGAAGGAAGCGACAACAGTTTGTCCGGATTGGTGCTGATACCAGCCCTTATATATAGGTTGGTACTTATCTGACGACGAAGCTCACGAACCGACCATGTACACTTGATGCACTCCTGCTCGTAGAAATAACGGGCAAGAGGGTCGTCGAGAGTAAGTAACTCAACAATATGAGAGAATGACAGTGACGATATTATTTTTTTGCCTGAAGTTTTGAATTGGTCCGACACTGTCGGACTTTTTTCTTTTTGTTTATTATCAGACCAAAAATTATCGTTTGTTGACAATGCGTTAACTCGTTTTACTAATTGGTCCGACACTGTCGGACTAATTGCAGGAACTAAGTTCTCTGCCATCTGAGGATAGTGAAGGTAAAAGCTTCGAGAGTTTTTTAATAGGGTTATGTTTATTCCCTTCCTATTCACTCTCTCCTCCAGTTTCTTCAGCAGCTTTGCCCCATACTCTGCCCTATCCTTGCCGTGCTGTTCATATTCCACGATGTAATAACCTATGAGCCAGTTGCGCATTGTCTGCAAACGGTTGATCGCTTTGACTGCAGAAGACAGAGCGGCATCGTGAGTTGACTGAATAATGGAAGTCAAGTCGCCGAAGGAGTGAAGCTTGTTGCTCCAATCCTCAAAAGGAAGTTCCATGCCGTCATGGGCGTATGTTGATATATCTTTCATAATGTAGTTGTTGTATAGATGTTTACAAAGATACAGAAAGCAACTCACAATCCACCATAGAATCCTAAAAATCATAGAATTTAGGTATTGTGTAGAAGTTAAAACCGAGCTAATTTTGCAGCGGTGATACGACCGAGCAGAATGCTTGGCGGTGTTAAAACCAAGAACTTTAACCGCACATTTATAATAAAAACAACTGAAGATTATGAAGAAGACTGTAATCATCTATGGCACAAGCACTGGTACTTGTGAGGACCTGGCAGGCAGAATAGGTGCCAAACTGGGCGTAGACAACATCATCAACGTCACCGACCTTGACGACAGCGTCATCGCCGACAACGACAATCTGATTCTCGGCACATCTACATGGGGTGCTGGCGAGGTGCAGGACGACTGGTACGACGGACTGAAGACGCTCAAGGGTGCCAACCTTGAGGGCAAGAGTGTAGCCATCTTCGGCTGCGGCGACTCCGAGTCTTACCCCGACACCTTCGTAGGCGGAATGGCTGAGCTGTACAACGCAGCAAAGAATGCAGGTGCCAACGTTATCGGTGGCGTGTCTACCGACGGCTATACGTTTGACGAGTCGGAATCGGTGGTTGACGGAAAGTTTGTAGGTCTGGCGCTCGACGAGGTGAACGAAGACGACAAGACCGACGAGCGCATCGACGCATGGGTGGCTGAGATACAGCCCAGTCTGTAACCAATACATCTGTTCTTACTCTCATATTTAAATCCTCAAGTTCACAATCATGCAGCAATCCACAGTACTACCCATAGACATGAAGGTTCTGATGAACCATATATACGAATACAAGAAGGGTGTGCGCCGTATGGTGCTATTCACCTTCAACAAGAAGTATGAGGACTTCGCCATACGCCGTCTGGAAAGCCAGAACATCAAATACGTGATCCAACCCGTTGGCAACGACCGTCTGAACCTATACTTCGGCCGCGAGGAGTGCCTCAACGCCATACGCATGATTGTGACACGTCCGCTCAATCTGCTCACTCCCGAGGAGGACTTCATGCTCGGCGCAATGCTGGGCTATGACATTTGTGCACAATGCGAGAGATATTGTGAGCGCAAGGACAGATGCAACTGTCATCTCAATTCGTAGATACCGTTTACGGATATAGCCAATAGGAGGGTGTGCAAAACTCTAAGCAGCACGCCCCGAAGGGGGCAGAAGCCCATAGCCAAGGGCAACGCCCTGGGTAAAATATCACAAATACCAATGCGCCCTGTAAGGGCAAAAGCGTTAATAATCAATGCTTTTGCCCTTACAGGGCGCATTGCTATTTTCAATTCGTATACCCAAGGCGCTGCCTTGAGCTATGAGCCTATTGGGCTTTCAGCCCGCATTGTTTGAGTTTTGACACGCCCTACCCTCCTATGGCAGCAGCTTTCAGTTTGCTGAATTCAAGACAACTGAACCACTAACAACCAATCATCAAACCTCCAATAATCAAATACAAAACCACCAATAATCAATCATTAAACACTAATAATTAAACACTAAAAAAAATGTAGTCCTTTTGCATTGCAAAAGGGTTCGTTTTGGTGTGCAAAGGGAGTCCTTTTACAGTCCAAAAGGAGTCCTTTTGGAAGGCAAAAGGACCCCTTTTGAAGAACAGCCGTTTTTTAGCCGGAAACAGCAGCAATCCTACATATAGAATAAGGTATAAAACATTGCCGACCAAACTTGTTTGACACCGCTAATCATAGGAGGCTATAGCGTCCCCGCTATAGCCTGAGCATTCTGAAAGCACACACATATTGATGATGATTTGCATAGAATGCACACCCTCCTCCTACTGTCTTTGTCGGCGCAACTGCCTTATACGCTTAAGCCGTCGCTGTCGTTGCACACCGCGCAACACTCTCATTCCCACTACGGGCCATGCCGGAATATGCTTCACCTGATGGCGTACCATCGGGATGTCCCACAAAAGCATGAGGGCGGCAAAGAAGAGTCCGGCTATCAGAGTCCATCCGAACAGTATCTTGACGCTTTGCGCCAGAAATCCCTCCACAATGCCATTCATCATCTGCGGGAAGTTGACCGCCCTGGCACTCAGCCGTACGCTGTCGACATAACCCGAACAACGGGCAAATCCGTCAGCAACGTAATACTTCATGCCACGTCCGTGCAGCGCCGCGCCGACGAGTCCGCCGACAAACATGTGCAGCACATTGAACACCGACAACGCCTGGAAGAAGTGCTCGAACGACATGATGGCATGCAGACACCACATAAAAGAAATGCACAGAACGGCGTAGCTGAATCCGCGCCAGAGGATTGGTATGCGCAGCTGTTCGATGCTGATGTTCGAGTCGACGAGCACGTAGAATCCGCCGGCATAGATGCAGAACGCCACCAGCGCCAGCGCTATCAGCTTGTAGACGTTCCACCGCATCAGCTTGAGCCAGCCTATCGAGAACAGACATCCTGCCACGATGCCCGGCAACGACCACTGGTTGAGCGCCTCGCAGGTATGGTCGGCGTAGTGCATCACCTCCTCGTAGTACACCATTTCGAGCACATGCTCGCACGAGAAGAGCGCCTCCACCACTCCGATGAGCAGTATCACGGGCACCACATTGTGATAGGTCCACATAGCCGGTTCGATGTAGGGCTTGGGATGGTGCATCATGCGTTGCAGACATACGGCGAGCGTGATGAGCATAGTGCCCGTGACGAGGCGGAAGTCGGACGAGTGCCACCAGTCGAGCCAGTCGCCATAGTTGAGCAGCCAAGCCACCTGCAGCCACAGCGCACACCACAGCAGCGCACCCATCCAGTCGATACCATTGAGCGGAACGATTTGCGGCATGGCATGGAAGGGGCGTGTCAGCAGAGCCTGCACAAGCAGCACGACGAGCATGAGCGCCATGACGAGCCAGTGCATGTAGGTCCAGTGCATGTCAAAGGCAAACCATGCGGCGAGATAGCCAGCCACCTCAATGGAGCAGAGCAGAATGATGTGCAGTATAGGGAAGAAGACGCCGAAGTCGCGCTTGGGCGTCATCCACAGCTGTATGGTGGACATACACTCGAAAGTGCCTTGTATTTTAGCCATTCCGCACACCACACACAGCGCCCACAGCAGCGGCAGCGGCATACGGAATGTAGCCAGCAGATTGCACACCACAATCACGGCGGCAGACGTCATGAGCAGCAGCCTGTTGCTGAAGCGGAACTTCATGCGGAAGAGTACGGGGAAGTAGAGCGCCATACCGATAAGCGTGGCGTACAGACACATCTGCACGTCCTCGCGCATTATGCCCCACTCGCCCACTATATTGTTCATGGCACCCAGATACATGCCGTTGGACAGCTGGAAGCAGAACGCCAGAACTACGTATATCCACGGCCTTACCCACTTGGGCACAAAGTCGTGATACATGGGCATGGCGAACGTCATGGGAGGTCCGCCAGCCGCATGCTTGCTATTAGTGTTGTTGTCCATAGACGCTATTTGTTGACAGTACATTCAACGTTCATGCCAGCGCGCAACTTGGCGAGCTTCGACTTGTCGCCTTCAAGGTGTATGCGCACCGGTATGCGCTGCTCCACCTTGACGAAGTTGCCCGTAGCATTGTCCTGCGGAATCACGGAGAAAGCCGAGCCGGTAGCGTCGCTTATGCGCTCCACTGTGCCCTCAAACTCTACGTCGGGCACAGCATCCGCCTTGATGCTCACCTTTGCTCCGAGGCTGATACCGGGCAGTTGGGTCTCGCGATAGTTTGCCACTACCCACAGTTCGGAATTGTCCACTATGTCGACCATAGCCTGACCGGGCTGCACAAGCTGGCCCACGTGTATGTTCTTCTTGCCCACCACGCCGTCGGCTGTAGCCGTGATGACGGTGTACGAGAGGTTGAGTCGGGCGAGCTTAATCTGCGCCTGCGCCACGTCGATGGCAGCCTTGTTCTGCGACAGACGATGGCCCTGCTCCTGCTCGGCACGATTCAATGTGGCACGGCTGCGCACCACCTGTTCGTAGCGAGCCTTGGCAGCGAGATAGTTGGTGTGTATCTGGTCGTACTGCTGCTGTGTCACGGCGTCGCTCTTGAGCAGTTGGGCGTAGCGCTGGTCGTCCTGGCGTGCGTTGTCGAGCCGTACACGAGCCTCGTCTATGCCGGCATCCGACACGCTCATGTTCTGTCGTGTCACGCCGATGCCCGAAGTCGTGGCCTCGCCGCCTGCCATTTCGCGCTGCAAGTTGGCTTCAGCCTGAGCCAGCTGGAGGCGGAACTCGCTGTCCTCGATTATCACGAGAGTGTCGCCCTTGTGTACGGGCTGATATTCGCTGAATCGTATCTCCTTGATGAATCCGCCCACACGGGTGTTGACGGGTGTGATGTGCTGCTGTACGGTGGCGTTGTCGGTGAACTCGCCGTCGCCGAAATGCACGAAATGATTCACCACAAGCCATGCTCCGATGACGAGCAGAATGAGTACGCAGATGTTGTATATGGTTCGCAAAAGTTTCTTGTCCATGTCGTTGTTGTTATTTATTGGTGTTGAAAAAGTTGGTTGTCTTGTTACACATTATTATATATGTGCTGTCACATTATTATATATTGCCGGCAGCATAGCGCACGTTGTAGTAGGTATAGGCTATGTTGATGCGGGCGTTAACTTCCTGCAGTTCGGCGTTGAGCTTTATGTTCGACGCGTCGATCATGTCGGTGATGAGCGCCAGCTGGTTGTTGTAGCGGTTGCTAACTACCTGATAGTTCTGCTGAGCCAGCTCCACACTCTTCTGCTGGGTGCGCAGTTCGACAAACGACTGCTTGTGCATTGTGTACGCCTGCTGCATGTTGTTGTTGACAGTTTCGGCTGCAACGCTGTGGGCGGTGTTGCTCAGTCGCAGCTGCTCCTTGGCTCGGCGAACGGACTTGCTGGACTTGAAGAGCGAGCTGAGCGAGTATTTCACGCCGACACCTATGTACCAGATGTTGAAGTTCTTGTCAATAGGCGGAAGGTCGTAGGTGAACGGTCCGGCCAAGTTGTCGGCTGCTACGACGGCTATCTTGGGCAGGAGTTCGCTCTTGCTCAGCTTGAGCTGCTGTTCAGCCATCTTCACGTCGATGGCAGACTGCTGCAAAACGGGCGAAAAATTGGCTGCTTCGGTTTGCAGCAATTGCTCCGAATCGAGGTTGTCGTCTATGGCTTCAAGATTCATGTCGGGCACGATGGTGACGTCGGCGAGTCCGAGCGTGTTGCAAAGCTGGTGGTTTGCGATGCTCTTCTGGTCTTCCAGGCGTCGCTTGCCGAGTCTGAGCGACTCCATCTGCAGCTCGTATCGTGTCACGTCGTTCTTCAGTGCCATGCCCTGCTTCTGTCTTGACTTGATGTCGTCGATGAGTTTGGCGGTGAGAGTGATGTTGCTGTCGTACACCTTGATGCCGTTGTTGAGCTTCATCAGCTCCAGATACTGTCCAAGAGCGACGAAACGCATCTGGTTGCGGGTAATCTGTACGGCGTTCTCGCTGCGTTGTTTCTGCAGTTCGGCAAGTCGGATGCCGCTGTTGATGGCTCCGCCTGCATACACCACCTGCTGCGCCTCAAGCGCAAAGGAGTTGCCGAAGTGGGGCTGTGTTATGCCCTTGGCGTTGGAGAAGTCGCGGTCGGTCATGAGCACGTTGCCGTTGTAGCTTGCCGTGAGCGACGCGTTGATGTCGGGCAGGCGCTTGCTCTTGGCCTCCTCTACGGCACGGCTGGCTACGTCGACGCCCGTCTTCTGCGCCGTGAGCACATTGCTGCCGCTCTCAATCAGACTGAATAGTTGGTCAACTGTCATGCTGCGCTGTGTCTGAGCCATGCCGCTTCCAACCGAAAGCAGACACACGCAGACAGCGCATAATAATCTTTTCTTCATTATTACGATGATGCTTATAAATAAAAAACATTGATTTTGCGACTGCAAAGTTACGCATTTCCGCCACGCCGATTATTTATTAAATATCTACAGGAATGGGACATTTCGGAACTATCGTACCGTTTTGTCATTTAAAATAGCGATATTTGCAGCACAAATCAGAACGCAAGCTTATAGAAGAATACTGTAGATATGGAACTCAAGGATATAGAAATGCGCTCCAACCGCAAGGCTTCACTCAAGACACGCAGTCTGGACGAATGGCTGGGCGAGTACGTAGTGATAGACTACGGAATGATTGTGCTGTGCAGGGAGGGCGAGGCTGACTTCAGGGTGAACTTCACGGAATGGCGGATGAAGCCCGGCTCGGTGATAACGCTGTTTCCTAACGACGTGGTATCGATAACAAGCAAGAGCGAGAAGTTCAAGGCTGAGACGCTACGCTATGCCGCCTCGCTGCTGCGCGAAGCCAGTCTGCAACTGGAGCATACCGTATACTCCGAACTGAAGACCGACCGCTGCCGCACCGAGTCGGCTACGCTGACGAGCATCGTGAGCAATATGCTGGCGCTGCTGCGTCTGTACTTCGAGCAGGAGGGTTGCATCTGTCTCGACCAACTGGTGATGCTGCAACTGAAGGCTTTCTTTCTGGGATTCTACGACTATCTGTATCGCAACCCTTCCGAGCGCAAGGCGGAGAGCGAGAGCCCGCGTACCAAGGAATTGTTCAATCAGTTTATGCGCGAACTGGAGCGCCGCTACCGCGAGTCGCGCGACGTTAGCTACTACGCCGAACTGCTACACATCTCGCCAAAGTATCTCAACATGGTGACACAACGCATGACCAGCCACACCATCAAGACCATTATCAATCAGTATGTGGTGCTGCAGATAAAGCAATCGCTCACCACTGAGGAGAAATCCATCAAACAAATAGCGTGGGACTATCACTTCAGCGACCTCTCGTTCTTCTGCCGCTACTTCAAGCAGCACACGGGTATGACACCGCAACAGTTCAGACGGGGGGAGTGTCAAAATAGGAGTTAGAGGAAGTTAAGAAGAAGTTAATCCATCTACGATGGATGGAAGTTAACAGACAAATGCTTTATTTTCAGCAATTTATACATATGTCCGCTAACTTCTGTTAACTTCGGGCGAAGCCCAAACTTCTTTTAACTTCTATTTTGACTCCCTCCGTTGTGATGTTGAGGTGGTGTGGTGGTGTGGTTTGTGGGCTGAATGTAGGAGGTTATGGCGTCCTCGCCATAACCTGAGCAAGCAATCCTATCACCAATTTATAGTCAACATTTAATTGCCAAAAAGCCAAGATTTTAGTAATTTTGCAGAATGTCAATCCACACATTATGATGAAAACGAAAAACATGCATATTACATCGTCGTTATGGTTGCTGCGGGTTGTGCTGCTTGCAACAACGTTGTCGCTGGCAATGCCGGATGCTGCCATTGCGCAGGAGAAGAAGCCACGCCGTAAGTTCAAGGCTTGGCTGATGTGCGCCGATAGCCTCCGACTGGAACTAAGACGCTCCGCCGACCGCGGACAGATGCTGCAATGGACCGACTCTGTCATCATGGCTGAAATCAACAAGAGCAAGATGAGCGAGAAGAGGAAGCAGCGCTACATGCGTAGACACATCAAAATACAGAAGCGACTGGCACGTTACGACCGCCAACTGTTCCGTGGCGACTCGCTCCTGGCTGCCAATTATCATAAAGTCAAGTACGATACCGCCTACATAGGACGGCCCGACGCACGATGGACCATTAAATACCGAGGCAATCTGTCGGGTGCCGACATGCGCACAACGACCGTTACGGACGGCGTGCAGAACCGCTCGCGCGTTACAGCCGACTGCCGTGGAACGCTCAGCATGGCTGTGGCTTACCGCGGATTGGGACTGGGCGTGGCTGTCAATCCTGCCAAGTTTGCAGGCAAGTGCAAGGACTTCGAGTACAACCTCAACTCGTATAGCAACCGCTATGGATTTGACGTGGTGTTCCTGTCATCAAAGACTTATCACGGATATAAGGCTGCTGACGCTGAACGTATAGACATACACAAGGGACAGATTTCGCAGAATGCGCTCAACCTCAACTTCTACTATGCCTTCAACTATCGTCGGTTCTCCTTCCCTGCCGCCTTCAGTCAGAGCTATATACAGAAGCGCAGCGCAGGAAGCTGGATGATTGGCGCAAGCTTCGACGGTTCGAAGACGGAGCTGAGCGACATGACCATACGACTCAACGAGTTTGCCGTGGGTGCCGGCTATGCCTACAATCTGGTAGCATTCAGCCACTGGCTGTTCCACCTCTCTGCCCTACCCACCGTGACTGTATACTCGCACGACTATACTAAGACCAAGACCACTGCCGACGAGGACAACGCCCCGAGCGCTACCAGCACCATGCGCCACGACATGAAATATCATTTCCCCTCGGCAATCATCACGGGGCGTGCCGCCGCCGTATACTCTTGGCGCAACAAATTCGCAGGTGCCACAGCGGTGTACAACTACTCCGTTGCCGGCAACGAAGACCATCTGCAAGTGAGAAGAAACAAATGGAGAGTGAGAATGTTCTTCGGATTCAGGTTTTAGGAGCTGCGCTCCAGTTGTAATGTTGAGGTGTTGAGATGGTGTGGTTTGTGATAATTGGTTGAGATGGTGAGGTGTTGTGATGGTGAGATGGTGTAGTTTGTGGACTAAACAATATAATTCAAAAAACAAAACGGCGGACTCCTGCGCGACGCACAAGCAAAAAACAATATTCAAAATGTTTGCTTGTGCGTCGGACGGGAGACCGCCGTTCCATTATAATACTGTACAAACTGCACAGCACATCACTCCCCTCCCTACGGGGGAGGGGCTGGGGGTAGGGCTTCTATGGTAGAGCTTTATCCTTTAATAATATAAAACTCCACCGGCTGACCATGCTGGCAAGTCACAGTAAGGGTCGTTTCTGTAGCTGTGGTCTGTACTTTCACCCTGTCGTTAGGCTGTGCCAGGTTCCACTTGCCCTTCATTACAATCTGCTTAACGATGGGACGGCTCGGCTCCTTTGTGGTGAATGTCTTCTCCGAGATATTCAGGTTAGGGTCGCAAACGCTCATCACGATGCCCCCATCCGAAGCCTTCTGCATCACCATAGTTTCGGCAGGAATCAGGCTGAAGAGCTTGTCGCCTTGCGGCTGATAGGTGTCGAAGGCAGCGTAGGCAGTAATGCCCGTGAGCTTGTCCGTCACTACGTGAGCGGTGTTGTCCTTATGGAGTATCTGATAAGGAGCCTTGCTGCGGGCTGCGTCAAGCTCCTGCTTGGTGGGCTGAACAAGTACCAGATATTCGTACTGAGCATCCTTGGGCGATACGCCGTGGTTGATATATGCCGAGGCAAACGTTCCTTGAGTTGGCTTGCGGGTCTTCTCGTGGCACGACTCCTGCTCGGCTATCTGCACACGGACGTCGCTAGAGTTGAAGATGTAGCAGTTGTTGTAGCCGTCCTGAATGCAGTGAGGCTTGCCGTCGTTCAGTTCAAGGCTGAAAGCGGCATCCTTCAGCTTGCCGTCGACATAGATGTCGCTCTTGCCCTTGGTGAATGTGCTCTGGAAGAGGGTGGTTTCGGTAGGATATGTAGCGTTGCTATTGCTGATGCCGGTGCCGAGGCAAACCATACGGTTGTCGAAACAGAACACAGACTTGCGTGCTACGAAGTCGGGAGTGAAGTTCTTCATCTTGCGCTCCATAAGCTTCATGGCAAACATTCCGTTCATTCCTTCAAGCGAACTCGCACCTGAGAAGTTCTCCTTGCTGTGTGCCATAGTAGTGCCGGGAAGCGGACTGTCGAGCATATCGAACGGCAGATGAATGGTAGTGGTGCCCGGCAGGCGGTTCCAATCCCATCCGTTCTCGTCAAAACCGCTCGCCTTGCGCGACGGATAGCCCATAATCTGTACCGAACCGTAGCTCTGGTAGCGACCGTAGCGATTGTCCTTCTTGTATATCTCGGCTCCCCACACGTCGGTGGTGTAGCCCTTCAGCGTCACCATCCAGTCGCTGCGGCGGAAGATTCCAGCCGAACCGTAGTTGTATACGAAGAATCCCTGCGGAGCCTTGGCAGGCTTGATGCCCTGCTTACGGAAGTAGACAGCTTCGGGAGTGTTCTTCTTGCAGAGGCGCAGATAGTCGGCTGCAAGATGACGGTCGAACTTGTTGCCTTCGCCCGAGAGGTCGCCGGCAAGTGCCAGATAGGCAAACGAGGCTATATCGTCGTCCTTCATTGACGAGCCGAACGGATGGCGTCCGCTTATGCCTACGCCCCACTCGTACATATTACTGTAATTGCGCATTGAGAGGAAAGCCTGCTTCAGCACCTGACGAGCCTCAACCGTAGGCACGTAACGAGTATGGTTGGTGAGCGAGATGTACTGGCCTATCATGGCAAGCACGCCCGTAGTGTAGGCAGGATAGAAACCGCCATGATGGAATGTGGTGCCGTCGACCTTGATGCCGCCTATTGTTCCGGGAGTATACTGAAGCGTTCCGCTGAGCCAACGTGTCAGTCCGGTAAGGGCACGAGCACGTTCGCACGGATTGACCATAAGCAAAGACGACACGGTCTTGGGCATGAGCAGAGTGTGCCACGAGTCGAGCAGCTCGTCACGTCCTGCCTTGGCTGGCACGCGAGTCTCCTGCAATGCCGACCAGAAGATGAGCGTAGAGAGTATGTTGTCGCGATTCTTCGAACGCCATATAGCGTCGCGCATGAGCCATGCGGTGTTGTACACGCGGCGAATCTGATAGCCGTAGTGATGGTTGGTGCCCATACCGCTGCCGAAGGCGAATCCCTGATTGATGGCATAGTCCCAAACAAGGAAGTAATTCTTGGATGCTTCAGCCGAGTGATTGCAATAGGCGTCAAGAGCAAAACCAGCAAGCATGTCCTCAACATCATTGAGAGTTATCTCGCCCTTCTTGCGGTTGAGCTCGTCGGGAGCTACAATCGGAGCACCGGTGAAGCCGTCGCCACTCGTGCGTATATTCACTTTCTTGAATGTAGCATACGCTTTCTCTACCTGTTTCTTTGGTGCCACGCGCACGTCGAGAGCCTCTGTGAGCCGCTTTTCTACCGTTGCGAGGTCACGCTTCTCGTCGGGTGTAAGTTGCTTTGCCAAAGGAATGTCGTACTTATATTGCTCCCACTGCCACACACGGCACCAGTGCCAGAGGTCGCGATAGCTCAACGAGTTGTTGCTGGGCATCTGAAGGTCGGGGGTGGTGCGGTCGTTAATCTTCTTCACTGGGAAGGTGAGACGGTCAAGATATACCCTACCCTTGCGCTCGGGAGCAATGATGCGATAGCCCGCAACGTTATGGTTCTTCTTGTCGCCCTGCATGTTTTTGAAGCCAATCCAGCAGGCACGCCATCCGGCAGAATAAAGGCGGAAGGCAAACCGATAAGATACGTCGCCACCCGGAGCGTAGAATTCGAATCGCAAAGAATCCTTCTGTGGACGCTCATTGTATATCCACAACATTATGCCATTATCGTCCTTCAAGGCAAAGGGCTTCTCTACGGCTACGTCAATCACGCTGCCAGGCGTGAAATTCCATTCCAGACTCTTGGCGCCTTCCTTATAATAATCGGAAGAAAGAGCGAGTTCTTGAGGCTTCGAGCATTTGAAGTTTTGCGGAATCCGGTCCTCAAAACCAACGAGTTGGGCAGAGGCTGCAGCGCTGAATGATAATAAGAATAATAGCAAATTTAAGATCTTCTGTGTCATAGTAAATTGGTTAGATACGGTAATTTATTATTTATGTCACAAATTTACAAGATATTTCTGACAAATCAAATTTATTTATTAGTTTTGCGATGTTAATAATAACCCAAAACCTATTAAACTAATTATTCATTATATGAGACCATACCATGTCCTCATTGCGGGTTTACTCTGCATGGCAACTCCATCGATTGCCGACAACGATTTCAAGCCCAGTGTCAACATCGACCTTCAGACACGCGTCAGCTATCTCAACGACCGCGCCGACCACCAGATACGTCACGACGCTTCGGGATTTAAGGGCGACTACTTCTTTTTCAGGGTGAGCGGACAATTGACCGACCGACTCACATATTCATGGCGACAGCGCATCAATCAAAAGAAGAACGAGAACGACCGGTTTGATGGCACCGACTGGGTATATCTCGACTATAAGCTGAACGACCACTGGAGCGTGGCTGCCGGAAAGCAGGTGGCTCTTGTTGGCGGATACGAGTACGACCGCTGCCCTATCGACATATACGTCTCGTCTGAATTCTGGAACAACATCGCTCCGTTCCAGTTTGGCGCCAGCGCTACCTATACCACCACCAACGGCAAGAGCCGTTTCAGCGGCCAGGTGACCCAAAGCCTCTTCAATACGCCTGCCAACCGCGACATGCTCGCCTATCATCTGCACTGGGCTGGCAACTACGGATGGCTCAACACGCTCTATTCGGCAAATATGATTGAGTATATGCCGGGCAAATTCATTTCGTACATAGCCCTCGGCAACAAATTCAACGCTGGCAATGCATCACTCGAGCTCGACTTTATGAACCGTGCCGCAAGCCATCAGACCTACTTCTTCAAGGACTGTTCGGTGATGGCGCGCCTCGACTATCGTCTTATTCCGCATCTCGGACTGTACGGCAAGTTCACATACGACGTTAACCGTACCGACACCAATGCCGACTTGTGCGTATTGCCGGGCACAGAGATGACGGCGTATGGCGGCGGTGTGGAGTTCTTCCCTACCAAAGGCAAGCCCGACGTGCGCGTAAGTCTGGGCGTGTCGCACTCTGCCGGCACCAACAGCAACCCCTCAGGAACACTCAATGACAACCATACTACTGTGCGACTGGCGTTCATTGCCAAGCTGCATCTGCTGTCGTGGAAAAGCAAATAGGCTTATTATTAATGTTAAGTGTTAAATGTTAAGTGTTAAATGTTGAGTGTTAGATGTTGAATGTTTAATTATTAATTAGCAATGAGTAAGATAAATCAAAAAAGCAAGAAGCTCATTCCGAGCGGAGTGTGGTGCATCGCGTCAGTAATAGTTCTGTTCGGCTATCTGGGCACAGTAATGGGCGTACCCAACATGCTCAACACAATCATGAAGACAGCCCACGACCTTCTGCTCAACACCGTGTTCTATCTGATGAGTATATGTGTGATAACTGGTGCCCTGGGCAGAGTGTTTGTGGAGTTTGGCGTGGTGGCGCTGCTGGAGCGCACGCTGCGTCCGCTGATGCGCCCTATATTCAATCTGCCTGGCGTAACGTCGTTGGGCGCCGTGATGACATTCCTCTCGGACAATCCCGCCATCATCTCGCTTGCCAACGACAAACGTTTTGCAAGCTACTTCAAGAAGTACCAGTTCATATCGCTCACCAACTTCGGCACGGCATTCGGAATGGGACTGCTCGTCATAGTGTTCATGGCAAGCCAGGGATATTACGTGGCTCCGCTCATAGGACTTGTCGGAGCGTGCTGCGGATGCGTATGCTCCACACGGCTGATGCAGCGCTTCGTGCTCAAGGCCTATCCGCAATATGCCGTTGAGGATGCCGTATCGAAGGAAGATATAGAGGAAGAAGAGGAGGAAGACAAGAAGACCGAGAAGACCGTATTCATCCGTCTGCTCAACGCTATGCTCGACGGCGGACGCAGCGGTGTAGAGGTGGGCATAGCCATCATCCCCGGCGTGCTCATCATCTCTACCTTTGTGATGATATTTACGTTCGGTCCGGCTGTGGACGGAACGTACAACGGCGCTGCCTATCAGGGCGTAGAACTGCTGCCTTGGCTCGCCAACAAGATTGACTTCGTGTTCGAGTGGCTGTTCGGATTCCACGACCCGCACCTCGTAGCCTTCCCGATTACTGCTCTCGGAGCGGTAGGTGCAGCCCTCAGTCTGATTCCGGGATTCATCACTCACGGATGGATTGACGGCAATGCCATAGCTGTATTCACTGCCATCGGTATGTGCTGGAGCGGATTCCTCAGCACCCATACCGCCATGCTCGACTCCATCGGCTATCGCGACCTTACACCGAAGGCCATCATGGCGCACTTCTGCGGCGGACTCGTTGCTGCCATCAGTGCCCACTGGATGTTCTGGTTGTATACGTGTATTGCAGGGTAGAAAAAAGCAGCGGAGGTCTACAGCCTCCGCTACTTATGCCAACTGCTACATCATTTCTCTTTTAAACCATAGTTCAAACACACAATCAGCAAGATATACGCCATCCTTCTCAATGGTAATAATCTCTTTGTCTATCAGACTTTTCTTTATGCGGTCGACATTCGACTTGCTACCCAAGGGATATGACTCAGCGACCGATTGAGTGGTGAATCCAGAATGAATGCCATTGCACAAAAGGCGAATAAAGTTGAGTTGATAAGTGGTAAGCCCCTCCGTCTGTTGTATAAAGAGACTGCTGTTTTGCTCCAACAAAGCCTTCAGACCTTCTGTAAAACTCTCCTCATCAACCTCATTCTCCGTTTCAGCCATCACGTTCCACGCAAGTTGCTGCACATAAGAGGAATAGTTCCTGACTTCTTGACAGATTCTGCAGGCATACTCTTCGCTTATCTTCTTGCCAAACTTCTCAAATCGAGAACAAATAAAAGGCACCCAATATTCCGTAGGAATGCACTTGAGATGTAGCATTTCGCCAAACTGATAGAAAGGCATGCGACGACTTTGGAAAATATTCTCCATCAGATGCTTCTTGCTGCCAAAGAAACAATAAGACACATTCTGATGGTGCTGCCAAACACCACGCAGGCGTTTTTGTATACTCAGCGAATCGGGGAACTCCCCTATCTGCTGAAACTCATCAATGCATACTACAAGTCTGACACCAAGTTCCTTAGCTATACGCTCTGGAAGATTCAGAATTTCTTCTGGAGAATAATCCTTTGGCGTTATTCCCAATGAAACAGAAAATTCAGAATTAGGTTCAGGACTAAATGACAGCTTTGGCGAAATTCTAACCAGGAAACGCTTAATATTCTCCATCACTTGCTCCAAATGACTGCCAGTGGATTTCATTATGGTTTCGGCAAATCGATTATAGAAATCGTATTCACTACGGCAGTCATATATATCCATATATACGATTTTAAGCATCGGATTGTTAATCTCTGAAATCACTTTTTTTATAAGCGAAGTCTTTCCCATGCGTCGTGGAGAAATGAGAATAACATTGATGCCATTTTCAAAATCAAGCCTGATACGCTTGGTTTCTTCAATTCGGTCGGTAAAGTTGTTGCCACCTACTGACATACCGTATATAAAAGCTTTTTCCATAACCTTCAGTCATTATTACTTTTTGCAAAGTTAATGAAAAAAAAACAAAGTTCACAAAGTTGTGGACCACAACTTTGTGAACTTTCACTGAAATCTCTGCGCTACATTCCTGGTCTTGAAATCCTCATTATCTCTCCTGCCTTCGACTTCCCGCTGTCGAAAGTCAATACGTCGTATATGGCGATGGCATTCTCGGGGTCGACAATGTGGGATGCCATGAGTCGCAAAACCTTGAGTTGCTTGTCGCTGAATGTGAACATCTTCATCATGCGGGCAGTCTGGCTGCATGAGTAGAAGCATCCGAGGCTTGCCACTTCAATGAGATCGAACTTATTGTCGTCGAAGCTTGCATTCTTCACCTTGTTGTACAGTCGACTGAAGGATGCGTCGTCGAGACAGTAGCCATAATAAGCCGGACCGTCAGGACCTGCCCCTGCACCGTATGGAGGAGCAGGTCGCTGATTGCAGTTTCCGATTTCGCTATTAGTGTTGTTATCCCAATATTTAGTTTCATAAGCCACTACCCTACCGTTAAGGTCAAAGCCTACGACAATGCGCTTGCTCTCGCCCGTCAAGGCATTCATCTTGTAGTACTCCCATCTGTCGCCGTAAGCGTCGAAGTTCGTGAGCTTGGGCTGTCCCAGTATGGCCACTACCTCCTGCTTGGTCATTCCGCGTTCCACAGTCTTCTTCACCTTTGCCTGTGCCGAAAGGCACACTGCCATCATCATAAAGCTTGTGACTATAAGAGCCATCCATTCGTTTCTCTTCATAAACTGTGCTATTTATTGAGGGTTGTTGTATGTTTCTTATCCGGTTGCAAAAGTAGTAAGTTATGCTGAAAGGAGAATGGTGTAATTCCCTATGGGTTTATAGGAAAATCCCTAAAAGCAAAATCGGGCGCAGCAACAATTTGTTTTTGCGGGCAAATACGCATATTTCAAAATATAATTTATAACTTTGTACCAAAAGTTCAAAATGACAATTTGAAAAATAAAGATATATGATAAGCAAAGACATACTTAAACAGGTTTTAGCTACCAACCAAAATGATATCAAAAACTACAAGATAGTGCCTCGTGAATTGCCTTCAGATGACTTCACGTGTCGTGTATTTGTAGGTGTACGTCGTGCAGGCAAGTCTTTTATGCTATACCAAAAGATACAGCAGCTGTTGGCTTTGGGGCATAGTTGGGACGAAATGCTCTATCTGAACTTTGAAGACGACCGTCTCACTCAGTTCGACAGTAGCGATTTTGAACTGATATTGGAGGCTCATGCAGAAATGTACGGAAAACGCCCGATGCTGTTCTTGGATGAAATTCAGAATATAGAAGGTTGGGAAAAGTTTGCCCGTCGACTGGCCGATGCAAAGTATTACGTATGGGTAACGGGCAGTAACGCAAAGATGCTATCATCAGAAGTTATGACAACATTAGGAGGACGATACCTGGCAACAGAAGTTTACCCATACGATTTTCGTGAATTTTTAAAGATACAAGACATTGCTTATGATGAAATATCGCTATTGGCAACCGAGTCAAGGGCAATGGTACTACGAGCCTGGAACGAATATCTATTGTGGGGAGGATTGCCTGAGTCGGTAGGCCTTGCTGTGAAACGCGACTATCTGAGCAGTACATTCCAAAAAATATATCTCGGTGATATTGCAAGCCGTCACAAAATAGCCAACCCAAACATTCTACGCTTGATGTTAAAAAAATTGGCAGAGAATGTCGGGCAACCCGTATCATACAATCGCCTGGCCAATGTCCTTTCCTCTGTAAGCGGAAAAATCACGATGCCAACTGTCAGTAAATACATAGAATACAGCGAGGCAGCCTGGCTATTATTACGCCTGAGAAATGTTTCTGCACCTTTCGCTGAAAAAGAAACTTCTTGTAAATACTATTTTATAGACAATGGTGTGCTCGATTTGTTCCTTCTTGACGGAGAGACTATGCTGCTTGAAAACATCGTAGCCCTCGCACTCTTCCGTAAATACGGACATGATTCTGACAACGAAAGGGTTTTCTTCTATAATAATAAAGTAGAAGTTGACTTTTATGTTCCCGATGAACGGCTTGCCATACAAGTTTCTTATAGTATCACACAGTCTCCTGCTACTTACGAGCGTGAGGTCAATGCTTTGAAGAGAATACCTGGTGTGCTCTCTTGTAAGCGTCGTTTGATCTTGACAAACGACGAATCCGACAGAATAGAAGACAGTTTTGGAACAATAGAAGTGATGCCAGTGTGGAAATGGCTTTTACAATAAACTTGTTGAAATCAATAGCCCCTTTCCATATAGCATAACACCTAACATTCAACATTTAACACTTGACATTAAAAAAAAGGAGTCCTTTTGCCTTCCAAATGTAGCCCTTTTGCTCTCCAAAAGGACTCCTTTTACACACCAAAAGGACCCCTTTTGCAAGCCAAAAGGAGTCCTTTTTATTTTTACTATTGTTTGTACCATCCGCAAAGGGGGCAAAAGGGGTACTTTCATGTGATTTTGCCGGCTTCATATCAGGTGTCCTTGCGCTGCTTCATACTGTGATAGCCGAAGCGGCAGCGCAGGCAGTCCTTGCGCTCGCAGTAGCGTGTGTGCAGCTGGATGAGCGACTGCGAGTCGGCTGCATTGTCGGCTGTTATGCCGCACTCGTGCCACAGGCGTATATGGGTGTTGTCCTCGGGGGGCAGCGAAATGAGCAGATCGTTGGCGCGAGCCATGAGGAGTTCGTCCTTGCGGTGGTTGCCGTAGGCGTGCAGCATGGGCACTACGGCGTTGATAATGAGCAGGTCGATGGATGCCGACGAGAGATGCTTGGCATTGCTGCGCGATGCGTTGCCGAAGGTGTAGTGGGTCTGCCAGTAGGGGCTGACGGCGGTCTGCAGCGCCTGGCGCACCTCAGCGAGCGTGCTGCATGTGGTGATGCGACTCAGGTCGGCATTGCGCGAGCAGTATAGCTGGGCAAGCTGCGAGAGGCGTATGTAGGGGAAGTTCTGCGGACGCAGGCGCAGAAACCGCCACGTCTGGCGCTGCATGGCTGTGAGCGAGAACTTGTGGGCGAGATATTCCCACTCGTTTCTGAGCCGCACGAAGTAAGGGTCGGCTGTGGCAGCGGCTCGCTGGCGCTCGTTCATCTGGCTGGTGTCGAGCAGTCCGGCAGAGCCTATGAACAGCGCTTCGACCTGAAACGGGTCGTCGCGGTGGTGTGCCACCTGCATGAAGGGCAACTGTGCCGCCCACTGCTCGAACGCCTCGCTGTTGACGCCGAAGCCGAAGCTGCGCGCTATGGTGGCGAAGAAAGCCTGCTCCCACGATCCGCCTGCCGCCCGGACACGTTGCTCTATGGCTGCACACTTGTCGGCAAGGCGCTCTGCTCCGAGCGCACTCATCCACGAATGTACGGTAAGCCGCGGCAGCTGCATCACCGTTTCGCGGCACGGCGGATAGTGGTCGGCAGCCAGCAGACGGCGGTAGTTCTGCATGACATAAGGCGGAACGTGCAGCTCCATTTGCGGCGGGCGCGAGCCGTCGGCGGTCACTACGTCGGCATCTATCACCGATGCCACGTGCAGCACTACATTGTTATACGCCGGATCCTGGTCGTGCGAGTGCATGAACCAGTCGGCTGAGCGCTCGTGTATCTCCACGTTGCCCACCCACATGGTGCCGTCGATGCGCAGTTTGGCGTTGAAGAAGTCGGGCCCCGAATGCGTGTTGTGCAGTCCGGGATCGATGATTTCCACCGCTCTTCCGTCGGTGGTGCGCAGTTCATGCAGCGGCATTATGCGGTGCTTCCATATATAGTGCAGTAGTTGTTCCATAGATTCGGTTTAGGATATTAGTCGAACAGCGACGGTTCTGCGGCGTTGCTGCCCGTCATTGGGCGTCCGAGATGCTGGTAAGCGAGCGGTGTGACCATGCGTCCGCGCTGCGTTCGCTTGATGAATCCCTCCATGATGAGATACGGTTCGTACACTTCCTCGACGGTGCCGGTGTCCTCGCCGATGGCGGTGGCTATGGTGCTGACGCCAACAGGACCTCCGTGGAACTTGTCGATGATGGTCAGCAGTATCTTGTTGTCAATCTCGTCGAGACCATACTGGTCGATGTTGAGCGCCGAGAGCGACAGCCGTGCTATGTCGCGGTCGATGCGTCCGTTGCCCTTCACCTGCGCAAAGTCGCGCACACGGCGCAGCAGGGCGTTGGCTATACGGGGCGTTCCGCGTGAGCGGCGTGCTATCTCTATGGCGGCATCGTCGTCGATTGGTACCCGCATTATGGCTGCCGAGCGCTTTATAATCTTCTGAAGCATCTCGGGGCCGTAATATTCCAGGTGCAGATTGATGCCGAATCGGGCGCGCAACGGGGCTGTAAGCAGACCGCTACGAGTGGTAGCTCCGACGAGCGTAAAGGGATTCAAATCTATCTGGATGGAGCGTGCCGACGGTCCCTTGTCTATCATTATGTCGATGCGATAGTCTTCCATTGCCGAGTATAGATACTCCTCGACGACGGGCGACAGACGATGTATCTCGTCGATGAAGAGCACGTCGCGCGGCTCAAGCGATGTGAGTATGCCGGCAAGGTCGCCCGGCTTGTCGAGCACGGGTCCGCTTGTTATCTTGAATCCCACGCCGAGTTCGTTGGCAATGATGTTGCTCAGTGTGGTCTTGCCCAATCCCGGAGGACCGTGCAAGAGAGTGTGGTCGAGCGGTTCGCCACGATACTTGGCAGCCTCAACGAACACTTCCAGGTTCTCCACCACCTTCTGCTGACCGCTGAAGTCACCGAATCGCAACGGTCTAAGGGCGTTCTCAAAGTCCTTCTCGCCCTTACGCGCCTGCTCCTCGCGTATATCGAAATCTTCTTCCATTATGCTTTATTAAAACGATTATGTTCTGCAAAGATAACGATTTTTATTAAGAAAGGCTTTGCAGACCCAAACTAAACCGTTATATTTGTACACAAATTGCAATCAATACACTATGATACAATTACAAGACAGTATATCTTTGTTGAAGAATTTCAAACAGAAGTTTGGTGATACTTACGGCATTACCAAACTCGGAATTTTCGGTTCTGTTGCAAGAGGAGAAAATACTGAAGACAGCGATATTGATATTGTTGTAGAAGTAAAATCACCGTCATTTGTATTAATGCACGATTTGCGTGAGGCTTTGTCTTCTTTATTCAATTGTAAGGTTGATTTAGTGCGCCTTCGCAAATCATTGCGACCGTTGTTTTTGTCAAACATTAATAATGATGTAGTGTATGTATAATCACCTCAACCTCAGCATTCTGCCTATTATCAACCGCTTGTATTGTCGCTTGAAATCGTCGGGCAGAAACGATATGTCGATAAGGTCGAGCCACTTGATGAGCGCCTTGCGAAACTTCTTGGCAATGTTGTCGAGCACCTTTTCGTTCACTCCCGACGCTATTATTGACTTCTCGAAGTCGCTGCGCTTTATCCTTGCCTTCTTGCCATTGAGCGTAAGCGCAAGTTCTTCCTTGTCCTCGGGCATAACGATGGCTGTCGAAAGGAGGTCGTAGGCGGGCGTTAGCGTGTAGCCGAGGGGTGTCTTGTATAGCGAGAAGTTCTTGAGGTGCATGTCCGAATTGCCCGTTATCCACGAGAACACTACCACTTCCCAGTAGTTCACGAGGTCGAGTTGGGGCGTGGCTGAATACTTCTTTATCTGCTTTGCTATCTGCTCGTACGACCCTTTGTACTTGTATTCCGTCAGACGTTCGGACAGTTGGCACATGTCTTCCATTGCTATCTTCATGCCATTGCGCTCGCGGTCGATGCGACGGGTGATGTAACACAGCTCGCCGTCGGCAAAACGGATGAGCGAATGGGGCACTACGGCTATCTTTGCAGCCTCAGCCATGTGCATGGTGAGGTCTTCGAGCTCCGGCAAAGCACGATAAGCGTCGGTCTGTGGTTTCAGAATGTAGCGTCCCCACAGTCCTACGATGGTGAAACGGTCGGGCTCGTTGCGTCCGCCGGGATTTACATCGAGCGACAGTTTGGCCTGAACACCGGTCAGCGTTGTCTGCGCCCGCACTACTCTTTTTGCCAATTCAGCAATCTGACTGCGACGATAAGGCAGCGCAGGAGCCTCCTTCACGCCGAACAATTTGCGTGCGCAGGCTGGATGGAAGTCGGTTTGCCCGTCTTTCAGAGGCTTATAGCAGTATAGACATCTGTTCATAGTCAATGGAGTGTTAATGTGGTTAGGTGGGTTTGTTGGGTTAGACTTCTTCTACGGGCACTACGCTGACCGCCCCGATGCAGTCCTTGCAGCATGCAAGCAAGAGCGACATGCGGTCGCGCTGGTTGATTTTCCAGCTGCGTTCGGCAATGTTGAGCAGCCATCCTTCGGGAATTAGTCCGTCGAAGAATGGGAACAGCACCTTGTCTTCGTATGGTTCGCTGCGCAGGGGCATTGTAAGGCTAATCGGTTCGACGTCCGACCGCTGCAGATAATCAGCATCGTAGACAAACGAAAATCCGTTCTCGTCCTCGGTAAGCAGTCCGGCATACCGGTCGTACATGTAAATCTTTGCACTCTTCATGATTCCTCGTATTTTATAACATTTCTACTTGTCGACTCGTTACTTGTGTACTTGTCAACTCGTCTACTTGTCAATTCGTCTACTCGTCACCCATTCTACTTGCTGTCGGCACCGCCCCCAACTCGTGTCCGAACAATGCCAGCACTTGATTTACTTTGTCGAGACGCAGCGTTGGTTTGCCTTGCTCAAGCTCGCGAACGAACCTCAGCCCTACTCCCGACTTCTCTGCTAGGTCTACCTGGGTGAGATTGAACATCTTGCGACGCTCCTTTACGAATGTTGATATTGGTGTATCCATATCGAATAGTTATGTTGAATTATACCCTTTCGGGTGCAAATATAACGAATTTATTTTATATTGCACCCGAAAGGGTATAAAATTATGATGCCAATATTATTAAAATAAAAAAAACCGTACTGTTTCTTTGTACAATCCATGCAAAACCGCTACTTTTGTTTTTATATATTAACCTTTCAATCCAACTTACTATTATGCTCGTAAAGACTTATTCTGCTGCTGTGAACGGCCTTGATGTGACCACTGTGACTGTTGAAGTGAACATTGTACCCGGTGTGATGTATCGCATGACGGGACTGGGCGACATGGCTGTAAGAGAAGGTCGCGACCGCATAGCATCTGCCGTTCAGTTCAACGGATATAAGTTTCCGCACGGCGACATTACCATAAACCTTGCTCCAGCCGACCTCAGAAAGGAGGGAAGCTCGTTCGATCTGCCGCTTGCCATCGGCATTTTGGCGGCAAGCGGAGCCATAACAAGCGATGTGCTCAACCAGTTTATGATGGTGGGAGAATTGGGCCTTGACGGAAAACTGCAACCTATAAAGGGCGCATTGCCTATTGCCATAAAGGCGAGGAAGGAGAAACTCAGGGGACTGATTGTGCCGAAGCAGAACGAACGCGAAGCTGCTGTGGTCAACAACCTCGAAGTTTACGGCATGGAAAACATCCTTGACGTAATAAAACTGCTTACCGGTGCCTCGGTGTTTGAGCCTACTATCGTTGACACACGACGCGAATTTTACGAGCAGCAATACAAATACGACCTCGACTTTGCCGACGTTCGCGGCCAGGAGAACGTGAAGCGTGCCCTGGAAGTAGCTGCGGCGGGCGGTCACAATCTGATAATGGTGGGCCCACCGGGCTCGGGCAAGTCGATGATGGCAAAGCGTCTGCCCTCCATACTGCCTCCGTTGTCGCTCGCCGAGAGTCTGGAGACAACGCAGATACACAGCGTTGCGGGCAAGTTGAGGCGTGGCACGTCGCTCATTTCGCAACGTCCGTTCCGCTCGCCACATCATACCATCAGCGAAGTGGCGCTTGTCGGCGGTGGCACGAACCCCCAGCCGGGCGAGATTTCGTTGGCTCACAACGGCGTTCTTTTTGCCGACGAGCTGCCGGAATTCAACAAGCAGACCCTCGAAGTGCTGCGCCAGCCGCTCGAAGACCATAAGATAACCATCTCACGATCAAAATATACTGTTGAATTTCCATGTTCCTTTATGTTCATCGCTTCGATGAACCCATGCCCTTGTGGCTACTACAACGACCCAACGCACAAATGTTGCTGCACACCGGGACAAATACAGCGCTACATGAACAAGATTTCGGGCCCGCTGCTCGACCGCATTGACATACAGTGCGAGATAAGCCCCGTGCCGTTCAAAGACATATCAAAGGCGGCGCCAGGCGAGGCGAGTGCCACCATACGCCAGCGCGTCATCAAAGCACGCGACATACAGGCGGAGCGATATCGCACACACAAAGGCATACACTGCAACGCGCAGATGACCGAGCGCATGATTCACCAGTTCGCCGAGCCTGACGAAGCCTCCATCGCTCTCCTGCGCACCGCCATGGAGAAATTCTCGCTCTCCGCCCGCGCCTATAACCGCATACTTAAGGTGGCGCGCACCATCGCCGACCTTGACGGCTCAGAACGTGTGGAGGTGCAGCACATCAGCGAGGCCATTGGCTACCGCAACCTCGATAGAGGCGATTGGGCAGAACGCAGAATGTATTAGGAACTATGAAAGTAATAAATTAATTTTTATCAAAATGAGACATATCATAAACATATTAGTAAGCATTGCTACTATCTGTCAGTTTTTTGCCTCTGTTTTTAATATGCTCAATATGAAGAAACCAGAGACGATTGAGGATTCTCTATATAATGATTTCGTGCTTATTGGATGTTCTTGTTCTTTTATAATCGGACTCATTTTTATTCTAACATACAATTTCAGATGTAAATTTCTTAATAGTAAAACAATTAATCTTTCCTTCTTGGTAATTGTACTGTTTGCAGTCTATGTACATATTTACCAATTGTTTATTCAAAAAGATTTAATGTTGGTATCGGGTATTCTCCTTTTAGTTGATATTTTTGTGGGAACAAAAGGGTGTAAAATAATTATACAAAGCAAGGTAAGATAAATCAAAAGAAACCCAAATGACATTTATTAGAAACTTCATAACATGTATATTTAGTATTATTCAAATAAGCATGAGAACAATAAAAATACTGTTGATGCTTTTACTGACAGCCTCACAATCAGCCTTGGCGTTTAACCAGAAGACAGATACTGTAATTGTGACCAATGACAGTTGCGGAATCGTTCAGTTTATAGTTACAATTGACAATACTGACAGTGAATCTTTGTGGATTTGGCTTGACAGCAATGACTATGGTCATGACCGCAAGAAAGCTATCAGACGATACCTGATGAAGCGCAGAGGAGACTTCTCTATTTTTGACATCGGTGCCGACCCAAATATGATAGGGGAATGGTGGCATCCTTCTGCGCCGAAATACTGCTTTGTCAAATACTTGGAACCAGGCAAAACTTTCACTTTTGTATTTTATAGTGAGAAGGCATTAACGCCCGACTGTTGGAATTGTAAAAACGCCATCGATGACATTAGGGTTTTCAGTGATCGGGAGATAAACGAATACTGCCCTGGATTAGAAGCACCATATAGCATAAAACGAATTTCATATCCACATAATGTCATTTCATTCCCAATAAATGCAGATAAATTATCTGACACAATATCAGAGTAGTTAAAATATGTGGGACGGATTTTCTTAGACCGCATCGACATCCAGTGCGAGATAACGCCCGTGCCTACAACCGCATACTGTAGGTGGCGCGCACCATCGCCGACCTCGACGCCAGCGACAGAGTGCAGCCACACCACCTCGCCGAGGCCATAGGCTACCGCAACCTCGACCGTGGCGATTGGGCGGAGAGGTAGTCAGCCGAACCTTAAGGACCTCACGAACGTGCGTCCCCCCTCAAAAAAACTTGGTGATGCCACGATGCTTCCCTTAGCAAGGATAAAGAATAATCACTATAAAACAGTAAAATTTACAAATTAAACGAGAATGATAGCCTCTCTATAATTAGTCGAGCCTTAAAAACTTCGCACATGCGCGCATGTGAATGCATTATATGTGATAACCGACCATTGTCCCTCTGTCATGAACCTCCTAATGACCCATTTGAAAAGGCACAAAAAGAGCCTCATGGCTCTTTTGAGGTTATATGCGGCAGCAGCGAGCATGACTGAGCGAAACGGATGCAAGCCGAGCCAAAAGGTGTTTGAACTGACTATATTGGGAGTATGTAACAGGTAACTTAAAAAAATGACTGCGGATGCAGAGATTACGAAAAATGTCAGTTTCCATACGAGCCGTCACACATTTGCCGTGCTGACACTGGCTGCCGGAAGTGACTTGTACACAGTAGGCAAGTTGCTCGGACATACGAGCATAAATTCAACACAGGTGTATGCCGATGTGGTTATGGAAACAAAGGTTGAAGCCATTAGCCGAATTTCAAATTATTTTTCTAACTTGTAAAAAACGGGGCTGCGCCGTAAACCTTAATTACGACACAGCCCCATATTTTCATCATCGCTTTATTTTATATGCAGCTTTACGTGGATTATTTTTTACGATAACCACATTTTGGGCATACTCCATCCGCATTGAGGGCGACACCGCAAAGAGGACAACGGTCGATGTTATTCTTTGTGGTAAACTCGGCAGACGCGGCATTCACACCGCTTGTGAAAGTGATCTTAGCGATGTTCAGTTTGTCTTTCAACAAGCCATATACAATCTTAATCATACCTTCCACTGTCATGGTTTCTTTGGTAACAACCAGACGGGC
Organism: uncultured Prevotella sp.; assembly: GCA_905193385.1. Classification (GTDB taxonomy): domain Bacteria; phylum Bacteroidota; class Bacteroidia; order Bacteroidales; family Bacteroidaceae; genus Prevotella. The sequence continues at coordinate 3,799 of CAJJOL010000026.1, read as the reverse complement.
ATCGGGGTAAGCCGTTGCCAATTCGGTCTTGAAGGCCTCTCCTTTCATTTTGTTTTGCGGATGGCCGTTTTTGATGCCTTGCTTTTCATACACATCAAGAATGGCAGGAAGCAAAGGGTCATCTTCGCGGAGCACCAAGGCATGGTCAAAATTCTTCAACAGGCTCCATGCCACCTTTTGGATTTCATTACAAGGGTACACCATGTTTACACCTTCTTCAATCGTATCTTCCACCTCAATGGTCAGTGTGCCAGTGTGACCGTGAAGATACTGGGCTTCGCCTTGGAAGCCATAGAACCGATGTGCATACTGCAAATCGAAAGTCGTGATACTTCTCATACTTTTTACTTTTTAGGGTTTAACTTTGGATTATTTATGGTTATCTGCACCTGTATTCGGCTAATGCCAACCGATGCAAAATTCTTTTCTTTCAAATACTGTCGTATCAATTCCGTAAGCCCTTCATCCATATAATCCAAGATGCTCTCTCCCTCGAATATGTGGTGATGCTCTGTTACGGTAATGTCATAATATTTAAGTTTCGGGAGTTCCTAACTCACCATTTTGTATTTGTATAATTCGCATATATGAGCAAGCTCGTCAGATTTGTTAACCACAGCCTCAAGGACTTCTTCGTGAGTAATGCTGAAGATTCTTGTGATAGCAGCAGTCCGTCCATGAACGCAACGAGAATCCGCAGAGCGTTATCGACAAAGGAGCTGATGCTTTCCTCGACTTGCTCTATGTCGTAGAGACTACCAAGAACCACAACAACTCACCATACACTTGTATCCGTGCTCTGTTCTAAGCACGGAGGGCAGCTGTATGCCTAATCGCTGAATAGTTACCAAAAATCAGAATTAACGGATAATTCTCGGTAATTTACGTTCAAAAGGTGCGTGTCGAAGGTAAAGAGTCAAACTCTACTGACCGCTTTGGCTTGTCGAATATTCCCAGATAGTCCATTGTGGCGATATGGCGAAAGTTGTATTCCAGTCAGCCAACGTCCATTTCCATATTTTCAGCTTTGCTCCTATCAGCGACTGCACCCCACACGTCAAGTTGGCCTTAAAGTCGAAAGAAGGATCTCCCTTTGCAGGCACTGTTATAGTAGCGTCAGCATTAAGTCCCAGTCGTGGTCCCACGGCAAGTTCTGGTCCTGCAAAACCATATATCAGCGCATCGCAGGAAACATAGAAGCCAATGCCGGTCTTCAGGTTCACGTTGCCCTTGATGACATCCATGGAAAACTTATTCTCCTTCTGCTTATACTCACCGTAAGGCTTCCATGAACCTTCATAGAGAACGCCCGCCTTAAAATCATTCTCAAATCTATACGAGAATCCTGTACCGATATAGCCTGTCAGCAGTCCATCGACTTTGAAGATCACTCCAGGATTGAAAGTGATGCTTACAGGAATCATGCCCACCATGAACACTGTCGTATACCCAGGAAAGGTAATCAGGCGCTTTGTGAATTTGTCTTTGGGCAGCGAATAGCTTCCTCCAAGTTTCAAGGTCAAGTCAGGTTTGAAGGCAATGCCGCCATAGACACCCGTATCAAATTTCTTCAACGAGATTCCCTTTTTGAATGAGAACCCGGTTTTTATTTGCACCTTGGCATTGACTTGTGCCTTGACAGGAACCGTCAAGCCTATGCTCGCATCGGCTTTTGTGTCCAGCTTGATATTTGCAATCAGCTTGACATCCTTATTTATGATAGCCCAATTAAAGTTGGACGCCTCCAAGTCCTCTGCCGTGACATAGTCATAGCCCTCATTGCCGTCGGTTTTATTAAAAGCATTGCCGTCCAGAAGGATATCGTCCTCCACCTGCACGTCTTCCCCTGCTCCTCCCTGGTCGGTATAGAGAATCACCGCAGGATGAATGGTGTCGCCTTCCATATACCGTGAGGATATATCCTCTACGAGATTAGAACCTCCGGCGCTAGTCCGTGATTTCGTGGCCTGGTGGTTGACATGCAACTTCGTATCAAAATTGAATTCCGCATCCTCTGGCAACACGTCGGCCAGTGATGCACTCTCGTCAACGGTCAGGATATAGCGGTTGTCCTCCAGGCGCTCAGAAGTGGCGCGCCTGATATATGGCAGACAGTTCACCTTCTGCCATACGGCCAGCGGCCGACCGGCAAAATGAGTGATGCCCAACTTGTCGGCTAAAGCCTTGCTGACAGAAATCCGTGTAGTGTCGGCATCCAGGATAATGACATCGTCAGAAGCAATAAAGTGGTGATAAGTCAGGGAAATGGCCGTCGTATCTGTAATCTCCTGTCCCCCTTGTCCTCCCATGGATGAATCATCATCATCTGAGCATCCCATGTTGAGGAGCACCGAGCAAATCAACATCGGTGCTGCCCATAGTATGGTTTTGACTTTTCTCAGTCGTAGCATTTTACCAAACATTGTTTTCATACCAGGACTATTCTACCTTAAAGTTGTAGATTTTCCCATATTCTCGCAGGATGGCCAGACGAAGTGTCTTTTCGCTGAGGTTGTAGAGGCACGACCATTGAGTCTGTGATGTGATATTTTTCAAGTCCGCTGGCTGTGAGACGTCTTGTAGCAGGGACATGGCTTGTTTGGAATCAAGACAGTAGTTGTTGCGCGCGAGACAGTTTCTTAACGTCCAATAGCGTTCCTTGCCATGCAGGGATCCCCATCCATCGTTTGTACCCACCATCGTGGGTGAGACATAGAAGTTGGTGACGCAGCGCAGGGTGTCATTGCCGGTGAACTTTTCCATTACAGTAGGTATAGTTTCGCCCTTTTCAAGAGTGTATTCTACGATGGCATAGTCTCCTGTGGCATCGGCCATGAAATAGTGGTAGTTGCTGCGTCCACTGCCCTGCATGTCCATATTATAGCCTGCAAGCATTGCCAGGGCTTCCTTGACGGTGGATGCACGGTCGAGCAGCATACGTATGGCTGTCGTTGTACCTATGCGCGGCTTGTTTTTGTCATTCTGTTTCGTCTGATTCTCTCTCAGCGCCAGGACACCAATGGCGAATCCGTCTTCGTTAATGCCGTCAAGGGCAGCGTAGGGCAATCCCATCAGCGGGGAGAGGTCGCTCTTGCCATCGGTATAAAATCCCTGGCCAAAACCTAATTGCATGCCATCCACCATGGAGATTGATTTCTTTCCACCCTCAGGAGCCGTGTGAACTATGATAGCCGCTATCGACTTGTAGCCTTTGCCGTCTTCTGTGGCATGACAGAAGTCGTAGTTGCGCCCCATCAAGAAATTACCGCTTTGCCTGTCGGGTACTGCAAAGGCACTGCATCCGGCATCGAACGAAACCTGTGCCTTTTTGCCGGGGAGGCTGTCGTAAAGTAGATAGGCTACATAGTTGAAGAGTTGGTTGGTTTCTGTGAAACCAGACTTTAACACGTCATCAAGTTTATAGTCGGCCGTATAATTGATTTCATACAACCTTCCGCTGCCATCCACATCTTTCATGGAGCGCAACATGGCCACTTTTTCTGCATCTTTTATAAAAGTAGTGGGATTCTTTTTGGTCACATCGGGTGGAACATTGTCATCATCGCTGCACGAAGTGGGCAAAAGGAGGCTTGACACAGAGGCTAATGACACTAAAAAACATGTGGACAGTCTAAGGAACTTTGTTCTGAAAAATTCGTTGTTCTTTCTCATAAGTAAGTGATCTAAATTATTTTTATATATAAGTACTAACATGGCTCATTTTTCGTTTTATAGAAAAAGTAGAATTATGAAACCAATAAAAGTACTTGAATTATCAGAGGATGATCGCCTCAAATTA
>CAJJOL010000025.1:0-49746 GCA_905193385.1 uncultured Prevotella sp. | reverse complement strand
CGTGTATCTGTCTTCATATGCAACTAATCGCTATTTTATCCCGAATTGGGGTAGTTATAATTGTAGGAGGCTATGGCGTCCCCGCCATAGCCTGAGCAGCCAGAATGTACTTCCTTGTAATTAATTATATACACAAAAACAACAATAACAACATTGTAAATGCACATTAGTAAATGTGAAAACAATGTTGTTATTGTTGTTTTTTATTGTCTATTTATTGTTTTGGGGATGTCTATTTGTTTCCCTATTTATCCAGCACTTGATACTTGCTGACCTGCGATTTGTATTCAGGCACTATTTCCTTCATCTTCTTTACTATCGCCATGTCGTCGTGGGTGTACGATATCTGGAGCAATTCGTCTTCATTCTTCTTGACTTCTTCATAATCGTACTCATGCACTTTGGCAACCATAATCTTGCGGTTCTGCGTAGGGATAGTGTTCTCCTTTGTCGAAAGCAGCTCCTCATAGAGCTTTTCGCCGTCGCGAAGTCCAGTGAACTTAATCTCAATATTCTTTGCTCCAGAGAGCGAAATCATTCGTCTTGCCAGGTCAACAATCTTCACCGGCTTGCCCATATCGAACACAAATATCTCGCCTCCCTTGCCCATTGTGCCTGCCTCAAGCACCAGCTTACAAGCCTCAGGGATGAGCATGAAGTAGCGTATTATGTCGGGATGGGTCACAGTAACGGGTCCACCCTTGCGTATAAGTTCCTTGAATATAGGTATAACCGAACCGTTCGAACCGAGCACATTGCCAAAACGGGTTGTAACAAACTGTGTCACACCCTTCACTCGACCATCAACAATAGCCTTATTGAGCGACTGGCAGTAAATCTCGCAGATACGCTTTGAACATCCCATTACGTTTGTAGGATTTACAGCCTTGTCGGTTGAAATCATCACAAACTTCTTGGTGCCGTACTTCACGGCAAGGTCGGCGATGATACGAGTGCCGTTCACGTTGTTGCGCACAGCCATTGCAGGATTGTCTTCCATCATCGGCACATGCTTGTAAGCCGCTGCATGGAACACGTATTCGGGACGATGATCTGCGAATATCTTCTCCATGAAAGCCTTGTCGGTGATGCTTCCAACTATAGTCTCGTTCTTGACATCGGCAAACTGACGAGCCATAGTCAAGCGTACAGAGTGCATAGGAGTTTCAGCCTGGTCGATAAGGGTGAGTTCGGCAGGCTTGTAAACAGCCACCTGGCGCACCATTTCCGAACCAATTGAGCCTGCCGCACCTGTAATGAGCACGCGCTTGCCCTTAAGCATAGCTCCAATGGCATTCATGTCTACCTCTATCTTGTCACGAGGCAGCAAGTCTTCGATTTCAATCTCATGCAGCCGGTTGAACGAAAGGTCTGATTTTCCGTCCCATTCTTCGGCTGCCGTCATCATCATTATCTTTATACCAGCCTGCACGAATTCGTCAACCATCTGCTGATTGTTGCGGAAATCATCCGACTTAAGAGGCGAAACAAACAGCACCTTAACGTGCAATGCCTTCATAATAGCGGCTATTCCCTTCTGATTAAGAAATACTTTTTTGCCGAGAAGATAGGTCTTTCGCATATCGTCGCCGTCGCTTATGAAAGCCTGAAGCATATAAGGCTGGTCCTTCATAAGCATGATGCTGTTGGCAAGACTTACACCTCCGTTCTGCGTTCCATATATTGCAACGGGCAAAGCTTTGTCCGATTTGAACACATCGAACATTGCACGAACGAACATTCGTTCCACCCACATCAACATTGAAGCACAAACAAACATCACGGTGCAGCCGAACAGCGAAGGCATAACAACGTTTTCAACATCAAACGCATCAAGAACTGCACCCAAAACGTACGACATGCAGACACCTACGAATGATGCCATGCCTACTCGTTCGAGGTCGACAAGCGACGAATAACGCAATATTCCGGAATAAGTATGAAACAAACGGAAAGCCACAGCGAATAGCAGCACGCATAAAATATTGCCTGCCGTGATGCTCCAAAAATGCTGAGCAAATTCCAATCCACCATGTTCAAGATAGCCACTAACGTATCCCGCGAAGAACACTATTAAACAATCTAAGAACAACACTCCCCAATAAGGAAGCGACTTGCTGGAGAAATACCAGTTTGATAATTTACAAAAGAATTTCATAATGACCTTTCCGTATGTTCCTTTTATATTAAGGACTATAATCCGCACATAATAAGCGGACACTCCTTATACCTTTATATATGTTTGACCTCAGATTAATCAAATTGCAAAAACAGTATTTTACACTTTTGTTTGCAAAGATAGTACAAATAACCCGAATACAACAAATATAACAATAAGATTCTAATATTTACCCCCCCCAATTGGAGAAGAAAACTAACTTTTGGAACAATAAGATGACATGTATCAACGTTTTCTTCCTATTCCAGCCAGAATATATACGCCAGACTTACACAGCTTATGCTCACCCAAAGCAAAATTCCCTGAACAAGAGGACGCAATCCGACGCTACGTAATGTCTCACGAGTGAGCGAAGCTCCGATGAAGAACAACGAAAGCGTGATGAGATGCTTCGCCAACTTGTTGACTGCACCACTAAATTGCGCACCCATTGCAGCCGTACCGTCGCCTAACAGCGAAGCATTACTGAGAATATAGGTATTGAACAGTATTGCCACAATAAACCAAACAATAAATCGCGGCACACTGTTATACCACGGTTTCGACTGTCCATCAGCTGTATTTGCAAGCGACTTGCGGAAGAAGAAGGGTGTGACAAGGGCAAGCACTACTATCCACAAGGCTCGTGTGAGCTTGATAGTTGTAGCCACTTCCAATGCACTTACACCCTGCGAAGCCACCAATTCGGGGTGCATCTGGTCGTAAGCGGCTCCTGCGCCAACCACCGATGAGGTGTCGTGGATGGCAATGGCAGACCACATGCCAAACTGTTTCATTGTCATTGACAACGCATCGCCTATAACAGGAAACACAAACAGAGCTATGGCATTGAGAATAAACACTACGCCCAGTGCCACAGACATGCTTTCGGAACGTGCCTTTATTATCGGGCCGACAGCAGCGATTGCCGAACCGCCGCATATTGCGGTTCCCGACGAAAGCAGATAGCTGGTGTGTGAGTCGACACCAAGAAGTTTACGACCTATCAACCAACCAAGTGCAAGAGTGCCAAACACGCTGACGATGGTGAACATCATACCCTCGCTGCCCGATGCCAGTGCCTTGTCGACGTTCATGCCGAAGCCCAATCCGATGACAGAGTATTGCAACAGCTTCTTCGACATTGTCTTGTTGAAGTCGGGAAACGCCTTGCCAAACAGCATTGCAAACGCAAAACCTACAGCCAAAGCAACTGGCGACGACACCCAACCTGCCACCCAAGCAGCCGGTCCCAAGTCGATGCCGAACACTTCAACGGCAAATCCCAACAGCAGCGACACTCCCAGTAAAACTACAATCAATATATAGCAGAGTTCCTTTTTATTCATAGTGAAATCAATAAATAATTAACTGAACTTTCGCAAAGTACAATAATTCAGAAGTTAAAGAAGTTAAGGAGTTAAGCCTAATGCTCTTCATGCCATAAATTAAGCAAAAAAACAATGGCTTGACACCTTAGCGACCATAGGACGCGAAAACCTCTTAGCTTCTTAACTACCTCAGCTTGCGAAACTAAAAAAAATCAATTGCTGATAAAGCGTACATAAACTAAGACGCCCCTGCAAAGGCAAAAGCGAAACATTTTGGCGCTTTACCCTTCCAGGACGTTATGCATTAATTGACCCACACACCACCAACGGTGGTCTGGATATGGTTTATAGGGGATTCAATCCCTATCGAAATACGACTAAAAACAATCGCATCAACATTAATCTTCATCAGCCTGCTCCTCAAGCGTATACTTGCTTGAGCCGTCGAAACAGTGTGTACACACCTGACACTTGGGCAATCCGATAGCCTTGATGAGCTGCTCGATGGTGTTGAACTTCAGCGTGGTCAGTCCCAACTGACGACGTATCTCGTCCACCATCTTGGTGTACTGCGGTGAGTCGGTGGTTGCATATTTGTCGAGATCCTTATTGGCATCTCCCTCAAACTTCTCGATAATGCGGCGTGTGATAAGCTCCATATCGCTCTTGGCAGATGTGAAATTGATGAACGGACAGCCGTAAACCAGAGGCGGACAAGCTATACGCATATGGAATTCCTTAAGTCCTGCATCAAACAAACCCTTCACATTGTCGCGCAACTGAGTGCCACGTACGATAGAGTCGTCGCAGAACAGCACGCGCTTGCCATTGATCATAGCCTTGTTAGGTATGAGTTTCATCTTGGCAACAAGCGAACGCATAGCCTGATTTGACGGTGTGAACGAGCGCGGCCATGTCGGAGTATACTTGGCAATGCAGCGCTGATAAGGCACGCCTTTGCCTGCAGCATAACCCATAGCCATACCTGTGCCCGAGTCGGGAATGCCCGAACAGCAGTCCACCTCAACATCGTCGGTCTTAGCAAGATTGAAACCGTTGCTGAAACGAGCCTCCTCCACGTTCTTGCCCTCGTATGTTGAGGTCGGGAAACCATAGTAAACCCACAGGAACGAGCAAACCTGCATCTTCTTGTTAGGCTTGCGTATCTGTGTCATGCTATCGGCTTTAAGCTCAATAATCTCACCCGGTGCGATATTATAAACAGTTTCGAAATCAAGATTCGGGAATGAAGTAGACTCACTCGAAGCTGCGTAAGCATCCTCCTTCTTACCTATTATTAATGGAGTGCGTCCCCATGCGTCGCGGGCGCAGATAAGCGAGTCTTCCGTAAGAATCATCATGGTGCAAGAGCCCTTGATGTTATGGTATACGTTCTCTATACCTTCCTTGAACGATTTGCCTTGAATAAGCAGCAAGGCTATAAGTTCAGTTGGGTTGGTAGCACTTTGCGACAATTCGGCAAAATGCATGTTCTTCTCAAGCAGTTGTTTGGTCAGCTCCTCGATATTTACAATCTTTGCCACAGTGCAGATTGCAAATCGTCCGAGATGCGAGTTTATCACAAGTGGTTGCGCATCGGTGTCGCTGATTACACCAATACCCGCAGTACTTCCCTCGAATCGGTCGAGCGTCGGTTCGAACTTGGAGCGGAAATACGAATTCTCCAGATTGTGGATGGAGCGGACGAATCCTTTCTCCTTACTGTACATCGCCAAACCGCCACGTCGCGTTCCGAGATGTGAATTGTAGTCAGTTCCATAGAAAACGTCTGTCACACAGCTTTTCTTGGAAATGGTGCCGAATATGCCTCCCATAAAATTTCAGATGTGTTTTATAAAAGATTTGTGTTGCAAAGTTAATGATATTTGATGAAAAAATATACATTTACATCAAAGTTTATTTGCAGAAAACAATATTCAGCGGTCTGTAATGAGTATTTTGAAGTGTATAGTTGAGAATTTAAAAATATAGTTGCTGAAAAAAGGAGGCTACGGAGTCCTCGCCGTAGCCTGCGCAAGTTGCTATGTTATTGTATTGTAGTTTGCGCTGGTTACTGGTGTGGATGCCATAGCCTCCTATTGAGTGCATATCATCAATTAGATGATGCTGTTCTTCTTTGTCCACTCCACGATTTCGGGAATGTATCCGAAGGCGAGACCGGTAACGGTGTCGGCACAGCCATAATATACAGCTATGCGACCTGTCTCGGGGTCGTGTACTTCGGCGCAGGGGAAGCAAACGTTAGGTACATCGCCCATACACTCGTAGGGAGTCTGCGGAGAGATGAGGTAAGGACCCGAACGATGGGTTGCCTTCCAGGGCTGTTCGAGGTCGAGCAGAGCCGAACCGAATGCGTAAACGTAGCCGTTGCATGAGCGGAGTACGCCGTGATAGAACAGCAGCCAGCCCTCAGATGTCTTAACGGGCACCGGACCTGCACCGATCTTCATGCACTGCCATGCTGACAACTCGAATGCTGCAGGAGCCATAACGTGGCGATGGCGTCCCCAGAACTCCATGTCGGGCGACTCGCTGTAGAAGATGTCACCAAACGGAGTGTGACCTGTGTCGCTCGGACGCGACAACATTGCGAAGCGGCCGTTGATTTTCTCAGGGAAGAGCACACCGTTGCGGTTGTATGGAAGGAATGCGTTTTCGAGCTGATGGAATGTCTTGAAGTCCTTAGTCCAAGCCACACCGATTGTAGGACCATGATAACCATTGCACCATGTCACATAGTAGCGGTCCTCGATGAAGCACACGCGAGGGTCGTAGCCGTACACCCACTCGCCAATCTCCTTGTTGTCGCACTCGAAGCGCAGCGGTTCCTCGTTAATGTTCCAGTTGACTCCGTCCTTAGAGAAGCCAACGTGCAGCACCATACGGCGGTTGGTGTCGTCGCAACGGAAAACTCCTGCGAAGCCTTCGCCGAAAGGAACTACGGCACTATTGAATATACTGTTGCTGGTAGGCAGCAAGTCGCGCGGAATAATCGGGTTCTTCGAGCAGCGCCACAGCGGAGTGCGCTGACCTTCAGGACGCTCTTCCCAAGGCATATTGGGCAGAGGATTGCCAGAAATGATTAGTTTGCTCATTGTTTTAATTATTAAATATGTAATTATTAATGTTCAATTTGCAATGATTAATTGTGTAATTATTAATGTTCAATTATCAATGATTAATCATGTAATTATTAACGTTCAATTTGCAATGATTAATTCTATAGCCTAATTTGCACATCACTCCCCTCCCTACGGGGGAGGGGTCGGGGGTGGGGCTTTGTGGGCTTTACGGAGGTGTTATGGGGCTTTCTACTTCTTATCCGGATAAGTAAACGGCACAAACCACGTGATGAGGAATGCCGGAATGGTGCAAACGAGCACGAAGACGAAGAAGTCGCGATAGCCCAACCAGTCGCTTACGTATCCGCTAAGCATGCCAGGCAGCATTACGCCGAGATTCATGATGCCCGACGCGAAGGCATAGTGTGCCATCTGATGCTTGCCCGGTGCAATCTGCTGCATCATGAAAAGCGTCAAGCCGACGAATCCGAATCCGTAGCCGAAGTACTCCAGCACGATACCGCCACCGATGAGCCAGAGGCTTTCGGGTTGGTAAATAGCCAGCAGAGTGTATGCCACGAACGGAAGGTTGAACACGCAGCAGAGCGAGAACAGCGACTTCTGCAGTCCGCGATGAGCCACATAATAGCCGGCAAGAATACTGCCGATGACGAAGGCTGCGGCTCCGAACGTGCCGTAGCACAATCCTATCTGCTCCTCCGAGAGTCCCAATCCCTGATTGGCGCGGTCGGCCTTGAGGAACAGCGGAACTATCTTCATTACAAATCCTTCGGCAAAGCGATAGAGGATGATGAACAATATATAATATATAATGTGGCGCTTGCGGAAGAGGTCAACGAAAACGTTGCCCAGCTCCACCATTGTCTCCTTCAGTCCAGGGCGTTCGGTAGAAGTGTCGCGACGGTCGGCAGGCACAAACTTGGCGTTGTACAATCCCAGCAACACCATTATTACGCCTATGACAGCCATGATAACAGTCCATGCCATGACCGTTCCCTGACGCTTGGCAACGGCAGCTGCGGCTGCATCGAGCGTACTTACATCGCCCGTGAAGTGCTTGATGAGCACACCGGCAAGCATAACGAGTCCGCCCGTGGCAGCAATCTTGGCGATATTATAGAATGCGCCCTGCCATCCGATGTAGCGCGCCTGGTCGTCCTTTGAGAGCGAAGCCATGTACACACCGTCGGCAGCCACGTCGTGAGTGGCACCACTCAGTGCTATCACAGAGAGCAATGCGATACAAACGGCAAAGAAGTCTGGCAGATGCAGAGCCAGCGCTATGAGTCCGAAGATGCATCCTGTAGCTATCTGGGTGACTATGACGAAGAACTTCTTGGTCTTGTACATTTCGAGAAGCGGACTCCAAAGCGGTTTCAGCGTCCAAGGAAACATGATGATTGATGTCCAAAGTGCTATTTGGGCATCGCTCACGTCAAGACCCTTGAACATAAGTACGCACACCATGTTGAGCACCACAAAGGGCATACCCATGGCAAAATAGAGCGTAGGCACCCATGAAATGGGACTACGACCGTTAGTTTTGTTAGGTTCCATTCGGTTAATTCGGTTTTATTATTGTTTTAAAATTGTCGTAATATGATGTTAGATTGTACAAAATTACCGAAAAAAAACGAAACACATACATTTTTCACACACTTTAGTAATGCTGCGTCTCGTTTTTCTTTAGCATTATTGCTCCACTCCCTCGCGGCGCACCAGTTCGTCGTAAGTGCGGTCCATCTCGTCGGTCATGGCCGTGAACATCTGCTGCGTATGGCATACCTTGAGGAAGAGTGTGCCCAAGTCGGAAGCATCGGCATCGTCCACACCAACCGCCTCATCGTTGAGCAGTACGTTCATAGCGTCGAGCATGATTCGGAACAGAGTGGCCTGTCGCAGCTGCACCTTGCCCTTGGCGTTCTGTCGCATGCCTCGTGCGTAGGCAAACATCACCACGCGTACAGTCAGTTCGACGGCTCTTTCCGCAGCCAATGTAGCCTCAGCGTCGCCGCCTCGGGTGTATGCTGCAAGGTGTTCGGCATTGGATGCCATGCGTCCCGACAACAGATTGCCGAAGTTGCGCTTGTATTCGCTCACCATTGCCTCGTACATTGCGTCGTCGCCGCAAGCCGTACGCACCAGTGCCATCATATCGTCGCCTCGCTGCTGCGCCTCACGCACCACACGCTCTATGTCGGAGTACTCATAGTTCATTGCCGCAAGCGGAAAGAATATCGTGTCCATGAATACTGGCGCAATGTGCTCATAGTGGTCGAGCATCATCTGCTTCACAGCCTTAGGCGTATGTCGGTCGGCAGGCGTAGCGCTCTTGTCGGCAGCCGTATTGTCGATAATGCCCGACGAGAAAGCGTCGAAAAACGAGCGCACCAGCGTTGCCAGCACCTTATATTTATTCACCTTCATAAGCAGCCGTTATTTCCATTACATACACGTCATGCAATCCGCCCTTGGCGCCATACCACTGCTCTATGCTCTTGTCTATCATCTCCTCGGGGCGTATCTGTGTCTTGTACAGCTTGCGGCACTGGAGTGTGAGTCGTGCCTCGTCGAAGGTGATGTGTCCGTCGGGTGTGGCTACGGGTGTGAGTGCGCATTCTGAAGCCTTGTCATGGTCGCGTCCCGACTTCGATCCGCAGAAGGCGTAGGCCTTGCGAGCCTCCTCCGAGTTGCCGAGGAACACCAGACTGACGTTGTCGCCCTGCTCTATCAGTTCGTGGGTGTAGCGTTCGGGACGAATGAACATCACGGCTACGGGCTTGTTCCACAGCCATCCCAGGCATCCCCACGATGCTGTCATCATATTAAACTTGTCCTTGGTGCCCGCCGTAACGAGCATCCACTCCTTGCCGATTGTTGTAAACACATTGTCGGTCAACTCCGAAACTTCTATCTTTTTCATAATCTAAAGCTTTTGTTTTTTTATTCCAACAAAATTACACAAAAAGCAGAAAACGACCAAAACATACGGTAAAAAAGGATACATTCTTATTGTTATCATTTACACCGCAGCTTGCGCAGGCTACGGCGGGGACGCCATAGCCTCCTACAGTCAGGCATTTATTAAAACTAATGGTAGCAATCCAATGTCGGATGAACTCCTGAGAACAACCTTATAGGGTTTTTCCCCTGTCATTTAGGGATTTTCACTCACGCCGCTTACAATCTATTTTATAATTTTGCAATCGTAAAGACAACGCTTCAACAAGAAGCGGACGTATAAACGAATAAAAAACACAAGGGATATGAAGAGATTAGCATTCATTATGGCGGCCCTCATCCTGGCTCTCATGCCGGCTTCGGCCCAACACTATCGCGACAGCAGATACTACAACAAACAGACCGGACGACTCGACTACGGCTACAATCATCACGGCTACGGCGTGCCCTACTACGGTCTGCGCATCGGTCCGTCGTTCTCGTATGTCAACTCTGACGACGAACGTCTCGACGGCGGCAACTGGCAGACGGGCCTCAACGTGGGCGTAGTGGCAGGCATTCCGCTCACCGACACAGCGCCCCTGTATCTTGAGACGGGACTGTCGTATATAGAAAAGGGTGGCAAGAAGGATTTGCCCGACGGCAAGAAGATGACCTACGACTTGAACTATCTGGAGATTCCGGCGGTTGTAAAATACAAGTACGAGGTGGACGACCACTTCTCGTTGCAACCCTTCATGGGCGGATACTTTGCTGTGGGCGTAGGCGGAAAGATAAAGAACTTTGCCGAGCGCGAGGCTGAAAGCTCGTTCGACAGCAACAACTTCCGCCGTCTGGACGGCGGTCTGCGCATAGGTTGCGGCATCGGTTACGACATGTTCTACGCCGACCTGACCTACGACATCGGACTTGCCAACATCTGCCACGACACGTTCGACCGTTCGCGCAACGGTGCCGTCATGTTCAACTTCGGAGTGAACTTCTAAGCAACCATAGAAGTACTAACAAGTTAACGCACAAGCGCTTACAAGTTTCCGTAACGCAATTGCAAGCTAACGGAACAAGGTATTAAATAGGTTAAAAATATAGTTGCCAAGAAAAAGGACTCGTTTTGCATTCCAAAAGGACTCGTTTTGGAGCGCAAAAGGAGTCCTTTTGCTGTGTAAAAGGAGCCCTTTTGAAGGGCAAAAGGGGTCCTTTTGGAATATGGTATATTTAGTGTTGGAATGAGGAATATTGAGCGTGGAAGATTAAGATTATAATGTTTTGAAAATCTACCCGTTGCCAACACTATAAACAGCACTCACCTACCGATGGTTGGCAATGCAAACCGTAGGAGGCTATGGCGTCCCCGCCATAGCCTGCGCAGCCTGTTGACACATATTATCAATTAGAAACTTTGAGCGGGTTGACTGCTCAGGTTATGGCGAGGACGCCATAACCTCCTACGATTAAGTATTCATTAAACTATTGTATTGTTCCAAATTTCGGAAGAACCACAACCATTTCCTCGGCAGAGAATAATTATTCCCTCGCGAGGAAAATCTTGCAGCATCGCGAGAAAACTGAATTTCCAAATCTTATATAACGAAAAAAGGACAGCACTTCAATCGTGAAGTACTGTCCTTGTGTTGTTTTGAGCCTCTTGTCGGATTCGAACCAACGACCCCGAGATTACAAATCACGTGCTCTGGCCAACTGAGCTAAAGAGGCGGGTGGGCAAGCTACTTACATCGCGCCGCTACAACCAACTACCTTTGCTACGTTCCCGTCCTGGAGGATTCGAAGGGAGCTGGCCGTGTAAGACTTACCCGTCTTTTCAAAAGCGAGTGCAAAGGTAAGGCTTTTTATTGACAATGCAAATTTTCAGACACAAAAAACTCCCTATTTAACATTTCTTTCGAACCTTATTATGTCAAAAAATGCTTATATGACAGGTATTCGGAAAAAAAGTAGTAAGTTTGCAACAGTTTTATAAAACACATACATTATTTTAATGATTAAAATAGAAGAATTCATGCAACTCAAGGCTTTCGCCCGTGTGGATGCACTCTTGCTCACCCTGCTATGGACCGTGAGCTTCGCATGCGTCACAATGATCGGAGCGGGAACCATGGGCAATCTCCTTGCAATGGCTACACCTTTCTTTATAGGATGGCGCACATGCCTGTTTCGCAACAACGTTCTGAACGGCAGAATATCGCTTAGACGAGCCTATGCATACAGTCTGTACAACTTCGTGTACGCATCATTGGCTTTTGCGCTGGTGCAGTTCGTGTACTTCCGATTCATTGACAACGGCGGTTTTGTCGGTCTGCTTACCGACACGATGAAGGCAATGGCGCCGGTTTACGAGCAAAACGGCATAAGCCGTGCCGAACTGAACCAGAACGTCGACATGCTGGCACAGCTCACTCCGATACAATGGTCGTTCGTGTTCATGCTACAGAACTTCTTCCTCGGAGCACTGGCAAGTCTGCCTATAGCTATTGTGTGCCGCAGAAAATAATAGAAACTATACATAATAAAATCGAACAAACAAACAACAGACTATGGATATAACAGTCGTAATTCCACTATACAACGAGGACGAATCGCTCCCCGAACTGTACGCATGGATCGAACGCGTGATGAACAGCAACAACTTCACCTACGAGGTGATATTCGTCAACGACGGTTCGACCGACCACTCATGGGACGTAATCGAGCAACTGAGCCGCGACCACGAGGAGGTGAAGGGCATCAAGTTCCGCCGCAACTACGGCAAGAGCCCGGCTCTGTTCTGCGGATTCAAGGCAGCGCAGGGCGACGTTGTGATAACAATGGACGCCGACCTGCAGGACTCTCCCGATGAAATTCCGGGACTGTACCACATGATTATGGACGAAGGCTACGACCTCGTGTCGGGATATAAGCAGAACCGCAAGCAAGGCGACCCGCTCTCGAAGACCATTCCGACAAAGCTCTTCAACGCTACGGCACGCAAGGTGAGCGGCATACACAATCTGCACGACTTCAACTGCGGACTTAAGGCATACCGCAAGGAGGTGGTAAAGAACATCGAGGTGTATGGCGAGATGCACCGCTACATACCCTACCTTGCCAAGAATGCCGGATTCGACAAGATTGGCGAGAAGCCTGTACACCATCAGGCACGCAAGTTCGGCAAATCGAAATTTATGGGATGGAACCGTTTCTTCAACGGCTATCTCGACCTCATCACGCTGTGGTTTCTCTCAAGCTTCGGACGCAAGCCTATGCATGTGTTCGGATTTCTGGGCACGCTGATGTTCTTCATAGGATTCCTGGCTGTAGTAGCTCTGGGCGCTGACAAGCTGTGGTGTCTGTCAAACGGTATTCCGCAGCGACTCATCACCGACTCGCCCTACTTCTTCATAGCCCTCACGATGATGATGATAGGCACACAGATGTTCCTGGCCGGATTCATCGGCGACCTCGTGAGCCGCTCGTCGCAAAACCGCAACGACTATCAGATAGAGAAGACGCTGAAATGCGAGGAATAACCAACAACGCATACCGGCGACAGAAACAACAAACAGAACAATGCGAAACAAGATAACGAAAATCGTAGCTGCAACAGCCGTGGCAATGTCGGCAGTGGCATGTTCGTCAATAGACTGTCCGCTCAACAACCGCACCTATATGTCCCTGAAGCTGACAGGCAACGAGGCTGTGCTCGAAGACACGCTCACCATAGCAGCCGAACGCACCCCCGACAACCCCGACGAGGACACGGTGCTCATCAACCGACAGACCGGACTGGACAGTCTGACCATACCTATGAGCTACTCGCGCACAGAGGATGTCTACTTCCTGACACTCGTACAGAAAGACACCCGGCTGAAGACAGTAGACACAGTATGGGTGAGCAAGCAGAACGAGAAACATTTTGAGTCGGTAGACTGCAGTCCGGCTATGTTTCACGACATCGAAGGCGTACGGTTCACACAGCACGCCATCGAAGACATAAAGGTAAATTATAATAAGGTGACATACAATGACCCAAAGGCGCATCTACTCATATATTTCAAGAACAGCAATAATTAGTTTGCTGCTACTGCTCGCCACTACGGCTACGGCACGCAAGAAGCCTACAGCCAAGAGCAAGACCGACACTACCGTCAAGGCCGACTCAATACCATTTCTGCGAGGCGTTGCCGTGTCTGCCGACATGATAGGCCTGGCAGAAACCATACTGGGCAGTCACGGACAGTATGAGGCACAACTGCGTGTCAACCTTAAGGACAAGTTCTTCCCCGTAGTGGAGGTGGGATACGGCACAGCCGATGCCGACGAAGTGACAACCGGGCTGAAATACAAAACCTCGGCACCCTATGCACGTGTGGGAATGGACTTCAACATAGCGCGCAACAAGCACGACGACTACCGCATATACGTAGGAGCACGCTACGCCATGACCTACTATAAGTATGACGTGAATGCCGAAGGACTGAAGGATCCGGTATGGGGTGACAACGTGGAGTTCAGCGCCCAGGGCGTGAAGGCCAACTGCCACTGGATGGAAGCGGTGTTCGGCGTGGACGCCAAGATATGGGGACCGCTCCGACTGGGATGGTCGGCACGATGGCGCAGACGACTGGCTCACGACAACGGAGAGCTGGGCAACGCATGGTATGTGCCGGGATTTGGCAAGCAGGGGTCGTCGAAGCTGGCAGGCACGTTCAACGTGACTGTCGAGTTCTAAACGTTTGAGAATAAAAAGTACAAAAAAAGCATAGCTTATGAGCAAGAAGAAAATAGGATGGCGGATTGTGTTTCTGCTGTTTCTCATCATTGCAACAATCAACATCGTACTGCAGCAACGCAACACACCCTATCAGCACGACGAAGGACAGGTGTTCGGCACATACTACCACATCACCTATCAGAACGACACTTCGCTCAACGACGACATCATGGCGGAACTGAAGAAGGTGGACGATGCGCTATCGATGTTCAACAAGAACTCGCTAATAGCACGCATCAACCGTGGCGAAAACGCCGAGACCAACAATATGTTCAACCGCGTGTTCAAGCTGGCTGAAGAAATATCCGACAACACCGACGGAGCGTTCGACATAACCGTGGCTCCGCTTGTCAACGCGTGGGGATTCGGATTCAAGACGGGCGCCCCTCCCACCCGACACGCCATCGACTCGCTGCGCTCTGCAGTGGGATACAAGACAGTAATGCTGCGCGACAACCGCATATTCAAGCAGAACCCGAAGACCATGCTCGACTTCAGCGCCATTGCCAAAGGCTACGGCTGCGACGTCGTGGCTTACCTGCTGGAACGGCGCGGCATCGAAAACTACATGATTGAGATTGGCGGCGAAGTGGTGACACACGGCATCAGCGAGAAACGATTGCCATGGAAGATTGGCGTAACCAAGCCCACTGACGACTCTACCGCCGTTGACAAAGAACTGCAGACGGTGCTGAACGTCAAGGATATGGCTATGGCAACAAGCGGCAACTACCGCAACTTCTACTATCGTGGAGGCAAGAAATACGCCCACACCATCGACCCGTCGACGGGCTATCCAGTGCAGCACAACATACTCTCAGCCACCGTTCTTGCCAAACGATGCGCCGAAGCCGATGCCTACGCCACGGCATTCATGGTGATGGGACTCGACAAGGCTAAGAAAGTGCTCGACAAGCATCCCGAACTCATGGCATACCTTATATATAGCGACCATCAGGGACAGCTGCAGGTATGGTACTCGCCATCAATGAAGGGCAAGATTCTGAAATAGAAACAAGTATCGACAATGAAGCTATACGACAGCCTGCAAAGTTCGCCCCTATTCCAAGGACTCACCAGCGACAATCTGCTGCAAATCATCGGACAGACCAAGTTCACATTCCGCAAGATTGCCGCTGGCGACATTATAAAGAAAGAGGGCGAACAATGCAACCGCCTTGCGCTTGTCGTCAACGGACAAGCCAAGTCGATAGCATACGCCGACGACCACGGCTACTCGATTGAGGAGAACGTGGCAGCGCCCTATACGCTGCAACCCGAATGTATGTTCGGACTGCAACTGCATTACACACGCACCTTCATAGCCACTACTACATGCGACATTGTGGAGATAGACAAGGACGACCTGATGCGCATATCCGACGAGTTCATCATATTCCGAATGAATCTCGTCAACTACATCTCGGCTCTGTCACAAAAGACCACACGCAAACTATGGCACCCCATACCAGCTGACGCACACGACCGGATAGTACACTTCATCAAGACACACTGCTCATCGCCCACCGGACCCAAAACAATGCGAATCAAAATGACACGCCTTGCACAAGAAACCGGACTGGGCAGACGTGCCGTGTCGGAAATTCTCAACACAATGCAAGACGAAAACCTGCTAACATTCAGCCGAGGAATAATCGAAATAAATCATATCGAAGCACTAACATAATATAAGTTAAAAACCCCTACTACAATATTTGCATCTGTAATATTTTCCGTAAATTTGCATATTGATATATCACACAGATTTTTTAGGATTTAGTATGTTGGAAAATAACACAAATACTCCGGAGAGAAAGAATCCATTCTTTGAACCTTACAACACCCCGCACGATACAGTTCCATTCAACCGCATCAAGACTTCTGACTACGAGGAAGCCTTCATGGAGGGTATCCGACGCGACGACGAGGCTATCGAAAAACTCGTGAACGACCCCGAGCCTCCTACATTCGAGAACACCATAGTGCGCGTTGACAATGAGAACGGCGAGGGATATTACGACCTGCTATCACGCGTGTCGACCGTATTCTCGTGCATGCTCAGCGCCGAGACATGCGACGAATTGGACCAACTGGCGCAAAAACTCAGCCCTATCCTGACCAAGCACGCCAACGACGTGAAGCTCAACCGACGCCTGTTTGAGCGCATCAAATACGTATACGAACACCATCGCGAACTGACCGCCGAGGAGCAGATGCTTCTCGACAACTGCTACGACGGATTCGTACGCAGCGGTGCACTGCTAGACGACGAGGGCAAGGAGCGTCTGCGCAAGCTGACTGAAGAGGCAGGCATGCTGTCGCTGCAGTTCTCGCACAACCTGCTTAAGGAGAACAAGGCTTTCACACTCAACATTACTGACGAGCAACAGCTCGACGGTCTGCCTGAAACGGCCCGCGAGGCTGCCGCCCTTGCAGCCAAAGAGGCTGACAAGAAGGGATGGCTCTTCACACTCGACTATCCCAGCTTCTCGCCGTTCATGACCTACAGCACCCAGCGCGAACTGCGCAAGCAGCTGTATATGGCACGCAACACCGAGGGAACGCACGACAACAGCGAGAACAATCTTGAAATATGCAAGCGCCTCATCAATCTGCGCCGCGAGATAGCCCAGCTTCTGGGCTACGAGACATTTGCCGACTATGTGCTCGTTCATCGCATGGCGTCGAACGTGGGTAATGTATACAAACTGCTCGACGACCTTATTGAGGCCTACAAGCCTACTGCCATTGAGGAGGTGAAGGCAATAGAACGCGAGGCAAAGGATGCCGAGGGCGACGGCTTCGAACTCGAACCGTGGGACTTCGGATTCTACTCGCACAAGCTGCAGATGCGCGAGTTCAACCTCGATGCCGAGATGCTGCGCCCCTACTTCGAACTGTCGAAAGTGATTGATGGCGTGTTCGGACTCGCCACACGCCTATACGGCATCACATTCAAGGAGAACAAGGACATTCAGGTGTATCATCCCGACGTAAAGGCATACGAAGTGTTTGACAAGGACGGCTCGTATCTGGCTGTGTTCTACGCCGACTTCCATCCGCGAAAGGGCAAGCAGGGCGGCGCATGGATGACTGAATTCCAGGGTCAGTGGATCGACCGCAAGGGCGTGAACGTACGTCCGCACGTAAGTGTGGTGATGAACCTGACCAAACCCACCGACGAAAAACCGGCTCTGCTGACGCTGGGCGAGGTGGAGACATTCCTGCACGAGTTCGGCCACTCGCTTCATGGCATGTTTGCCAACACCCGATTCGAGAGCCTCAGCGGTACCAATGTGTGGTGGGACTTCGTAGAACTGCCGTCTCAGTTTATGGAGAACTATGCTGTCGAAAAGGAGTTCCTGCGCACCTTCGCGTTCCACTATCAGACGGGCGAACCGATGCCCGACGAACTGATAGAACGCATCGTGAAGAGCCGCAACTTCATGGCAGCATACGCATGTATGCGACAGGTGAGCTTCGGATTGCTCGATATGGCTTACTATACAAAGAAGGATGAGTTCAAGGACGACATCATACCGTTTGAGAAGCAGGCTTGGGCTAAGGCACAGGTGATGAAGCAGCTGCCCGACACATGCATGACAACACAGTTCTCGCACATCATGGCGGGCGGATATGCTGCCGGATACTACAGCTACAAATGGGCTGAAGTGCTCGACGCCGACGCATTCAGCGTGTTCAAGCACAACGGCATATTCGACCAAAAAACTGCACAGAGTTTCCGTGACAACATCCTCTCAAAGGGTGGAACCGAACATCCTATGACGCTATATAAGCGCTTCCGCGGACAAGAACCAACAATCGAAGCATTACTCGAACGCAATGGAATCAAAAAACAATAAAGACAAGCAACTCAGTCTCGACCTGCGCTACCTCCGTATGGCTCGTATATGGGCAGAAAACAGCTACTGCCAGCGACGCAAGGTGGGCGCGCTCGTCGTAAAGGAGAAAATGATAATAAGCGACGGCTACAACGGTACGCCAAGCGGATTTGAAAACGTATGCGAGGACGAAATGAACGTCACCAAGCCTTACGTTCTGCACGCCGAAGCCAACGCTATCACAAAACTGGCACGCAGCTCGAACAATAGCGACGGAGCTACGCTCTACGTCACCGCCTCGCCATGCATAGAATGCGCCAAACTGATAATCCAGGCTGGCATCAAACGCGTGATATATGGCGAACAATACCGTCTCACCGACGGTATCGACCTGCTGAAGAGAGCCAATATAGAAGTTAAATATCTAAATCCGGACGATTATGAACATGAAAACGTCTAACCGGTTCATGCCGCTGATAATGGCAATGTGCGTTGTCATCGGCATACTGATTGGCACTTTCTACGCCAATCACTTCTCGGGCAACCGACTGAACATCATCAATTCTGGTTCGAACCGACTGACCAATCTGCTCCACCTCATCGAAGACCAATATGTAGACAAGGTGAACATCGACTCGCTCGTCGACCAAGCCATACCACAGATACTCTCCGACCTCGACCCGCACTCGGTGTACATAAGTGCAAAGGATGCGCAGGCTGTGGCAGACGACCTTAAGGGTTCGTTCTCGGGCGTGGGCATAGAGTTCACCATTCGCAAGGACACCATCCATGTTCAGAACGTGGTGCAGAACGGACCTGCCAAGAAGGCAGGCATCCTGGCTGGCGACAAGATTGTAAGCGTAGACGGCAAAACGTTCGTTGGCAAGATTGTTACGCAGGAAGAAGCCATGCGAAGACTGAAGGGTCCGAAGGATACAAAGGTGAAAATCGGCATTGTACGCTACGGACAGAAAGGTGTAAAATACTTCACCGTAACACGTGGTGACATACCACAGAAGAGCATCTCGGCAACATACATGATCGACGAGAACACTGGCTATATCAAGGTGAAGAGTTTCGGAGAGACCACTTACCCAGAAATGCTCATCTCGCTTGCCCAACTGTCGCAGGAAGGATTCAGCAATCTCATCATCGACCTGCGCGACAACACAGGCGGATACATGAACTCGGCAGTACAAATGGCGAACGAGTTCTTGCCAAAGAACAAGCTGATAGTGTACATGCAGGGACGCAAGTCGCCACGTCAGGACTTCCGCTCTGACGGACATGGCTCGTACCAGAAGATACCGCTCATTGTTCTTATCAACGAGGGTTCGGCATCAGCATCCGAAATATTTGCCGGAGCCATGCAGGACAACGACCGTGCCACTATCATCGGACGCCGCTCGTTTGGCAAGGGACTCGTCCAGCAGCAGCTCGGATTCCCCGACGGCTCTATGATACGACTCACCATAGCACGCTACTACACTCCTTCTGGACGATGCATACAGAAGCCTTTCAGAGCTGGCGACAACAAGGACTATGAGGAAGACATCCTGGCACGCTACCAGCACGGAGAGTTCTTCTCACAAGACAGCATCAAGCACCACGGCCCGGCTTATCACACAAGCATCGGACGCACGGTGTATGGCGGTGGTGGCATCACTCCCGACATATTCATTCCGGAGGATACTCTGGGCATGACATCATACTATAAGGCGGCTGCCATGACAGGTCTGATTCTGCAATTCGCCTATACTTACACCGACAACAATCGTCTGAAGCTTAACAACTTCCACGAAATGATGGACATGGTGAAGTATCTCAACACACAGAATCTCGTGGACAAGTTTGCTACATATGCCGACAAGAACGGACTGAAACGCCGCAATCTGATGATACGCCGATCGCACAGTCTGCTCAACCGCTACCTCAACTCGCGCGTGATATACAACATGCTCGACGAACAGGCGCTGACGCAATACCTCAATCTTGACGACCCGACCGTAACAAGGGCTCTTCAGGTGTTTAAGAACAAGACTGCGTTCCCCAAAAAGCCCATCAAGAAAAACAAGAAATGATAACCAAACTACAACTCAGAAAAGAGATTAAAAACAGCAAACGACAATTCACCAGCCAGCAGCTGCGTGAATTGTCGTTTGCTGTTATCATACGTCTACTCTCCCACCCTCGTGTAAAATCCGCCAAAACCATAATGCTCTACCACTCACTGCCCGATGAAGTGGACACCCACACCATCGTCGACTCGCTACTGATGAGCGGCAAGACCATTCTGCTGCCACGCGTTACGGGCGAGGGAACTATGGAACTGCACCGATACAATGGCCCGAACGACTTGCAGATTGGAGCCTACGGCATTATGGAACCTACGGGAGAACTCTTCACCGACTATGCCAACATAGAACTGGCGATAGTGCCTGGCGTTGCTTTCGACCATGACGGCAACCGTATGGGACGTGGTAAAGGCTACTACGACCGCTTTCTGCCACTCATACCCGATACATATAAGATAGGTGTTTGCTTCCCGTTTCAAATGACAACGTCCATCCCAGCCGAGGAACACGACATCAGGATGGACGAAATCATCACTTCACAATAATTATTTCAGACGATTACTTCTGCGACACGTACACATCAGTAATCTTGCTCTTGAACGCTCCAGCCTTGGCAAGGGGGAATACGAGTGTGCGCTGATAGTACATTCGGGTCTGCGGATTGTACATCACCGGCTGCCAAGCGTTCTTGTCGCCGTTCTGGAATGTAGTACGATCAGATGCCTTCATAGCGTAGATGGTGAGCGGACCAAGTTCTTCCTTCAGCTTGCCGTCTACATAAAGGCATGTCTTGGTGTTGTCGCCGGTTATCGAGATGCTCACCTTCTTGCCTTCGGGTATCTTGTAATTGAACTTGTTGAGATAGCCCTCGCGTGCAAATCCCAACTTACCATCCTCAGGGTCGGCAAGATAGAATGTGGCATTCTTCGACTCAAACAGCACCGTTCCTTTCTCCTCGGCAGCACCCTTGATGTTGAAGTCGACACGATAGCCATAGCCTACCTCTTCCTCACCGGTGGTCTGACCAGGCTGAAGTTGTGCAATGCTTAGTGTCTTTCCACTGGTCCATCGTGCAGCCTCATTTACACCAGGTGCCTCGCTGAGCTTATGACGAAGAGTGTTGAACTCGGCATAAGGCATTGACGTCTTGGCTCCACGCCAGAACTTCACAGCAAGAGTCTGCAATGCAGGATACAGACGGTCGTGAATGTCCTTCACGCTGATGCCATTGCCGGCATGGTCGTTCCACACGGCAAACATTCCGCCAAGAATAGCAGGGTCGTTCTCCTTAAACTTCTCGTTGCCTATCTGTGCCGGAGTCCACTTGTTATATAGCGACTCGCAATTGAGATAGTCGTAGTAATAACCGGCAGCCGGAACTATGTAGGTAAGTCCGTCGGGTATGCTGATGAGCTTATAGCCCTGTCGCTTCATCTCCTTCGGGTCGGCATAGCCGTTGTACCAGCAGCTCATTATCACATTGTCCGACTTCACCTTAGTGTCGCCATTGGCATGAGTAAGCGCTCCCCAAAGAGCAGCCTGCTTGCCGAACGACTCTACATATTTAATATAGCGGTCGGTGAAGTAGCGGAACTTCTCTACCACTTCCTTCTTCGCATTCGAGTATTCGTCGGTACCGATGTGCACCACCTTGCCACGGAATACGGGGTTCTTGCCCTCAAGATACTCCTTGAAGAGTCCGTCGACAAACTTATATGTCTCGGGATTGAACAAATCGAGATGGTCCATGCCATACTCCTTTGAGCCGATTTCCGGTTTGTAGTGAGTGAAAGCCAATGTATGGGCAGGCACGTCAATCTCAGGAATGATGTCGACGCCATACTGCTCGGCAAGTTTCTGAAGGTCGATGAATTCTTTCTTAGTGTACGATCCGTCGCGTGCTGTCAGTCCGGGATAAGTGTCACACTCCAATCGGAATGCAGCCTGAGTCTTGTCCCAATCATTGTCGAAGAACTGACGGAAACCGTTGTCGTTTAGATGAATCTGCAAGGTGTTCATCTTATAGTAAGCCATGGTCTTGACAAGCGAACGCAGATAGTCCATCGGGATGAACTTACGACCGCAGTCCATCATAAATCCACGCAAACCATACTCAGGCGAGTCTAGAATATTGCCCTTTGGCAGTGAGCCGCCGTTGGATTTATTCTGCTCTGCCATCTGCAGCACAGTACGTGTGCCCCACTTCAGTCCTTTGACTGTAGCAGCGCTGACTGTAGTAACATCGCCGATATTGATGCGGTAGCCTTCCTGACCAAGTGCCTTGTCAGCCTTGAGCACAAGTACAATATCGCCCTTCGAAGGCTTGCCATTCTTCAATGTGAGCTGAGCCCCCATCAAACTGCCATAGTCGGCGGCAAACATCTGTCCTACTTCAGTGGCAGCCTTACCACCCTTTACGATATACTTGCCCGAAACGGTCATCTGACCCTCGGCACCGTGCCATTCCTTCAGTTCGGGAACTACAAAAGGTTTAGGATTCACTCCCGCCCATGCCAGAGCCGACGTCGCGCAGAGACATAATGTAAGCACCATGCTCTTGGCGCTGAAAAAGATTTTTCTCATATTATTGTTTTAGTTGACATTGTTTTAGTTACTAACATTCTTATTTAGGTTGCGCATAGAATATGCACGTACAAAGTTAGCATATTTTTTCCAATCTATAACGGTTTTGCGGTAAAAACCTTATTCAGCGGTAAAAGCAAATAATGCCGTAAGTAAAACGACTGTTTTACTCACTACTTTCAAAACGACTCCTTTTACAACCCAAAAGGACTCCTTTTGCATCCTAAAACGACTCCTTTTACAACCCAAAACGACTCCTTTTGAATACATGAACAATTCCATGGAGGTGTACACGTTGCAAAATTATATAAAATAGAAGTCTATCTGAAAACTTTTGAGTAACTTTGCACAGATTTTGCTATACTCTATTAGCGTACACCATCTGTACGCCACACATTATTATATAATATGAACAAGAGATCCAATACATCGATACAAATGATTGCCGACTACGACGGCGACATAAAGAACCTGCTCAATGTGGAATTTGAGGGTACACTTCCCGTACTTGCCACTCGCAACGTGGTGATTTTCCCGGGAGTGATATGCCCCGTCATTGTAGGACGCAAGCAAAGTCTGAAGTTGCTCAAAGACATCAGCAAAGAGCGCGATGCCGTGTTTGCTGTGTTCTGCCAGAAAGACCCTAACGTGGAACTGCCAGGTGAAGGCGACCTCATTGAATACGGCGTATATGCCAAACTGGTGAAGGTGCTCGAAATGCCTGGACCAGGCAACAACGTGACAGCCATAATACAGGGACTGGGACGTTGCCACCTCGACGAACTCGTCAGCAACAAGCCGATGATTCTCGGCAAGGTCAGCCCTGCCATGGAAGAAATGCCCGACGAGAACGACACCGAGTTCAAGACCGCAATGGATGACCTGCGCTCAAATACTGTAAAGTACATACAGATGAACGAGGAGCTGCCCGACGAGTCGCAGTTTGCACTGAGCAACATCTCTAACGACGTGATTGCTGCCGACTTCGTGTGCTCAAACCTGCCATTCAGCCTTGAAGACAAGATTTCGCTCATCACTACATCAAGTATCAAGGAGCGCGTCATCGGCGTGCTGCGCGTGATGCACAAGGAAATGCAGCTGCTCGAACTCAAGCAGAACATACGCTCGAAGACTCGCGAAGACCTCGACGAACAGCAGCGTGAATACTTCCTGCAGCAGCAGATTAAGAACATCAAGGAGGAATTGGGCAACGGTGAGGGTTCGCCCGAGCGCAAGGAGCTGGAAGAAAAGGCTAAGACAAAGCTCTGGAGCGACGACGTGCAGAAAGTGTTCCGCAAGGAACTCGACAAGCTCGACATGCTCAATCCACAAAGCCCCGACTACAGCATTCAGTTCAACTATCTGCAGACAATGATCAATTTGCCTTGGGGCGAGTACACCAAGGACGATCTTGACCTGAAGCGTGCGCAGCGCATACTCAACCGCGACCATTACGGAATGGAGAAGGTGAAGGAGCGCATACTCGAATATATGGCTGTACTGAAGCTCAGAGGCGACCTCAAGTCGCCCATTATCTGCCTCTACGGACCTCCGGGAGTGGGCAAGACATCGCTCGGCAAATCGATTGCTGCTGCAATGAAGCGCAAGTATGTACGCATGTCGCTCGGCGGACTACATGACGAGAGCGAGATACGCGGACACCGTCGCACATACATCGGAGCTATGCCCGGACGTATC
Organism: uncultured Prevotella sp.; assembly: GCA_905193385.1. Lineage (GTDB taxonomy): Bacteria > Bacteroidota > Bacteroidia > Bacteroidales > Bacteroidaceae > Prevotella. The sequence continues at coordinate 25,226 of CAJJOL010000025.1, read as the reverse complement.
ATCAAGAACATACAGAAGGCAGGTTCGTCAAACCCTGTATTCATACTCGACGAGATTGATAAGGTGACACAGAACACCGTCAACGGCGACCCGTCATCAGCATTGCTCGAAGTGCTCGACCCCGAACAGAACAACGCCTTCCACGACAACTATCTCGACGTTGACTACGACCTCTCGAAGGTGCTCTTCATCGCTACAGCCAACGACCTCGGCAGCATACCAAAGCCACTGCTCGACCGTATGGAACTGATTGAGGTGAGCGGATACATCACTGAGGAGAAGATAGAGATAGCCAAGCGCCACCTCATTCCGCGCGAGATTGACAACTGCGGACTGGCTGCCAAGGAAGACAAGCCGACGTTCAACAAGGCTGCCATAGAGAAAATCATCGAACAGTATACACGCGAGAGTGGTGTGCGGCAACTCGAAAAACAGACGAACAAGGCGCTGCGTAAACTGGCTTATCGCAAGGCACTCGACGGACAACTGCCATATGAGAAGATTACTCCAAACGAGATTGAGGACCTGCTCGGCAAACCGCCGTTCTATCGCGATATCTATCAGGGCAATGACTACGCCGGTGTAGTGACCGGACTGGCATGGACCAGCGTAGGTGGCGAGATACTCTTCATCGAGACTTCGCTCAGCAAGGGCAAGGCTGGCAAGCTGACACTCACCGGTAACCTCGGCGACGTGATGAAAGAGTCGGCTGTGATAGCCCTCGAATATGTAAAGGCACACATCGACACTTTGGGCGTCGACTACCGCATATTCGACAACTGGAACATACATATCCATGTACCCGAAGGCGCAACACCAAAGGACGGACCGTCGGCTGGTATTACTATTGCCACCTCTATAGCCTCAGCTCTTACACAGCGTAAGGTACGTAAGAACACAGCTATGACCGGTGAGATAACACTGCGCGGCAAAGTACTGCCCGTAGGTGGCATAAAGGAGAAGATACTCGCTGCCAAGCGCGCCGGAATCACCGATATCGTGATGTGTCGCGACAACCGCAAGGACATTGAGGAGATACCTGAGATTTACCGTAAGGGAGTGCAGTTCCATTATGTCGAGAACGTGCAGGACGTATGGCAGTTTGCACTCACAGACACATTGGTAGACAACCCCGTGAGCTTTAAGATTGACGACGAAAAGAAAGAAGACAAATGACATTTGAACTACAACATACCGACCCGTGCAGCGACGCACGTACCGGACTCATAACCACCGATCACGGACAGATAAAGACCCCTATCTTTATGCCCGTGGGAACCGTTGGCTCGGTCAAGGGAGTACACTTTCAGGAGTTGCGCGAGCAGGTGAAGGCACAGATAATACTGGGCAACACCTACCACCTGTACCTCCGTCCCGGACTTGACACACTGCGCAAGGCTGGCGGACTGCATAAGTTCAACACATGGGACCGCCCGATTCTTACCGACTCGGGTGGCTTTCAGGTATTCTCGCTCACCGGTATACGCAAGCTGCATGAGGAGGGATGCGAGTTCCGATCACACATCGACGGCTCTAAGCATATATTCACACCTGAGAGCGTGATGGACACTGAGCGCATTATCGGAGCCGACATCATGATGGCATTCGACGAGTGTCCTCCCGGTGAAAGCGACTATGAGTATGCCCGCAAGAGTCTGCAACTCACACAGCGATGGCTCGACCGCTGCTTCAAGCGTTTCAACGAGACCGAACCGCTCTACGGTCACAAGCAAAGCCTCTTCCCTATCGTGCAGGGATGCAAGTATAAAGACCTGCGTCGTGATGCAGCCAAGTATGTAGCCGACAAGGGTGCTGACGGCAACGCCATCGGCGGACTGGCTGTAGGCGAACCTACAGAGGTAATGTACGAGATGATAGAGGTGGTCAACGAGATTCTACCCAAGGACCGTCCACGCTATCTCATGGGCGTCGGTACTCCACAAAACATTCTTGAAGCTATAGAACGCGGAGTAGACATGTTCGACTGCGTAATGCCTACCCGCAACGGCCGAAACGCTATGCTCTTCACCTACAACGGCACGATGAACATGCGCAACAAGAAGTGGGAGAACGACTTCTCGCCCATCGACCCCGACGGATGCGACATCGACCGTCTCCATTCCAAAGCTTATCTGCACCACCTTTTCAAAGCACAGGAACTATTGGCCATGCAGATAGCAAGCATTCACAACCTCGCCTTCTATCTGCGACTCGTCACCGACGCACGCCAGCACATCGAGCAGGGCGACTTCGTGCAGTGGAAACGCAGTGTCATAGACAATCTCGGTAGAAGAATTTAGTTTTAGTAGGATGAAAAGAAAGAACATAAGGCGGATGCGCCATGTGCTGCATGCAGCACGGTGGACGCACAAGCACACGGCATGGATGCGCAGAGCAGCAGCGTGGACTGCACACAAGCTGAGATTTCTGCGTGTGCTCGGCGTGCTCAATCCGCTGCGATACATAAATATACTCGACTGGTATATCATACGCAAGTTTATCGGAACATATATATACTCCATTGCGCTCATCATATCAATCAGTATCGTATTCGATGTCAACGAGAACCTCTCGAAGTTTACGCAATATCATGCGCCACTTAAGGCCATTGTATTCGACTATTACGCCAACTTCGTACCATATTTCGCCAATCTGTTCAGTCCGTTGTTCGTATTTATTGCCGTGATTTTCTTCACGTCAAAACTGGCATCCAACTCCGAAATCATCTCTATGCTCGCTGCTGGCGTTTCGTTCAAGCGACTCATGCGACCATACATGATTTCGTGTGTACTCATCTCCTCGCTCTCGTTCTTCCTTGCATCCTACATAATCCCACACGGCACAATCGTCAAGCAGAATTTCGAGTCGATGTACAAGAACAAGAGGCTCAACACCTCAGCCGACAATGTTATGCTGCAAGTAGACCGTGGAGTGATTGCCTACATTCAGCACTACGACAACAACTACAAGAAGGGCTACGGATTCTCGCTCGACAAGTTTGAGAACAAGAAGCTCGTAAGCCACCTCACAGCTATGGAGGCGCAGTATGATACCATCAGCGACTCCAAGTATCATTGGACCGTAAGCAACTGGAAGATACGCGAAATGCGCGGACTTAAGGAGCACATCACCAGCGGCTCAAAGCTCGACACAATGATTGTAATGGAACCTACCGACCTCGTCTACTCAAAGGGTCAGCAGGAGACATTCACATCGCCCGAGCTGAAGGAGTATATCTCCAAGCAGATTGACCGAGGTAGCAGCAACGTTGTGCAGTATCAGGTGGAGTATCACAAACGTATTGCCGCCTCATTTGCTTCATTCATCCTCACCATAATCGGTGTCGCGCTGTCGTCACGCAAGCGGAAGGGAGGTATGGGTATGTATCTCGGCATCGGTCTGGCACTCAGCTTCGGCTACATTCTCCTACAGACGGTGTCATCTACATTTGCCATCAACGCCGGCATGCCACCAATGCTTGCAGCATGGATACCAAACATCACATTCGCCATCGTAGCATACTTCTGCTATAGAAAGGCACCAAATTAAAATGTTGAATTAGGAATGTGGAGTGTTGAATTGTCGGCTTTGCCGATTACAAATTAAACAATGTTGATTTAATTAATTGCCACTCAACACTCCACATTTCAAATTCAACATTGCGGTCATACCGCAACTATTCAACATTCAACACTCAACACTCAACATTTCTAACAATGTATTTTGACGAAACACAACTCAACGACCATGTGCTTGATGCACTATACGACATGCGCTTCGACGTGTGTACTCCCATACAGGAACAATGTATCCCGCCAATACTCGAAGGTCGCGACCTTCTTGGCGTAGCTCAGACAGGTACCGGAAAGACCGCTGCCTATCTGCTGCCTATCCTCTCGCGTCTTGATGACGGCGGATTCCCAAAGGACGCTATCAACTGCGTCATAATGAGCCCTACACGTGAGTTGGCTCAGCAGATAGACCAGGCCATGCAAGGCTTCGGCTATTATCTCGATGGTGTTAGCAGCGTGGCTGTATATGGCGGCAACGACGGCAACCGCTACGATCAGGAACTCAAGAGTTTCCAGATGGGTGCAGATGTGGTTATTGCCACTCCCGGACGCCTCATCAGCCATATTTCACTCGGTTCTGCCGACCTCAGCCGCGTAAGTTTCTTTGTTCTCGACGAGGCAGACCGTATGCTCGACATGGGATTCTCTGAAGACATAAAGATGATTGCAAGCAAGTTGCCCCCTACTTGCCAGACTATCATGTTCTCGGCTACTATGCCCGAGAAGATTGAAGAACTAGCCAAGACTCTGCTCAAGAACCCCGTAGAAGTGAAGATAGCCGTAAGCAAGCCTGCCGAAAAAATCAAGCAGACAGCCTACGTTTGCTATGAAACACAGAAGATTGGCATCATCAAAGACCTTTTCCGCAAGGGCGACCTCAACCGTGTCATCATTTTCTCTGGCAAGAAGCAGAAGGTGAAGGCCATCAACCGCACTCTGCAGCAGATGAAGATTAATTCGGGTGAGATGCACTCTGACCTTGAGCAGACCGAACGCGACGAAATTCTCTATAAGTTCAAGACCGGACAGATCGACGTACTCGTAGCCACCGATATCGTAGCACGTGGCATCGACATCGACGACATAGCTATGGTCATTAACTTCGACGTACCACACGACCCTGAAGACTATGTTCACCGCATTGGACGTACAGCACGTGCCGAGCGCGACGGTGTTGCAATCACCTTCGTAAGCGATGACGAAATATACAGCTTTAAGCAGATTGAAAAGTTCCTCGATCGCGAGGTGGAGAAGGTGGCACTGCCCGAAGGATTGGGCGAAGCACCCGACTACAATGCTCCTCGAGGCAAGGGCAAGTCCGACCGCAACAACCGTGGCCGTGGTAGAGGCAAGAAACCGACAACTGACAAGCAGGCTGCTGAAGGCGAGAAGAAGCCTCGCAACAACCGCCGACGCAAACCACAGAATGCTGACAGCAACGCTGAGCAGTCTGCTAACACCACAACGGGCAATGCCGAGCAGCCAACAACCGGCAACTCACAACAACCAGACAACTCAAACAACAAAGCTGACAACACCCAGCCCGATGGCGAGAAGAAGCCACGCAACAAACGCAACCGCAAGCCACGCCGCCGACCAGAGAACGGTGAAACAACTGGCGAGCAAAATAGCTCAAACGAGCAGAAGACAGACAAGGAACAGAAGCCGCGCAACGAAAAGAAAACTCGTGGCGAACAAAAAACTCGTGGCGAGCAGAAGTCAGACAACGAACATAAGTCAAATAACGACAGAAAGCCAAACAACCGTAAGCGTCAGAACACTGAACAGAAGTCTGAAGGCGAGCAGAAGCCACGTCGACAACAACAGTGCCGCAACAGCCGTAAGCCTAATACTCCAAAATCAGCACCTACACCAAACGTGCCAGCAGTCAAGCAAACAAGTGCTATCACAAAGATTCTGACAAAACCTATCAGTTGGTTAAAGTCGCTCGGCAAAAAGAAAGACTAAAGTATATTAGATACGAAATAATATAGTTCTTTAGATATAACCCTCTAAACGGGGCAGAACTCCACACCGGTTTTCTGCCCCGTTTTTTTGCAATCTATTTTTAGAATAAATTTATAGCTGACAATAATATACAATAAGTGATACACTTTATACAATACGTTTATTTCACTTCTGTCCGTTAAAGTGGACTAATCGCTCTTTGAATTAATTGAAATACAGTCTATTAGGTGGCATTTTGGAATGAAACGGACTTGATTTCGTAACATTGCAGTCAAATTCAAATGACTGTTATGTTCCAAGACAAATACGTTTTTACCCAACTCACCGCTTTTTTGAATAGAACTCAGTTTAACAACTATGTTCGCAAGTATGACGGAAACCGCTATGTGAAGCATTTCACTTGTTGGAATCAGTTGCTTGCAATGATGTTTGGTCAACTGAGTAATCGAGAGAGTTTGCGAGATTTGATTGTTGCTTTTGAAGCACATAGAGCAAAGCAATACCATCTTGGATTAGGGCGTAAGCCTATTGCGAAAACGACATTTGCTTCTGCCAATCAGAATCGTGACTACCATATCTTTGAAGACTTTGCTTTCTATATGATGGAGCAAGCCAGGAAGAAACGTGTGACGGATATCTTCAAGTTGAAAGGCAATGTGTATGCTTTCGACTCAACGACAATTCCTTTGTGTTTGTCGGTCTTCTGGTGGGCAAAGTTCCGTAAGAAGAAGGGAGGAGTGAAAGCACATGTGCTATATGACCTCGAAACTCATGTTCCAGCTTTCTTCCACATCTCTACAGCATCAGTTTACGACTCAAAGGCAATGAAGGAAATTCCTTATGAATCAGGTTCTTACTATGTTTTCGACCGTGGATACAATGCATTCAAGGAACTTTTCAAAATACATCAGCATGAATCGTTCTTTGTTGTGCGAGCCAAGAAGAATCTGCAATACAAATGCTGTAAATGGAGGCGCAGGTTGCCAAAGAATATATTGACAGATGCTGTGATTGAATTCACTGAATACAATTCATACCGGAAGTATCCGGAGAAACTCAGAGTCGTAAAATTCTATGATGAAGAACAAGGTAGGGAGTTTGCCTTCCTGACAAATGCTTTTCATCTAACAGCTGCTGAAATTGCCAACCTTTACAAGAACAGATGGCAGATAGAGCTTGAACAAATGGCTAAAGCAGCACCTCAAGATCAAGAAGTTTTGGGGTACTACAGAGAATGCTGTGAGAATCCAAATCTCATCGGCAATCATAGCCTGTTGCCTTGTTGCTATCGTACAACATGATTTGCATCTTAAGCGATCGACCTATGAGGTTCTTCAGATTCTAAGCATTTCTCTTATGGATAAGACACCACTCGTAGATCTCTTCGAAAGGTCTGATTTCAATAATGTCAAAGAACTCGGTTGTCCCCTCTTTCCGGGGTTATTTGATTAATATTTAACTGGTCCCGATTTTAACGGGACACTAATGCGTTTATTTAGATACATAAATCTATATGTATTGTTGGAAAAAACATATACCTTTGCATGAGCGCAGTTGCCAAGGTTGTTGGTGCTTTGGTCGTACTGCTCTAAACAAAAGTAATAAAACCATAAACAGATGGAATGGCTTAATATCTCGACATCTATCGAACTTGTCAGTGTACAACAGACGATATCGTTTTCGTTCAAGCAGACGGGAACTACTCAGATGTATACCTATTCAATGGCAAACCTCACAAAATGACGTTCAAACTCAAATTCTTTGAGGACGCCTTCTTGCAATTACAATACAACTTTTTCATAAGAGTTGGCAAAAGCCTTATTGTAAATAAGAAATACATCTACGTTATAAATATTAGCACGCAGGAATTGCTTCTGTCCGGTTCACGGCTTAGTGTTGAATTCAAGCTCAGAGCCTCAAAAGATGCTCTGAAAGAATTGAAAGATCAAATATAATTGGAGGCGACGCTCGAGCAGGAAAAGAATGTCACTACTACCGGAGCTGACAGAGAGAAGAAAAACAACAACGTATTTAAATAATAGCACTATGAGTTATATAGAAGATAACTTTAACGAGAAGCCGGTTATTGTCATTGACGAAAAACCGGATGTTGTTCCTGGTCAGACGGAAGGTGAAGTGCCTGTGATGATCATTGAGAACGACAACGATAGCGATGAAAACAATACCATAAACATAACCACTACTAAAAATATGAGATGGTTATGGATGCTAGGCTCTATACTAGTAGCAATAATTACTACTATAGTTTTAGCATTGGGATATAAGTATTATAGGAGTACCTGTGTCCGTGAAATCAGCGGAGAACATAAAGAAGCTACAGAGCCCCGCAAGTCATGTTACACCAGAGGTGATAATGACAAGCGACTCTATACTTGGCGTAGGTATGAACATTTACGAGCTGCGCGGACTGAAAGCCGAGATTTCATTCTCACAGCCAGATTCTACTGATACCGAAGTCTATCTCTACAGTCGCAGCTGTGATTTTACAAGCTACGACCCACACGAAAACCGATACCTCGGCAGCCTTGTTGTTAATGGTAAGGAACTGGCTACAAACATAAGCCGATTGGGATACTGTGCCATGGCAAACAACAATGTAATGATAGGTGTAGCAAGAGACGAAAAGGTGAAAGATTATTGTATAGAGAATAGAGGCAGCTTCTTCCGCCAGTTTATTCTTGTTTCAAACGGTGTGCTGCCATCCAGATTCTATCTACACGGTAAGGTGGAGCGTAGGGCTATTGGTCGCATCGGCAATAAACTCTACTATATTGAGAGCCATAACAAAGAGGCGCTTTGGGCTTTTGCCGATGCTTTACGCGAATATGGCTTCATTGATGCCATCCACATCACCGGCGGAACGGACTACTGTTATTACCGCTCCGCAGATGGTAGATTGCATGATATTGGTGATGCAAACCAAAAGGGCAAGAAGCATAAGGGACAAGGAACCATACCTTGGCTGGTATTCAAAAAAAGATAAACATTTGTTGCCATTTACTCATGCTCAAGTTACGACGATAACTTCCCTATCAAATCTCCAGCTGCGGCAGATGGTCGACAAGTATCTCGGTATGGCCTGCATCCCGAATGAATGTTCCCCTATCGGTCAGTGTAACTTCTGTTCCTGTCTTGCTGTTAGTTGCACTAAAGAAGCTGCGCCCATCGGCTTTTAAGTTAAGTCGTATAGTCCAATCCGCCACGTGAATAGTGCCGTCTTTAGACGGACGAGGCTTGCGCACTTTACTATCGGCAGAATGTGTGTCGATGATAGTAGCAAAATGGCAGCAGCGGGTCTTGGCTGTGGAAGCGGTGAAGTGCCAATGATTGGGATTAGAAGCATAGCGTCCGTCTGCATCACCCTTAAGCCAATTGTCAGCAGGTACGAAGAATTGCGATGTTGTGTCGGCAGTAAGAGCTGTAGAGGCGTAAAGCCAAGCATCGGAAACACCACGAGCATAGTTTATGGCACGTACGTGTAGTGCTTGCGACTCATGACCAATAGTCATCGGATGCAACACTGTGTGCAACATATAACTCCACACTACGGGACGGTCGGCCTCCAGTTCGTCGTATACAAAGACAAGTCCTGAGGTTCCAAGTTCTACAATATGGCGGCGGTAAGTGGCGAGATGATTCACATCCCATCCAGTACGTGGCGAAGTCTCTACTCCTGACTTGCGCAGACGATCGGTCCATAATGGAGACACCACCTCGCCATAAGCGTTCGAAGCATCGCCGAGCACGTAATTCACATTACTACCAGTATAATAGCGTGGTATCCACCCGTAACCCTCAATACCAATACGCTGGCCCATACCGTCAACAAGGATGGTATTATGGGCACGTGTGGCACGATGGCATAGTATGGAGTGGCGGTCGACAAATGAAGTATGATGACCACTGCTATAAAAGAGCGGCTGGCCACCGTAGAATGTATTGAAAGCATTCTGATTGGCAAGTGCATGCGATGTCGAACTATATGGACTTGAGCGGAATGTCAACATAGCATTCTGATGCCAATCAGTCCAGTCTGTATGGAAGGCTGCCAGTCCGCTCTCGGGGAACACGTATTCCGATGGTAGAGAATCAAGTCCGACACCTTCGGGTAATGGGCGTTGACACTGCAAGCGAAACCATGCCAAATCTCCCGACTTGCCAAGAAAAGACCTCTTCAGATAGTCGGGGCGCACAGCGAGCGTGCGGCGCACAAAGTCGGCAGCATAAGTGTCGCCAGTGAGTCGGGCCAACGCATCAAGATAACCTATGCGTGTAGCGCTAGGCTCGAGTACACGCTGATGAGAACTGCCATTGCCTCCAGACTTGCTGAATGGCGGTTGCTCGAAGATTGTATACATTATATTACGACGATACCATGGGTCGCAGAAGAAGTCGTAGCCCGTGAGACGGCTGTATAGCCAAGGCACCTCAATGAGGGTGCGACAGTTGACCATAAAGTATGAGTCGCCATTGTGCCATGCCCCGTCGGTGTTTAGAGCAGGCATACGCGCCACCCATACGTTGTAGCAATACTCAACCCACATAGCAGCCCGTGGCAACTCGCCGTAGGTGGCAAGCGCAGCCATAGTCAGAATGCGAAGCGTCATCTGCCAAACATGGTTGTCTGCAATGTAGTTTTCCAGATGATTGTTGTATAGAGCGTACATCTTTCCTGCCTTTCGGTCGATGGCTTGCAGCAGAGCGGTGCGTTGTTCCGTGGTGAGCACGTCATAGAACGAGTCGTATGCCATAGTACATAGCGACAGAAGCGAAGCGTCGTTGAAGTCGCCCTTGACATTGACATCCTTGTCCCAATCAACCATTGTAATAATGCGTCGTGTTGCCTCATGAGCATAGCTTACATCACGTGTGAGCAAATAGGCATAAACTAAAGCATTGCATCCCGACTCCTCACCGCCAATAATTCGTCGACTCTCGCGCGTAAGATATGCCTTACGCTGCACGGCATTGGTGAATTTGGACAGTTTCGAAGTTGCAATATCGGCAGTTGACTTCATCGGTTTACGCATCACTTTCTGTGCCTTGTCGATATACCACTTGCGTTCGGGACGTCCCTTAGTATTAAGAACGAACGAATTCCATGTATCGCGAGTGGTAAGAATGCGCGGATGCGAATCTGGCAAACCCTCCACCACACTACTGAAGGGCGGTGGACAGAAATGGGTTGGTGACGATTGGGCTACTTTAAAACTATTTATGTCCGACCACTTGACGCTACCATCTTCGGATACATATCCATACCGCCAATACCACATACCCGGGGCAAGGTCGGTATCAGGATTGTACATAGGCCAGAAAGTTTCACGCTCAGTACATGCGGTGGCAAGATGTGAGTCTTGCGAATAGCGCAAACGATAGCGGAATGGAGCGTTATCGGCGGTAGGCCACTGAAACGACACCTTACGCTCACTGACGGTGCTGCCATCAGCCGGTAAAGGTGTTATGCGCTCCTCGTGCATGAGCATAGGTTCGGTAATCCGTATGCGACTCTGTGCAGTAGCTTGCTCCACACTTGCCATTGCAAGCGTAGCAGAGAGAACTATATGCAAGAATGAATATATAATATATATAAGCTTAAATATTTTCATAGCTACAAAAGTAGTCTATTTAATATAAAAAAGAGTACTTTTTCAGAAGAATATCGAAATTCGAACTAAAAACTAAAAGCAATTATTACAAAATGAAGAAATAAATCTTATTGTTCATTGTCTTTGCGTGCATGTTGGTGCAGGGCGTATTTGCCCAAGCACAGAAGGAAGAAATCAACAAACTAGCCTTCGAACTGAGATGGCAGCTACACCGTTACAAGTGGTTTACACTGATGGACAAGGTTTACCGACTCACTAAAAATGAAAAGTATGCCACGGAATGTAAGGCAGAAAAACTACCTCCTCACCGACGTGCCGACATCTATCATCGACACTTCCGCCCCTACAATACGTACAAAATACAACGAGGACAGCAACGTGCTTATCCATTGCACAGCCGACCACAATGTACAACTGAAGCAGGAAGAGGGATTCTACTCACTATCAATACCCCAATCAACTACGCAAACTACTACTTCCTTGAGTCACTATGCCGATACAAGAAGATTTCTAACAAGAAATATGGTGCTTAATTAATGCTTTTATCAAAATAAACTCGTAACTTTGCACCGTTTAAACAAAATTTACGCACGACACAGACTCATGCCGTGCGTTTTCATTTGAAATCATAGAAATATAGAGAATGAGATTTGCAGTAATAGCAGCGGGCGAAGGCAGCCGTTTGGCGCAGGAAGGTGTCGAACAGCCCAAACCGCTGGTACCCGTATGCGGCGAGCCCATGATTGAACGCTTGCTGCGCATATTCGTCGACTGCGGTGCGACGGAAATAGTGGTTATCGTCAACGAATGGAGCACAGCAGTGCGCGAACATATTGAGAGCCTTGATCTTCCCGTGCCACTGCGCCTTGTTGTGAAGACCACACCAAGTTCAATGCACAGCTTGCATGCACTTTCGCCATATCTGCGTGGCGAACGTTTTTGCCTTACTACGGTAGACACCATCTTCCGCGAAGCAGAATTCAAGAAATACATACGCCACTTTGCTGCCACCACAGACATCGACGGATGTATGGCTGTGACACCCTTCGTCGATGACGAGAAGCCATTGTGGGTAGGCGTAGAGCAGCAGGTTGATGCCGACGGTGCAAGCATTCTCGACAAGCAAGGCTCACATCGTATGCCTCGTGTCACTGGTTTTCATGACAGTCAGGAGCAGGGCGACTATCTAATTTCGGGCGGCATATACTGTCTGGGCGACCGTGCTCTCGACGTGCTCGACCATTGTATGGAGAAGGGCATGAGCCGTATGCGCAACTTCCAGCGCCAGCTCGTAGCAGAAGGTTTGAAGCTCGAAGCCTATCCAATTAACAAGATTCTCGATGTCGACCATCGCGACGACATAGCCAAAGCAGAAGTTTTCCTTCGTCCGCTCGAAGGCAAGAAACTCGTGGGCGTATGCCGTGGCAATGAGTATTCGCCAAACTGTGTCGACAACGATGCTGCCATCATGCATGCCGTTAAGGACAATCTGGAATTGCTTGGCGCTGAGGTTGAGATGTACAACGAGAAGGACTTCTACACCAAGGCAGAGACTATCGATGCAGCCCTGCAGCGTGCCGCCGACAATGGCATTATCGACAGCAATGAAGCCATAGCCAATGAGCATGCCGACGCATTCTTCAGCATGGCTCGCAGCAAGCGCGCACTCAACGCCCTCGACCGCATTGAAAAGAACGGTATTCCCGTAGTGAACAGCAGCGATGGCATCGACCGTTGCATACGTCGCACAATGACCGAGATGTTCATCGAGGGCGGTGTGGCTTATCCCGAAAGCCGTATCATCGAAAAGGGCAACTCCATGACCGACGGTATCGACTATCCTTTGTGGCTGAAGCGTGGTGACGGATGTGCCCAGCAGAAGGAGGATACATGCTACGTACAGTCGAAGGACGAGGCAGAGAAACTTCTGAACGACTTTTGGCAGCGTGGTGTAGAGTCGGTAGTGGTAAACGAGCACCTCAAGGGCGACCTCATCAAGTTCTACGGCGTTGAAGGCACCGACTTCTTCTACTGGTTCTATCCTTCTAAGTGCGGCCACCGCTCTAAATTCGGTCTTGAAGTTATCAATGGCGATGCGCGCGGCATTATCTTCGACACCGATGCGTTGAAGCAGGAAGCAGACAAGGCAGCACTGATGCTCGGCGTACCTGTGTACGGAGGCGACTGCGTGATAGGCGACGACGGTTCGATAAAAATTATCGACTTCAACGACTGGCCAAGCTTTGCCCCATGCCGCGACGAGGCTGCATTCAATATAGCTATGGCCATACTCAACAAGATGTAATACAGCCGAACAGGCAACACCCCAAACGTTACATCAAGGATTTTAATTAAACATTATCATATAAAAATGTCAAATTCAGAATTTAAGTCAACCCTCAAATCGTCAGACACAGAGGAGTACATAGACATTTATTTCTATCGCCCGATAGGCTATCAGTGGGCACGCTTCTTTCGCATGCTGCACGTCACCCCCAACGTAGTGACTATTCTTTCAATATTCCTCGGCGTAGGAGCCGGTATCTGCTTCGGCTTCAACGATCTTCGCATCAACATCGTAGGTATTCTGCTGCTCATTTGGGCGAATATGTACGACAGTTGCGACGGTCAGCTGGCACGTCTCACCAATCAGAAGAGTGCACTTGGACGAATTCTCGACGGTGCTGCAGGCGACTTCTGGTTCATCTCCATCTATGTAGCCATATGCATCCGACTCATGCCCGAATGGGGCGTATGGATTTGGGTACTGTGCGTTGTTAGCGGTTTCGGCTGCCACTCACGCCAGTGTCGTCTTGCCGACTACTATCGTCAGATTCACCTCTTCTTCCTCAAGGGCAAGGAGGGTAGCGAGATGGACGACGCCTCAAAGCAGGTAGAGCTGTATCGCGAGATGAAATGGGGCAAGCAGCCGCTGCAGAAACTCTTCCAGTTCTTCTATGTCAACTACACAGCAACTCAGGAGAAGGAGACACCGTGGTTTCAGAAACTCAAGGCTGCCATACGTGCCAAATATCCCGACCAGTTGCCCGAAAGCTTGCGCAATGACTTCCGCGAGGGCAGTCTGCCACTGATGAAGTACGCCAACTTCCTCACCTTCAACTGGCGCAGCATCACACTCTTTGTCAGCATTCTCATTGGCAAGCCATGGGTTTATCCGGCAGTAGAGATTGTAGTGTTCACCGCCGTATACTTCTACATGCACTATCGTCACGAGCGTCTTTGCCGCGAGGTACTTGCCAAGCTCGACAGCTACAAATAACAAAAACGTATGAACAATAAGTTTCGCAATATATTCATGGCGTTCGGTATAATAGCCATTGTCATCATGCTCTGCACGATGAACATGGACTATACCGACATTTGGCGCTATCTGCTCAAGGTGGGCATCTACTTCCCACTCATCTTGGCTTTGTGGCTGGTGGTGTATTTGGTCAACACACTGTCATGGTATCTTATTATCAATGACGAGGGACGCTGTGAGAGTCTCTCGTTTTGGCGTGTCTACAAACTTACCGTCAGCGGATTCGCCCTCAACTACACCACTCCGTGCGGATTGATGGGCGGCGAGCCTTACCGCATTATGGAACTGAAGCCTTACACCGGCGTGAGCAAAGCCACATCATCGGTTATATTATATGTGATGATGCACATCTTCTCGCACTTCTGGTTCTGGTTTCTCTCCATCTTCCTCTTCATCGCCTTCAATCCCGTAGGATTGTCGATGGGCATACTGCTTACAGTAATAGGTGCATTCTGTATTCTTGCCATCTACTTCTTCTCACGTGGTTACAAGACGGGCATGGCACAGAAAGGCATACGATTGCTCACCCACATACCGTTTGTAAAGGGATGGGCTCAACGCTTTGCCGAATCGAAGAAGGAGACCCTCGAACAGATTGACTCGCAGATAGCCCTACTCCACCAGCAGCACAAGCGCACCTTCTACTCGTCGCTGCTGTTCGAACTGTCGGCTCGCATCCTGCAGAGTTTCGAGATTTACCTCATCCTCAAGGCATTCAACGCCGAGGTTGGCATCGTTGACTCTATACTCATTCTCGCATTCTCGTCGCTGTTCAGCAATCTTATATTCTTCACGCCTATGCAGCTCGGATCGCGTGAAGGCGGACTGGCGCTGGCTGTTGACGGACTGCATCTCACAGGTGCACTCGGCGTATACACGGGACTTATCACCCGACTGCGCGAGCTGGTATGGATAGCTATCGGCATCATGCTGATTAAGATTGGCAACAACAAATTGCCCAAGGACACACCCAACAGCAACGAATCTTAACGACATACACATTTTACACATAACGGATATACATATGAAATCAAATAAAATACGAGGCATTATTTTCGACTACGGTGGCACGCTCGACACACGCGGCGACCACTGGTCGGAAGTGATATGGGACGGCTACCAACAGTGTGGCATTGCCATCGACAAACCCTCCTATCGCGACGCTTATGTATACGGCGAACGGGCATTGGCTGTCAACCCTATCGTTACTCCCGAATTCCACTTCATCGACATACTGCGCGAGAAATTTCAGTTGCAGTTGCAATTTCTGTGCGGTTGTCCATTGTTGCCGACTGGCAAGGACGACGACCAGCGCCAGGCACAGCTCGCATCACATCTGGAAATGTCAGCCGATGAAATCGGCGACACAGCCATGCGCATAGCCACATGCATCAACGATGCCACCAATGCTCTGCTGCACGAAAACCGCAAGGTGCTCGAACGTCTGCGCCAGGCTGGACTGCCTATGGTGCTCGTCTCCAACTTCTATGGCAACATACGCACCGTACTATGCGATGCCCATCTCGACGGATTCTTCAAGGACATAGTAGAGTCGGCTGTAGTAGGCGTGCGCAAACCCAATCCCGCCATATTCGCCCTTGGAGTGTGCGCACTCGACCTGCCAGCATCCGAAGTGTTGGTAGTAGGCGACACCTATGGCAAGGACATTGTTCCGGCACATCGTCTCGGTTGTCACACCATCTGGATTAAAGGACGCCAGTGGGAGGACAAGCCAGCTGATGAAAGCATTTGTGACGACGTTATAACACGACTCGAAGACATGCTTAAGTTTGTAAGTCAAAATGCATAATTTGCATTTTGACTTACTCTATTTGTTCTAAATATTCCGTTTTTCCTATTTTTTAGTTGCTATGGGAAAAATATTCAGAAAAATATTTAAATGCAAAAAGTTTTCATGTTCTATTTCACTTATTATTCTTAACTTTGCATTCTGGTATAGACAATTAGGATACACATTTAATATTAAAGGTAAAGGGTGAAAAGGTTTTTAAGTATTACATTGATGTTCTTTGTCTTGGCAATTGCAGCTAAGGCACAGATTACCGGTGAAATTTATGACAGCGACGGATACCCTATTCCGTTGGCAAGCGCAATATACAAGGGGCACCATGTAGCAGCAGCAAGCGACATGGACGGCAAGTTTACCATTGCACGACACAATGGTTGGGAACTCACATTCAGTAGCGTAGGCTTCATTCCGCAAATCATCAAGGTTGGACCCAATACTCCTTCACACATGAAGATTGTACTCAAGGAGGACTCAAAGACTCTTGGCGAGGTAGTAATCAAGCAGAAGCGCGAACGCTACTCACGCAAGAACAACCCTGCCGTAGAACTCATGAAGCGCGTAATAGCTGCCAAAAAGCTGTCACATCTTGAGAACAACGACTACTATCAGTACAACAAATATCAGAAGATAACGCTCGCATTGAACGATATCAAGCCCGAAGACCTTGTCACTGGCAAGTACAAAAACAAGTCGTATGTTAAGGACCAGATTGAGACATCGCCTTACAACAACAAGCTCATCCTGCCCGTCAGCGTGGAGGAGACCGTTACACAGCACATCTATCGCAAGAATCCTAAGGAGGAGAAGGACATTATCAAGGGCCAGCGTCAGGAGGGTGTCAACAACCTGCTGCAGACAGGCGAGATTCTGAACACGCTGCTTAAAGAGGTGTTCACTGATATTAATATCTACGACGACCACATGCGTCTGCTTCAGTATCAGTTTACGTCGCCCATCGGTGAGACTGCCATCTCGTTCTACCGTTTCTACATACAGGACACGGTATATGTCGACCGCGACCTGTGCTACCATCTGGAGTTTATCCCCAACAACCAGCAGGACTTCGGATTCCGTGGCGAACTGTACGTATTGGCAGATTCATCATTGCATGTAAAGAAATGCTCGTTCACTCTGCCTAAGCGTACTGACGTAAACTTCGTGAGAGACATGAAGATTACGCAGGAATATACAAAATTGCCCAACGGCGAATGGGCACTGTCGGTCGACGACCTCACCACCGAGATACACGTCAACAAGATGATAGGCGACTTACTTGTCACCAAGACTACGCGCTACGACGACTATGCCTTCGACGATTTGCCTAACAAGCTGTTCAAGGGCAAGGCCAAGGTAAAGCATGAGGTAGATGCCATGATACGAGATGAAGCGTTCTGGAACCAGTATCGTGCTGTAGAACTGACCAAGGGCGAGTCGTCGATGAACGCCTTCATACACCGTATGGAGCAGTCGAAGAACTTCAAGTGGATTATCTTCGGACTACGTGCATTCCTCGAGAACTTCGTCGAGACTGGTTCTACACGCACCAAGTCGATGTTCGACTTCGGTCCGGTCAATACCATCATCTCAAACAACTTCGTCGACAACTACCGCTTCCGTATCAGCGGACGTACCACAGCCAATCTCAATAAGCACCTCTTCTGGAAGGGCTACTACGCTTATGGTACAAAGTCGCAGAATCACTACTACGGCACAGAGATAACATACAGTCTGAACAAGAAGAAGAATGCGCCATTCGAATTCCCGCAGCGCAACATCATCTTCGAGACAGGCTACGATGTCATGTCGCCTTCCGACAAGTTCCTTATGCACAACAAGGATAATGTGTTCATGTCGTTGCGTACGCAGAAGGTTGAACAGATGTACTTCTACAATCGTCAGAAACTCTCGTTCGACTACGAGACCGACTGGGGATTGTCATTCAACGCATCTATCAAGGCTGAGAGCAACGAGCCTACAGGCGACCTCACATTCATGAAGATGCCTGGTGCCGTGACCAATCCTGATGCCAACGGCAACGAATTCGTCCACAAGATTCGTACGACAGAGGCCAAACTTGGCGTGCGCTACTGCCCCGGACAGACCTTTATCAACACCAAGCAGCAGCGTTGGCCTGTCAACCTCGACGCTCCTGAGTTCACTCTGAGCCACACTATGGGCATCAAGAACTTCCTCGGTGGAGAGTACAAGCTCAATATGACAGAGGCAAGCATATACAAGCGTTTCTGGCTCGGATCGTGGGGCTACGTCAACACTCACCTTATCGGTGGCGCACAATGGAGCAAGGTACCGTTCCCGCTCCTCATCATGCCCCCTGCCAACCTCACCTACTTCGAGATGGAGAATACCATGTCGATGCTTAAGAACATGGAGTTCCTCAGCGACCGCTACGCCTTTGCGTCGGTATCATGGGACCTCAACGGCAAGCTGTTCAACCGTCTGCCACTCATACGCAAGCTCAAATGGCGTGAATGGGT
Organism: uncultured Prevotella sp.; assembly: GCA_905193385.1. GTDB lineage: Bacteria > Bacteroidota > Bacteroidia > Bacteroidales > Bacteroidaceae > Prevotella. Next base: position 6,429 of record CAJJOL010000025.1, on the reverse strand, counting down.
ATCGGTAAAGGGAATGTGGAGCACACTGACCGACAAGAACAACCCGCTGCTTGAGCAGAACCAGAACTCTACTATGCTCTTCCAGATGCCTGAAGGAGCGTCTGTAATGGACAAGAAGAAGCCATACTGGGAAGTTGTAGTAGGCGTACACAACATCTTCAAGTTCTTCGCCGTTGACTATGTTCGCCGTATGAACTACAATGGTCCTGGCATCAAGAAGAACGGTATACGCTTCATGTTTATGGCAAGTTTCTAAAAGCATCAAGCTTATGATTTTATTTGCAGACAGACAGGATATAACACGCATCGGACTGATGCACGTCGCCAGCACAATGGAAAGTGCTGGCGAGTGCAAATATGTTGAAGACAAGGCTTCGCTAATCGAAGCCTTGACAGCCGTGCCCGATGCCATAGTAGTGCTCGACTATACTATGTTCGACATTAACGACCTGTCTGAGCTGCTCATTATGACACAACGGTTCGATAGCTCGCACTGGGTGCTGTTCAGCGACACCTTGAGCTACGAATTTATGTCGCGTGCCGTGGCTACAAGCCGACAATTAAGTATTGTGATGAAGGACTCACCAATTGGCGAGATACGCTCGGCATTGCAATACGCCATTCAACATCAACGATACATCTGCCAACGAATAGCCGAGATGCTGCTCAATCCGCCGACCAACGACGAGCAACAACCCGAGTTGGCTAATCTTACAAAGACCGAGACTGAGATTCTGAAGCTTATAGCTCTTGGACTTACCACAAAGGAGATTGCCGAACGACGCTTCTCGTCGTTCCATACTATCAATACCCACCGCAAGAACATATTCCGCAAACTTAGTGTCAACAACGCTCACGAGGCTACAAAACTGGCGCTCAGGGCTGGTCTGGTAGACAGTGCGGAGTATTATATATAATGATATGAAAAGAGGCTACAGCATTCACGCTATAGCTTCTTTTTTTATAATTCAATGCAAACGATTGTCCTGATTTTTTGATTATTTTTCATTTATTAAGTTGTTGCATATAATTTTATATATCTATTTTTGCAACATAATCAATAACTTAATAACTGTTTTCAAAAAACCTTTTATGATTAAAACCAAACTCAAAATGTGGGCATTGCTATTGCTTATGCTCATCGCCATGCCAGTTATGGCAGACGATTTCAACAGTCAGCGAACGGATTTTCGCGACGAAAGTATCTACTTTATGATTACCACCCGTTTCTACGATGGCGATCCTAAAAACAATGTATTGTGTTGGGATAACAAACAATGTCAGATCGAGACTGGCGACCCATGTTGGCGAGGCGACTTCCAAGGCGTTATCGACAAACTCGACTACATCAAGGCACTTGGCTTCACAGCTATCTGGATTACTCCAGTAGTGCAGAACGCATCGGGTTACGACTATCATGGCTATCATGCCATGGACTTCACACATGTCGACTGCCGCTATCAGAGCGGTGACGGCTCGAAGAGTGGCGACGTGATGTTCCAGGAACTCATCGACAAGGCACATGCTAAGGGCATCAAGATTATACTTGACATCGTGCTCAACCACACCGGTAACTTTGGTGAGGAGAATCTCTGCAAGGAGTTTGAGCGCAACACCAAGCTTCGTAACCAGGCTGAAATCGACGCTTGTATGATTCCTAACAGCGATATGCTTGGCTCCGACTATCTCACAATTGTAGGTGCTCAGCAGTACCAGCGCCGTTTGGCTCTGATGAAGAATACAGATGGACAGAACCACGACATACACAACTACTGGCACCATACAGCCAACAACTGGAACTGGGACTTCCCCAGCCGTTGGATGGGTCAGATTGCTGGCGACTGTGTAGACCTTAACACTGAGAACGACGAGGTGGCACAGTATCTCGTAAAGTGCTATGGCGAGTTCATCAAGATGGGTGTCGATGGTTTCCGTATCGATACATCCGGCCATATCTCTCGCTTGACATTCAACAAGCAGTTCATTCCTCAATTTACAGCACTTGGCGAGCAGTATAAGAGCAAGCGCTTAAACCAGGCACCTTTCTTTATGTATGGTGAGGTTTGTACTCGTATGAACGATGTCACCTACAGAGGTCAGGCAAACCTCTCTTGCTACTTCTATACCTGGAAGTCGGACGAGGACTTGCTCAACAAATGGGATGGAAGCAAAAGTTACTGGGATAGCCAGGTGGTTCCTGAGGGTTCTGAGCCAGTAGGCCCACAACTGCTTTGCTTGGAGGAGACTACTTCTCCAAAGAGCAACAATGCCAAGATGCTCAATGGTGCATGGCACGAGCCTGACTATTCTCAGTCAAGCGGATTCAACGTCATTGACTTCCCAATGCACTACAGCTACAACACTGCCAAACAGGCTTTCGGATTGGCAAGCGGCGACGAGTGCTATAATGACGCTACTTACAATGTAGTATATGTAGATAGCCATGACTACAGTCCAGGTCCTAATGACACAAACCGTTTTGGTGGTACAGATGCTCAGTGGGCTGAGAACCTCTCTCTCTTGTTTACCTTCCGTGGTATTCCTTGTATCTATTATGGTTCTGAGATTGGTTTCCGTCGTGGTAAGGTAATTGATAAAGGCCCTAATGGTCCTCTCTCAAACACCGGTCGTGCCTACTTCGGTGGCTACATCACAGGTGACGTTGAGGCAACAGACTTCGGTAAGTACACAGCTTCGGGCAATGTTAATGCTACACTCAACCACGATCTTGCTCAGCACCTCATTCGTCTTAACCAGATTCGTCAGGCTGTTCCTGCACTGCGTAAGGGTCAGTGGACAACAGATGGTTGCAAAGCTAATGGCGGTATTGCTTTCAAGCGTGCATATAAGAAAAGCTACGCTCTCGTTGCCCTCAACGGCGGCGCCACATTCACAGATTGCCCCGCAGGCACATACACCGATATCGTAACCGGTAAGACATATACTGGTTCTACTATCACCGTTGACGCTCCTGCAACACAGGGTCAGGTACGTGTACTAGTAAAGGATTGGACTGGCGGCATTGTAGACGAAGATGGTCCGTTCATCTACACTACTTCTGCCAAGAGCAAAGATGGTCAGGCTTACGACGGTCAGGAAGAGGCAGGCACCGATATATATTATGGTAGCGAAGACATAGAGCAGGATGCAGCAGTTGTATTCAATCCTAATGGCGGCAACTTCCGCACAGAGACCGTTACCGTTACTGCAACTCTCAACGATGGCGCAACAAGCGGCTGGTATCAGATTGAAGGTGAGGACAAGGTAGAACTCTCAAGCGAAGGCTCAACATTCACCATTGGCGCAGACATGAAGTTTGGTGACACCAAGAAAGTAAACTGGGGTGCAACAAACGACGATGGTACCGAGTACAGTGGTACTACTACATACAGAAAGGTAGATCCTAACGCTTCTATCATCGTTTATGTCAAGGCAGACAAAGCACCTAACCTCTATGCATGGACAGCTGGCGGTGAGGCAGCCAAGGCTCTCAATGGCGAGTGGCCAGGCAAGCAGATGTCAGCTAAGGCAACTGTTGAAGGTGTAGAGTATTATATGTTCGTTGCTGACGGTGTAGAGTCGTTCAACATGATTCTTAACAATGGTGGCACTTCACAGACTGGTGATATTACTAACATCACAGCTACAACATTCTTCTCTTACGATGGTGGCTCTGGCTACAAGGTACTTAATGGTATTCCTGTTCCCGAACCGAACCCGAATCCTAATCCAAATCCTAATCCTAATCCAGAACCAGACCCAATACCTGTCCCCAATCCAACTGGCAAGTTCTATGTTTACTTTGCAGCTCCTACATCATGGACAACAGTTAAAACATGGGTATGGAACAGTAACAAAGGTAACGACAACTATACTGGTGGCACCTGGCCTGGTGAGGATTGCATCAAGACCTCTAATACATACAACGGCATGACCATTTGGATGTGGGAGTATAAGGGCGACAAGACCGATATGCCTACAAATATCCTCTTCGATAATGGCAGCGACAAAGAAAAGACCATAGACTTCATCTTTGAGAATGGTAAGTGCTACGACTCGAATGGCGTTAACAACTCAATCAACATCACAACAGCCATCAACGGCATAAACGCCAACGCTGCTAAGAAAATGATAAAGGTCTATACACTCAACGGCGAATGTGTTGGTGTAATGTCCGACCTTAACTCTGCAACCTACACTCTCCGTCCTGGCATCTATATTGCCAACGGCAGAAAGTTTGTAGTTCGTTAATGTTTATAGTTAGTTAAAATAAAATGAGACTATAGCGAAAGTGCTATAGCCTCATTTTATTTTTATTCTAATATTGTGTCAATGTAATCGGATGAAAATTATTTAACGATTATCTTCTTGCCGTTCTCAATAACAACACCCTTGTATGACTCATTAACACGCTGACCAGCGAGGTTGTAACGAACACCCTTCTTGGCGTTGTCAACTGTGATGTTGTTGATGCCAGTTGTACCAGAAGGATTAACAGTAATCTCAACAAAACGCAAAACGGCATTATTAGCATCAGCATTCTTACGAGAAACAGTGAATGTTACCTCATCCGCATTTCCTGTCCAAGTCCAGTTACGGACTTTTGAATCATCCAAATTCAAATTGCCAACAGAAGCAGTAAAAGCTGCACCACCGGGTTCAAGATCTGTAGCCTTGAAGGTAATCTTAACCATTTTCTCGCCTTTTGATGATATCTTAATAGAAGAACCGTTAATTACATTATCCTTCTTCTTGCCACCATAAACAGCAATACAAGCTCTTGCTTTAGAAGCATCATTTGGTTGATATGTTGTTCTTAGATATGTAGGTGCACCACTTGGGTTTTCACCAGCAATTACAGACAATGTTACATCACCAATTGTATGAACACCAAAATTAGCCTCAGACTTATTCAAATACAAAATAGTTTTGTCCTTACCTGCAGGTTCGATATTCTCCCACATGTTCTTGAAGTTGAATGTTGTCTGAGCATTAACTGCACCAGCAACCATCATAAGTGCGGCAACAAAAGCATAGCGTAAAGTTTTAATCATAAGTATTATTGTTTTAGTTGTTAAATATAATTTTACAGAGAATTGGCGGAGCTGAAACGACTTTCAGCAACCGCCAACAATTTAATAATGTAGAGAATTATGTTCTGAGTCAGTTATTACTTCTTAGCAGCAGGCATAGTAGTGTTTACAACGATTTCGCTGAAGCGGAGTACACCAGTCTTGCCCTCAGGACGGCTAACAGTGAATGTAACTTCCTTGGCATCGCCAGTCCAAACATAGTTCTTAGTCTTGCGCTCGAACTTAAGAGTGCCACAAGAAGCGTTCAATTCGCCTGCGCCCTGCTCTACCGGAGTAGCAACGAAAACGATGTGCTTCATATTCTCCTTGCTGTTAGTCAACTTGATAGCCGATCCCTCAGCGTTCTCGTTGTCCACCTTGCTACCATACAGACGGATGCAAGCGTTCGACTTAGCTGCGTCGCCAGTGAACATCTGGTAAGCAGGAGAAGAGCTATAGCTGCCGGGAATAATGGTCATTGTTACGTCGCCTACAGTCTGTACACCAGCACCTGCTTCCTTATTCATAAGATAAAGAACGGGCTTGTTAGGCTGAAGACAAGGCTCGAAAATGTTCTTGAAGTTGATTGTTGTCTGTGCTGATGCGCCACCGCATACAAGCATCATCAATGCTACTAATGTAAAACGCAAAGTTTTAATCATAATGTTTTCGGTTATTAAATATTAGTAAATTAGTATTACTTGTAATTTTTAGTATTCTCGTTACTTTTAGTATTATAGTTACTTTTAGTGATGCAAAGTTAAGAAAATATATTGTTATCGCAAATTTTAGAGCCAAAAAAAAGATACAATTTAATACAAACTATGTACAAGTACGTACAGTGAAGCATATTAATAGGGGTGAGGCAATAATTAACGATACATAAACGGGCTGTAAGCCCAATATCCTCCATAACCCCTTCGTAGCGTTTGTATTTAACGACAATATTGACAATGATCGACAATATTATTAATGATAATCATGGGAGCATTGGACAATGTTGCTTATCCTATTGTCGAACATTGTCGAACATTGTCGTTTTAACAACAAGGAGCTTGATAATTTTGTATTTAACGACAATAGTGACAATGATTGACAATATTATTAATGATAATCATGGGAGCATTGGACAATGTTGCTTGTCCGATTGTCGAACATTGTTGAACATTGTCGTTTTAATAACAAGGAGCTTGATAATTTTGTATTTAACGACAAGGGGCTTGATATGTTTGTATTTAACGACAATAGTGACAATGGTTGACAATGATTTTATGATATTCGATTGACAATGATTTTAATGATATAAAAAAAGGTCTCCAAAGTCGTTAGACCTTGAAGACCCAAAGTAAAGAAGGCA
>CAJJOL010000024.1:0-50696 GCA_905193385.1 uncultured Prevotella sp. | reverse complement strand
GCAAGCACCGAACTTCCGTGATTTCCGCCAGGCTTTCCGAGCGAAGCTCGGTCGAAATTTTGTAGTTCCTGCCAATAGTTTCGATAACGTAAAGGGACAATTCCCAATTGGTTTCTTTATTTGGCATCTTGAAGAAGAAACCATCTTTACACAAACCATTACTGACATTTTTGATGCAAAAGGGAATTGCCTTGGAAATAAGACACTCATTGCATACGACAGTTTCAATTCTATAAACGATTGGATTATCTCTACAAGGAATAGACCTGGAGAGAGGAACATTGGTTTCATGTCTGCTAAAGGCAATGATTTTCAGAACACAAATTACATTTTTATAATCAACGACAAAAGACAGCTACCACATCCACGTGGTACATGGATAACAACCAAGAATATCAAAGAAATTTCCATATATCATGCTGTTAGACACAGTATAGAAGCCACATGGCTCAATGACCGAGACCAATTCCTTTATCCTAACGATGGATGGAAGAGTGACAGAGAGTTTCAAAACAACTGTCTTGTCTTCACCTTATTTAGCAACAGCAACAACATCCAAAACCTGCATGGCACTAACCATTGGATTCCATTCAGCGAGGAAGAGGTAGGTGCACAAGACAACTTCGAGAGTCATTTTATGCACGACTTCATCATGGGCAAGGTTAAAGAGGAAAAGCCTCAGCAAAAAGAAACTATGCAAGACCTATTCGCAGAACAAGATTCTCAAACAACAGATGACAGTTCATTCACTCCAACAGAACCTCTGGAGTTTTCAGAAGAAGCACAAGCTGTATTGGATGCTGGTAGAGAACTATGGCGATATTACCACAAACAAGCTGGTGCCAACCCTAATGCTTCTTACTATGACATAAAAATGCACTTCCAAGGTACAAAGACCACGAAGAATGGAAAGGTGCAGATGAACTCCACCAGCGAGGATGCAACCTATAATGCCTTGCTTGCCGACCTCAGACAGTCCATGAAACTACTTGCTGCTCACATAGAGCCTAAAGTGTACGACTATGGTTTCTTGAAGAAATAATCTTGATAAAACGAGAAAGGATGCCTTTAATGTTGGCCTCCTTTCTCGTTTTATTGTAGATTTAACTTTCGTGCTTTTCAAAAGAAATCTTTCTTTGCATCATATTTCCGTCCTTCTTACATACACGACAGTTGGTCGCCTACCGCTTGATATAATACTTTTGTACATTAATCAAAAATATAAATACCAAATGCGGTTATTTCAGATAAAAGTCCTATATATGCCATCACTACTGTCTCGTTAAAGTGGACTAATCGCTCTTTGAATTAATTGAAATACAGTCTTTTGCAAGAGATTTTAAGGGTGCGATGATTTGAATTTGTACTTTTGCAGTTATCTATAATACTGCACGATGAACAAAGATAAATACGTTTTCGCCCAATTGATAGAATTTCTCGACAATAACAAGTTTCGCCATTTGGTTGACAAGTATGATGGAAACCGCTATGTGAAGCATTTCACATGTTGGAATCAGTTGTTTGCAATGATGTTTGGTCAACTGAGTAATCGAGAGAGTTTGCGAGATTTGATTGTTGCTTTTGAAGCACATAGAGCAAAGCAATACCATCTTGGATTAGGGCGTAAGCCTATTGCGAAAACGACATTTGCTTAAGCCAATCAGAATCGTGACTACCGTATCTTTGAAGACTTTGCTTTCTATATGATGGAGCAAGCCAGGAAGAAACGAGTAACGGATGTCTTCAAGTTGAAAGGCAATGTGTATGCCTTCGACTCAAAGGCAATGAAGGAAATCCCTTATGAATCAGAATCTTACTACATATTCGACCGTGGATACAATGCTTTCAAGGAACTTTTCAAAATACATCAGCATGAATCATTCTTTGTTGTGCGAGCCAAGAAGAATCTGCAATACAAATGCTGTACTCTTATGGATAAGACACCACTCGTAGATCTCTTCGAAAGGACTGATTTCAATAATGTCAAAGAACTCGATTGTCCCCTCTTTCCGGAGTTATCTGATTAAAATTTAACTGGTCCCGATTCTAACGGGACACTAATGTCTCCTTATATATAATTATATAAAACGGGAGGAATATGCCTTTTTGAAAAAGGTAAGCATTTTACATGCATTTTTTATTGTAGTAAAACAACAAAGGGAAAATGTGAACAACTTGTGATATTATATGAATATGCCTATACAATGATAATTCAGTAACTTTGCAGCTGAATTATTAATATAGGTATGAAAAGAATATTGTTCACATTTTCCCTGACTCTTCTTGCCCACTATTCGATGGCGCAAGAAACATTGTCATTGGGTCAATGCCTGCAGATGGGCATTGAACGAAATCTTAATTTAAAGACTTATGAGGGTAATGTGCTTAAAGGCAAGCACAATATCAGCGAGAACCGCTCGCGTCTGTTGCCACAGATTAATATAGGCGCAGCGCTTAACGACAACTTCACGCCGCCAGTATCGGTAACGGATGGTAAGGCTTACGGCAAACCGTATAACGTGACGAAGACGCTGCAGTACAACTCGTCGGCAAGTGTTCAGCTACAGATGCCACTATATAGTCAGACGGCACTCACTGCATTGGAGATATCGAAGACTCTCGACCAGCTCAACACCCTATCGTATGCCAAAGCCAAGGAAGACCTGATTGTGCAGATAAGCAAGATGTATTATCTGGCGCAGAACACCGAGGAGCAGATTGGCATAATCAAGGACAACATCAAGCGACTTGAAGAACTGCGCAATATCACACAGGCTTTCCACGACAACGACATGGCTCTGAGCGTGGACGTGAAGCGTGTGAACGTGAATCTGGAGAATCTCAGCGTGCAATACGACAACGCCAAGGCTATGCTCACACAGCAATACAACATGCTGAAATACGTTATCGACTATCCTGCCGACAAGGACATTACCGTAACGAAGGCTAACGTGGAGCTGACGGACATGGCGGCTCTCACCGGACTGAACGAGAATCTGTCGGAACTTCAGCTGCTCAGAAAGCAGCAAACACTTGCCGAACAGCAGAAGAAGCTTGCCAAGGGCGGCTATCTGCCAACGCTCGCGCTCACCGGCAACTGGACTTACGCTACCTTCACCGACAATTTCAAGAACTGGTTTCACTCGGGCGAATCGAACCATTGGTATAAATCGAACGGCATTGGTCTGTCGCTGCGCATACCTGTGTTCGATGGTTTTGAGAAGCGTTCGAAGATTAGAAAGGCGCAGGTGGACATCGACAACGCTAAACTACAATACGAGAATGCACTGAAGGGTATGCAGACACAATACGCCAACGCTGTGAACGATCTTGCCAACAATCAGCGCAACTTCAGCAAACAACGCGACAATTATCTGCTGGCTGAGGATGTGTATAAGGTGACGAGCGACCGCTATCGCGAAGGAATAGCATCTATGACCGAGGTGCTGCAAGACGAAATGAGCATGAGCGACGCCCAGAACAACTATCTAACTGCCCACTTCAACTATCAGGTGTCAAACCTGACTCTGCTGAAACTCACAGGACAGTTGGAAAAACTATTGAATTAGGAATTTGGAATTTGGAATTGTTCTCGGCTACGCCTGCGATTAGGAATTATTCAATGTTGAATTAAGAATTCAAAACTCAAAAAAATGGAAACAAACAATAACACTACAAACAACAACAATAATAGCGACAACAGCACACAGTCTACCCACGAACTAACTGCCAAGCAGCTTAAGCGCCAGCGCATCCGACAGATAGCAGTAAGCCTCATCGGTGTGGCTATACTGGTTTGGGGCATCGTGAAGATAGCCTGCATGTTTATGGACTACAAGAGCAACGAGAAGAGCGACGACGCCCAGATAGAGCAGTACATATCGCCAGTGAACATGCGTGCATCGGGATATATCAAGAAAATATACTTCAAGGAACATCAAGACGTGAAGAAGGGCGACACACTGCTCGTTCTTGACGACCGTGAATATCGCATCCGTGTAATGGAGGCAGAGGCAGCACTGAAGGACGCTTTAGCTGGAGCCAACGTTGTAGACGCTTCGCTGCAGACCACTCAGACCTCGGCTACTGTGTACGAGGCTTCGATAGCCGAGATAGAAATACGTCTTGCCAAACTCGACAAGGACCGCCAGCGCTATCAGAACCTCGTGGCTCGCAATGCCGCCACACCGATACAGCTCGAACAGATTGAAACTGAATACAACGCTACGAAGAAGAAACTCGATGCCGTACGCCGCCAGCAGAAGGCTGCCTATTCGGGTGTTAACGAGGTGCAGACACGCAAGAAGAATACAGCAGCTGCCATTGAGCGCACTCAGGCTGCGCTGGAAATGGCAAAGCTCAACCTCTCTTACTGTGTGGTAACCGCTCCTTGCGACGGCAAACTGGGCAGACGCGCACTGGAAGAGGGTCAGGCTGTGAATGCCGGACAGACTATCACCTACATCATGCCCAACACACAGAAGTGGGTAATAGCCAACTATAAGGAGACACAGGTAGAAAAACTGTATGTTGGACAGAAGGTGAAGATGAGCGTTGACGCATTCGAGGGCAAGGAGTTTGAAGGACGCATCACCGCTATTTCAGGTGCAACAGGCTCAAAATACTCGCTCGTTCCTACCGACAACTCTGCCGGCAACTTCGTAAAGATACAGCAGCGTGTGCCTGTACGCATAGAGTTTGAGGGAATTTCGAAGGAAGACAACGACAAGTTGGCTGCCGGAATGATGGTTGTAGTAAAGGCTCAACTTAAGTAAATGACACAAGCAGAGATATATACGGCAGTGCCGGAGCACATGCCTAAGAATTTTCCGTTCTACAACTGGGTGCCAAAGCCCCTTGGCATCGCCTTTCTCGTCATACTTTTCATACCTATCATGACGGTAAGCGGTGCCTACACCGTCAACAGTAGTGAGATGGTGGGCGGGCTTGGCATCCAGTCAGAACACATAGCCTTCATCAGCTTCGTCACATCGATAGGTATGGCGGCGTTCTCGCCGTTCTTCTACTCGCTGGTGAGTGTGCGCCGCCAGAAGATGATGAGTCTCGTTGGATTCTCCATTCTGGCTGTGCAGAGCTATATATGTGCCAACACCGACAGTCTGTTTATCCTGGCTCTCAACAGCCTCATCATGGGATTTGTCAGACAGACGCTTCTGATGTGCAATCTCTTCACGCTTATCAAGTACGGATTTGGCATTGAGGCTACGCGCAACGTCACGCCGGGCAACGAGCCTAAGGACGAAGCCGGATGGGACGCCCTCGACACCGAGAAGAAGGCGAGCCAGCCTATCATCTACTTCTTCTTCATGCTGCTCGGACAGATAGGCACATGGATAACCGCATGGTTTGCCTACAACTACCACTGGCAGATGGTCTACTATGCCATGCTTGGTGCCATACTCGTGGCTCTGCTCATCACACTGGTGTGCATGCCTTACAATCCCTACCCTACCAAGCATTGTCCACTGTCATTCTCTAAGTTCGGCAACGTAGTGGTGTTCTGTCTGATGTGCTGCTCGTTTGTGTATGTCACGGTATACGGCAAGGTGTACGACTGGTACGACAGCCCCAAAATATGTTGGGCCACAGCTATCTGCGTAGTGTCATCGCTGCTGTTCTTCTATCTGGAAAAGACACGCCGCTCGCCCTACTTCATGCTCAAGGCTTTCAAGTCGCGCAGCATCCAGGGCGGCATACTGCTCTTCATCGGACTGATGATATGCAACTCCAGCTCTATGCTCGTGAACATATTCGTAGGCGTGGGCATGAAGACCGACCAGATACAGGTGGCAGAACTGGGCAACTGGGTATTGCTGGGCTACTTCATCGGACTGGTCACCATACTCATACTCAACAATAAGGGTGTACACTTCAAGTGGTTCTTCGCCATGGGATTCCTGCTCATTGGTGCAGCATCGCTGTTTATGTACTTCGAGGTGCAGACAGCAGGAATGCTCGAACGCATGAAGTGGCCCGTAGTAATCCGTGCCACGGGAATGATGTTGCTCTACTCGCTCATCGCCGTATACGCCAACCAGCGCATGCCGTACAAGCTGCTCTCTACATGGGTGTGCATAATGCTCACCGTGCGTATGGTGATTGCACCAGGCATAGGCTCGGCTCTGTATCAGGTGGTGTTCCAGCACCGCCAGCAATACTACATCACACGATACGCCCACGACTACGACCGCACCAATGCCGAGACCGCCATGACGTACGACATGACCGCCCGCGGAATGCAATATCAAGGCAAGAGCGAGACGGAAGCACAGAACATGGCAGCTATGTCGACAAAGGGTAAAGTGCAGGTGCAAGCCACCCTGTCGGCAATAAAGGAGATGTCGGGATGGACCATTTACGCCTGCGTCATCCTCGCCGGACTGATGCTCGTGGTGCCATGGCCAAAGAGGGATATATCGAAGGATAAGTAAGGAGGGAGAAAGCCCTACCCCCGACCCTAGCCTCAGCCCCACCCCCCAGCCCCTCCCCCGCAGGGAGGGGAGCGATGTGTACTGATTGATTATATAATAGGAAAGGCTATGGCGTAATGTCATAGCCTTATTTGTTGTATTTTTAAGTAGTCGGAGCATACCGCTCCCCTCCCTGCGGGGGAGGGGCTGGGGGTAGGGCTGGGGGTGGGGCTTTTTATTTGGATTATTCAATATTTTTCACTAACTTCGCCACAAACATACGGCAGGAGCGATGAAGAATAGCAATAACGGCATTGATATACTCGAACAGCAGATGGCCAACAATGAGGACATCTGCTGTTCGTGTGGTAATATAAATTCTTTTCCAAAGGTATTTTTCGACAACTATAAGGTTGCCGATGTGGGCATCATTGTGTGTACATCGGGCAAATTCAAAATCAGTTGCAATAATGTGGAGTATGTGGTAAACAAGGACGAGACGGCATTTCTGTCGCGCGACGTTTACTTCTCCATCACCAGCCACAGCAACGACTGCTCTGTGGTAATCATTCTATATAGTGTTGACTCCATACGCGACATTCTGGGCAGCACCATTGTCGGAATGAAATTCATCGAGATGCTCAATCCACGAGACTGCAGGGTAATGCACACCGGACACGAAAGCGAGCTGACAAAATATTCCGAACTGCTGGCTGTAGGCAACAGCGACGACAACGTATTCGCAGCCAATGAGCGCCGACTGCTACTGCTGTCGCTCACCTACCGGCTCTGTGGTATATTCCGAGAAATATCAAAAGACGGCGACAATGCCTCAAGCCGCAAACTCGTGACCTACATGCAGCTGATGCAACTCATTGACCAATATCACACCCATGAGCGTGGCGTAAAGTTCTATGCAGACCGTCTGTGTCTGTCGCCTAAATATCTTACGTCGCTCGTCAAGTCGGTGTCGGGCAGCAGCGTACAGCAACTGGTGTTCAAGGCTATAACCCAAAAAGCCATTTCCTTAATAACCACTACCGACAAGAGCATTAAGGAAATAGCCGACCTACTGAACTTTCCCAATGCCTCAGCATTCGGCACATTCTTCAAGAAACAAGTGGGAATGTCGCCAGTGAACTATAGGCAAAAAAAGTATGACACATAACCCATTGTTTAAAGTCCACAAAATAGTCAGAAGTCATAAACTGCATGATTCTTATGCAGTTTTCAGTAAAAACTGCATAGATTTCATGCAGAAATCCCTCAAAACCGCATAGTTTTTATGCAAAATTAAGTATATTTGCAAAAAAAGCAGATGATATGGAACAATTATTTGAATATTTCAAGCGCAAGCTCAACGAAACTCCTACCGACTTAGTAAGATATAAGTATGGGGAAATAGAATGGAGAGGACACGCCTTCGGACTGGTCGGACCGCGAGGCGTTGGTAAGTCAACAATGCTCTTGCAACATATCAAGACGCAATTGGAAATAAAGAACACACTTTATGTATCGGCCGACCATCTTTATTTTACATCACACACTCTTGTAGATTTAGCTGACCGCTTCTATAAAATGGGAGGCAAACATCTTTTCATTGACGAGATTCACAAGTACGACGGATGGTCGGCCGAAGTGAAGCAGATATTTGACAGTTACTCGGATTTACAATTAGTCATTTCGGGGTCTTCCATCCTTGAAATAACCAAAGGCATGGCCGACCTCAGTCGTCGTGTTCCAATATATGAGATGCAGGGACTATCGTTTAGAGAATACCTACACTTATTCCATGGCATAAAAATGGATGTTGTCAATATGGAAAAACTCTTACACCATGAGTATGAGATTCCTGGAATAGACCATCCACTACCATTGTTTCATGACTATTTGCGACGAGGATATTATCCGTTTGGCAGTGATGCTGCATACGATATAGAATTGATGCAAGTTGTAGTACAAACGATGGAAAGCGACATTCCTATATATCTGAACACTAATGTATCAGTTGGCAGAAAACTGAAACAACTGCTTATGGTTGTGGCTGAAAGTGTACCATTTAAGCCAGTTATGCAAAAACTGGCTGATGTGACAGGTATAAACCGCAACTATATTCAAGACTATCTGATGTATATGGAGCGTGCAGGAATGATAGCCCAACTGCGAGATGCTGTAGGTGGCATTAGAGGTCTTGGCAAAACCGAAAAAATATATCTGGACAATACCAATCTTATATATGTGCTTGCTCCCAAACGGGCAGACATAGGCAATATAAGAGAAACATTCTTTATGAACCAAATGCGTATTGCAGGTGATGTAATGTGTTCGCCTGTATCCGATTTTCTTGTGGACGGCATGACTTTTGAAATTGGCGGACGTAAAAAGGGACAGAAACAGATTTCAGAAGTCAACAATGGATATGTGGTGAAAGATGACATTGAAACAGGCTATGCCAATGTACTTCCACTATGGGCTTTCGGACTATTGTATTGATATCACATAATATTAAAGAAAATATTAACAAATACAATAATTTTTACTTGACCACTGCTATTTTTTATATTTACTCTTGTGCTTTTCCAAAAAATTGACGTATCTTTGCATATAACTAACATTCATTAACCCAAATATAATAACGGTCTGCATCCTTAAAAAAGGATTGCAGACTATGATATTTCCAAAAACCTAAAATAATATGAATGCCGCAATTATCTTGATTATTCTCGGAATAATCATATGGATTATAGTACCTAATTTCATTTCTGGCAGCAAGAAAAACAAAGCCAGGAAACAAAAGGTTATGTAAGGGGGATAAAACGAAACGTATAAAAGTGGAGTGAGGGAGAAATCGGGGAAAGCGTTGATTTACAAAGGGTTTGAGGATGATGGACGAAATGAGAGGGAAAAACGAAACGTTACATTCGCTTTACATTTGCTTTACGTTTGGGTTCGATTTGAACGGTGTTTGAAGGGTATTGCTTTACATCGGGGCTGAGAATGTTATGTTTTGGGATGTCCTGACGGCTGTATGTGGCATTTCGTGGGCTTCTGGGCGCGTATGGCTGCTCATGTGGGTGCTTTATCGTCTGGACATGGAAAAGGGTGCTGGTGGGGCTTAAAACTGCTTGTTTGGGTGGTGATTGAATGAAGGAGGGTGTGGCTGCGGCCATGCCTTTTATTTTGCTTGTTTCTTGCTTTTTATACTTGTAAATTCTTCCAAATAGTTATTATTTGGTATATTTGCAAGCGAAAACGAATATTTTAGGAAACAGAAAGGAATGGTTATGACAAAGGTTATACATGTGCATTTGATACATGGGCGGAAGAACTACTACTTCGGCTCAATATCGGCGATTTATACGGTTTTGACAGAGGATGAGGTGGGTATAAAGAAAAGCTCGCTGCTACACGCCGGACTGGCTGACGGAGGTGTTATACTCAATAAAAAGGCTATGATCCGGCAGGGAGAGCTGATAAGAGGACCCAGGACGGAAAAAGAGAAGAAATAAGAATGGCTTAAACGGCTAAAACGCTGATATAACGGCATTTGAACGGCTTGAACACTGATTTGAACAGTGGTCAAGCCGTTTTTGTGTTTTGGAGGCTATTGAGATTGGTGAAAATGGGCGTTTTTCGGGGTTGGGTGTGCAGTTGGGTGTGCGTTTGGGTGTGCATGGAAAAACGAAATGTTCAGAGAGGGTGTGCATTTGGGTATTCACTTTTAACATGGAAAACAAGTGATTGACCCCCTATATAACTCCGAATAAATTGTGATTGATGTCATTTTCGGGCGTTTAGGGGGTGGGGATAATCCCACGTTTTGATATGTTATAAACCTTTGCGGAATGTCGGGAACGCCCTGTTTATCGGGGTTTTGGCTGCTTTGCTACCCTATTATACCTATGTATGTGCGTGCGCGACACGTTTTGCGGTGTGTTGCGTGTGCGTAATGCGTGTGACGTGAGCATCAGACGAGGCGGACGAGTCCAACGATGGTGCTCAGGCTGCGTATGTCGTCGCGTGGGAGGAGGAAAGGGTGATGGACGCTGCTGTTTTCCGACACACAGAGAATGCTGTCCGCATGATCTAAACTTTCCTGCACACGTTTAACGATGACTCCCTGGCTTGTCTCAAGTACATAGATAGTACCCCACTGGAAGAAGCGGATGTCTGTGATTTTGCGACAAGCGAGGAGGTCGCCACTATAATAGAGCGGCACCATGGAGTCGCCAGACACCCGGATAAGGAAGTTTGCCCCTTTGTTCTCGAACTCCGGTATGACATAGCGCTCGCAGTCCTCCAGGCGTACACCACCGCCACTTTCGGCAGGGAAACCGGCGACTGCATCGAGCGGTATGAGTGGGATGCCCTCGCTGCTGCCATGGGGGACCTGGCGGGCTGTAGGTATAGATGGACTAGACTTACTAGATGTTATAGAATTACTGGTAGCACTAGATGGCGAGAGCATAGTGCCCTCACCAGTTAGGAGCCATTTAGGGTCAATTTTGGGAAAAGTTTCGATAATTTTCGACACCCATAGGCTCGATATATCTGTTCCCTTGTTTATACACTTGGAAATTACTCCATTAGAGCAGCCTATATGCTGTTCAAATGCCCTTATACTGATGCCCTCTTCTTTTATTATTAGGGCTATTCTGTCGGAAATATTCCCCATTGTAGAAAAATTTTAGCACAAAAAGTTTGCTGTGTAGAAAATTATCTATATCTTTGCAGCGTGTTTAAGATTAAACGCGCGGCCAAAGATAGTGAAAAAGGCCGAGAATTACAAATTTTAGCAATTAAAGAATATGAACGATAAGGAATTTGCATTGAATGCGGCGATGAGCAGAATGCGCAAGAAGTTGAACCAGCTGACTGGTGACATTGAAAGTTGGAAAGAGGATATGTTGAAAGACTATGCAGATTTTTTCCGCTGGCACGCCGACGATCTGTATGAAGCAATGGCCGCAAAGGCGATACTGGAGCCTGTGTATGAGACGGCCAAGGGACTTGGTCTTGCGGCACTTGAGGAGTCTTTGCGCCACAATATAGAACACCTGACAGACGACCTGGTGTATGGTGATTTGGAGCGTCAGAGCACAGGCAAGATGAGCAACATGGCATACGGACTGGAGCTGAAGGCGAAACAGAAGATGATACAGTTCTTCGGTGTAGTCCAGACGGTAATAGCCGAGGGTAAGAAGATTGCAGGATAACACGGAAGCCCCAGAGGCTGCACTGGATAGTCAGCCGCCGCACTGGATAGTCGGCAGGGGCGGCCTCGGATGACGGCGGGAAAGACCGCAGGAGTGGCAGGTTTGCCATGCGCTGGATAGCCATGTGGGGTTCGACTCCCCTACACTCCACGAACAAAAGTAATAACGAACTAAAAAAACAGCGGACAATGAAAAGAGTGATAACAGTAACCCGCTCTCAGCGGGAGTTTTTGGCAAAGGCCTTCGGTGTGACGAAGGAGATGGTGAGCTACGCATTGAACTTTCACCCGGTGAAGGGTCAGAGCGACCTGGCAAAGAAGATACGCTGCCTTGCTGTTCAGCGTGGCGGTTTTGAGTTGGTGACGGCTCCTGCGAGCGAGGTGGTGCATGACGCAGACAACATGATGCGCCAGCACTTCGAGAACGGCTGGATGTGGGAAGGCGACAAGAACACGGGCGTACTGGAGTTGAAGGACGAGAAAGGCAACGTGGTGGAACGCATCGAGAACGCCGGGTTTACAGACATCAAGACCGTGCAGGAGAAGGTGGAAGCCATGTGCTGCGCCACTATGTAAGGAGAGAACCGCAAGAAGGAAAACAAAGATAAAAGGAAATGGAGTACTACAACAAGATATTGTGCGTGACGTTTGCCGAGCTGACGGGCGGCAGAGACCCCGTGATAAAGGCGAACACGCTGAAATGCAACGTGCAACGCAGCAACATAGCGTGTGCACGTCGTGGCGGCGGCGAGGGGACTCAGGCACTGTATGTGTGGAGCAGTATTCCGGAGAAGTACAGACGGCGGTTTGTGGCGACATACGGCGACCCAGAAGAAAAGATGCGAGAGGCTATGACGAAGGCAAGCATAAAGATAGATGCGAAGGCGCGTGAGTATTACGAAGCCTACACCTATATGGACAAGGACGGGCAGGAGCGCCACCTGACGGAGAAGATGATAGAGGAATATACCATCAACGCCTCGGTGCTTGGCGAGCTGGAGAAGATGGCGGCAAGACGCCAGGCCATCCGCAGCAGTCTGAATGCTCCGATGTCGGGTGCGTGGGACTTGATACTTGACAGTTCGGAACGTATGCGCGAGAGCTACGGCCACACGCTCCCGGGCACATTGGCGCGACTGAAGACGCGACTGAAGGCTTGGAAGTCCGATGGCTACCAGAGCGTGGTGAGCGGCAAGCTGGGCAACTCGTCGGCACTGAAGATAACGGGGGACTTCCTGAAGCTGATTGTGGCGTTGAAGCGCAGCAAGGTGCCGGTGTATACCGACGCGCAGCTGTTTGAGAGAGCCAACGAGATAGCCGAGGAAAGAGGCTGGAAGCCGATAAGAAGCCTGAGTGGTATGAAGAAATGGCTGAACAGCCCGTCGGTTGAGCCTTTATGGTATGACGCCGTATATGGTGAGCAGGCAGCCCGTCAGCGTTACGGCAGAAAGCACAAGACGACACTTCCGACACGCAGGGACACGCTATGGTATGGTGACGGCACGAAGCTGAACCTTTACTATAGGGACGAGCAGGGCAAGGTGCGGACGACCCAGGTGTATGAAGTGATCGACGCAATGAGCGAGGTGCTTCTGGGCTACTGCATCAGCGACACAGAGGACTATGAGGCCCAATACCACGCCTACCGCATGGCAATCCAGAAGAGCGGACATAAGCCTTATGAGATTGTTTATGACAACCAGGGCGGCCACAAGAAGCTGGACTCGGACGGCTTTATCGGGAAGATTTGCCGCGTACACAGACCGACACAGCCCTACAACGGCGAGTCGAAGACGATAGAGAGCGTGTTCGGACGGTTTCAGGCTCAGGTGCTGCACAAGGACTGGCGCTTCACGGGTCAGAACGTGACGGCGAAGAAGGCGTCGAGCAGGCCGAACGTTGAGTTTATCGAAGCCAACAAGGACAGTCTGTACACTCTGGAGGAGCTGAAAGATGCCTATGCCGCAGCCCGTAAGGAATGGAACGAGGGTGTGCACCCTGCCACCGGCGAGCGTAGGATAGACATGTATGAGAAGAGCGTGAACGAGGAGACCCAGGAAGTGACGCTGCACGACATGGTGGACATGTTCTGGGTGTTTACGAAACGCATGGCGACATTCACGGACCAGGGACTGCAGGTGACGATCAAAGGCGAGAAGCGGCAGTACGAAGTGTGCTCTTCGCCCGGCGTACCCGACCACGAGTGGCGAAGGAAACACACCTACGAGCGTTTCATCGTGGCTTACGACCCTTATGACTTTGCGAGCATAAGACTCTATACAAAAGGCACAGACGGCTCGCTGCGCTTTGAGCGGACGGCAGAACCCTACATACTGATACACCGAGCGCTGCAAGACCAGCAGGGGACGGACGATGCGAAGTTTATCCGCCAGGAGCAGGAAGCCAACCTTCAGGACCGCATAGAGCGTACGGTGGCCGGCCGGACGATAGCCGCCGAGCATGGCACGGACGCGGAGCAGCAGGGTCTGCACTCGCCGAAGCTGAAGGGCACGACGGCAGCCGTGCAGCGGCAGATAGACCACCGCATGGAGCGTTACTCGCAGCCGCCTGAGCAGTACCAGCTCGGAAGACACACGAAATCGCTGAGCCTTGACGACTGGCTGGACGTGATGGAGGGCGGTGATGATGACGACACGCCGAGAATACCGCTCCTGATGGAGAAGAAGATAGCATCGAAACTATAAGAACGAAAATAAAGACCAAACGATATGAACGAGAAACAGAAAGAACAGATACGCGAGGCCCTGCGCCTCTATGTGATGAAATATCCGAGCCAGAACAAGGCTGCAGCCAGTCTGGACGGCACGAGTGCGGGCACGGTAAGCTCGGTGCTGAGCGGCAAGTGGGAGAACATCAGCGACGACATGTGGCGAAAGATAGCCTCGCAGGTGGGAACCGCCACCCCCGGTGCCTGGCAGATGGTGGAGACCACGGCAGCAAAGGAGATGGCCTATGCGATGACTGACGCCCAGGAATGGAAGAACGTGACCTGGGTGGTGGGCGAAGCCGGATGCGGCAAGACCACGGCGGCGCGGCTTTACGAGCGTGAGCACAGCGGCGCCTACTACATTCTGTGCTCGGAAGACATGAAGCGGAGCGACTTTATCCGCGACATTGCGAAGAAGATAGGTCTGAGGACTGACGGCATGACGATAAGAGACATGCTTGACGCAATCATCGGTGCGCTGATACAGACGGAGAACCCGGTGCTGCTGTTCGATGAAGCGGACAAGCTGACGGAAAGGGTGTTCCACTACTTCATAGACCTGTATAACAGGCTTGAGGACAAATGCGGCATCGTGTTTTTCTCGACCTCTTATATCAAGCGCAGGATGAAGATGGGACTGCGTTATGACAAGAAAGGCTATAACGAGATACACTCCAGGATAGGACGCAAGTTCTTCGAGCTGGAGCAGACAAGTCCGAACGACGTTTATGCGATCTGCGTGGCGAACGGGCTGACCGACCGCAAGAAGATAGCTGAGGTGGTGAAGGACGCCGAGCAATATGACTTCGACCTGAGGAGGGTGAAGAAAGGTGTACACAGAGTGAAGCAGATGGACGCTTGAACGGTGTTCAAATAACATTCAAACGATATGAAAAGAGCGATAAGCGTGAGCGAGCTGCTTGCGATGAAGAAGCAGACCTACAAGCTGAGCGACGAGTGGCGCGAGGCGTTCGGCGAGCCTGAGCGGAACGGTGTGTGGTTCGTGTGGGGTCGAAGCGGAAGCGGCAAGACGAGTTTCGTGCTGAAGCTGTGCAAGGAACTATGCCGATTCGGGCGAGTGGCTTATGACAGTCTGGAGGAAGGTTCGAGCCTGACGATGAAGAACGCCTTTATACGAGCCGGGATGCAGGACGTGGCACGCCGAATGGTGCTGCTGGATGCCGAGAGCATGGAGGACCTTGACAAGCGGCTGTCGAAAAGGAAAAGCCCCGACACGGTGGTGATAGACTCCTACCAGTATACGGGCATGAGCTTTGAGGACTATCTGGCTTTCAAGGCCCGGCATCCGAACAAACTGCTCGTCATCATCAGCCAGGCCGAGGGCACACGCCCGAAGGGGCGTACAGCGGTGAGCGTGATGTTTGACGCCTCGCTGAAGATATGGGTGGAGGGATATAGAGCCATATCGAAGGGGCGATATTTCGGGGACAAGGGATATTATACGATATGGGCTGAAAGAGCCGAAGAATATTGGACCAACAACGACAAGAAGCAATGAGCAAAGATATGAACGACTACCGGCAGGGTGACACGATATACATCCTGCTGAAGAAGAGCCAGGCGGAGGGTGTGATGGACGAATGGTTGGAGGGTAACTGGCAATGTGACCTAATGGTACACCGCAGCCAGAAGAACAAAGGGTGTGTGGTGCTGGAAACTACCGACCTGATGTTTGCGGCACGGATTATCCAGTGGCACACTTATGAGAGAGTAACATATAAGCGACCAAGCAACGAAAAACGATGAGCATGATGGACGATACGATAGAGCAAATAGTGAAGGCGGCAAAGGAAGCCGTGAAGTGCTACGGCGGAGACGACCAGTACATGATATTGGAAGAGGTGAGCCGCCGTCTGCAGGAAGAAGGCCACACCGCCCTTATGGTGGAATACTTAGGAGAGGAGGTGGTGAACGATGAGCAGTAAGCACCGAATGATATGGCTGACGCCACCAGTTTACGGCAGCAAGGAAGAACGGATTGAGAGCCGAGGATATACTTGCGAATACTGTCATGGTCAGGGCGGTTTTTTAGGTGACCGGAGCAGCCCGAACGACAGCGAATGGAAAATCTGCCCTGTGTGTGAGGGCAGCGGCAAGATGGACGCCGAAGTGACCATCAAGTGGAAACCAAGTAAAACGGAAAAGAAATGATATATATTGGGATATTGACCGTAACAACGAATGTCTATGGTTCGCGCAGGACTTTACGCTTCGGCATTGTTCTTGACAAGAAGCGGAAAGGCATAGAGGATAAAATAAAAGAGACGTACCGCAAGAAGTTTGAGGAAAAGATGCAGGAAGTCGGTCTTCCAGCATCGGCTTGCAAATTGTCTTTTAGGTTTGAAACGACACTGCTTGCAGATATAGACTTTACATTTTTTGAAGATGAAGCAACTGTAAATCCAATAAACATCAATGAAAATGGAAATACTGACAAACATTAAAATGTGGCTTAGCGCAAAGCGCAAGGCCCATAGAGAAAGAAAGGCTGCACAGAAGGCTGCTGCCTTAGTGAGAGAGAGCGAAGCGATAGTTCAG
Organism: uncultured Prevotella sp.; assembly: GCA_905193385.1. Lineage (GTDB taxonomy): Bacteria > Bacteroidota > Bacteroidia > Bacteroidales > Bacteroidaceae > Prevotella. Next base: position 33,763 of record CAJJOL010000024.1, on the reverse strand, counting down.
GCACGCGAGTTCAGCGGTGAGGTGTACGTGTGTTTCAACAACGTGCCTATACTGCCAGCCGACGGGCTGACCTGGGACGTGCCGACGACACTTGCCGTGGCGAGGGAGGCGTGGCTGAAATGGAAAGAAAAGGAGGCGGAGCATGAACCACGTCGATAACTACGGGAAGTTCTACAAGCTGCTGAAGCTGCTTCCCGGCGCAGACAAGGAGACCTTGGTGCGTCAGTTTACCAACGAGAGAACCGAGCACCTGCGGCAGATGACCCAGACGGAGTATGAGCTTATGTGCAAGGAAATGGAACGTGTGGCGGGCTACGACGAACGGCGTGCCGCTCTGCTGAAGGCGAAGCGCAAGGCGCGTAGCGGCGTGTTGCACCAGATGCAGCTGTGGGGTGTGAACACGGCAGACTGGCAAGCCGTGGACCGCTTCTGCGAGGACAAACGTATAGCGGGCAAGGCTTTCCGCTTCCTGGACAGCGTGGAACTGGCGGCACTGAACACGAAACTGCGTGCCATGAACCGCAAGAAGAAAGAAAACGAGTAATGAACCCATAAAAAGAAAAGACAATGGAAACAAAGAATGAGACAGTGGACCCCTTGAAGGGTATGACAAAGGAGCAGCGTGCCGAGCTGTTAGCACGGCTGCAGACCGAGGTAAAGAACGACCGCATGGCGAAGCGCGAGAGCTACGAGGCACTGCGTGGGCAGTTTATGCATGACGTGCTGGGCAGAGTGGAGAACTTGGAGAGTGAGGTTTCGGGATTCAAGAAATGGCTTGATGACGAGGTGACAGCTTTCACGAAACTCATGCGCGAGTATGGCGCTGTGAAGAACGAGAGCCAGCAGAGCTACACGATCACTGACGGGGACTTCAAACTTGAGGTAAAGTTTAACAAGGTGAAGGGCTTTGACGAGCGTGCAGACCTCGCAGCCGAGCGCCTTGTGGACTATCTGAAGCGCTATATGGAGGCGAGCGAGAAGGGTGTGGAGGACCCGATGTACCAGATGGCGATGACGCTTCTGGAGCGCAACAAGACGGGCGACCTGGACTACAAGAGCATCTCGAAGCTTTATGAGCTGGAGGACCGCTTTGACGAGGAGTATGCAGAAATCATGCGTCTTTTCAAGGAAGCCAATGTGGTGCAGGCCACTGCGACGAACTACTACTTCTCCAAGCGCAATCCGGAGAACGGTGTGTGGAGCCGCATAGAGCCGAGCTTCTGCCGATTGTGATGATGTGCTGGGCCTTTTTGAGCCTTTCTGAGCCTTTGGAGGGCGCAAGATGAATAAAGCCACCTAAATATGAGCGATTTAGGTGGCTTTTTGATTGCGGTTTAAGGGAAAAAGTTTATTTTTGCAGACTATGAAAAAAGGAAGGAATAAAGAGCTGATAAAGCTGAGGGACGAGGCTCTGTACCGCCGTTACTATTACTGGACGGAGGTGCAGCGCCTACGTTTTGATGATGCCCTGAAGCTTCTTTCAGAACGTGAGTTCTTTATTTCGGAAGAGCGCATCATGAGCATCATCAGACGCAAATGCAGGGAGGGCGGTATGGTAAACGTGAAGCCGTTGCCGAAGGTGAAGGTTCCTCGTCTGAGCGCGAGCCAGCTGGAGCTATTCCCGACGCTGTGAGAGAAGAGCAGACTCGTCGTGGATGGTGAACGAAAAGATGTACTCATAGACCTTTATGCCACCGGGCATAGAATAGAAACGCGACTTGGTGCGTATCATCGGCGACATATATCCGAATGGGCGGAAACACTGCAATGCGGTGTAGAGGCTGTTTGCCATTTGCAAACGCTCTGCCACCTTTGACTCGGTTCCCGATCCGTAGTGCGTGTCGTCATAGCAATCGACGGCGAGACGTACAGAGAACTGCACCTGCCCCTTCTGGGCTCCCATGCCGACATTGGTCCAATCGGCTTCGAGATTGCCTATGAGGACGCACGGAAAGGTGACCGGGTAGGCATCTTCCTCAATGCCAGCCTCCAACTGACCACAGTCTTCGTCAACGAGTGAGAGACCGGTCATTTTGTTAGTGATGAGTTCGATAATGAGTTTGAACAATTCTTCCATAATGATTTTATTTTTGTGAGTTTAATATCTTGATAATTTCCTGTTTTGTGCGTTCGTGTATCATGTCCTGCAGCTCTCGGCTATCTCCGAGGAACTGTCGCTGTGGGATATGTACGGAGAGTTTCTTCTTTTTTGTGAGAGCGAGGGCACGCCACTTCTGTGCAAGTGGATTTGCAGCAGCCTCGTCGGTACGCTTCTTTTTGCTTTTCTTGGAGGCGTTTCGCTTGATGCCCGCCTCACGATAGAACATGGCCCATGCAAAGCGTCGCATCTTAGGTGTGACAGAGGGGTGCAGCGTTCCTCCCCAGTTGTGTATGGGAGCATATAGCAGGTCGTTTGCCACCTTGACGCGATAGTCTGACGGCGTGTATTTTATGGACGCGAACAGATGGTTGCGTGAGGAAAGTAGCGGTCCATAGCGCGATGCTGCCGTCTTGCCTCCTGCGAGCTGCCGTTGGGTGGTTTGCCAATGGTGGACCCCACCATTGACAAAGGCACTGATACGGAAACTGTTCTGAAAGAAGTCCTTTGCCATGCGCCCTGCAATGACGGGCAAGCGCCTACGCATAAGATGGTCGATTTGCTTGCTATGCGATTTTAGTTGGTTTGAGAAATCCTTTAGTTCCATACCATTGGGAATAAGACGTAAAACATGAGTGCTGCGATGCTGCCGCCGAGAACGGTACAGAGCCAGTCAGTCCAGTCCCAGAGGTTGCCATTTAGGCGGTCTTTTAGCTCAAGGCACGATGCAGCGACGGCTGCGGCATATATGGCAGCATAGAAAGAACCGGCAAGTGTGGCGACGATGAAGCCACCGATGAGATGCTTGTATCGGTTGGACACTGCGAAAAAAGAGAAAAAATTGTTCATAACGCTTGTTTATTAAATTATTATTATTAACTTTGCGACAGCTTCGATGAGAAGTTAGCATGTGCTACGGCACGTTGCATCGCGGGGAGGTCTGCAAAGGCTTCCCCGTAGTTATTTTTAGTTGTAGTAGAATTTACGGTCTTTATAGAACAATCTGACATTGCCTTTTTCGTAAATCCAAACCTCGTTGACTTCCTGTCCTGGCAAATGTATTCTTGCCATGACCGCTTTTCGTATGAAGCGGTCGGAGCATCCCTTTGTATTATTGATAACAACACGTGAGGACTGCTGTAGTCCATGGGATAGCATGTGTCCGACTTTCTTTTTGTTCCACGGCTTGACAAAGCCCTCATACTCGTAGAATATGCCATCGACGGAGAAGTCGGGGCATTTCTTTTCGTATTTCGTACCGATGAGCGAGCCGTAAATTTGTTTGTACTCCTCGGACTTGCAGTGTAAACGTGGAGTCATACGTACCTCGTGTCCCATTTTTGCGAGCTGTAGACAGATGCGCTTCATGTCTTTGTAGTCGGCTTTGTCCTTGTCGATGTTAGGATGCACATATAACTTTCCGCCATTCTTGAAATTGTGTTCCAACTTGAAGCCGTCTGATGATATGCGTGAGATGCAGCCGTTGATGTACGGGCAGTTGTAGCAGTCCTTTGCCCTATTGGTAAAGACGCTGCGCAGTGCGTCCCTGAAGCCCGGTTTATAGAAACTGCATGAGCTGCATGACTTGGGGAAATACGGATGCGACTGTGCGAACACAGCCCCGTCAGTTCCTGGATTGGAATCGAGTCCGGGCTGCGGATTGCTTGCCTTGTCGGAAGAAGGCGTAGCAGTGCATGGCTCGTCGGTGGATGTAAGCGAGCATTTGCAGTTCCATCGATCGCCCGGTCGGTGTTCGTTCCAGAAGGGGTCGTTGATGGGTCGGATCGTGTTCCAAAAGAGCTGATGGTCGGCTCCCGGATTGGGCGATGTGGATGGCATCCATTTGAGGTTGGGCAGTACGTCTGCCTCCCGTAGGAACTGTTGCCAGTCGGCTGCCTGGTGTGCCCGAATAACCGCCGTGTTGTATTCGGTGCGCAGCCATGCCCCACACTGATGCGAGGCGATGGGCAGAACATCGTTTGCCCACTGATTGAACGGCTTTAAATCGCCGTTTGAATCGGTGAGAAGTCTTGCCATATCAGATTGCATACGGTGGACCTTGAAGGCAGAAAAGACCTCGTTGGAATGGCGTAGCGCCTGACGGAAGTCGTCATCCAGGTCGGGCACATCGGCTGCAGCCATGCCCTGGGCTGTAGCCTGATTGAAACTGCGTAGGATGGCACGGAACAGTTCGGGCGAAAGGTCGGTGGGAGACTGCGCCTTGCCCCGACGGTAGATGTCGTGGAGAACCTGCGCGATGAAATCGTCGGAGAACTCCATGGACGCAGCCACATCGTCAGTCTTCGCCTGGTAGAGATTGTTGACTACCACTCTAAATCCGCCCCGCCCGGTTGCGGGGCTTTTGCGAAAAAAGAGCGCAGCCAGTTTTTGAAAGACTTTTTTTGTTTGGGCGACGGTTCGGAGTTCTTTTTGTCGTCGCTGTTTTCGGGTTCGTCATCATCATCGGCAGGGAGCTGCTGATTGGCAATGGAGGCAAGCGCCTCCTTTTTTTGTTGCTGTTCGGCTTTCAGTTTGTCGTAATCGGCAGGTTTTTCGACACCGAACTCCTCATAGAGATAGTCGTCGGAGACAGGCAGCTGAAAGTTGGTGCGCAGCTGCGTGAGTATGTTCATCTTTGAGGAAGGGTCGATGTCCTTCTGCTCGGGGAAACAGAACTCTCCGCCAAAGGTATTGATGCCCATGCGCTGGAATATGTCCGTCATGTCATAATTGAGCACATCGAGGATGTATCGTCTGTCGGCCTGCGCCACTCGGTCCTCCACCTTCTTATGTACCGTGCCGAGCGCCTGCGTTCCGTTTTCTGAGGACTCGGTGGTGAGCGTGTTTCCGAGTATGAGCTTTGAAATCTCGTTGTTGCAGCGCTCGCAGAATCTCTCGTAGACATCTGCCGACCCCGTCTTGTTGCCCGCCTCAACGAGGTTTAGCGTGGTGTCCTTGCCATGCACGAAAACTGCGAGCGATCCGGCATTGTATGCATCGTCGATGGCTCGCTGTCGTGAGTCTTCGTCATCGGTCTCGTAAGTGTACTCCTGAATGGGCATGCCAAAGACCTCGGAGAACTGTGACCAGTCGCCGGTGGTGTTGCGCTTGTATATGACCCATGGTGCAGCCTTGGCGAGGAGTCCGAGGTCAGATGGCGATCCGATGAAAAGCAGGTCGGGGTATTCGTCCCATGAGGTGCCGGTGATGTCGGTCTGGTGTCGCAGTATGAGTCGGCGCACAGGGTCGGCGTGCTTTCTTGGGATGAGGTCGTAATCGACCCATTCGCCCTGGCGATAGAACTGGCAGAGGGAAAAGCCCCACATCTTGGCATCTATAATGTCGGTGACGAGTCGTGAGAACCATGGTGACTTAATCTGCTCGTTGACCGCCTCGTCGGGCTTGCCGTCTCTCCAGAACTCGATGTCGGCACATAGTACGGCATTGCGTCGCTTCTCGATGACGCAGGAGAGGTGTGTGTCCATGAGTATGTCAGAGTAAAGGTCGTAGAGTTTGTATCGTCGCGAGAAATCGACATCCTCAGCCGCCCGGACAGCCGAAGTGAAGTCGGCGATGTCGATGCCGAAGCGCTTTGGCTGCGTGAGCACAATGACATTGGGGCGCTGCTGTCCCTGCTGGGGAATGTTTCCGCCAATGGTGATTTTGCCCTTTGGGGCTTTGCTATACTTTCGTTTTGTCATAATCAGAATTTTTAATTGTCAGTTACCAGTGATTGACCCGTTTGGGGTTGCTTTTCAAGCGGAATGGCGCATGTGCAGCACGCACCTCCTCGGGCAGTAGCGGTGCCCCCTGGATGGAGATGTCCTCTGCGGCGACCGCCTTCATCCACTCGACTGCCCGGTCGTAGCGGTCCTTGCGCAACTGTGAGAGTTTCTGCGGGTTGTGAATACAGAAGATGTGGTATACGGCGATGTCTATGACCATCATGAGTACGAGCTGGAGTCGATCGGCCCCAGTGGCCGCGAAGATACGGTCGCAGTCGTATCGTTTTGAGAGATAGCACCTCATTTCGGCGATGGCCCGATCCTCACAAATCTCGATGACCGATTCGTCGGCTCTGGTGAGCGCATCGAGAATCTCTCGGTGAATGGAGGCATCGTAGTCGGAAAGTTGTACGAATTGGCTCATATATACATTGTTTAGAATTTATAATCTTCGTTTGTTGCGTGTGCGTATGTCGGCACGCGAGCGTGTGACCGGTGGTTCTGCCCTGTGCTGAATTTCGTCGATGATGCGATTGCCGCCCTCAACGGCATCAGGACCGTCGGCCGGATAGCGTAGTGAGAGGGTGAAGAGCGTGAACTGGTCGAGGAGTTCCTTCATGTGGGGATTGTCGCGTTCCGCCTCGTTGAGTATGAGATTACCGGCACGGTTCATCGGCTCCAGGTTAGCCTCGATGCGTGTCGCCTTGTCGGTTTTCTTCTCCTCGTCTCCTCGAATGTAGAGCTGTACGCCCTGCTCGCGTCGCACCTTGGCGACGAGCGGCTTAAATACCTGCTGAAAGAAGGGGTCCTGCAGTTTGTTGTTCTCCATGTAGCAATAGACCGGAGCACGACCTCCGACAAATGCGAGCAGCTGCACATACCAGTCGATGAACTCGGCATTGAGCGCCTGTGCCAGAAACGTCTTTATGACGTACAGCTTGCCGGAGAGCTTGCCGAGGAGTGAGACCGTCTTGAACGACTTGCCTTTTTTGCCCTTGCCTTCGCCCGGCGCGGGGTCGCCGTAAGCCACGAGGAACTTGAACTTGGAGAGCGGCGGCACCTTTCCGAAAGCCATCTCGGAGAATATCTCGCCCTCTGAGATGGGGTTGTTGAAGTACTCGCCCTGCGCTGACTTCTTGGAAATCTTGGCGAGAACACGGTCGATGTGCTCCTCAGAGTTTTTCTCGGGCCATGTGGAGTGTCCGTCCTTGTCGCGGATATTAACGATGTCTCAATGGTCGGCCATTGCTCCTGCGCGTACGACACAGCAGTCCTTGGCGATGATGTTGCCGCAGAAGAGCACCAGTGTAGGCTCAGAGACAGAGCGCGTTGGGTAAAGCGCCTTCTCCCACCAGTCCCATCGTTTCTGTATGATGTCGGGATTGAGCGTGTCCTGGTCTGTGTCGAAGTCATCGACAACCAACACATCCGGGCGTACGGCATCCTTTCTGGAGCCACGTGGCGACTGTCCTGCACCAAGTGCCCGGAATGCCACGCCCTGCTTGGTGATGAACTCGTCCTCCGTCCATGAGCCGAGCGACTGCTGCTTTCCGTAGTAGGCAATGATGCGCCCGTTGGCCTCGAGGTTTGCCCGGAACGGGTCGAGCAGTCGGACGGCATTGTCGAAGGAATTGGATGTGAGTATGACATTTCGTTTAAGCCCTGTGAGTGTGAGGTACATGATGCAGAACATGGCACAAGTGGACTTGGCGAGCTCCCGGCTCCATGAGATTACCTCGAACCACTCGGGATTGGAGAGAATGCGTCGTATGGCCCTTTTCTGAAAAGGTGCGAACTCATACTGTGCGAAGTTCGGGAAAAAGAATTTTATCCATTCGAGCGGGCGTGCTTCAAGCCATGCACGGTGCTTCTGTATTTCGGCCTGTGACATGGAGCGATCGACTGGCGTTGCGCGCGCGATGTTGTCCTTGAACTTTTCCCAGTTTTGTAGTGCTATACGGTCAGTCTGTTTCATACTCTGTTATAGTTTGTCCTTGATGTAAGCGTCGAAAAGCGAGGTTAGCTCCTTTGCCTTGTCGAGGTCGGATGGTCGCATCCACTCGATGACATCAGTGAGCACAGCGATGCGGTCGGCGATGCCCACCTCTTGCTCCATGTTTCGTATTGCTGATGTGAGCTTCACGATAGTGTCAGCCTGCTTAGCATCAGGGTATCGTTGCCCCTCTGGTTTGAGCTGTATTGCGTTGTTGACTTCGGCCACCTGACGATAGAGGCTTTGTACCTGCTCACGTCGTGTGAGCGTGAGTCCGACCTTCTGTTCCTCCCATTTGCCACCGCGGCACCAGTTTGAGACTGTGACGCGTGACACTCCCACACGGTCGGCAATCTCCTGCTGTGTGAGGTTTTCTCGGAGATAAAGCGTGCGAGCCCACTCTTTTTTCTGTGTATTGGTTAAATCTGCCATTGAAAAATCTGTTTATAATGTGAATAAATGCAGTGCAAAATTACCGTGAAAAGGAGTGAATCCGAGCGAGTGAAAAGCATGATGACAAGTTGCGGCGTTATGATGCCGGTATAACGTTTCATGATAAAACAGGAGGTATGGAATGAGGTTGGAAAGCCATTAACTTTGCAACCGCAACATGGGCAAACTGCCCGACAAAGAAGGAGACAATGAGCAAATATTTCAATATCAAGAAAGCGGCGAGCGTGAGCACCATCTACATGTATGGCGACATCGGCTACGAGGTGGCGAGCGGTCAGATAGCCGCCGAGCTGGCAGCCTGCGCCGAGGAGAGTGAGCGTATAGACATCCGCATCAACTCGAACGGCGGCGACGTGTTCAGCGGTATAGCCATCTACAACGCCATCCGCCAGAGCAATGCAGACATACGTCTTTACGTGGACGGTGTGGCGGCGAGCATGGCGAGCGTGATAGCGCTGTGCGGCAAGCCAGTGGAGATGAGCCGGTATGCGCGTCTGATGCTTCACAGCGTGAGCGGTGGCTGCTACGGCAACAAGCAAGAGATGGCGAAGTGCATCGCGGAGATAGAGAGCCTGGAGGACAGTCTGGGCGAGATGTACGCCCAACGCATGGGCATGAGCAAAGAAGAAGTGAAAGCCCAATACTTTGACGGGACAGACCACTGGCTGACGGCGCAGGAGGCCCTGCAGATGGGTCTGATAGACGGCATTTATGATGCGGACCCCGTGGCTGAGGACAGCACTCCAGAGGAGATATACACAACATTCAACAACCGGCTCAGGAACGAGCCACAAAAAGCGAACGATATGACATTAGAAGAACTGAAGAAACAGGCGCAGTTTAAGGACTGCAAGAGTGATGAAGAAGTGGTGGCGAGGGCTCAGCACTATGCGACCCTTGCCGGCAAGGCACAGACCTTGGAGGACGAGAACAAAGAGCTGAAGAAGAAGCTGAAGGGCTTTGAGGACAAAGCCGAGGCAGACGCAGAGGCTGAGCGCAAGGAACTGCTGGACGCAGCTGAGCAGGACGGCCGCATCAACGCTGAAAGCCGCCCGACCTTCGAGAACATTCTGAAGGGAAACATGGCCGAGGGCAAGAAGGTGCTTTCCGCGCTGACCCCGAAGCGCAAGGTGATGAACGACCTGCATGTGCAGCCCGGCGTGAGCGACGGCCCATGGGAGCAGCGCCAGAAGCAGATCAGAGAAGCGCGCATGAAGCGCCAGTTCCAGTAAAGGACGAGAGACAGAAGAACCATAAAAAGGAAAACAAATGGCAATAGTAGTAAAGAACACGAACTACAACGGCGAGGTGCTGGAGCGCATCCTGACCGTTGCGACCACGGGCAACGAACTTGTGGACAAGGGACTCATCATGGTGATTCCCGGTGTGGAAAAGAAAATCAGCGTGCCACGCCTAAAGGCGGGCAAGATGCTGCAGAAGCGCAAGGAAGACCCTCAGAAGAGCGATGCCCAGGGCGACTTCAATTACAGCGAGCAGACCTTGGAGCCCCACGACTTCATGGCATTCACGGTGTTTAACCCACGAGCTTTTGAGCAGATATGGAGAAAGTGGCAGCCTAAGGGCAACCTGGTGTTTGCGGAACTTCCTCCCGAGGCCCAGAACGCTCTTCTGGAGGCGCTGTCGAAGCAGGTGCAGTTTGAGCTTGGCAACCTGTTTGTGAACGGCGAGTATGTGAGCGGCGGCACCGACGACCAGCTGATGGACGGCATATTGACGCAAGCAGCCAAGGCAAACGACGTAATTGTGGTGAACCCTGAGGGCCCCACCTCGATGATAGACCGCTTGTATGCTGTGCGCAACGCCATCCCCAAGGCGATGCGCGAGAACCCGAACCTGCGCATTCTGATGAGCGTTGACGACTTTGACCAGTACGACAAGGAACTGACAGAGCGCGAGCACAAGAACTCTAACGAGAGCGAGGTGAACAGCAAGCGCTTCAAGGGCATCGCCATCGAGACTGTGGCCGCCTGGCCTGACTCGCTCATCATGGCGACGCTGTGCTCGCCCGATGCGGACGGAAACTTCTTCGCTGCGGTGAACCTTCAGGATGACGAGAACGTGATCCAGATAGACAAGCTGAGCAACCCATCGGAGCTGTACTTCTTCAAGTTGCTGATAAAGGCCGACACGAACGTTGGCTTCGGCGAGGAGATTGTGGTGATGGACTGGAGAAAGACCAAGAAGTTCAATTACGTGCCCGAGGGCTAGAAACTGGGAACGGCGGAGTGCGTGGAATCGCCTCCGCCCAGGTAACAAATACAACTAAAATAAAAAAAAAGATTATGGCAGAGAAAAAGACAGTGAGTGTGAAGGTCGTGGCAAAGTTTCGCGACAAGGAAGACCTGAGCGTGGTGCACGAGGCAGGTGAGGTGCTTGAATTTGAGCTGGATCGTGCCCATGACGTTGTGGACCGCGGTCTGGCAGAGTATGCTGACCCCATCGGCTAGGCTATGTCAAGGATGAAATATCTGGTGCTGCACTGCACAGCCACGCCAGAAGGCCATGAGGTAAGCTCTAAAGAGATACGCCACTGGCACACTGACCCGGTGAAGAAGGGCGGCAGGGGCTGGAAGCAGGTGGGTTACACCGATTTGTTCCATCTGGACGGAACAGTGGAGCGCCTGGTGAAGAACAACGAGGATGCTGAGGTGGACCCCTGGGAGGTGACGAACGGTGCTGCGGGCTATAACTCGGTGAGCCGCCACGTGGTGTATGCCGGCGGTCTGGCAAAGGACGGCAAGACGGCCAAGGACACGCGCACGGCGGCACAGCTGAAGGCTATGACTGACTACGTGAGGAACTTTCATGAAAGGTTTCCACAGATCAAGATTGTGGGTCACCGTGACCTGCCAGGCGTGACTAAAGCCTGCCCGAGTTTTGACGTGAAGGCATGGTTAGAGAGCATCGGCATCAGGCAGTAAGGAGAGTGTGAAAACAGAGTAAATAACGAATAAAGAGAAAACAAGGATGGCGGACACAGTAATCATGCAAATCCTGCAGTGGGCTATACCCTCGGGCGGCATAGGTGCCGCCATCGCTTGGGTTGCGAACCGCAAGGTGAAGGAGGCCGAGACGGCGAAGAGCGTGCATGACACGTACAAGGTGATGTACGAAGACGTATCGACTCTGCTTGTGGAAACTCAGAAGAAATATGAAGAGACGACAAAGATCACTGAGAAGCTGGTGGCAGAAAACAACCTCACGCGGCGTGCTGTCAACCGTCTGTCGCGTGCGATTGAGGCTATTCAGCTATGTCCTCACAGGGCTGCTTGTCCTGTCAGCAGCGAGCTGCAGCTCGACGAGACAGACGGTGAGGTCGGAAAACAAAGTGTCGGCAAGCGCAGTGCGAAAGGACAGCGCAAGCGCCGCGACGAGCGTGATGAAGGCGTGGTGGACGGCGCCGGTGAAGGCGGACACGGCATTGCTGGAGATAGCGCTTGACTCCGGTCTGTGGCGACTGCCTGAAGGAGCGAGCTATGCTGCGAGCTCTGGCCGTGCGCACGTGAAGGCGAGTGTGAAGCAGAACGTGGGCGGCAAGCCTCCTACCCTGGTGATAGAGAGCGGCTGCGACAGTTTGGCGCGTCTGTGTGCGTATTATGAGGCGGAGAACGAGCGCCTGAGCGTGAAGAACGCTCATCTTCAGGACAGTGCTCAAACGGCGGTTGAAGAACGTTCGAAAGAGCGAGGGCTGTGGTGGGTGGACTGGTGTGTATTTATTGCAGGCGGAATAGTCTGCACGGTAATAACAATTTTAACAATGAAGATTTATGAACGATTTTATGTACGGCCTGGCGGTCGTTAAGGTAGGCGAAAAAACGCTTGGCTACATTGAGGAAAACAGCTTCAAGCTGAACGGTGCGAAGGGCGAGGTGACGAAGATCAACGCTGCCCAGAAGCATGGCGGCCCTGTGCTTGTGATTCCGAAGTCGAACGGCACGATTGCCCCGAGCTTTGACTTGATCCAGATGGACTACGAGAACATGGCAGCCCTGATGGGCGGTGTGGTAGTGAAGACGGGTGATTCTGCTGCTACTGGCTGGAAGGCTCCATCGAAGCTTGTTCAGATTACGAGCCCGCTGTCGATTCAGACGGACTCGTCGCACGAGGTGAAGATCAAGAAGGCTTTTGTGTCGGCTTACATTGACGGCGACCTGAACTTGGACAGTGTGTCGAAGGTGAAGGTTGAGGTTGAGGTGATGATTCCGGACGACGGTAGCGAGCCTTACAGCATTGAGGATGTGGCGGGCTAAGCGTTGATGGCTTATGAGCATGAATATTGAGAAGGAGGCAGCGGAGGCACTATTGGACGTTGGTGTCTCCGTTCCTTTTAAGGAGGTGAAGCTGCCGTGTCGCAAGGAGCCGATACGTCTGCGTTTCAGGATGGGCCGTCCGCGTCTTGGCGGTCAGATACGTATAGCCCGTCTGTTTGCCGGCATGAACGTGACTCACGCGGAGCTGGAGGCGATGACAGAGTCAGAGCGTCTGGCTTGGCTTGGTGAGCACGGTCGCACTGTGAGCCGGATTGTTGCTCTGACGATATGCAGGGGGAAGTGGAGCGGGCTGCTGCTGTCGGGCGTGGTGGCTTGGTTGCTACGCTGGTGGGTGGATGACGTTTGGCTTGAGGCTGCTTTCCGACGTTGGACGCTTCTGCTGGGTACTCGGGGTTTCGAGAGTATTATCGCATTGTCGGCGGCGACGAATCCGCTGAAGCCGACGATAGCGAGCCATTAAAGGAAGGGGAGTTAAGAACTAAGTATGAGGGTTCACATAGCCTCTTTGGTATGCTTTGGCAGGTGGCTCAGGCTACTGGCTGGAGTGTGGACTATATGCTGTGGGGTGTGAACTGGGAGACTCTGGTGCTGATGCTTGCCGATGCCCCGCGGTATGTGAAGGTGAAGGGCAAGGCGGATTCTTCGCCGTCGCGTAAAGTGAAAGGGAAGCGGACCGCTCAGGAGATTCTGGAGTGTTTTCAAACAAGACTGAAGAAATGACATGAAAGCTGTAGAAGTAGAATTATTGATGAAAGGGAACCTTAGCCAGGGCATGTTAGATGCCCAGACTAAGGCTAATTTGCTTGATGAGTCCTTGAAACGAGTCGGCATGACCATTGGCGGTGTGTTCACGGCACAGAAGGCTGTGGAATTTGTGAAAACAATGATCGATGTGCGTCAGGAAGTGGAAAACCTCAGTATCTCGTTTGAAACATTGTTAGGCGGCAAGGACAAAGCTACGCAGTTCTTCGGTGAATTGCGTGAATATGCCGTGAACACACCGCTTATGCTCAATGATCTTGCTGGAGGAGCGCAAACTATGCTTGGATTCAACATGGAGGCGGAGAAGGTCATTCCGACACTAAAGCAGATTGGTGACATCTCCATGGGCGACCGTGACCGCTTCAACTCGCTTGTACTTGCATTTTCGCAAATGTCGGCTACGGGAAAACTGATGGGGCAAGATTTGCTCCAGATGATAAATGCCGGTTTCAATCCACTCGCTATCATATCGGAAAAAACTGGTAAAAGCATAGGACAACTCAAAGACGAAATGTCCGCTGGTGCTATCAGCTCTGAAATGGTGGCACAGGCATTTGCAGACGCAACCGCAGAGGGTGGCAAATTTCATGGTATGCTGGATAAGCAAAGCAAAGGTTTGAAGGGACAAATCTCAAATTTGGAAGGTGCTATTGACGATATGTTCAATGCCATGGGCGAAAAGAGTGAGGGTATTTTAACGGGCAGCGTTGAAGTGGCTTCAGAACTTGTAAAGAATTATGAAGCGGTAGGAAAAGCCCTTATGTCGCTTGTTGCGGTATATGGCAGTTATAAAACAGCTTTGATTGCAACACTGGCAGTACAGAAGGCTGCTTCTTTTGTTGAAAACATTCGCCTTGTGGCTATGTTCCGTAAAGAATTGGGACTTGCAACAGCTGCACAGCAAGCCTTCAATATAACAGCAAATGCCAATCCTTATGTGTTACTTGCAACTGTTATTTTGTCTGCTGCCGCTGCGCTGGCTATATATTCAAAGAATTGCTCTGCAGCAGCTGACGAGGCTCAACGTGCGGCTGATCGTGAGAAAGAACAGACAGATGCAATCAATGACAAAAAAGAAGCGATTGAAAAATGTATAAGTACCATAACAGATGAAAATCTAGCGGAACTAGACAGACTAGAAGCTCTAGAAAAGCTAAAGAAATTGATGCCGTCAGTATTTGAGAAATACAAGACCGAAAAGGAACTTATCGACAAACTGACGGAGGCACGCCGAGAATATAACGAGGAACTTCGTGAGGAACGTAATCTTAAAGGCGAAGGTAATTTGAAGGCAGACCAACAACGAGTGGCGGATCTGAAGAAATATTTGGAATTGCGCAAGCAGTACTACAAAACCGGTCGCTTGAATATGTCAGATTCTGATTATAATCTCTATCAGAACCTTAACAAGAAATATAATAAAGAAGTAAGGAACGTGCGTGGCACGTTTCAGACGTTCAACTCCGCTATAGAATCGTTGATTAAAGCTTCAGAGGGTACGGTGTGGAAAGATGTGCAGCAAGTGCGAACAGATAACCATAACAAGTTTATGGCAAAGTTGAATAGTATGAACGCAGAGACCGCTCAAAAGACTATCAACTTCTACAAAAATTGTATCTCCTCTGCGAACAAGCAAGGCAAGAAACTTGTAAAACTTCCAGGAGAGAGTGTTGCAACTAGTGTAGACGAATTGCAAAACCGCATCAAATCGGCCACTGCTCGTATGAAAAGCATACACGAGAATGCCTCTAAAGACTTCATGAAAGATGCAAAAACCGCATGGACTAATGCACAGAATGAAGTAAATAAAGTCATAAAGAATCGCAACAATCGTTCCCTTTATCCTGATGAAGCGTCCTATCTTGCAGCATTGCGCAAGGCACGCGATGAAGAAAAGAAAGCAAAGGCAAACTATGAGGCTGCAGGTGGTGACACATCAAAGAAAACAAAAAAGACAAAGAACACAGGTCTTACACCTCAGGAAAAAGCTAATATAAAGGCTGCAGAGCAAGAAGAGAAAGGGCGTCAGGTAGAAGCGGCACAACGTAAACAAGAAGCGTCAGAAAAGCAAACCGCATTTGATTTGAAACAAGCGGAGATTGACGGCTTGCAAGAGGGTTTTGACAAGGAACTTGAAACGATAAATCTCAATTACGATAAACTTATCGAAGCGAACCGTTTGCGCCAGCAAGAATGGGTTGATGAACTTCAGAATATATCAGACCTCTCATTTGAACAGGCTCATCCTGACTGGAAGAAACAAGGGTTGAAGCGCCCAACTGTTACTGTGGATGATTTGAGTGCTGACCAAAAAAACTATCTGAAACAATATACTGAAGCCGCAAACGCATACAAGCAAAATTCCGAAGCAAAGCTTTATCAGAATTTGCTCGCCAAGTACCAAGACTACGAGGAGCAGCGCAAGAGCATCAGCGAGAAGTTTGCTAAGGATCGTGCTCAGATAGAGAAGGCAGTGGACTCTGATGGGCTACCTATAGGTGCGGATGTGAAGGCTCGTGCTTTGGCCGAGCTTTCGAAGCAGGAGCGTGCTGCGCTGAAGTCTGTGGACGATGCTCAGCTGACGGAGCTTGGCAAGGAGAACAAGGTGCTTGTGGACTTGTTTGCTGACACTTCGGAGAAGAGTGTGGCTGAGGTGCAGAAGATAATAGACCGTATAAAGGTGCTGATGGACTATCTGCGTGGGACGAAGGACGCTGAGGGCACGGCTGTGATAAAGGACGGGAACGGAAGGACGGAGCGGAGGATCACGCAGAAGGATATGGCGGGGCTTGGTTTTTCGCCGGCTGAGCTGAAGGCCCTGGAGAAGAGTCCTGAGAAGCTGAAGGCTCTGACGGAGCAGTATGAGAAGCTGAAGAAGGAGGTGCTCGGTAAGAATCCGTTCAGGGCTCTGGCTGATGCGGTTGGGGAGCTGTTCAAGCACGGCGAGGACGGTGAGGAGAAGGGCCTTGAGGCTAAGCTGAAGCGCCTTGGTGAGTCTGCTGCGGCTTCTGCTGAGATGGTTGGCGACCTGGCCGGGAAGCTGAGCGAGATGTTTGAGGCGACGGGTAACGGTGGCATGGCTGAGGCGATGGATGCTGTGCAGGGTGTGATGACGAGTGTGAGCAACATAGGCCGTGGCTTTGCTGAGGGCGGCGTCGTTGGCGGCATAGCTGCTGCCGCGGGCGAGGCTATCGGCTGGGTGACGAAGGCTTTTCAGGCGAGTGCGCGTCATAAGGCTGCTTTGGAGAAGATCATGGAGGAGGTGACGGCTCAGCAGCGTGAGTATAACCTGCTGCTGATGGAGCAGAACCTGGAGCTGGAGAAGGCCCAGACGATATTCGGCACGGACACCTACGGGAAGGCTGCAAACGCTGTGAAGGTGATGAAGGATGCCTACGCTGGTCTGAAGGCGGAGATTGCGGGCACGGCTGAGCAGCAGAAGAAGTTCGGATACACGGAGACGGGCAGTGCCTTCTGGAACAAGATTATGAACAAGGGCTACTCGGAGCTGAAGGACGCCTACTCCGGACTGGCTGACATTGAGATAAAGACGGGCCATAAGAAGACGGGTCTGTTCGGCTGGGGCAAGGGCAAGGATACGTACAGCAGCATTCTGGATGTTTATCCGGAGCTGATAGACAGTGCGGGGAACTTTAACCGTGAGCTGGCAGAGAGCATCATGAACAGCCGTGAGTTTGCGAAGAATGACAAGGAGGCGCTGCAGTATATCATAGACCTATATGACCAGGCAGAGGAGGCTTGGGAGTCTGTGAAGGACTACTTTGAGGGTGTGTTCGGCGACCTTGGTCAGACGCTGACGGACGCTCTGGTGGATGCCTTCAAGAACGGTACTGATGCGGGGAAGGCTTTTGCGGACTCGCTGACGGGTATGCTGGAGAAGCTGGCGGAGCAGATGATATACACGGTGACGATAGCCCCACTGCTGGAGAAGGCTCAGGAGGAGATGCTGGACGTGATGAAGCGCGAGGACCTGACGGACGAGGAGAAGTTCGGCAACTATGTGCGGATTCTGGACGACATGACGGACAATGCTCTGAGCCAGCAGGGAACCTTCAACGCGCTGCTGGAGAAGTATCGCCAGCTGGCGAAGGAGAAGGGTCTGGACTTGTGGCAGGGGGACAGCACGACGCAGACGGGAAAGAGCGGTGCATACACGACGGCCTCGCAGGAGAGCATAACGAAACTGGAGGGTCTGTACACGGCGATGCTGGTGCACGAGACGAACATAGACACGAACGTGGAGAATGTGGCTGGGAGTATGCAGACGGCTCTGGGGCACCTGAAACGTATAGATACGAACACGGGCGAGTGCAGCGAGACGCTGAAACTGATGCGCAAGGACATGCGTGACATGAAGGACGACCTGACTACGCTGCGTAGGGACGGCATTAAAACAAGGTAAGAAAAAAGGAGGAAAGAGCATGGAGATAACGAAAGGTCTGCTGTACATAAACGACAAGGACGCAGCCCAGGAATGGGGCGTGTTCCTGACGGAGAAGAAGGAGGGAGAATGGACTAACTATGAGGCTCTGCTGAAGCCGAGCACGACGAAGGAGCTGACGGTGGTGGACAACCCTGACGCTGACGGAGAGGAGCTGCCGGAAGAAATAGAGCTGCACCTTCAGGCGCGTGACGTGGAGCTGTACTTCTGCCTATGGGCTGAGTCGGCGCAGGCGTACTTCGTGAACTACGGCAGGTTCTTCACGATGCTGCGGACGGGCAAGGACGGATGGCTGGAGGTGAGGCTGCCGGAGATAGACCGCACGTTCAGACTGCGGTATCTGGGGGCAACGGAGACGGAGCAACTGACCCCGATAGGCGAAGGCGGCGTGTGCAGCAGGATGCGGCTGAAATTCAGGGAGCCGAAGCCTCTGTACTGAAACGGCGTTTGCAAGGTATTCAAACAACGATAAAACAACGATAAAAAGGACATCAAAGGACATGGAGCTGAAGATATATGACAAACGGAACCGGCTGAGGATAACGCTGGTGCCCGACAGTAGCAGCACTCACCACGAGGAGGTGGGCGGTGACGACTACCTGAGCGTGTCGCTGGACAGCCCGGAGTGCGTGACACTGGAGCTGAACGACTGGACGGTGTGGGAAGGTCGGAAGTTCTGGTGTGTGGAGACGTACACGCCGAAGCAGACGGGTAGCAGGAAATGGACGTACTCGGTGAAACTGTACGGTGCGGCGAGCCTTATCAAACAGGCTCTGATGCTGAACACAGAGGATTCGCCCGTATTCAGCTACACGGCGACGGCGCGTGAGCATGTGGCCCTGGTGGTGAAGAACCTGAACCGCTGGATGGGCGGCATAACGGACTGGAAGGTGGGCAAGGTGGAGGCTACGGGGAACATCGTGGTGGACTACTCGGAGGGTCTGTACGGGAACGACGCTCTGAAGAAGATAGCCGACGAGGCCGGGACGGAATGGTGGATAGAGGGCATGACGGTGAACGTGTGTCGCTGCGAGAGGGGCGACGAGGTGACGCTGGGCTACGGCAACGGTCTGTTGAGCATAGAGCGTGACTCGGCTGACAACGTGAAGTTCTTCACCCGACTGTTCCCGATAGGCAGCAGCCGCAACATAGACGCTGAGAAATACGGCAGCAGCCGACTGCTGCTGCCGAGCCGTGCGACGTATGTGGAACGGAACACGGAGCTGGGCATTGTGGAGCACTTCGAGCAGGCGGCGTTCCAGGACATATACCCGAGGCGCACGGGCGAGGTGAGCTCGGTGAGGAAGGAGACGAAAAAGGGCGATGACGGCAAGCCATTCGACATATACTACTTCACGGACGGCGGGATGAACTTCGATCCGAACAAATATGAGATAGGAGGCTTGGTGAAGCGCGTGACGTTCCAGACGGGGCAGTTGGCCGGTCTGGGCAACGACGAGGACGGGGAGCACTACTTTGAGGTGAACTATAACAGTGCGACGCGTGAGTTTGAGCTGATAACGATATGGCCATACGATGACGACACGCAGGTGCCAGGCGGAGTGCTGGAGCCGAAAGCCGGGGACACCTATATACTGTGGAACGTGAGGATGCCGGACGAGTATTACCCGATAGCTGAGGAGGAGTATGCGACGGCGGTGGAAAAATACATGGACGAGCACTGCCTGGACAGAAGCGTGTACAAATGTTCGACAGACTATGTGGCGCTGAAGAAGCGCGGCGTTGTGCCGTGTATGGGGCAAAGGGTGCGGCTGGAGAGTGACCGCTTTTTTGCGAGCGGCTACCGTGAGAGCCGCATAACGGTGGTGGACCAGAAGCTGGAGCGGCCGACGGAGGCTGACATCGAGATAAGTGACGTGCTGTCGCAAACGACGCAGAGCCGCATGGCGGACGAGATAGAGAGCGTACGGAGCGAGGTGAAGGCGAACACTGTGGAACTGCCTGACGTGATACGCTCTTGGGACACGACCCAGCCTACGGACAACAATCTGTTTTCGGCAAGAAGGAGCGAACAGGAATTTCTGAGCAGGAAACGCAATGACCGCACAAAGGGGCGCATAACCTTTGAGCAGGGCGTGGTGTTCGGTGAGGAGGAGAACGGCTTTGTTGACGGCAAGGGCAACGCGGAGCTGCTGACGGCTGTGGTGAAGGAGCTGCTCAGCAGCGTGGACTATACTGGCGGAGGCTTGACGGACAGCGGCTGGAAGCTGGGTATGGACGAGGACCAGTTGTCGCATCTGGTTGTGGACAAACTGACGGTGCGTCAGGTGATGAACGTGTTTGAGCTGCTGATAAACAAGGTGCGGAGCGTGGGCGGCCAGATATGCGTGAGCGCTGCGAACGGGAAGATAAAGGCTGTGGAGGAACGGGGGGACTACTACCTCATCAGTTTCGAGCAAGAGAATATGTTCGTGCGACACGACCTGGTGCGCTGCCAGACGTTCACGGGTACAGACCTGCGGAGCTACTGGGTGGAGGTGGCTGAGGTGACAGCGGACGGCATCGTGGTGGCTAAGGAGGAGTTTGAGGGCGTGGAACCGAAGGCGGGTGACGAGTGTGTGCTGATGGGCAACACGGCAGTGGAGAACCGCCAGAACCTGGTGCTTATATCGGCGACTGAGGACGGAGAACCGAGGGTGGACGTGATGGACGGCGTGAGAGGGAAGACCTTTGGCAATGCCCTACGCGCAAGACTCGGCAACCTGGACGGCATTAAGGATGACACATTTCCGTGGAACAACCAGCCACGGGGCAACGGCCTGTATGCGGACAATGTGTATCTGCGCGGCACGTTCCTGCTTTCGAACGGCGAGGACGTGAAGACCAAGCTGGAGATAACGGAGGGCAAAGTGCAGAGCGCGATCGACAGCGTGAGGAATGATTTTCTGAGCGAAAAGGGATACCTGAACAACCCGACGTTTGCATCGGGTCTGGAGAAGTGGAACTCGGAGAATGAGACGGTGTTCTTCCTCGTCGGCAACAGGTGGATATGGGCCAACGGCGCAGCGCTATCGAAGAAGGGTGACGGTGCGAGCGTGGTGACAGACATGGGACGCAAGGTGGTGCGGATACGCAACAAGTATATCCGACAGAAGCATGAGAATCTACGCTTTGTGCCGACCTTTCCGACAAACGGCGAGGGGAAGAAGGAAGCCTTGCCAGTGTATCTGAGTTTCTTTTATCGCTGCGCAAAGTCCGGCACGCTGAAGATATGTTTTGAAAATGTTGACAAGACGGGCTTTGCGGACTTCAACAGTATGGAGGTAAGCGAGGAAATCGCTGCTACCGGCGGCTATGTGCAATACACCTGCAGCGGACTGTGGAACGGCACGGGCGACTTCAAGCTGGCGTTTGACGGCGACATCTATCTGTATATGCTGGTGCTGAGCACTGACAAGATTGAGGCACTGACGTACAAATACAAAACGCTGTTTGAGCAGTCGGAGCGACTGGTGAAAATATCGGCTGCCGTGTATGACAAGGATGAGCGGGCACTGCAAGAGACGGGGCTGATGATACAACCTGAAGGTACGGGTATCTATATTAAGGATGCAAACGGCAAACTGGCTCTGATAGGTGTGGGCGTAGAGGAAACGGATGGTGAGGGCAATAAGAAAACCGTCATCAAGCTGACGGCAGACAATATCAAGCTGGAGGGACTGGTGACGGCCAACGGCTACTTCAAGGTAAAGGAAGACGGCAGCATCGAGGCTGTGAATGGAACATTCCGAGGTAACGTGTACGCCGATGGTGGGGCTATAGGCGGTTTCAGCATAGGGCATGGTCACATAGGTGGTGCAGATGTAATTTATAACGATGATGGTACAATTGAGGTAAAGGATACCGAAAACGGCCTGTTCTTGTATGATGACATGATAGGGTTCAACGACAAGGGACGGCAAGCCATCTTCGGCACATGGAACAACTACGGACAACCTATGCTATGCCGGTTGGTGGATACTGCCACTGATTACAACTTCGATTTTGGCATATCCCCGAAGTATGGCATCGTGTTCGACATAGAAAACTCCATGAACGGAAATTTCGCCTTTGCGGGTAAGGGTTCTGGTGTGCTGAACGGAGCTATGGACGGCTATGCGTACAAAAAAATAGCCCTTGACCAGGCGAACACGGTGTTTGTCGGCTATATGGATCTGCAGGCTGCGAACCGCTTCATCGTTAAGGCGACGCAAGATTCTGCCGTTGTGGCACTGCCCAAGATAGGGCAAGTGAGGGATGGTTTGGCCATTGGAAAGAATACCCCATTCTGCATGAGAATAACTATCATCGCCGATATAGGGTCGAGCAACTACAAGGTGTGTGGACGCTACAGCCAGCAGGACAGCAAAAAGGAATATCCTTGGAACACCGAGGAACTGCCTGTGATGGTAGATTGGGATGGCGGACACTACGAGACACTGGATATGGGCAAGGGTGATACGCTTGAGGTGCTACTGGTGCATGACCCAGACAGCACCGAGACGCTGAACGGCTGGCCTACGAAATATACGGCAAGAATCATCAATAAACAATCATAACAAAAAGAGAGATATGACTATGGCACTGACAGAAGAAGAGAAAAAGGAACTGGTCCAGGATGTGGTGAACCAGATAAAGACTGACAGCCAGAGTGTGGACGAGCTGGAAGCTGTGAGCACACTGGACGGTGTGGTGAGCCTCCCTGCCATGAGAGGCGAGACGGTGGTGAGCGCCCCGTTGAAACTGCTGTCGAAACCTGCGGAAGATGCAGCAGCTGTCGCCAAGGCTTCTGCTGCTGTCGCTGACGCATCGGCAAAGAAAGCAGATACGGCAGCATCAACAGCGGAGTCTGCGGCCCAAACTGCCAACGATGCGGCAAGCAAGGCCACGGATGCCGCCCAGAAGACCAACGCAGCTGTGGCAAAGGCAGAGAGCGTGGAGTCGAGGTACAAGGACACGGCACTGGCTGCAAGGAACGGCGCGACAGCACGGTTTGACGGGCTGGTGGAAGGCGTGGAGATACGACTTGTATCATACCCCCAGATAGACGGTGTGTACTATGACACGGTGAACAAATCCTTCTGCGGGAAGAATGGTAACATATACTGCAATAACTGGCCTGGCGCAGACATGTACATGAACGATGTGCGCACGGAAGTACTGAAGGACAAGGCGTATGTGTGCGGCGGCGTGGTGTATGTGTGGAGCGATGAGGAAGAGAACCTGGTGGAGATAAGCGGAAGCGGCGGTGGCAACACCTATAACGTGACGGAGCAGGTTCCGCTGGAGAGCGGATACTATACGCTTGAGACCGCCATAGCAGCCGTGGAAGGGAAGGCACGTGCGAAGGGACGCTGCATCACCTACGAGACGGCACAGGGCAAATGGGAGACCAAGCAGTTCAAGGGCACGAACATCGAGAGCTGGGAGCAGGCGGCAAGCTGGGAGGACTTCGGCGGCGACGGCACGGTGAAGAGCGTGACGCTGAACGGCAAGAAGCTGGAGCCTGGCGAGGACGGCAACGTTGCCATCACCATCAGCGAGACTGAGGTGGACGAGAGCCTGAATGTAAGTTCGACGAACCCGGTGCAGAACGGAGCGGTGGCGGCGAAGCTGATGGAGATAGAGGCGAGCACCGTCTTGGGCATGAACGCCGAACTGAGTGACGACGGCAGCAGCGTGCGCCTGGCACTGACCAACAAGAGCGGTGCGGAGATAGCGTCTGCGGACATTCCGGCAGGAAGCGGCGGTGGAGGCGGTGACGCTTCGACCACGAAAATCGTGCTGGATGCAGCCGTGAGCAAGACCATCATCAAGGAAGGTGACAGCGCGATGCTGACATGGACGTATGACCACCAGTACAGCAGCGGTGACGAGAAAGGCACATCAACGGGTCAGAAGGCAACAGTCAGCATTGAGATGAAGAGGGGCGCTACCGTGATGTATGCAGACACGCAGCATGATGTGAGCAAGGGAACCTATACCCTGGATCTGACGAAATACCTGCTGCTCGGCACGACAGACATCTATGTGAGGGCAACCACAACCGACCCGACCACCGGCAAGACACAGACGAGGCAGAGCTATGTGAGCGTGAAGGCTGTGACCCTTGCGCTGAGCAGCAGCTTCAACATAGCCGAGTGTGTCGCCAAGGGCGGCTACGGCGTGAGCGAGGCGGTGAGCATCCCCTTTGCGGTGAGCGGAAGCGGCGACAAAACCGTGACGCTGTATCTGGACGGACACCAGTGGGACTCGCAGACGGTGAAAAGAAGCGGCACGACGAACGGCAGTTTCTCCTTGTCGATGTCGGGAGTGAGCATCGGCCGGCACACGGTGCAGATCGTCGCCGAGATGGAGGCGAGCGCGGAGCTGACGCTGAAGAGTGAGAGCATCTACTTTGACATTCTGAAGGCCGGACAGAACGCCCCGTATATCGGCACGAAGCTGACCTTCGGTGACGGACGCATCTTTGCGGACGACCATCTGACCCCGACTATTGAAACCGGCCAGTATGAGCAGGTGAAATTTGACTTTGTGGCGTATGATCCGACAACGACCCCGGCGACCGTGGGTGTGTGGCGAGACGGCATACGGACGCAGACGGTGAGCGTTCCGAGGACTACGCAGGTATATACAAACCGTTTCCTGGAGCAGGGCGACGTGGCGATGGTGCTGAAGTGCGGCACAACGGAATACAAGCTGAACGTGAAGGTGACGGAGAGCGGCATTGACCTGAGCGAGGCGACTGCCGGACTTGTGCTGAAACTTACGGCAGCCGGCAGAAGCAATGCAGAGAGCGAGCCTGCTGAATGGCGTTATAACGACGTTCAAACGGTGTTTGAAGGCTTTGACTGGCAGAGCAACGGCTGGACGGGAGATGCCTTGAAGCTGACGAATGGCGCGAATGTTGAAATCGGGTACAAGCCTTTCGGCAACGACGCGACCACCACGGGCGCAACCTACGAGATGGAGCTGACATGCACGAACGTGACCGACCGCAGGGGTACGGTGGTGGACTGCATGGCCGGCGGCGTGGGCTTCAGACTGACGACGCAGGAGGCTCTGATGCGTACGGGCGCAGGTTCGGAAGTGGGCACTAAGTTCGCAAGCGGTATGACACTGAAGATAGCCTTCGTGGTGCAGGAGAAGAAGGGCAACCGACTGATGATGCTGTATGTGAACGGCATCTTATGCGGTGCGAAGCAGTATGCCTCGACGGACTCGCTGCTCCAGGCAGAACCGACGAACATCAGGATCACGAGCGAGAGTGCGGATGTGGAGGTGCGGAACCTGCGCGTGTATAACCGTGCCTTGGGCGATGATGAGGAACTGGCGAACTACATGGTGGACCGCCCGACGAGCGACGAGATGGTGGTGCTGTTCGAGAAGAACCAGGTGATGGACGACGAGGGCACTGATGTCGATATAGACAAACTGCGTGCGATGGGCAAGAGCGTGATGAGGATCGTGGGCGACGTGAACCTTGTGAACCAGACGAACAACAAGAAGTTTGAGGTTCCGGTGGACATCTACTTCTACTCTGCCTACGGCAAGGAGTATGACTTCATCATCTACCAGTGCGGACTGAGGATACAAGGCACCTCATCGACGACCTACCCGAGAAAGAACTACCGCATCTACTTCAGCCGCTTGACGAAGTACGGCACGAAGCTGTATGTGAACGGTGTGGAGGTAGCGGACTTCAAATATTCGTTCAAGCCAGGTGCAAGACCGATAGACATATTCTGTCTGAAGGCGGACTTCTCGGACTCTTCATCTACGCACAATACGGGTGCGGTGAGAATCGTGAACGACATCTGGAAGAGATGCGGCTGGCTGACTCCGCCACAAATGGCCTACAAGGGCAACTATGATGTGAGAATCGGCGTGGACGGTTTCCCGATAGATTTGTTCTACGACAACAACGGCACGGGTGAGAACGTGTATCTTGGCAAGTACAACTTCAACAACGAGAAGAGCGGCAGCGGCATCATCTACGGCTTTGAGGGTATCGAGGGTTTCAATGACGAAGCAACACTCAATGGTGAACGCAACAAGTGCATCTGTCTGGAGTTTCTGAACAACTCTGAGGCACTGTGTCTGTTCGGTACGAGCAACATGGACACGTTTGACGACGCTCTGGAGTTCCGCTTCAAGGCCGACGACACATGGGCGACGGCGCACGAGGACGACAAGGCAGCTGTGAAACGCCTTTGGGAGTGGATTTATTCGTGCAAGGGCAACCCGACGAAATTGCTGAACGAATATGCGGAATTCTTCGGCAACGACTCGCCATTTGCATGGTATCTGATAACGGACTACTTCATGGCTGTGGACAACCGCGCGAAGAACATGATGCTCGTGACGTGGGACGGCAAGATATGGTATTTCATCCCATACGACATGGACACGGTGTTCGGTGAGCGCAACGACTCGGTTCTGAAATACGACTACACGATAACGTGGGAGACGATGGACGAGAGCATCGGCTCGTATGCGTTTGCAGGACACGACTCCGTATTGTGGGAACTTGTGAGAGGCTGCCCGGACAAACTGAGGGAGGTGGCAGACAAGCTGCGAAGTACGATGTCGCTGGAGTATGTGCTGAAGGTGTTCAATGAGGAGATGATGGGCAACTGGTGTGAGCGCATCTACAACAAGGACGGCATCTACAAGTACATCAAGCCGCTGACGGAGGGTGTGACGACGGCTGACGGCACTACGAGTCACTATGACTATCTCTATGCACTCCAGGGCAGCCGATATGCGCACCGCACCTATACCATCCAGAACCGCTTTGCATTGCTGGACAGCCAGTATGTGTGCGGTACATACAGAAAGGACAGTTTCGCGGCCTACTTCGGCTATAAGTTCGGAAGTGACAACCGGAAGATAAGAATCACGGCGAGCGAGAGGTATTTCTTCGGGTACGGCTACACGAGCGGTACTCCGCATGAAAGCGCAGTGCTTGCGGAGGACACGGGAAGTCAGGTGGAACTGACGCTTGACACGGACCTCATCGTGAATGACCCGCAATACATCTACGGTGCGAGCCGCATCATGGGGCTTGACCTGACGGACGTTAGCCATGCCATACTCCAGACCCTGAACCTGAACAACTGTTCCGCCCTGCGGACGCTTGACGTGAGCTGCGGCCAGACACAGACAACGCTGAACGCATTGCTGGTAAACGGCTGCCGAAATTTGCGTACTCTGAATATGACCGGCTTGAAGTCAGGCAGCTTCACTGGCATAGACTTGAGCAACAACACGAAGCTGGAGACACTGAAGGCAGGCAAGACAGCCCTGACCGGCGTGAACTTCGCACAGGGTGCTCCGCTGACGAGCGTAACGCTCCCGGCAACGTTGCAGACGCTGGAACTGCGCTACCTGAGCAAACTGACGACCGGCGGTCTGACGCTGGAGGGCACAAGCAACATCAACAGGCTTGTGGTTGACAATTGCCCGGGTGTGGACTGGCAGACGCTGTACGCAAGGTGCGGAAACGTGAAGTACCTGCGTGTGACCGGCATCGACATGGAAGGCGACGGCAGCCTGCTGGCCTCACTGATGCAGACGGGCGGTGTGGACGAGAATGGCGGCAATGTGGAGAGCTGCCGACTGGTGGGCACATACCGACTGACGAAATACAAGGATGACGAGGAGTATGAAGCACTGCAGCAGCACTTCCCGGAACTGAACATCGAGCAGCCGGAATACACGATGCTGGAGAGAGCGGAAACCGTTGCCGACGACGCGTGTATCAGCAACCTGGACAACGAGACGGGCTACAAGTACGGCAACGACTACAAACCGAGCGGCCATGTGGCGGCGATATTGAAGAACCGTCACAGAGTATTGGCGAAGGTGACGAAGAAAGCAACGACCCGGAACGTGACCATCGCCGGTGTTGATACGGTGATGAATAACCTGGACGGCGAAATGACATGCTACCCGCTTGACGATGCTGACAGCAACAAGTATGCAGACGGGAGCCCCGCAAAGCTTGACGGCTCGGAGGGCGACTGGATGATGCTGGAGCCGTTCTACTGGAGCAAGGGTGTGAATGACTATCTGAACGGTAGAAACTATGACTGCTACAGTTTCAGAGACAGAGCCCACATGCCAAGAGTGCCGGAGGCGACAGTGCTGACGCTTGAGGACATCAAGAGAACGCAGGGTGGCTATACAAACGGCAAAAAGGTGATGAGCGGCAGGGACACGATAAACAACGCTTTCAGTAATGACAGCTCGTACTCTGTGTGTATGGTGAGTGTGGAGGGCTACAAGCGTGTACGCTTCCCGAGTGTGCCAGGTACGAATATTGTGGGCAGCGTATTCGTTGACAAGACAGGCGCAGTGCTGCAGTCCATAGTCGTGTCTACGCTGAGCAACAAGTTTGAGGCTGGCATGTATCTGATAAGCGATGTGCCGGAAGGAGCCGTGGCACTTTACTTCTCTATACTAAACACCGCTGAGTTTGACAAGGTGGTGTTGAGCAACAGCGAGAAGATTGAAGACATGGAGCCTGACTGGGTGCCCAACGACGAGCACCTTTGTGGTGTGGCGGGCAGCTCGGTGGTTGGCACAAAGCTGCGTTCCTGCATAACGGGTGGTTCTACGACTGCAAACATGCCATGGACGGACTTCCACTACTATAGCGTGCAGAGAGGTATGCAGCAGATAGACCCGCTGATGCACTGGCGCATCGCAAATCTGAGCTATGCAAAGTATGGGCGAAAGAACATGCAGGAGCAGTGTGGCGCAGGTTCGCACTCGAATACACGCACGACTGGCGGTACGGCATCGAGGGGCATGCAGGACACTGTGGGCTACGAAGAGGCGAAGGGGATTAATCCAAATGTGACGAACAGTCTTGTGGACAATCTTGTGCATCAGTATGCCTGGTATGTGGAGAAGGACGAGTATGGTGCGGCGAAAGTGACGCAGGTAAACAATATCTGCTGCCTGGGCTATGAGGACATCTACGGACACAAGTATGACATGATGGACAGGGTGGACATACCGAACACGAGTGGCAATGTGGGCAAGTGGCGCATCTGGATGCCGGACGGTACGATTATGATGGTGAAGGGTACGACTAATGGTGACTCTTGGATAACGGCAGTGGCTCATGGCAAATGGATGGCCGTTGTGCCAGTTGGTGCCGTGAGCGGATCGAGCAGCACTTACTATTCTGACAAATACTGGTTCAGCTCGGCATCAGGCCGTGTGGTCTATCGCGGGTGCTACCGTGCGAGTGCGCATGGCGGTGTGTCGTATGCGAATGCGCATCTCGATGCTTCGAATGCGAATACGAATGTCGGCTCGCGTCTGGCCTTCCGCGGCAAGATCGTGAGGGCGCAAAGCGTGGCTGCGTATAAGGCGATAGTCGAGGTAGCGTAACGCGAAGCGCGCAAAGCGGGAGCGAAGCGACAAAACGAAAGACGTGGTATCACCGGCGTAAGCCGGTCGAAAAATTTTAGGAATTTCGAGGGAATCTGGTGGTGCTGCGGTTTTCGTTGAAATATTGTCGCTTTGCAACTGATTTTGAGTATAATCGCTTGAGTTGGCGGGAATATGAGTAACTTTGCATCTTGGTAGAGTTTCCTAATGGGCCGTGTGGTCTATCGCGGGTACAACAATGCGAATGCGAATGGCGGTGTGTCGAATGCGAATGCGAATAACGATGCTTCGAATGCGAATACGAATGTCGGCTCGCGTCTGGAAATCAAAATATATCGGCGTACAACGATGAGGACGCGCTCCTCGATGTGGTGCCGAGGGAAACGAGCCACAGCAACAACGTCCATGAAAGGACGGAAAGCTGAAACATCAAGTGTCGGGCAATAGAGTTTGGTAGGCTGGTAACGGTTCGAAGAAGTTTGGCCCGGGGAAAGGAAGGCCCATATCTTCCGTAAACGAGAAACAGAGAACCCTATGCGTAGAGAAGGCTACATCATGGAGGAGGTGACGGACTCCGGCAACATGTCGGAGGCGTTTGACGCTGTGTTGCGTGGCAAGAAGCGAAAGACGTGCAGGCAAGGTCGCTATCTGCTGGAGCACCGTGACGAGGTGATAGCGGAACTGACGGCAAAGCTGAAGAACGGCACGTTCAAGCTCGGTGGCTATCATGAGCGCATCATCTGTGAATATGGTAAAGAACGGCATCTGCAGATATTGTCGATGAAAGACCGCATAGCGGTGTATGCTGTGATGAATGTGGTGGACGCACATCTGCACAAGCGTTTCATACGAACTACGGGGGCGAGCATCAAGGGACGTGGCACGCACGACTTGATGAAGTGCATACAGCGAGATCTGAATGCAGACCCAGAGGGAACGACATACTGCTATAAGTTTGACGTGAGGCGGTTCTATGACAACGTGAAGCCGGATTTTGTAATGTGGTGTTACCGCAGGGTGTTCAAGGACGAGGTGCTGTTAGGACTGCTGGAGCACTTTCTGCACCTTCTGCCTGAGGGCATCAGTTTCGGGCTGCGCAGCTCGCAAGGGTCGGGAAATCTGTTATTGTCTGTTTTCTTAGACCATTATCTGAAGGACAAGTGCGGCGAACGTCATTTTTACAGATATTGTGATGACGGCGTGGTACTCGGTAAAACGAAAGCGGAACTATGGATGATTCGTGACATCATACATGAACAGCTGCAGAAAATTGATTTGGTGGTAAAGCCCAATGAGAGAGTGTTCCCGACTGCTGAGGGAATAGACTTTCTGGGCTATGTGATACGGCCAAACAATGTGCGTTTAAGGAAACGCATCAAGCAGAAGTTCGCAAGAAAGATGTGCGAGGTAAAATCGAGAAAAAGAAGGCGAGAGCTGACAGCATCCTTTTATGGGATGACAAAGCACGCCGACTGTAACAATTTGTTTAATAAATTAACAGGCAAAACAATGAAAAGTTTTAAGGACTTAAATGTGGCTTACAAGCCAGAAGACGGCAAAAAGCGCTTCGCGGGTACAGTAGTAAGTATCCGCGAGTTGGTAAACATTCCTATCATCGTGAAGGACTTTGAGACGGGCATCAAGACGGAGCAGGGTGAAGACCGCTGCATCGTATCGATCGAGATGAACGGCGAAGCCAGGAAATTCTTTACCAACAGTGAGGAAATGAAAAATATCCTCGCCCAGATTAAAGAAGTGCCGGATGGCTTCCCATTTGAGACAACGATCAAGACGGAAGTGTTCGGCAAAGGTCGAACCAAATACGTTTTTAGTTGATGAAAAGAGCACAAGGAAGTTTGGAGGTGAAACTGCTTGAATGCGTGAACCCCATCAAAAACAAGTGGCGCGTTCGTTGGGACGTGCAAGAACATGATGACGGAACTGCTGACTACATGGAGGCAGAACTGACACACAAGCCGACTGACGAGGAAATAAAAGACCTCGTAAGAAAATGGTACAACCAACAAACGGATGCAGCAATATTGTCGGGCTTCAGCTATGAAGGAGCCCCCGTGTGGCTCTCGCAAGAGAACCAGTACAACTATAAGGCTGCATACGATTTGGCCATCCAGACGGACGGAAAAACGCTACCAGTGACATTTAAGTTCGGTACTGATGAAAGCCCAGTGTACCGTACGTTTGAAACGCTTGATGAACTTGCAGACTTCTATACGAAAGCTGTTAAGCATATACAAGAGATGCTGGAAAATGGCTGGAAGAATAAAGATGCAATAGATTTGAGCAAGTACAGCGCTTAAAAATCCCTTCGGGGGAGGATGTAAAAAAAGCCCCCGGCCTGTTAAAAAGCAACGCCAATCACTTTTATAACAACGCTCACAGCGCACGACCGGGGGCATATACCCTCTGCCGCGCTGTGAGCATTTTTGTTGTCATAAAGTGATTGGCGATACAAAGGTACATAATTTAGTTGAAAATGAAAGTATTTGAGATATTGAATTTTAACCGCGAGCCGTTAAAAAGGCTACAACAGGCAGGGATACGCATCGAAGATGTGGAATATATAGACTTGTACAACGACTATCGGGTGATGCTTGGTGGTGGCGAAAAGGTCTCATACATTGTGGCGACACTTGCAGATCGCTATCATGTGAGTGAGCGCAAGGTGTACACGCTCATCAAGCGATATGGTCGAGAGTGTAGCGCTCAGGTGCTCGGGGGATAGAGCACAAGGCTTTTGAAAACGTGCTGCAAAAGGCTTGCAGTGCGATTTACTCGTGGTGTTACTTTTTGATGCGAAAGCGTGGTAACTTTGCCGTATCGAAAATAAAACACGATGAACAAATACTATTTATTATTGGGGAAGGTGCTTGCTGAAGGCAAGACCCAACAGAACAAAAAAGGCAAGATAAAATACTTGCTCAACGAGCAGCTGACGCTCACACCGGCTGACCTGCTCGACATATTTGAGAGCCACGGCATAGCGAGGAAGAAACTGAAAGAAGAGTTGAAACTGTTTATGCAAGGAGAGCGCAATGTGGATCGATACCGTGAGGCAGGCATAGCATGGTGGGACTACTGCGGCCAGAGATTGGTGAACAGTTATCCTACCTACATGGAGAAACTGCCGCCACTTATTAAGCGCATCAACAAGGAGAAACGCAACAGCAAAAACTATGTACTGTTTCTCGGAGCAACGGATGCAGAGAGCAACCAGGCACCATGCCTGAGCCTTGTGCAGTTTCAAATAGAGGACGGTGCATTGGTCGTGTCGGCATATCAGCGCAGCTCCGATGCAAACCTCGGACTGCCTTCAGACATTTACCACCTTTATCTGATGGCTCGACAGATAGACTTGCCACTAAAGTCTATCACGCTGAACCTGGCGAATGTACACATCTATGAAAACAACATAAAGCCCACTGAACGACTTCTCGCTGGTGAGGATAATATAAAATTTGAACTGAACGTATGAGAGGGAAAATGCACATGGCAGCACCTCTGCCTTTTGTCGGACAGAAGCGCATGTTTGCAAAGGAGTATATCAAGATTCTGCCCCAGTTCAACGACAAAACAGTTTTTGTGGATTTGTTCGGTGGCAGCGGTTTGCTGTCCCATATAACGAAGCATTTGCGCCCAGAGGCAACTGTGGTATATAACGACTACGACAACTACCGCGAGCGATTGGCACATATACCTCAGACAAATGCGCTGCTCGCTGATTTGCGAGAGATAGTTGGCAATACGCCAAAGCACAAGCGGATAGATGGTGTGATGCGTGAGAAGATGTTTGAACGTTTGAGACATGAGGAGCAAACGGTGGGCTATATTGATTTTATAACCATCTCGGCATCGGTGATGTTCTCGATGAAGTACGAACTGAGCATCGAGGAAATGGAGAAGCAGACATTATACAATAATATCCGAAAGAACGACTACCCGACAAGTGAGGACTATCTGGAAGGTTTGACGATTGAATCATGTGACTATCGTGAACTATACGAAAAATATAAAGACGAGTCGAATGTGGTGTTTATAGTGGACCCTCCTTATTTATCCACAGAGGTTGGAACATACAAAATGTATTGGCATTTGTCTGACTATCTCGATGTGTTGAATGTGCTCAAAGGAAAGCCGTTCGTTTATTTTACATCAGATAAGTCGTCTATCATTGAGCTTTGTGAATGGTTAGGCAAGAATAAAACGCTCGGCAATCCCTTTGAAGGTTGTAAGCGTTTCGAGTTCAATGCGCATGTGAACTTTGATGCAGGTTACAAAGATATGATGCTCGTGAAGTCTAATGCCGCATAATTTGAACCTCGTTTGAACACTGTTTGTTCGCCGTTCAAAAACTATAAAAGCAGCCCAAAACGGACTGCTTTTTTATTGCTTTAAAGTATCGTGTGTGCGAAATTTTTAGAACGTTTCGTTTTTCCCGATTTTTGCACGTTTCGTTTTTCAAATCGAGCACATTTCGTTTTGCCGGATTAATATGGCTTGCAAGGTTATAGGCTGGCTGCTTATTTTCCTTGGAATCTATAACGCAATTTCTAC
>CAJJOL010000023.1:0-50756 GCA_905193385.1 uncultured Prevotella sp. | reverse complement strand
CCTGTAGGGGCAAAAGCGTTAATTATCAATGCTTTTGCCCCTACAGGGCGTTTTGACTTTATCTATCCGTACACCCAGGGCGGTGCCCTGGGCTATGAGCTTATTGGGCTTTCAGCCCGCGTTGTTTGACTTTTGACCACGCCCTCCTATGTGCTTTTTGGACTTTCAGCCCGTAGAATTGAGTTTTGACACACCCTCAAAGGGCTATGCCCTAAATTGAGTACTAACATCATATAAAAAAACAACTTACAATCTATGAAGAATATAATTGCTGTTATTTGGGATTTTGACAAAACCCTTGTTGATGGATATATGCAAGATCCTATATTTGAGGAATACCATGTTGATGCCTCGGAATTCTGGAAAGAAGTCAATGCTCTTCCTGAGAAATATATGAAAGAGTAAAGTGTCAAGGTGCTTTGGCGTTGTATTTGTATTCTGCAATTTTGCCTTTTCATGCTCTTTTATTCTTTCTGCAAACTCTTGAATTTTATTGCATATCCACATGTTGGCAGTAGTGTTATCTCTATAATCTGCCTCTGCAAACATATCAATACGGTCATCTTGACGAAGTTTTTCTACTTGCTTAAATGCAGACATATTGCCATGAGTATAAGCTATTTCGCTTATATATGGATTGTTCTCATTATCACGATTCTCAATAAGTTCACCTCCCCATATCCCTGAGACATAATCCTTGAGAGCCGAACCTTTGATGACTTGAGCAAAACCAGTACTTACTATATAGTGTTCTACTTTAATATTATACTCACCACATAACGTATCATTATCCAAGAGATGTTTTGTCTTTTCGAAGATTTCCGGTACACCTGGATAAAACTTAAGTTTATCACCATAGCTTAACAACTTCTTGTTGTCCAACCCTGCGAAACGACCTTCTGGCTTAGCATCATTAATAAACTGATTAAGATATATTAGGTCTCTATTCACCTTGTATAGCTAAATAATTAATTTAAGTACTTGAAGACAAAAAGACATAAGAATGTATAAAACAATTGAAATAAAAGACATTATAGGATCTTTCTGTGACATAATGTCTTGCCAGTTAAGGGTAGATATGAATGACGTGAGAAAAGTAATGAAGATAGTAAATGAAGAAGATGACTTTATAACAACAGTATTCACCCATAAGGCAATATGTCGTGTAAACGAACTTTTAGGAATAGACGTTGATGACAAATGTAATTTGATATCCCCTGATGAGACTGTTCGTAATGAATTTATCAGAGAGTATTACCGTGTAGATTCCTCAACACGTACCATTGTATCAGAAGTTATAAGAGAATATATAAAGAAATGAAAGCTTATAAAATCTTCCTTGATACTGTACATGGATATATTTCTGTACCAAATGGGTATTGTGGCAAGTTTGTAGATACAGCAAATTTTCAACGTTTGCGTAGGATAGAGCAGTTGTCTTCCCGTTCGTTATATCCATGTGCTCGTCATGACCGTTTCGTTCATTCCATTGGTGTGTTTCATATTGGAGAAAGGCTTTTGGATACAATCAAGTCTGACGGTGTAGAATTGGATGAAAGCCTAAGGCAGTCATTTCTTATAGCATGTCTGCTTCACGATGTTGGTCACTCTCCGTTTTCTCATACATTGGAGAGCTGTTTTGGTAGCACGTCCGATTTGTTTGACGTGTATAAGTCATATCTTGTAGCAAATGGGATAGAAGACCAATCACTCCAAAAACTTGATGTAACTCAAACGGATGTAAAACAACATGAAATTATGTCTGCTCTTCTATGTGTCACTACATATAAGGATGCTATACAGTCATTAAAAGGCTATCCTGCATTGATTGGAAGAATGATAATGGGTTTTCAATATATTGATGATTCAAAATCATTAGAAAACTGTTTTATCTCCCTATTACATGGAGATGTTATTGATGCCGATAAACTTGACTATATCTGTAGGGACAAATGGTCTTCTGGTTATCAGAACAACTCAGTTGATGTTGAGAGGATTATTAAGTCTGTAAAATTGTACAGGAATAATGAAGGGGAATATAGCATCGTTTATTTGAAAAATGCTTTGTATGACATACAGAGTATGATTGATAACAAGATATACATTATTCATATAACTATGCCCCGCAACAAATAAAACTATTAGCGCTGTCACTGTATCAATATCTTTTATCTGTTTAATTTAGAAATATATAGTTCATAGATAATGCAATATTGAATTGAATTCGTTATCTTTGCAGAAGATTGGCTGCACCTCAGCAATTCAAGCACACTTGATTGCATTCGGTTTGCACAATCTTTGCATAAGATTGGCTGCACCTCGGCAAAACATTCAAGCAAGCTTGATATTCTGCTCTCGGTTTGCACAATCTTTGCATTGACAGACCATAAGGTTTGTGATAATATCAATAACATCAGTTAAAACAATAAGTGATATGACCACTCTCAAAATACAAAACGTCGGACCATTACTGTCGGCATATGTCGAATTCAAGAAATGCACTTTGTTTATTGGAGAACAAGGTGCAGGTAAAAGTACAATCGCAAAGTTGTATTCTCTGTTCACATGGCTTGAAAAGGGATTGTTAAGACATACGATTTCTGAAGATTCGGTGATAAAATATAATCGATTTAAAAACAAGTACGCTGCATATCATAATCTGAAATCATATTTCTCAGAACAATCATACATCCTATATACTGGTGAGCAGTATGTCTTCGAATACGAAAATGAACACCTGAACATTAGGCGAAATGAATCAAATGGTGAGTTGAATTCTGCTAAGGTGATGTACGTTCCTGCAGAGCGTAACTTGCTGAGCGTAGTGGAGAGTGGCAAATTGCAAAGTGGATTGTCTGAAGCAATGCAAACCTTGATGGAGGAACTGAACAATGCCAAAGCTTATTATGCCAAAGGTGTGGATTTGCCAATCGGAGGTATGAACTTCACATACGACAGACTGAACAAGGTGAGCTGGATAAATGGAAAGAATGCAAATGGTAGGGAGTTTAAAATTGCATTGAAGGAAGCTTCAAGTGGTTATCAGTCGTTGATGCCTATGACGCTTGTTTGTCATTATTTATCAGATCTTGTTCTGAATAGTGGGGCTGAGACTATGGACTATAAAGAACAGCAACGATTGCAACAGGAGGTGGATAAGATAATGGAGGATAATAAAATCTCCGATACTGTAAAAAATGCAATGCTTCGAAATATATCTGCAAGGTACAGATATACTGAGAATGTGAATGTGGTGGAGGAGATGGAGCAAAACCTATACCCGGAATCACAAAAGCGTGTTTTGTTTGACCTACTTAGCATTAACAATAGATTGGAACGCAACAAATTGGTGTTGACAACTCATAGCCCGTATTTGGTGAACTACGTGACCCTTGTTGTGAAAGCCGCTATGATAGAGCCGCAGATTCCTGCAGATGCCGTTGAACTGAAAGATTCATTATATGGTATAGTTCCAGCAGAGTCAATAATGAATGCTTCTGATTTGGCTATATATGAATTGAGAGATGGCGAAGCAAGGTTATTGGAAAATTATGATGGTATTCCTTCGGATTCGAACTATCTAAATCAACAGATGGCTGAGACAAACTATTTGTTTGACCAACTGCTTGACATCGAAGAACAAATACAGGAGGCATAAATATGGAGGATGTCGTAGATTTCTTTATTCCTAAGTGCCAAATGCTTGGAATAACGGCGGAAATGTTTGGTATTTGTGATGATGATGACAAGGCAGAGAAGACTCCTGCATATGTCAGTCTCGATAACGAAGAGAAATGGGGCGCTATTATAAAAAACCATAGTGGAAAACCATTGAATTTTACAGCGGTGGACAATTGTGTTGTTGTTCGGAGAGATAATGATGATATGGAAAACCGTTGTGATGCGATGTTGTCAAATGCAGATAATTTGGTGTTTGTAGAGTTAAAGAACGAACGCCAAAAATGGTTTCCACATGCTGTCGAACAATTGCAGAAGACAATAGATGTTTTCAAGCAATATAACGATGTTAGTATGTATAAAAGGAAACGTGCATACGCATGTAATGTCAGGCACCCGAATTTTGCTTATAGTAACAAGGAACTGAAACAAAAGTTTTACCAGACAAATGGTTTCAGATTATATGACGAAATGACAATAGAGTTCAGATAGAGTCCTTTTCGCTGTAAGCAGATTGGATGAAACAATAATGAATCCCCGTCCGAATGACGGCGTTAGTGCAGAGCGATACTGCAACGGGGAACAAGGCAATATTGAATTATGAATTAGGAGTTACGAGTTGTTCTCGGCTATGCCTGCGATTTGGAATTGAACATTTTTGAATTGTTATGGAACGTGAATTACCAGAAATAAATTTTGTCATTAAATGAATTCATGAGTAATTTATGGTGAATTCGTGAAAAAGAACTTTATGCTGGGTGCGGTGGTTTTTCGGACACGAATTATCAGGAATTATCCAGAATTTTTACCACGAATTGTATTTATGAGTAATTGACGGCACGCTTATGTGGAGTCATTGGAGGAATAATTATAAAACCTACTTTTTGTAAATAATTTACAAAAAGCTTCAATTATGTTTTGTTTGTTGATGAAAATAAACTAACTTTACTTTTATGTTAGTAAGATTCAAATTCAGTAATTTTAAGTGCTTTAGAGACGAAGCAGTCCTAAGCATGTGGCTTCTAAATATAAGAGCGATAACAAGGTGGACAATACATTTAAGACGGATTATTACTCCTTGTTGAAATCGGCTGCTGTTTATGGTGCTAATGCAAGTGGCAAGACTAAACTATTTCAAGCATTTTATTTTATGCGTGATGTGGTTTTGTCGTCAGACAAACAGTCGGACGGTTGGCAGGAGAAGTATGCTCCTTTTAAATTGTAAACGGTGTCAACAAAAGAGTCAAACGTATTTGAGGTTGTCTTCATTTTGGAGGGGTTGCAATATAGATATGGCTTGCCGCAACGCAGAGGATGCCAACGAAATCATGTGGTATGCTACTCAGGCGCGTGATGCTTATGCACTACTGACGGCATTAAGCTATATCCGAGGGTGAGGACACGACGGATGGATGACGACGACTTTGTGTCGACTGATGCCTTGGCGCATGGTATAGACACAGGATTGCAATTCCGCACCTTCTATATCCAACCCTCAGAACCCGGCAAACTGTATGCATTTAAGGAGAAACTGGATGACCTGACGCTCTGGGAGGACGAGGAAGGCAACAGGGCTTACAGAAAAGAATATGAAAGCTTGCTGACACAGACTGACAAGGACGAATGGCTGGCTAAGAAAAATGCCTGGACTGAGGATGTGGAGAAGTTCAGGAGGGAGGCGAACGGGAATGTCATGTATTTCAACGCCAAGATAGACATGAAATACAGCTATGGCTATACCGACAGATTGCTTGCCGACTTTGAGGAGATTGAACTGAGGACTGAACAGAGGACTGACGGAAATGTGCTGGTTTATTATCGTGACAACGATTTCGGCAGATGGAAGTCGGCTGGTGTATATGCAAAGGTGTTCAGGCAAGCCTACGACTTAAGAGTAGTGCAGAACGTGAAAGGCAAATATCTGGTACGCACAAAGATGTTTGAACCTTTGGAGAGTAAGGAACAGGAATATGATTTTGCCGAACTGTTAGACAACGTCATTTTGCATTTTGTTCGAAATGACAAAGAATATTGGGCGTACCTTGAAAACAATATTTGTTTCGCTAAGAAACCAGAACTTGTAACTATAGGTTTTCTGAACTTCCTGAAGATGGATGATGTGTAATGACGGCAAGAACGTACCAATACTAAAGAAGCGGATGAAGCGATAAGGACAATAGAAAGAGGGTGTATACCTTAACTATAATAAGCCTCAGCGTTGTATGCGTCCGCCAGAAGAAGTAAGATTGCTGATGATTTCCTCTTCGGTGACGAGGTTCTGATCGCCAGGAATAGTATTCTTTAGAGCACTTGCCGAGAGGGCGAAGTCGAGACAATACTGATTGTCGGCTGCCCATTTCTGATGGGCGTGAATATAGCCTGCTACAAATGCGTCGCCAACGCCCATAGGGTCGACAATAGGCTGTATGTCGTATATCTTGGTGGTGTACAGACAGTCGTGTACGGCATCATAGAGCAAGCCTGTAAGAGTATGATGGGAACTTGCCAACTGATTGCGCAAAGCCATAACCATCTTCTTGCACTTGGGGAAGAGAACGTGCATCTTACGGAAATACTCCTGATAAGCCTCACGATTGATGACATAACCGGCATCCAGAGCATTGAACGGTATGTGCTTGACACCACTTGCCACCT
The DNA here is from genome assembly GCA_905193385.1 of uncultured Prevotella sp. Taxonomy (GTDB): domain Bacteria; phylum Bacteroidota; class Bacteroidia; order Bacteroidales; family Bacteroidaceae; genus Prevotella. The sequence continues at coordinate 44,423 of CAJJOL010000023.1, read as the reverse complement.
CCCACTCGTTCTGGTCGCCAAAGACAATGTCGCTATATTGCATCATGTTGTATATGACATCGTGAGGCTGCATGCCATAACCCCAAAGATTCTTACGATAGTTGATGTCGCAGACAATGGTCAGTCCCTTAGCCTCAGCAAGTTGCAGGGCATCCATAGTAGACTCCATGGAGTCGCGACTGATTGCACACGTTATGCCAGAGCAATGGAATACGGCAGCATCGCCAAGCACCTTGTCCCATTCCACCATACCACGCTTTAAGGAATACATGGCAGAATTCTTGCGGTCGTATATCACATGCGAATTGCGCATTGCCACAGCCTCCTCAAAATAGTAAGTGCCCAGACGTTCGCCGCCACGCACCACATGGCTCACGTTGAGACCATACTCTCTGAGGTGCATCAATGCTGCATCGCCCATGGCACCATAGGGCAATCGGCTGACGTATTCGACGTTGTTGCCCAGATAAGCAAGCGAGATGGCAGTATTGGCCTCGCTTCCGCCATAGTTGCCAAGCATGCGATGTCCCTGTGTGAGACGCTGGTATCCGGGCTTTGAAAGCCTTAGTAGTATCTCTCCAAAAGTTACTATCTTCGTATTCATATTCTTTTGTTTGATTTTAAGTAGTGCGTAAAAGTAATCATTTTTCTGAAGAAAAACACTATGTATAATATATTTTTTGTATTTTTGCGTCAGTATTACAACTTGCATCGTATAATATACCACTAACAACGAAATCTATGGACTACCAGCCTTTATTGCAGAAAATAAGAAATGAGATAGAAATATACGCCCATGAAGGCAAACAGGCCGACTATATCCCGGCTTTAGCCAATGTCAATCCCGACCAGTTTGGAATGTGTCTTGACTTGCTCGACGGCCGTACCTATCGCCTTGGTGACTCTGATGTGAAATTCTCCATACAGAGCATAGCAAAAGTGTTTTCGCTTGCCATCGCCTTAAGCATTCTGGGCAAGGAACTGTGGAAGCGTATAGGCAAGGAACCTTCGGGCTCGGCTTTCAATTCGCTCGTGCAGCTCGAATACGAACACGGCAAACCCCGTAATCCATTTATCAATGCCGGAGCATTGGTTACTGCCGATGTGTTGCTCACGCATCTGGACAATCCCAAAGAATTCTTCATAAACTTTGTGCGTACCATAGCCGGCAATCCCGACATTGACTACTCGGAGGAGACGATGCAGTCGGAACTGAGTTGCTGCTATCTTAATGCGTCGATAGCCTATCTGCTGAAGCATCATGGCAATCTGCACAATGAGGTGAACGATGTGCTGGAGTTTTACTGTACTATATGCTCAGTAGAGATGAGCTGTGAGGACCTTGCACACGCCTTTATGGCTTTCGCCAAGAGCAATGAACCCTTCTCGCATGCGGGAGTAAACCTGACCGTGTCGAGGGTGAAACGCATCAATGCTATAATGCAGACTTGTGGATTTTATGATGAAGCAGGCGAATTTTCATTTCTTGTCGGACTGCCAGGCAAGAGTGGAGTAGGAGGGGGCATCGTAGCTCTGTATCCCTCACGCTACTCCATAGCAGTATGGAGTCCGCGACTCAACTCGAAGGGTAACTCGATAATGGGTATGAAAGCATTGGAACTGTTCACCTCAGAGTCTGAAGAGTCGATATTCTGACATCCCATTATACTAATAAACAATGTGTAATCTTAAAAATAAATACTATTATGAATTGGAAAAAACTACAGAATGGTTCTGACATAAGAGGCGTTGCACTTGAAGGAATTGAGGGTGAACACGTCAACCTTACACCCGAAGTGATTGAGACAATAGCCAAGTCGTTTGTGCGCTGGATACGCAATACTATCGATTGTCAGACTCCTAAGATTGCCGTAGGTACTGACAGCCGACTCTCGGGCAGTACAATCAAGGGTGCCTTTGTAAAGGGAGCTGTAGAAGCTGGTGCCGACGTTGTAGACTGTGGTCTGGCTTCTACGCCTGCCATGTTTATGACTACCGTGAACGATGAAGTGCAGGCTACTGCCTCAGTAATGGTGACAGCAAGTCATCTGCCATACAATCGCAACGGACTGAAATTCTTTACTCCTAAGGGTGGTCTTGACAGTAGCGATATTGCTGCCATTCTCGATATTGCCGAGCGTGCCGACTATGGCTACGATGGAGCAGCAGGCAGCTCTGATAGGCTCGACTTTATGGCTATATACTCGCGCCATATAGCCGACTACATTTGTCAAGGCGTACAGGCTGACGACTATCAGCATCCGCTTAAGGGAATGCATATTGTGGTGGATGCCGGCAATGGTGGTGGCGGATTCTTTGAGAAGATACTGAGCCAGCTTGGAGCTGACACCCAGGGGAGCCTGTTTCTTGACCCAGACGGACGCTTCCCCAACCATATCCCAAATCCTGAGAATGCTGAGGCTATGGCTTCTGTATGTCGTGCTGTAGCTGACAGCAATGCCGACTTGGGCGTAATATTTGATACTGACGTAGACCGTTCTGCCATAATAGGACGAAAGGGCGAGCCTATCAACCGTAACTCGTTGATAGCATTGATTGCTGCCGTTATACTTGAGGAACATCCACGAAGCACTATCGTTACCGACTCTGTAACGTCTGACGGATTGGCTGAATTCATCAGCAGTAAGGGTGGCAAGCACCACCGCTATCGTCGTGGATACAAGAACGTGATAAATGAGGGTATTCGTCTGAATGAAGCTGGAGAGGAATGCTGGCTTGCAATAGAGACTTCGGGACATGCTGCCTTACGTGAGAACTACTTCCTTGATGATGGTGCCTATCTGGCTGCCAAACTCATTGTGTATGCTGCCAAACTGTTCGGTGAGGGTCGTCAGGTGCATGAGGCTATTGCCTCGCTCAAGCAGCCGAAGGAGAGCAAGGAGATAAGAATAAAGCTTACCGATCCTGACTTCAAGGCGTATGGTGCCAAATTGCTTGAAGAGATGAAGGTGAAGGCTGCTGCACAGCCCGGCTGGACTATCGTTGAACCTAACTATGAGGGTCTGCGTGTGAGCTGTGGCAATGCCGATGAGGACGGATGGTGGTTGCTGCGTATGTCGCTGCACGATCCCGTGATGCCACTCAATATTGAAAGTAATGTTGAGGGTGGTGTGGATGCCATCGAAAGAAAACTATGCGAGTTAGGAATGTTGAGTTAGGAATTAGGAGTTACTTAAAAAAAACGTTATCTTTGCATATCATTTTTATAAATTCAAAGTAAACTCGATAATTAAAATATGATAGGACGAATTCATTCCTTTGAATCTTTTGGAACTGTTGATGGACCGGGTGTGCGTTTTGTAGCCTTTATGCAAGGTTGCCCATTGCGTTGTCAGTTTTGTCACAATCCCGACACTTGGGACCCGCAGGGCAAGTGTCAGTATGAGATGGAGCCACGGCAGCTGGTAGACGAAGTGCTGAAGTATAGGTCGTTTATAAAGAGTGGGGGAGTGACGGTGTCGGGCGGCGAGCCTCTGATGCAAGCTGACTTTGTGGCGGAGTTTTTCCGACTGTGCCGTATCGAAGGGCTACACACAGCACTCGACACGAGCGGTGCGATAATTACCGACCGGGTGAAGGACGTGCTCGACAATACCGACCTCGTGCTACTCGACGTGAAGACTATGGACGCAGAAATGTATCCACGACTGACGGGAGTGCAGCAAACTAACAATCTGGTTTTTCTGGATATGCTGGAGCAGCGACATCTGCCCACATGGATACGCCACGTTGTGGTGCCGGGACTGACCGACAACGATGAGTGGCTGCGACGACTTGGCGAACACGTGGCCAGATACGACTGTGTGGAGAAAATAGAAATCTTGCCCTACCACACGCTCGGTGAATATAAATACGAGAAAATGGGAATGAAATATAAGCTTGAGGGCGTGCCGGCAATGACGGCAGAACGCGCACAGGAAATAAGGAAAATAATGGCAGAGTATAAGCCGTGCCAGTAAAGACTTACGAATTTTGAATGTTGAGTGTTGAATTGGTGCGCTACGCGCATTAGGAATTGCTCAATGTCGAATTGCAGTATCCAAACAATTTAACACTTAACATTCAACACTTAATATTAGTCCTTGATTCGTAGTGAAGTAACGAACACGAATTACCATAAATTATCCATAAATTACTCATAAATTAATTCGTGGTAAAATTCATGGATAATTCACGATAATTCGTGTTCAAAAGAAAAATTCAAAACTCAAAAATTCCAAATCGCCGTAGGCGACCAATTCAAAACTCTAAACTCAAAATGCCAAATTCCTTATTCCGTCTTGATGCTCTCTACAGGATTTGCTGTAGCCACGCGCCACGACTGAATGACGACGGTGGTGATGACGACAGCTGAGACGAGGACAAATGCCATGGGGAAGAGCCACCAATGTATTGGCGTGTGCTCGGCGAAGCTCTGCAGCCACCCGTTGCTGAGCCACCATCCCACTGGAGCAGACACGATAAATGCCACGACGAGCGGCACGGCGTAGCGCATGGCAAACAGACGAACTACGGAGCCTATAGAAGATCCCATCACCTTGCGTATGGCTATCTCCTTGCGGCGATACTCGGTCTCGAACATCGTAAGCGAGAACACTCCTATGATGGTTATTATGATGCAGATGATGGCGAACAATTTCACCTGCGAGATAAAGCGGAACTCTTCTACATAGGTCTGCTGCAAGTCGTCGTCAAGGAACCACATCTCATACTTCTGCGAACCGTCCAGCCTGTTCAGCACCTCGGCTATGCGACGCTTTGCCTCAATCTTGTCCTGGTTCTTGGCTACTCGCACGAACACCTGACCACAACGATCGCCCCATTGAGCCATGTCCGGACCGAAGATAACGAATGCCACAGCCACATTACTATTGTCGCAGCGCATAGACTTGAGCTTGAAGTTGTTGCAGACACCAACTATGTTATAATTCGACTGACTTCCCCATCCGCTGTTCTGACGACCTATAGAGTCGCCCACGACAAGCCATTTGTATTGCGCCATAGCTGTCTTGTTGAGCACGTAGGCACCCGTCTTCATGTCCGATTCGCGGAAGTCGCGACCCTCTGTAATCTTCAGCTGCATGGTGCGCAGATATTCATAGTCGCACGGCAACACTTGAAACACCATGTGATGTTCGTTATCGCCACGTCCCCAACCCATATAGTCGTCGCTTGTGCCGATGGCATTCTGCGCAAAACCGACGCTCTCTACAAACGGCAGCTTCTTCAGTTCGGCACGCACGGCATCCTTCTTGGTCTGTGCCTCTTCAGACAGCCCCGTATAGAACACTTCGTTCTTGTTGAATCCGTAGTCGCTGTTGAAGATGTAGCTCGACTGGCTCGACATTACACCTATATATATAGTCAAGGCAAAAGCCAAGCAGAACTGTACAGCCATGATAGCCATGCGCAACCGACGGCCACGTGGCGAGAGTCCGAACGAGCCTTTCAGCACCATTGCCGGGGAGAACGACGTGCTGTAGAAGGCTGGGATTACTGCCGATAAGGCACCCACGACGAGAGCCGAAACAGCCATTATAGCAGCAAGAACTATGTGCGAAGCGAAATGGATGTCGCCCGAAACGAGCTTTATGCACGATTCGTTACGCTGGAAGGCAACAATAAGTAGGATGCCTATGAGTAGCGCGACAAAGGCGAACATAACGTTCTCCATAATCATCTTAAGGCGCAGACTGCCTACAGACGCTCCCATCACACGGCGGGTATTGATGCCACGCATGCGCATAGGAATCTCGGAGAGCGAGAAGTTGAGCAGATTGAGCATGGCAATAAAGAGCACGAAGACGGAAGCTACGGTAAGAACCCCAACCAAGCTGCGGTTGCCACGGTCGTTCGGACCTACGCCTGAGAAATATATGTCGTCAACGGGAGTGATGCGGATTTTCATGTTGACCTCCTTGTCAAACCTCTTCTCGTCTTTCTCGCTCAAGCCCATAGATTTCATATAGGCGAGTTTTGTGGCACGCTCCACTTTCTTAGGGTTGGCACCATCGTCAAGTAGCAGATAGGCATTAAAGCTCCATTCGCTATACTCATTCATCACACTCTCGTTCTCGCATATATACACGCCATTTGGCAGGGTGCAGTTGTCGGGCATGTCCTCGCTCACACCAACTACGGTAACGGTAGTTTTGCTTCCATCGCCATTTTCACCCTCAAACGTCTTGCCTGCTGCGTTCGCCGTGCCGAACATCTTCTCGGCTGTACTTCGGCTTACAATAACATTATGTCCGTCTCCACATGTCTTGCTCGACCCCGAGAGCAGCTTGCCCGTGAAGAACTCTATGCCAGGTTTTCCCATATTTATCAAAGGAACTGTTATGGTACGGTTGCCCACCTTGACATCTGTCTTGTTGATATATGGACTGATATAGGTTGCGTCCTTCACCTGCGGTATTTCCTTGAGTAATGTCACGAACGGGCGACAGATGTTGCAACCCCAGTCTTCGCCGAACAAGCCGCCATATATCTCCAGGCGATACATGTGCTCGTGGTCGTGGATGTTATGGTTGTAGGTGCGATTGTAAATCACCTGCGTCATGAACAGATAGAACGTGGCTACGGCTACACCCAAGCCCAGGAGATTGAGCAGGGTGGCGAGGCGGTAGCGACGGAACATATATAATAAGCTTTTCATATCTTCTCAACTTAAATGATTCTCTCGTTGTTGTCTACAACCTGTCCGTCAAACAGATTGATAATTCTGTTAGCCATCATAGCGTCGTGCTGTGAGTGGGTAACCATCACGATTGTTGTTCCCTCGGCATTCAGCTGCGTTAAGAGTTCCATTACGGCAAGTCCACTCTTCGAGTCGAGATTACCCGTAGGCTCGTCGGCAAGTATCAGCTTAGGCTTGCCCACCACGGCACGGGCTATAGCCACACGTTGCTGCTGACCGCCCGATAGCTGCTGCGGATAATGCTTGGCACGCTGGCTGAGTCCCACCTTGCGCAGAATCTCCGTTACGCGCTCACGACGCTCTTTGGAAGGCACTCCGAGGTAGCGTAATTGCAGGTCGACATTCTCCTCAACCGTAAGTTCGTCGATAAGGTTGAAGCTCTGGAACACGAAGCCTATTCTGCCACGACGATACTTGGTGCGCTCGCTCTCCTTGAGCTTGCCCACGGGTTCGCCATCGAGCCAATACTCTCCGCTATTTGGATTGTCAAGCAGACCAAGGATGTTGAGCAGAGTAGACTTGCCGCAACCGCTCGGTCCCATTATCGCTACAAACTCGCCGTCTTCGACGTTTATGCTAACACCGTTGAGAGCAACGGTCTCCACTTCCTCTGTACGGAAGATTTTTGTAAGGTTTTCTGTCTTTATCATAGTCTTTATTCTTTTTAATAGGCCTGACTGGGCCTGACTGAGCCTATTTGAGCCTCTTTATTACTACTTTAAAATTAACACTTCGTTGTCCTTGAATGCTTCGTAGCCGCTGGTTATTACTCGTTCGCCAGGTTCCAGTCCTTGTGTCACCTCGTAATACATTGGGTTTTGGCGTGCTATGCTAATGTTGCGTCGGTAGGCCTTATTGCCCGAACGGTCGAGCACGAATATCCAGTTGCCGCCAGTGGTCTGGAAAAATGTGCCGCGTGGGATGAGTGTGGCTTGCGACGACTTGCCGAGAGCCAGCTCTACATAATAAGTCTGTCCGCTGCGCATCTGTTCGGGGTGTGAGTCGACAAAGACAAAGTCGGTGCGGAAGGATCCATCGTGCACTTCGGGATAAACCTTGCGCACACGCAACTGATACTCTTTGCCGTCTCTGGTTATAGTGGCTGTCAGTCCCGGACGCACACGGTCTATGTAATGTTCGTCTATCTTTGCCTCAATCTTGAAGTTGGATAGGTCGTTAATCTGACCGATGTTCTGTCCTGCCTGAATGTTCTGACCCAGTTCGACATCAAGGAGTCCAAGTTCGCCGTCGATGGCAGAACGCACCTCAAGCTTGTTCTTGCGTTCGCGCACGAGCAGCACGTTCTTGCGCATATTGTCGAGATTGTCCTCCATCTGCGCCATTTGTATATGGCGATATAGGCTGTCTTGTTTCAGTCGTTGGCCTATAAGACGCTGCTTGCGCAGGGCGAGGTTGTAGTCTTCACGGCTTTGCAGAAAAACCTCCTTGCTTATGAGTCGCTCCTTATACAAGCGTGAGTTCTGCTGATAGGCACGCAACTTTCGCTCGCAGTCCATATCGAGCGTGGCTTTTTCTGTGCGGTTGTTCAATCTGTCTTGCTGCATTGTTACCTGTGTGTTGCGCAGAAGATTCTGCTTTTCGGCAAGCTCAGCCTCGGCATTTAGAATTTGAAGGTCGAGATTGCTGTTGTTAAGACGCAGAATGACATCGCCCTTCTTGACGCGTGTGCCTTCCTCTATCACCTTCTCTCTGACGATGCCGCCCTCCTCGGGCGATATCTGCACTACCTGGATGGGCACCACCTGTCCGTTAAGACGCACGTAGTCGTCAAACTTGCCACGTGTCACGTCGCTCACAGTCACTTCGTTGCTGTCGATGGTCATGGTGCTTGCTGTGCTGCCTAAGACGATCCACGCAAGCAGCAATGCTACTGCCACGCAACCCGCAATGATGACGATGTAGCGACGCTGTAATGATTTCTTTTCTATTGGTCGGTCCATAATTTTTCTCCTTTATAATATGCTAATAGTTTTTTGTTATAAGCCATGGTCAGCTGGCTTTGCAGCAGTTTCACTCGGCTCTGCAACAATGTAACGGCAGCTGTCTTAACGTCTATCGACGAGGCGAGTCCTTCCTCATACTTGCGTGTGGTGAGATGAGCCGCAAGGCTGTCAGCCTCTACCTGCTCCTGCATCTTGAACACTTCCTTGGTGCTATTGTCTACGTCGGCAGAAGCTTCGACTATGATGCGATGGAGTTCAGACTGCTCGTATTCAAGGTTTTCGCGAGCCTGACTGAGAGCTATCTTGCGTCGACGAATTGTAGATGATGTGGAGAGCTGGCTGAAGAGTGGGATGGAGAGCGATAGGGCTACATATTCGCCAGTGTTGTTCTTGAACTGAGAGAAGAATGAGGCGTGTACTCCATTGTTCAGGTTTTTATAGTACGAGGTGGACACGCCACCTGAGAGAGCAAGCGAGGGGAGTAATGCGCCACGTGCAGCACGCAGATTGAAGCGGGCTGCCTCTATGGCCTGTTGCGCCTTGACGATGCGTGGGTTTGTCATTGCAGCGTATTCGGATATCTGAGCCGGGTTCTCGGTAACTGCTGGTTCGGTGTGGAATGACGGCTGAACAATGTAGAGCGTGGAGTCGGCTGGGAAGTTCATGATCTGTTGCAATGCGAGGCGTGCCTTGATGGTCTGGCTCTGCATGTGGGTCAGCTCATATTCGTCGGCAGCAAGCGTGGCTCGCATCTGCGCCACATCAGCATCGCTCTTTTGGCCTACTTCGGCCATTACCTCAGTCTGATGGAGCAGGGCGAGGCTTTCGTCACGCTTCTTCGATGTGTGGTCGATGGCTCCAAGACAATACGCGAGGTCCATGTAAGCCTTGTACACCTTGAGTGCCACATCGTCTTTCTCTGCCATAATGCCACTACGCCCCATTGCCACATTCGCCTTAGCCATGCGCAGCTGGTTGTAGCGTTGGAGTCCGTCGAAGACGGTGAGCGATGCCTGCAGACCGTAGCCATTGTATAATGTACTGATGTCGGTGTAGGTGTTGGTCTCGGGATTGATAGCGCGTCCGAAGTTGATTTGCACACTCGTTGAGCCGTAGACACTGGGGAGAAAGGCACCAATGGCCTGTGTCTTGATGGCACGGCTGTCGTCAAGGGCAAACTGTTGCTGACGTACAGTATGGCTGTGCTCGGAGGCATACTGCATGCAACGCTCTACAGTCCACGGCTCGGAGGCGTAAATGCTTACGCCTGCTGCAATGGTGAATATGGATAGGAATAGTCGCTTCATATTGTTGTGAATTATTTTTTTTACACCACAAAATTATGAATAAACAAAAGGCTAATAACAATAGAAAGTGAAGAAAATGGATGGTTTTGGCGAGATTAGTAAAAAAGTGTATGAAAATCATACAATTAATTTTGTACTTTTGTAAGTGGTTAAAACAAATTGATGAAAATATGAACTATCCATATAGTACAATAGTAGTTGTCGACGACAACTCTGCCATTCTTACGGCCCTTAAGATTTGTCTTGCAGCTGAATTCGAACATGTCGTGACTCTGACCTCGCCCGACATGCTTGTGGCTACGCTTGCAAATGAACAGAATGTTGATGCTGTGCTGCTCGACATGAACTTCTCGCTAGGAGTGAATACGGGACAGGACGGACTGTTCTGGCTGCGCACAATAAAGAAGCTGCACCCCAATACGCCCGTGGTGCTCATCACAGCCTATGCCGACGTACAGCTGGCTGTGAACGGACTGAAGTATGGAGCAGCCGATTTCGTTACCAAACCTTGGGACAACGACAAGCTAATAGGCGTTCTGCGTGATGCCATAGACAGCAATCGTGAGGTGGTGCCGCTCGACCAGATGGAGCAGGAACACGTGCAACGGGCTGTAGAACAATGTCGCGGCAACATGAGCAAGGCTGCTGAGATGCTGGGAATAACCCGACAGACGCTATACAAGAAACTTAAGAAATAAACGACTTAAGGGACAGGACCGATGGAAATTACTCCTTATTATATTATAATACTACTGGTGCTGATTATTGTCATGCTGCTGATATGGCAATGGAGCCACCAACGGCTTCTCTCGCTAAGGGTAAGGCTGATGCGCGAGGCAATACGCAATCGCGACTTCACCTTTCGTCTGCCCGACAATCGTATGTTTCATGGTGAGCGCGACCTTCAGGCGGCTCTCAACGAAATGAGTGGCGAGATAAACCGACTGTTGGCACGCAGCGAGGTGGAGTCGTGGCAACGGCTGACGCGTGTGCTTACCCACGAGATTATGAATGCCGTGGCTCCTATATCGAGCATAACACAAGCTTACATCAGTTCGCCTCTCGTGAAGGGAACCCCTCTTGAAGAGGGAATGCAGGCTATTCGCGATACAAGCATAAATCTGCAGACCTTCGTAGAAAGCTATCGCAAACTGACACAACTACAGGCTCCGCATATAGAAGAGGTGAGTATAGACGGACTGACAAGAAGTCTGCGCACGCTCTATCCCTCGATTGTGTGGCACGTGAATATTGGCAATAGCCAGGAACGTGTGAGTGCCGACAGCGGAATGTTGCGACAGGTTATGGTAAACCTTACGAAGAATGCAATAGAGGCTGGCGCTCGCAACATCGACCTGCGCCTGGATTATGACGACACGCGCACGCTACTGTTGGTCAGCAACGACGCTCCACACATACCGCCTAAGGAGGCGCGCGAGATATTTGTGCCTTTCTTCACGACAAAACCTTCGGGTACTGGCATCGGACTGCCCCTTTCACGACAGATGATGCTGGCGCAAGAGGGCGACCTTTGGCTTGCCGAAACACCAGTGGCAGGATTTCATACAACCTTTGTTGTGGCTGCAAATTCATATAGTTCTTGATTTGCATCATTTTGTGCGTGTTTTGATAAATTTTGGTAGGATTTTGCAAAGTCGAAATGTCATTATTGTAGATTAATGAATTAAGATTGTGTAAAACGTATAATAACGGCCTTAATATGGTTAATTATTAAGGCTTTTTATATCTTTACCTCACAAATTTTTGTTAATTTTGTGGGCAACTTTGGAGCCATAAAACCATGAAATATGGCAAAAACCAAATAACAGCAAAAATCTTATCATTTTTTATATTTATGGCAAATGTAATTAAGTTACGTAAGGGTTTGGATATCAACCTTAAGGGAAAGGCTGCTGAGCAGAAGTTTCCGGTAAAGGCTGCTGCCCAGTACGCCCTTGTACCTGATGACTTTGTAGGCATGATCCCGAAGGTGGTAGTTCGCGAAGGCGACCACGTGAAGGCTGGCGACGCTCTGTTTGTCAACAAGAAGCAGACTGACGTCAAGTTCGCCTCACCCGTGAGTGGAGTAGTGCAGGCAGTTGTCAGAGGCGACCGTCGCAAGGTATTGCGCGTTGTCGTAGAGGCTGATAAGGATCAGCAGTTTGTTGACTTCGGTCAGAAACAGGTGGCTTCGCTCGATGGTGATGCCGTAGTTAAGGCTCTGCTTGAAGCCGGATTGTTCGGCTACATTAACCAGCTGCCTTATGCTGTGTCAACAACTCCCGACCAGAAGCCTCGCGCTATCTTCGTAAGCGCTTTGCGCGACATGCCTCTCGCAGGCAACTTCGAGTTTGAACTGCAAGGCAACGAGAACGACTTCCAGACTGGTTTGACCGCTCTGTCGAAGATTGCCAAGACTTATCTCGGTATTGGTGCACAGCAGACAAGTTCTGCCTTGACATCAGCCAAGGACGTTGAGGTGAACGTATTCGACGGACCATGTCCTGCTGGTAACGTAGGCGTTCAGGTGAACAACATCGCTCCTGTCAACAAGGGTGAGGTGGTTTGGACTGTAGACCCGACAGCCGTTATCTTCTTCGGTCGACTGTTCAACACGGGCAAGGTAGACCTTCGTCGTCTTGTAGCAGTAGCAGGTAGTGAGGTAAATATCCCAGCTTATGCTGAGGTGCTCGTAGGTCAGCCCATCGCAAGTCTTCTGGAAGGCAAGCTCGCTTCAACCGAGCATGTGCGCATCATTAACGGTAACCCGTTGACAGGTCGCAAGTGTACAGCTGAGGACTTCGTAGGTGGTCACACTTCGGAGATTACAGCAATTCCTGAGGGCGACAATGTTGATGAGATGTTGGGATGGATACTTCCGCGTACCAACGACTTCTCGGTCAATCGTAGCTACTTCTCATGGCTCTTGGGCAAGAACAAGGAGTACAGCCTCGATGCTCGTGTGAAAGGTGGCGAGCGCCACATTATTATGAGTGGCGAGTACGATAAGGTGCTACCTATGGACATCTATGGCGAATATCTCATCAAGGCCATAATAGCCGGCGACATCGACCGCATGGAGCAGCTTGGCATCTATGAGGTAGCTCCTGAGGACTTTGCCGTGGCTGAGTTTGTAGACTCTTCAAAGCTCGAACTTCAGCACATCGTGCGTCAGGGTCTCGACATGCTCCGCAAGGAGAATGCTTAACATTTAATTTAATTACAAAGAGAAAAGTATGAATTTTCTAAGAAAATATCTTAACGACATCAAGCCGAATTTCGAGCCTAATGGAAAACTCCACGCTTTCCGCAGCTTGTTCGACGGCTTTGAGACTTTCCTGTTTGTACCCAACCAGACATCCAAGACCGGTGTAAACATTCACGACGCCATCGACTCGAAGCGAATCATGAGCTTCGTAGTAATAGCGTTGCTTCCGGCTTTGCTGTTCGGTATGTACAACGTGGGATTCCAGAACTATAAGGCTGCCGGCGCTTTGGCTGACGCTTCGTTCTTCTCAATGTTTATCTATGGAGCATTGCAGGTGCTTCCTAAAATCATCGTCAGCTATGTGGTAGGTCTCGGCATCGAGTTTGCCTGGGCACAGTGGAAGGGCGAGGAAATTCAGGAGGGCTTCCTTGTTTCGGGTATCATTATCCCGCTCATCATCCCCGTAGGCTGTCCGTTGTGGGCTCTTGCCATTGCCGTAGCCTTTGCCGTAGTTATCGGTAAGGAGATTTTCGGTGGTACCGGTATGAATATCTTCAACGTGGCTCTCGTTACACGTGCGTTCCTCTTCTTCTCTTATCCTACTAAGATGAGTGGCGACGCAGTATGGGTGGCTAACGACACAATCTTCGGACTTGGCAACACTCTGCCTGATACATTCACCTGCGCTACTCCGCTTGGTGAAATTGCTCAGGGAGCAGCTGTCAACAACAGTCTTTGCGACATGATTACAGGTCTTATCCCTGGTTCAATAGGCGAGACAAGCGTTATTGCCATTGCTATTGGTGCTGTCATCCTGCTTTGGACAGGCATCGCATCATGGCGCACTATGCTGAGCGTGTTCGTTGGTGGTGCTATTGCTGCCTACACATTCGAAGCTCTTGGCATGACTCCAATCGCATGGTATGAGCACATCGTATTGGGTGGTTTCTGCTTCGGTGCTGTATTCATGGCTACCGACCCCGTTACATCAGCCCGCACACAATGTGGACAGTACTGGTATGGCGCTATCATCGGCATTATGGCAGTTATCATCCGCGTTATGAACCCTGGTTATCCAGAAGGTATGATGCTCGCCATCCTCTTCATGAACATGTTCGCTCCGCTCATCGACTACTGTGTAGTACAGAAGAACATCACCAAGCGAATGAAACGTTTAACCAACAAATAACCATTATCGGAATATGGAAGAAACAAAGAAGAAGGGGCTGAACACCAGTTCAAACTCCTACACAATCATATATTCTGTCGTTATCGTAGTTGTCGTAGCGTTCCTGCTTGCCTTCGTGTCTTCTACACTCAAACCGCAGCAGGACGAGAACGTGGCTCTCGACAAGAAGAAACAGATTCTCGCAGCCCTCAACATCCGCGACATCGACGGAGCTGAGGCTACAGAACAATATAATAAGGTGGTTACAGCCGACAAGATCATCGACCGCAACGGCGAGGAGGTTGAGGCTGGAAAGCAGGGTGGCACAGAAGCTGGCTTCCTCTGCAACAGCACTTCTACCAAGGAAGGCAAGCTTGCTCTCTACGTGTGCAACGTTGATGGCGAGACCAAGTACGTCATCCCTGTTTACGGTATGGGTCTTTGGGGCGGCATCAGCGGATACATTGCCCTGAACGCCGACAAGCAGACCGTATATGGAGCTTACTTCAACCACGAGGGCGAGACCGCTGGTCTTGGTGCCGAAATCAAGGATTCTCGCAAATGGCAGGATCAGTTCAAGGGCAAGCATGTCTTTGCCGCAGGCAAGGAAGGCGTGGCTCTCTCGGTAGTGAAGAAGAACGAGGTTAGCGATCCTACAACCCAGTGCGACGCCGTGACAGGCGCAACACTTACTTGTAACGGTGTGAGCGACATGCTCAAGAACGGCCTCGGTGAGTACACAAAATTCTTAACATCTAAATAAGGAGGAGGAACAAGATTATGAGTTTGTTTTCAAAAGAGAATAAGGCTGCATTCACCAATCCTCTGAACCTCGACAACCCTATCCTCGTACAGGTGCTCGGTATCTGCTCGGCTCTCGCCGTGACATCCCAGCTCAAGCCTGCCATCGTTATGGGTCTTGCCGTGACAGTGATTACAGCATTTGCCAACGTGATTATCTCAATCATCCGCAACACCATACCTAACCGCATCCGTATCATCGTGCAGCTTGTGGTTGTTGCCGCTCTCGTTACCATCGTGAGCCAGATTCTCAAAGCTTTCGTCTACGACGTGAGCGTGGAGCTGTCTGTCTACGTGGGTCTTATCATCACCAACTGTATCCTCATGGGTCGTCTTGAGGCCTTCGCCATGCAGAACAAGCCTTGGCCATCGTTCCTCGACGGTGTGGGCAACGGTCTTGGCTATGCCTACATCCTTGTGGTGGTTGGCGGCGTGCGCGAGCTTCTTGGCCGTGGCTCATTGCTCGGCTTCCAGCTCATTCCTCAGGGAGTTTACGACGCAGGCTACATCAACAATGGTATGATGACAATGCCCGCCATGGCACTCATCCTCTTGGGATGCGTAATATGGATTCATAGAGCTTACTTTTACAAAGAAAAATAATCAGAAGTAAACAATGGAACATTTAATTAGCCTTTTCTTCCGGTCCATTTTTGTGGACAACATGATATTCGCCTTCTTCCTCGGTATGTGTTCGTTCCTTGCCGTGTCGAAGAACGTGAAGACATCATTGGGATTGGGTCTTGCCGTGACATTCGTGTTGCTCGTCACTGTGCCTGTCGACTATCTGTTGCAGACTAAGGTGTTGGGTCCCGACTGTCTTATTGAGGGCGTAGACCTTTCCTATCTGAGCTTCATCCTCTTCATTGCCGTTATTGCTGGCATCGTGCAGTTGGTAGAGATGGTAGTAGAGAAGTTCTCTCCGTCGCTTTATGCGGCTCTCGGTATCTTCTTGCCTCTTATCGCCGTTAACTGTGCCATCATGGGTGCTTCGCTCTTCATGCAGCAGCGTATCAATCTTGACCCTTCCAACTCGCAGTACATCGGCAACGTTGTCGACGCTCTTGTTTATGCCCTTGGTAGCGGTATCGGTTGGACCTTGGCCATCGTAGCCATGGGTGCCATCCGCGAGAAGATGCAGTACAGCGATGTGCCAAAGCCTCTTCAGGGTCTCGGCATTACATTCATCACCGTAGGACTCATGGCAATGGCCATGATGTGCTTCTCTGGTCTTAAAATATAATAAGGAGGACTCAACGTTATGAATACATCATTTATATTTGCAAGTATCGGAGTTTTCCTTGTTGTGATACTCCTCTTGGTTGTCATTCTGCTCGTAGCTAAGAAGTTCCTCAGCCCGAGCGGCAATGTCAATATCGAAATCAATGGCGACAAGACCATCAACGTGCCTCAGGGCTCGTCGTTGATGAATACACTCAACGAGAACGGCATCTTCTTGCCTTCAGCCTGTGGCGGTAAGGCAAGCTGCGGCCAGTGTAAGGTTCAGGTGCTTGAGGGTGGCGGCGAGATTCTCGACTCCGAGAAGCCTCACTTCACACGCAAGCAAATCAAGGACAACTGGCGTTTGGGTTGCCAGTGCAAGGTGAAGTCGGACATGAAGATTAAGGTGCCCGATTCGGTTATGGGTGTTAAGGAATGGGAGTGCGAGGTTATCTCCAACAAGAACGTTTCTTCGTTCATCAAGGAGTTCAAGGTGGCATTGCCTCCGGGCGAGCACATGGACTTCGTTCCTGGCTCTTACGCTCAGATCAAGATTCCTGCATACGACTGCATCGACTACGACAAGGACTTCGACAAGGACCTCATTGGCAAGGACTACATCGGCACATGGGAGAAGTTCAACATCTTCTCGCTCAAGGCCCACAACCCCAACCCGACTGTGCGTGCTTACTCAATGGCCAACTATCCCGACGAGGGCGACATCATCACCCTCACCGTGCGTATCGCCACAACTCCGTTCCTGCCACGTCCGCAGGTGGGCTTCCAGAACGTACCTACGGGTATCGCCTCTTCTTACATATTCTCGTTGAAGCCGGGCGACAAGGTTATGATGTCAGGTCCTTATGGCGACTTCCATCCTAACTTCACTTCGGGCAAGGAGATGATATGGATTGGTGGTGGTGCTGGTATGGCTCCGCTCCGTGCCCAGATTATGCACATGACAAAGACGCTGCACACAACAGACCGTGAGCTCCACTTCTTCTATGGTGCACGTGCTCTTGGTGAAGCCTTCTTCCTTGAGGACTTCTGGGAACTGGAGAAGGAATTCCCCAACTTCCATTTCCATCTCTCGCTCGACCGCAAGGATCCTGTAGCAGATGCTCAGGGTGTGAAGTATTACGAGGGATTTGCTGTGAACTGTATCCGCGACACCTACTTGAAGGATCACGAGGCTCCCGAAGATTGCGAGTACTATCTCTGCGGACCTCCTATGCTTATCAAGACAGTTACAGACTATCTCGACTCGCTCGGCGTAGATCCTGAGAGCATAATGTACGATAATTTCGGATAAATCAATAATACCGGAATAAACAAAATGACAAAGCCGCTGAAAAATCAGCGGCTTTGTTTCGTTTGTAAGGGGTTGTCCCAAAAGAAAACTATAGTATCACTACAGTGGTTAGAATGGTTTGATTGTTTTTTCAATCAATATTATTTCGTCGTCCGTCAGTTTGTATTTTCTGTAAAGCTGTTGGTCGACAAGAGTAATCTCTTGAGTCCAGTCAATGTCTGAACTTGTAGTGAAATCCTGCGAGGGGACAAACATAAATTTCTCTGGCGAGAGGTCTTGTGAGGTGATGGTCTGAAGCATGAGGAAGCGTACAAACTTTGTCTTCAGATATGTCATATAGTTGGCTGCCTCGTCGGCTTCGGCAAAAGCTCCTCCTACCAGATAGCTCTGTGTGCACACCGTGCCAGGGTCTAGGATAGCAAGCGACGAGAGTATGCGGAACTGTCCGTTACGGTCGGGGGTGCCGGCATGCTCGCAGGTGGCTTTTGAGAATACAACCTTATGGAGGTCGATGAGTTGCGCGTTCTTCTTTACTTCGCTGCGCAGTACATAGCTGTCGTTACCGCTCGACTTCAGCAATAAGGTGTCGGCATCGGTTTCGGGATTAGCAGAACCTCGGAACGTAGTGACGAAGCCGAATGGTGTTTGTCCACATACTATGGTGTTGAGCATAGATGCATTGTTTGAAGCCGCCTTGTTAATGAGTGTCAGAGCCTCGTTGTTACGAACGAAGATAGGGTATTGGTCGAGGTTGCGCTCGCACGTCTGCATCTTGCCGTATAGGGTGTTGGTGAATGTACAGCTGCCATTGTGCTTCTTGTCCCAAAGGAAGTAGTTGACACCTCCCGAAATGTCAACTGTGGGGAAACATTCCTTTGAATCGACAAAGTCGGATATGGAGCGCAAGTGATGGTCTGCCAGCATCGACTGTCGGAAACTGTCAAGCCCTCGTCCGCCAGTGAACCATCGTGAGGGCATAATCATCGAGATGTAGTCGGGATTCATCTCGCGAGCGGTGTCTACAAAGTGGTTGTAGAGCGGTATGCCATAGTTGTCTTTCTGTGTGCCGATGTTGACCTGATAGGGAGGGTTGCCTATTATTGCGTCAAATTTCAGTTGTTTCATTTTCTTGTTGCTCGAGAAGTTGTGCGGGTCGGTGACGGTGCGTATGAACTTACGCTTGTAGAGTATCACTTGTGAGTTCATATCGGCCATGTGGCATATGTTGATGTTGCTGTTGTCGCGGTATCCCATCAGTGTGCGTCGTGTGACACGGTCGGCCATACGAGTGCGGCATACGGCAAAAATGTTGTTCGACACAATATCGTCCCATAGCTGCTGAGCCTCGTCATCGGTGAGTGTGTCGAAGAGTCCCTGCGACTGGCTGCTGCGCAGTTTGTAGAGCGAGTATGCCACATAGAGCGAGTATAGTCCGGTCTTAGAAGCAATGTCGAGCACTCGCACCTTTGGATTCATCATTGTGTGCTGTGTTGCGTCTCCGTTGTAGACAAATCGTGGTTCGGACAGCATCTTGCCGAAACTGTTGTCGAAAAAGCAGTAGCCGCCCAATGTGTCTGCCATATGTCGGTTGACGGTTTGCCATGGTGTGAGTATGGTCTCACGGTCGGGATAGCAGAAATCAGACAGTATCTGTGCTATGCAGTTGATTCGATCGGGCACGTACAGTGAGTCGGCTTTATGTAGTCGTGCCACGATAGCTTTGGCTGTGGCTACGAAGATGTCTTCTCGATAGAAGTGCTTGAGTCGTTCGAACATGCGCAGCGTGATTCCTGTTGGCATGAATTCGCGCCACGAATCGGGGTCAATACTCTTTATGAACGAGTCGAGCGTAAGTCCCTCTACGTTGTCTACTGTGCCATAAATCATAAGTGGCAGACGAGTGGAAATCTGGCTAAGAATGGCCAGTGCACGCTGACGTGGTGTCAGTCTGCTTGATGCCTCGCGTGCTGCCGCAACAGCTTCCTTCTCGCTTGTTGAGAGTTCAGTTTTCTTTGTATTGTTCTTTGTGGCGGCAGTTTTCTTGCGTGGGTTCTTGGTGAGTGTCTCCTTGTTGCGCTGGCGTTCAGCCAATACACCCAGAACCATTGCTTCTGCCACTTGGTCGAGAAGTTTCATGTCCTGCTGTCGCAGATTGTCAAGATTGCCATAGAGGCAGTCGTCACGGAAACCGTTGCGTATAAGCGTTTCAGAATATGTAGAGTTGATGCTTTGTATGAAACTTTCTGTATTGTATACAGTCTGTTTGCCATGCTTTATCTCTACGAGTGGACAGTAGTGTAGAAAATCGGTAAGTTTCTGTCGGCGCTCGTCAGCATCATTAGTCGAGGTGTTGTTATTGATATACTGGTCGACAACAGTGAGTGTGCGCTTCGGTGCGAAGTCGATGGCGAAGCATTTATGCTTGACGTTTCTGTCGGTGTAAGGACTCTGACAACGGAATATAGTTTGAAAATAGCGCATACTTCCTGTCTCGGCGCTTCCTGCGAGCATAAGTACGGCATTCCATTCGGGAATGGACACGCCCATAGTGAGACGACCACACGATAGGGTGATGGTTTTGTCGTGCTGTGTCACAGCAGTTTTCACTCTCTCCAGTGCGCTTCGCTCAAATCTTGTCTGTTCGTAAATGTCGAGACGGTCGGAGCCAGCTTCGCCGTTGCCAGCTACATTGACAATGGTGTATTCGCTGAAGGGGTTGGTAGGTGAGTCTTCGCCCAGAATCTCTGCCAGGCATTTGGCTGCCATTACTCCCGGTACATACCAAAGGGTGTGGTTGAGCGATGGTTGCAGATAAGCGTTGGCATAGGGCTGTGTCTTGTCGTTGCTGTCTTTGCCGATGAGTGTGATGAACTTACGCACGTCAGCCTCGTGTACAAATCGTGATGTGTTGTCAACGGTTGTCTCGGTGCGGAACAACTCGGCAAAGTTCAGTCCGTCAGCCTTTGTCAGGCTTCGCATTTTGTCAGAGATGTCGTAGGTAAGTATGTTCATCTGTGCCAAACCCTCATACGGATTGGTAGTGTTGGGGTGAAGACTTGTCCACTGCTGTTTTGCTTGCTGCTCCATGGTGTAGTCCCAATGAAACACTTCGCGTGTGTCGAACATTCGTTGAATGTTGTAGGGTGTGCCTGAGAGATATAGTGTATGCAGCGAGCGGTTTTGCAGGAATGCAGCAATCACTTCTTGTCCGAGTCGTGAGTAGACGCCTTCGTGTGCCTCATCGACAATCATAAGGTCCCACTGTGTGCTGAATATGTCATTGTTCTTCTCAATGCCTTTCTGTTTGTTGACGCGACATGAGCCACGCAAGTCCTGCATTGATGCGAAATATACATAATGGACATTGATGTCCTTTTGTGCTTGTGCCTCAAGGGCTTCGAATGATAGGGCATCAGCCGATTGCATTGTAAGTGGTAGAGCCTGCTGACGCTTGCATCCGTAGAGCCAGTCGGTCATTCCAAGTTTTTGTAGCGAACAAAACCATTCTTCACGCACGTTTGGACGGTGTGTGAGGATGAGTGTGCGACGGTAGCCGCATTGGCGTGCCACTTCAAGTGCACACAATGTCTTGCCGAAACGCATCTTTGCATTCCACAGCATGTTGTGCTTGCGCTTGAAGTATCTGACAGTTTGAGCTATGGCCTGTTGCTGTTCGCTTCTAAAATCAATATTATTGTTTGAGTCCATTATATTTGTTTACTAATCAGTCGTTTAAACATTAATTTGTCGCCTTTGAGTGGCGATGCTCCTTTCCATGACATGATATAGCAGGGGAGTTCGGTGTCGGGTATTGTATACTTGACACCATCCATTTGCCATATGTTCCATGTGATTATTTCGGCGGCTTTGAGCATTATCTCGATACGAGGCAGTTTTTGCCACCGTTCAAGATAGTAGTCACAGAATGTGTTGAATATGTTTTCTCTTGCAAGGAAAACATTGTCGTGTTGCATGTCGAATCCGTATGTCGATTGCAGCGCCATGAAGGCTTTGTTTAGCCATATGCGTCGGGAGTTTTCGTTGGCGGTGTGTGGCGTGTTTTCGTTGATTACTCTGAATTTTCGGTCGAGAATACCTATGCGTTTATTTAGGGGAATTTCTAACCCAGATGTGGTGTCGTATCTGCTTGCAAGATAAGGGGCTTCGCCACAGGTAAATTCAATTCGTCGACTCTGCACGTATTTCAGCCATGGTTTGTCGGCTGTGAATACTATAGGTTGTGTTGTGGATTCCCATACGTGACAGCCATCTGCTGTCACTGTTTCGACATTGAAAACATTGGGACGACCGAACCATTGCTCGTCGATAAGGTTGTTTTGGGCGTTGCAAATCCATGCTGGGGTGAATACTTCGGCGCGTGTCTTGGCGCGAACCACCTGCTGGTGTTTATGCTTGAAGGCTCGTGGAAGTATTTGGTCAATGTCGTCGGCATGTAATATGCTTTCATGACATCCTCCCATACTCAGTGTCTGATCTATAAGTAATGACGCAAGAACCCGCTTGTTGCTTCTTGTTATTGGGGGGTTGAATGTCAAGTGTAGCGCAGAGGTCATTTGTGTTTCTGGGTTATGGCTATTGGCAAGAGGCTATGATGTCCAGCTGCGTGACACCATAGCCTCTTATTGTTTTTGGCTCAAAAAATTACTGCTCGTGAAGTTTTATTTCGCAGTTGTCGAGCGATTCGATGATAGCGAGCGACTCTACTCTTATGCCGCTCTCTCTGAGAAATTTGCCTCCGTCCTGAAATGCTTTCTCAATGATGAATCCCATGCCTTCGAGTGTGGCTCCTGCCTGTTGGCAGAGGTCGATGATACCCTTGGCAGCGTTGCCGTTGGCGAGAAAGTCGTCAATGAAAAGTACGTGGTCGTCGGCGGTGAGGTAGTCGCGGCTGATGATTACGTCATACTCGCGCTGCTTGGTGAATGATGTCACCTTAGTGGCGAGCATATTGCCCATAGTGCTTGGCTTCTTCTTTTTTGCAAATACCACGGGCAGATTCATAAGAAATCCCATCATGATAGCGGGGGCTATACCCGATGCTTCGATGGTAAGAATCTTGTTGACCTTGGTGCATGCAAATCGGCGGATAAACTCCACTGCGATGTCTTTCATCAGATTGGGGTCCATCTGATGGTTTATGAATTTGTCTACTTTGAGAATGCCACCAGGATAGCATTTCCCGTCTTTTAGAATTCGGTCTTTAAGAGCTTTCATAAATGATATTGCTTACGAATTATTTTACAATTTAAGGCTTGGTTAGGGCCATTTTCTTTCAGTTGGCAAAAATAGCAAATCTTTTTTAAAAATTGGCAATATGCCTGTGGTTTTTGCAAAACAATGCCTACTTTTGTACCTGTTAGCATTTGATAATGCAGCGTGAAGCAGATAAAAACTAATAGTAAAATGAGAATTATAATCATTGGAGCTGGCAATGTTGCTACGCATATTGCTCTGGCTTTGAAACGGGCTGGGTTGCCGCCAACTCAGATTTGGAGCCGCACGACGGAGTCGGCTCAAGCTTTGGCTGAGAGTGTTGGATGTTTGTATACGAATTGTCTTGACGACATAATTACAGATGCCGATGCCTGTATAATCAGTGTGAAGGACAGATATGTCAAGGACATTGCCGCACAGTTATGCAAAGGCCGCTGTCAGACTGTGTTTATGCATACGTCTGGTAGTGTTGGTTTGGATGTGTTTAATGATCTTTGTGATAGTTGTGGCGTGCTTTATCCTATGCAGACATTTAGTAAGGATAAAGAATTGGACTTTAAGAAAATACCATGTTTTGTTGAAGGAAATAATAAAACTTCTACAAAGATTATTATGAAATTGGCATCGGCTATATCGAATAATGTTCACTACATGACGAGCGACGACCGTAAATGGTTGCATCTTGCTGCTGTTTTTGCGTGCAATTTCAGCAATGCCTGTTATGTTGTATCTGATGGTATATTGCGTCGTAATGGATTGGATTTCACTGTTCTACAGCCATTGCTTGAAGAAACAATAAGCAAGTTGGGGACATTGGCTCCAATTGATGCTCAGACTGGTCCGGCAGTACGTGGCGACAAGAATATTCTAGATTCACAGGTTGCAATGCTAGCCGACAACGAAAGTGTGCAGAAACTATACATCAAAATGTCGGAAATAATAGCCGAACAGCAAAGTAATAAGAAATTAGAATCGGGTAAGTAAAACTTAGTATCGAGAAAATCATGATAAACTACGATTTGAAGAAAATCAAGGCTGTCCTGTTTGATGTCGATGGTGTACTCTCGGCTGAGACTATATTGTTAAGTTCCGAAGGCGAACCACTTCGTACGGTGAACATAAAGGACGGCTATGCCATTCAATTTGCATGTAAGGTTGGATTGCGCATTGCCATTATCACGGGGGGCAACACGGCAGCTGTACGCAAACGCTATGAGGGGCTTGGCGTGAAGGACATATGTATGGGTGCTGGCGTCAAGATTATGGCTTACGACGAACTGCTACAGCGATATGGTCTGGAAGACGAGGAGGTGATGTTCGTTGGCGATGACATTCCCGACTATCAAGTGATGAAGCGTGTTGGCTGTGCGTGCTGCCCCAATGATGCTTGCGACGATATTAAGAGCATTAGTACATATATAAGTGGCCGAATAGGCGGTCATGGCGTGGGGCGCGACGTAATAGAACAGGTGCTGCGGGCGCAAGGCAAATGGCTAAATGAAGATGCTGCTTTTGGTTGGTAGAAAGCTAAATTGGCATGAAACAATATAATAAATAAGGTAATGAGATTGTAATTAAAATAATATAAAGAAATATACAATGGAAATTATACTGGCAAGTAATTCGCCCCGTAGGAAGGAATTGCTCAATCAACTAGGACTTGATTTTGAAGTGAGGGTGATGAGTGGCATAGACGAGTCCTATCCCGACAACCTGCCATCGAAGGATGTTGCCGAATATATCGCGTCGAAGAAATCGTCGGCCTATTCGATAGCTTCTGACGAACTCCTTATTACGGCTGACACAATAGTAGTCGTAGGACATGACATCTTGGGCAAACCTCATGATCGTGAGGATGCCTGCCGTATGCTGCGCGAAATAAGCGGCAAGACTCATCATGTAATAACTGGTGTATGCATAAGAACGGACAGCAAGCAAAGCCGATTCTCTGTGTCTACCGACGTGAAATTCAAAAATCTCACGGATGGTGAGATTGATTTCTATGTAGACCATTTCAAACCTTACGACAAGGCTGGAGCCTATGGCATTCAGGAGTGGATTGGCTTGGTTGGGGTTGAGTCTATCTCGGGTAGTTTCTATAATGTAATGGGGCTGCCCGTGCAGCGCATATATGAGGAATTGACTGCTTCGTTCGGTTTGAACTTGGATTGCATCAATCCGTAGTAGTAAAAAAATGTGACATATTTAATATATTTTAGACTCTATATTTCGCCTTAGAGATATTATTTATGTAATTTTGCGTGTGAAAAAGGTCGTAAGACCTATGTTTAATGAATTTAGAAAATTAATTATTACTGAAATGTCAGAATCAATAGATATCCGCCAACTTAATGCCCGGATAGAACAGCAAAGCAGTTTTGTCACCAATTTGGTGACCGGTATGAACCAGGTAATCGTAGGCCAGAAGCACCTTGTAGAGTCGTTGCTTATATCGCTTCTTAGTGATGGACACATCCTGCTGGAGGGTGTTCCGGGATTGGCAAAGACACTTGCCATCAAGACATTGTCAAGTCTTGTAGACGCAGACTTCAGCCGTATTCAGTTTACTCCCGACCTCTTGCCAGCCGACGTTATTGGTACATTGGTCTACTCGCAGAAGGACGAGTCTTTCCATGTGAAGAAGGGTCCTGTGTTTGCCAACTTCGTATTGGCCGATGAGATTAACCGTGCGCCAGCCAAGGTGCAGAGTGCACTGCTTGAGGCAATGCAGGAACATCAGGTAACAATCGGCGAGCAGACATTTGCTTTGCCTAAGCCTTTCCTCGTTATGGCTACACAGAACCCTATTGAGCAGGAGGGAACATATCAGTTGCCTGAGGCTCAAGTCGACCGTTTCATGCTTAAGGTGGTAATTGGTTATCCTACACTGGAAGAGGAAAAACAGATTATTCGTGAGAATATCAAGGGCGAGCTCAAAAACGTGCTGCCAGTGACTACTGCAGAGGAGATAATGAAGGCTCGTGCCGTAGTTGAGGACGTGTATATTGACGAGAAGATAGAGCAATATATTGCGGATATAGTGTTTGCATCGCGCTATCCCGAAAAGTATGGTCTGGCAGAAATCAAGGATATGATTACGTTTGGTGGTTCGCCACGTGCAAGTATCAGTCTTGCCAAGGCAGCCCGTGCTTATGCCTTCATCAAGCATCGTGGCTATGTAGTGCCTGAGGACGTACGTGCCGTTGTTCACGACGTTATGCGCCACCGTATTGGCCTCTCGTATGAGGCGGAGGCAAGCAATGTGACGAGCGAGGACATAGTATCAAAGATTATCAATAAGGTTGAAGTACCCTAAAAGGGTATAACGATCATTCGATTTATAATGGAAACTTCAGAAATATTAAAGAAAGTCCGCAAGATTGAGATAAAGACCCGCGGACTCAGCCAGAACATCTTTGCAGGCCAGTATCATTCGGCCTTCAAGGGTAGGGGAATGGCTTTCTCTGAGGTGCGTGAATATCAGTTCGGCGACGACGTTCGCGACATTGACTGGAATGTTACTGCGCGTTTCCGCAAACCGTTTGTCAAAGTTTTTGAGGAGGAGCGCGAGCTTACCGTAATGTTGATGATAGATGTGTCAGGGTCTCTCTCGTTCGGTACGCGTCATTGCACTAAGTCGGATATGGCTGTCGAGATTGCGGCAACCATAGCCTTCAGTGCAATCCAGAACAATGACAAGATTGGCGTGATTTTCTTCTCCGACCGTATCGAGAAATTCATTCCTCCAAAGAAGGGGCGAAAGCATATCTTATATATTATACGTGAGATGCTCGACTTCAAGCCGCAGAGCACCAGAACCGACATAGGAGAAGCTATGGCTTTCTTCACACGAGCTATGAAGCGCCGTGCTACGGTGTTTGTACTCAGCGATTTTCTTGACAATAAAGACTTTTTGCGACAAATGCAGATTGCCAGCCGTAAGCACGACATTATGGCCATACAGGTGTACGACGGATGGATGAAGAAACTGCCTGATGTAGGCTTGATGCGCATTGTCGATGCTGAGACAGGACACGAGATGTATCTTGACACGTCAAGCCGCAAGGTGCAGCGAATGCATGCACAATATTGGGCTGAATCGGAGGCAAAGCTGAAGGATGTCTTCTCGCGTTCGAAAATCGACTGGGTGTCGGTAGCGACTAACGACGATTATGTCAGAGCTATGATGCGTCTTTTCGGATCGCGTATTTAGAGATATTTACAGTCAGTCAAAACGTAAATAAAAAATAATGAGGATATTCATTTCATACATATTGTCATTGCTGTTCTGCGCCACTGTGTGCAATGCTCAGGACGTGACAGTAGAGTCAAAAATAGATTCCATAGCAATACTTATAGGCCAGCAGGCTCATTTGTCGGTAGAAGTGTCGGCAAAAGAAGGAGCTAACGTAGTGTTCCCGCATTTCAAGCGTTCGCAATATTATGTTCCTGGTGTTGAAGTGCTTGAAGAAACATCGTCCGAGCCAGTTGTCTCGGATGGCATTCTTAAGGTGAGCCATTCATATACGCTTACAAGTTTTGATGAGAAACTGTATCCGTTGCCAGGTGTCAAGGTGAAGGTGAACGGTAAGGTCTACACATCCAACCAGCTTGCTCTCAAGGTGGTGACATGTGATGTGGACACTCTTCATCCCGAAAAGTTCTTCCCTCCCAAGGATATACAGGACAATCCTTTCATGTGGAGCGAGTGGACTCCGCTGATGTGGTCGGCACTTGCTGTTATAGTGTTGTGTCTGGCTTTTGCCTATCTGTTGCAACGTTTGAAGCACAACAAGCCAATCATAGCCAAGATACGCATTGTGAAGGTTGTACCTCCACATCAGAAAGCGCTCAATGAGATAGAAAACCTTAAGAAGGTGAACTTTGAGTCGACCGATGACCAGAAGGAATATTACACAAAGCTAACCAAGGCTTTGCGTAAGTATATTAAGGAGCGTTTCGGATTCAATGCTATGGAGATGACAAGTTCGGAGATTATAATGCACCTCAAGGCCAATGGCGATGAGAGTATGATGAACGAACTGCAGGAACTCTTCATGACAGCTGATTTGGTGAAGTTTGCCAAATATTCTTCATTGCTAAACGAGAAGGACATGAATCTCGTCAACGCCATAAACTTTATTGACAAGACGAAACGCGACGACGTTCCGACTGAGGAGAAGATTATGCCTACGCTGAGCGACGACGAGAAGAAGACCAACAAGAACCACAGAGTGATAAAGTCGTTACTGTGGCTGATTGGCATAGCAGCATTTGTTCTGGTGGTTTACATAGTCTACAACGCATGGCTGTTGCTGGAATAAGAAAAACGAATGACAATGGAATTTGCTAATAAAGAATACTTTATACTCATCTTACTGTTGATTCCGTACATTGTATGGTATCTTTTATATCGTAAGAAAAGCGTGCCCTCAATGCGTGTCAGTACAGCCGAAGCCTATCGTTACGGATACTGTACATGGCGTACACGTCTGGTGCACGTTCCGTTGGTGTTGCATTGCATCTGCTACACATTGCTCGTATGCGTATTGGCTCGTCCTCAGACACGTAATGCGTGGGATACTAAGTCGGTAGAGGGCATTGACATAATGCTTGCAATGGACGTTTCGACTTCCATGCTTGCCGAAGATCTCAAGCCCAACCGTCTTGAGGCTGCTAAGAATGTGGCTGCAGAATTCATAGCCGGACGTCCTAACGACAATATAGGTCTTACCATTTTCGCCGGCGAATCGTTCACACAGTGTCCTATGACTACCGACCATACATCTCTGTTGTATATGATGCAGTCGGTGCGTACTGACATTGCTGCCAGAGGCATCATTTCTGACGGAACAGCCATTGGTATGGGCTTGGCAAATTCTGTGTCACGTCTGAAGAACTCAAAGGCCAAGAGCAAGGTGGTAATCTTGCTTACCGACGGTAGTAACAATATGGGCGACATCTCTCCTATGACGAGTGCTGAGATTGCCAAGAGCATGGGCATAAGAGTTTATACTGTCGCTGTAGGTACAAATAAGGTGGCTCCCTACCCGGTGCCAGTGGCTGGAGGTATACAGTATGTAAACATGCCTGTAGAGATTGACACTAAGACACTCGAAGAAATTGCCCATACAACAGGTGGCAGCTCTTATCGTGCCACCAACAACAAAGAGTTGTCAAAGATTTACAAGGACATCGATACACTTGAGAAGACCAAGATGGACGTAAAGCGTTTTTCAAAGCGTTATGAGGCTTACCAGCCGTTCCTTCTCTTGGCTGTCATCTTGCTGCTTGTAGAGATAGTCTTGAGAAACACAGTACTTCGTAAAATACCATAAAGCGAAACAGTATGTTTAAATTTGCTGACCCATCATATCTATGGCTGCTGGTAGCCGTAGTCTTTCTTGTCGTACTTAGATTCTATAATCTATGGAAACGTCGCCGTCTGATGTCGCGTCTTGGCGACAAACAGCTGTTGGCGGCAATGATGCCCGATGTGTCCAGAGGGCGTCCTACAGTTAAGTTTTGGCTACTTATAAGTGCATTGGCACTTATGATTGTTATGCTTGCTCGTCCTCAAATGGGGTCGAAAATAGCCAATGACAAGCGCAATGGAATCGAGACGATAATAGCCATGGACATAAGCAACTCTATGCTTGCCCAGGATGTTGTGCCGTCGAGACTCGACAAGAGCAAGATGCTTGTAGAGAGCCTTGTCGACAATTTCACAAACGACAAGATAGGTCTTGTAGTCTTTGCTGGCGATGCCTTCGTGCAGTTACCTATTACAAATGATTATGTGTCGGCCAAAATGTTTCTTCATGACATTAGTCCGTCGCTTATAACAACACAGGGCACCGACTTAGCCCGTGCCATCAATCTTTCGGCAAGCAGTTTCACACAGCAGCAGGGGGTAGGACGTGCCATTATTGTCATTACCGACGGTGAAGATCATGAGGGTGGTGCCGAGGAAGCAGTGAAGGCTGCACGCAAGAAGGGCATAAATGTGTTCATATTGGGTATAGGTAGCACCAAGGGTGCACCAATCCCAGTAGGTGGCGATTATCTCAAGGACGCTTCGGGCAATGTTGTTATGTCGGCCCTCAATGAGGATATGTGTCGTAGTCTTGCTCAGGTTGGCAGCGGATCATATATCCATGTGGACAATACCAATGACGCCCAGGAGAAACTGAACAGTGAATTGGCAAAACTTCAGAAGGGCACCACACAGGATGTGGTGTATAGTGAGTATGCCGACCAGTTTCAGGCTTTCGGCCTAATTGTAATCTTGCTTTTAATTGTAGAAGCTTGCTTGCTTGAGGCCAAGAACCCACGATTCAAAAATGTTTTTCTTTTCAAGAAGAAGGCTTAAATAGAAGAAGGCTTAAATAATTCCATAATTAAGATACAATATGAGAATTGCTATAGTTATAATTATGTTGATAGCTTCGGTGGTGGACATCAGTGCCCAGTCGGACCGTCGTTGTATACGCAGTGGCAACCGTCAGTATCGCCAGCAGAATTTTGTTAAGGCAGAGGCTGAGTATCGTAAGGCTGTTTCAGCTAATAGTACCAATACTCAGGCTTTATACAATCTTGGCTGTGCCTTGATGATGCAGAACAAGGACTCATTGGCAACAGTACAGTTTGAGAAAGCCGGACGCCTTGAGAAAGACACTAAGCGCAAGGCTATGGTCTACCATAATATCGGATTTATCTGCCAGAACCATCGTCTATATTCTGAGGCAATCGAAGCATACAAGGAGAGTCTTCGAAATAATCCGTCAGACAATGAGACACGCTACAATCTTGAATTGTGCAAGCGCTTGAACAAGTCGAACAAGCAACAGCAAAAACAACAAAACAAGCAGAATAACGACAACAAGAAAAAAGACGATAAGAAGAAAAAGGAAGAAAAGAACAAGTCGCAGCAGAAAAATCCTGAAGATCAAAAGCAGAAGATGAGCAAGGACAATGCTGAGCAACTGCTTAATGCTGCCATGCAAAACGAGCAGGCTACGCAGCGCAAGGTTAAGGAAGCGCAACGTGCTGGCAAGTCTAAACGTCTTGAGAAAAACTGGTAGTAAGAATACAAACTTTCAATGAGAAAGCTAATGACAAAGCTAAATAGAATGAAACGGTCTATATTGTTTTATGTTCTGTGCGTATTTACGTTATGTACCTACGCACAGGGCATTTCTGTTTCTGCACCGTCGCATGTTGCGACAGGCGAGAATTTCCGTCTAACGTATAGTGTTAATGCTCAAAGTGTGGACGACTTCCGGGCTGCAAACATTCCTTCGGGTCTTGAGGTGATAGCAGGTCCATATACGTCCTATCAGTCGAGCTATCAAATGATAAATGGCCATACAAGTCGTTCGGCAAGTGTCACATATACCTATACTCTGTATGCAGAGAAGGCAGGCACCTATACAATTCCTGGTGCGCGAGCAAAGGTAGATGGCAAGACCATCAGTTCGCATTCAGTACACATTAAGGTGTCGGGAGCAGCAAAGAGTGGTGGTTCGTCGGCTCCTAAGAATCATGAGGACGAGAGTTACGATGTCAACAATACTGGTCATATCTCTGCCAAAGACCTCTTTGTAAAGGTTAGTGCCAATAAAAAGCGTGTTCACGAACAGGAACCGATACTGCTGACATACAAGGTTTACACTCTTGTCGATTTGACTTCGCTCGACGGCAAGATGCCAGACCTTACTGGTTTTCATACCCAGGAAATAAAACTGCCACAGCAGAAGAATTTCCATGTAGAGAAGGTTAACGGTCGTAATTATCGTTGTGTCACGTGGAGCCAGTATGTAATGTATCCGCAGATGACAGGCAAACTACAGATTCCGAGTATAACATTCAAGGGTGTAGTAGTGGCACGTAACAATGCAGTAGACCCCTTTGAGGCTTTCTTCAACGGTGGTTCGGGTTATGTGGAGATAAAGCGTGACATCGTGGCTCCAAGTCTGAACATAGAGGTAGTTCCGCTTCCTGCCAAGCCAGTCAACTTCAGTGGTGGCGTGGGCCGTTTCAATATTTCAGCCCAGCTTCTTGGACGTGGTTCATATAAGGAGGGCGACCCCGTTACTTTGCGTGTTGTGATAGGTGGCAATGGCAACCTTAAGCTTGTAAAGCAGCCGGTAGTAAATTTCCCAAAAGATTTTGACAGGTATGATCCTAAGGTAACAGACCGTACCCGTCTTACTGCAAATGGTATTGAAGGCAATATGGTTTACGACTATCTTGTTGTACCACGCAACCAAGGCAAATACACTATTCCTTCGGTAGAACTGAATTATTACGATGTTGCTGCCGATACATATAAGACTGTCCGTACCCAGCCAATTGAAATAAATGTTGCTAAGGGCGACGGACGCAAGTCGTCTGTGAGCGACTATTCTGGTGTTGAGTCATCCGATATTCGTGCAATCAAGACTGGCGAAGCCACTTTTGGCAAGGGATATTCGTTCTATCGTTCAGCGTCTTACTGGTTGGGGCTTATTCTGCCTTTTGTATTCTTTGTAAGTGTGCTCGTTTACCATCGCAATCGAGTACGTGATAATGCCGACGTAGCACGTATGAAGGGCAAGCGCGCCAATAAGGTTGCCACCAAACGTCTGAAGAAGGCTCTGCAACTACTTAATGCTGGTCGTCAGAACCTGTTCTACGACGAGACCTTGAGAGCATTGTGGGGTTATGCCGGCGACAAGTTGAATATGCCGGTCGAACAACTCTCGCGCGAAAATATCGCCGCAAAGCTTGAAGAGCGTGAGATTAGCCGTGACACTATTGACAAGTTCATTGCTGCTCTTGACGAGTGTGAGTTTGAGCGTTATGCTCCAGGTGATGTAGGTGGCAATATGATGAAAACATACGATACAGCTATGATAGCTATTACTGACATTGAGGGTGACTTGAAGACCTCGCGTGGCAAACGCAGTGCACAAACAGCGTCAACACTATCGGTTATAATCATCGGTTTTGTTTTGTCGTTGTGCAGTGTCGAAGTCTTTGCTGTCAATAAGGCAGATGCCGATTCTGCTTATACTAGCGGTAATTATATTCAGGCAGCCAGGATTTACAACGAGCTGTTGAAGGTTGACGAAAGTGCAACTCTTTATTATAATTTAGGCAATGCCTACTATCGATTAGGCAATATCGGTCAGTCGGTAGTGGCGTATGAGAAGGCTCTGCGCCTCGCTCCTCAGGATGATGACATACGTGCCAATCTCAAATTTGTCCACAGTAAGACCATCGACCGCGTGTCTTCGGGTTCGCGTATGTTCTTTGTCGATTGGTATGAGTCGATGCTCAATCTTTGTGGCATAGATGGTTGGGCCGGCATTGGTGTAGCTTCGTTCATTGTAATGCTTCTGCTTATTGCTGTCTATTTCCTATGTGGTAGGGTAGTGCTGCGTAAGGTGGGCTTCTATGGAGCGTTGCTTTCGTTCGTCATATTCATTATGTCCAATCTTTTTGCTTGGCAGCAGCTGCGTGCATTCAATGCTCACGATCGTGCTGTTGTAGTGCGTCCGTCTGCACAAATCAGAAAGACTCCTTCAGATACAAGTGCAAGTGCCTTTGTGCTTCATGAGGGCACGTCGGTAGTCATTACAGATAGCTTGATGAAGGGATGGTTGGGCATCCGTCTTGACGATGGTCGTGAGGGATGGATTAAGAGCAATCAGGTAGAAGTGATATAATTCAAGATTTTACAAATAATATAAATAAAACCATTCGCAATAATGCTGTTAGATATCCAGACGTTTTTGGCAAACGACAGGCTTGTCCTGTCATGGTTTAACGGTAGCAACTCTGTCTTTCTCGACGGATGGATGTCTGCCCTTACGTCAGGCTTTACATGGTTGGCGTTGTATGCGTCGCTGTTCTATCTTGTGGTCAAGAACAATGAGACAATGGGACAGATAATGCTTGTTGTAGGTTGTGCTTTAGCTTGTGTGGGATTGGCTGATATTATGGCCGATGTCATAGTAAAGCCTCTGGTAGAGCGTTGGCGACCGAGCAACGATCCCATCTTTAAGTATGATGTGTCGGTAGTGGAAGGCTATCGTGGAACGTCTTATGGATTTTTCTCGGCACATGCAGCAAATACATTCTCCTTAGCATTGTTTTTCTGTATGCTTGTGAGGAGTCGGGTGTTGAGTGTAGCGCTTGTACTTTGGTCGTTTGTCAACTGCTATACCCGTATGTATCTTGGCCTTCATTATCCTTCAGATATTGTTTGCGGTCTTCTTTGGGGCAGTGTATGTGCTATAGGAGTCTATTATTTTTATTTGCGAGTGAGCCGCCGAATGTTTGGTGAGGACAATTACGTATCAACTCAGTACACGTCAACGGGCTACCGACTTTGTGATGTCGACATTGTAGTTTTTGTGCTCGTTTCTACAGTTCTCATCACCTTATTCAAGGCTTTGTTTATTTATTAAGACCATATTATAGAATTTCAGTTAGATAAAATAGAAAATGGAAACAAAACGTATACATATTAAGGACTACAATTATTCTCTTCCTGACGAGCGTATAGCCAAGTTCCCGCTTGCTCAACGCGACCACAGCAAGTTGCTTCTTTATAAGCATGGTGAGGTGTCGGAAGATGTCTTCTATAATATTCCAAATCATTTGCCGGAGGGTGCTCTTATGGTGTTCAACAACACCAAGGTAATCCAGGCACGTCTGCACTTCCGTAAGTCTACGGGTGCACTCATCGAGGTGTTTCTGCTCGAACCTTATGTACCTGCCGACTATG
Organism: uncultured Prevotella sp.; assembly: GCA_905193385.1. Lineage (GTDB taxonomy): Bacteria > Bacteroidota > Bacteroidia > Bacteroidales > Bacteroidaceae > Prevotella. Next base: position 9,710 of record CAJJOL010000023.1, on the reverse strand, counting down.
AGCAGATGTTTCAGACTACCGGTTCGTGTTCTTGGCTTTGCATGATAGGCAACTTGAAGAAATGGAAGGGTGAGACATTGCGTCGTACTTTTGATGTAAAGGGTCGTGAGGTGACACTCAATGCCGAGCGACGTGAAGATGTAGGCAAGAGCTATCGTGTCGATTTCTCATGGGATGATAATACTGTATCTTTTGCCGAATTGCTCGACTCTGTAGGCGAGTTACCAATTCCTCCTTATCTTAATCGTGAGACTCAGGAGAGTGACAAGACAACTTATCAGACAGTATACTCTAAAATCAAGGGCTCCGTGGCTGCTCCTACGGCTGGTCTGCACTTTACATCAGACGTGCTCGCATCGCTCGACAATCACGGTATTGATCGTGAGGAGGTGACGCTACATGTTGGGGCTGGAACATTCAAGCCTGTAAAGTCAGAGGAAATACAGGATCACGAGATGCATACCGAGTACATATGCGTGCATCGTCAGACTCTCGAAAAACTCATTAAGCATAATGCATGTGCCATTGCCGTTGGCACTACGAGTGTTCGCACGCTTGAAAGTCTTTACTATATGGGTGTTAAGCTTGAGAAGAATCTTGACATCTCTGAAGATGAATTGCACGTATGTCAGTGGGAGCCTTATGAAGATGAAACCTTCGAAATGGCAGCTAAAGTTACGCCTCTTAAGGCCATACAGAACATTCTTGCTTATCTCGACCGCCACTCGCTTAATTCGCTTCATTCAAGTACGCAGATAATCATTGCCCCAGGCTATGAATATAAGATAGTAAAGATGCTCGTTACTAATTTCCATCAGCCACAGTCTACGTTGCTATTGCTCGTGAGTGCATTCCTGCATGGAGATTGGCACAAGATATACGATTATGCTTTGGCGCACGACTTCCGATTCTTGAGCTACGGAGACAGTTCATTGCTCATACCTTAATGTGTGAGTAGTTCATATTTTATTTAATAAAGAAAACACGTTACAATTATGAAAATAGGTGATAAAGTACAGTTCCTCAGCGAAATTGGCGGTGGAAAGATTGCTGGATTTCAAGGCAAGGACATAGCCTTGGTTGAGGACGAAGACGGATTTCAGATTCCAACTCCCATTTCCGACCTTGTTGTGACCAGTAGTGGCGAAGAATATTCTTCATCGCGTTCGGTAGTCAAGAAGGGTGGGGCAGAACAGGCTTCCGAAACTGCCGACCCCGACACGTTCAATATGTCGGTAAAGGCTAAAATCAACGCTACAATTGATGATGAATTTATAGAGGAGGAAGAATATGATGCTGCCGACCGTGAGATTACCTATCGTGCTAAGGTAGAGGAGCGCAAGGGAGGCAACGTGCTTAACCTCTATTATGCTTTTGTGCCAGAGGATGTCAAGAATTTCTCGAAATCAACATTCGCTTGCTATCTTGTCAACGACAGCAACTACTATGTACATTATCTCTATATGAGTGTTGACGGCCATTCGTTCCGCTTGCGCGGTGAAGGCGAACTTGAGCCCAATACTAAGCTCTATATTGAAAGCTTTGCACTCGACCAGCTCAACGAAATCGACCGTGTACGATTCCAGCTTCTCTCGTTCAAGCGTGATAAGGATTTCGTAGCCAAACCGGTTTGCGATGTTCAGTTCCGTATTGACAAGGTGAAGTTCTACAAGTTGCATACATTCCAGTCAAACTATTTCTTCGAGACTCCTGCTCTGCTCTATCCCGTGGTGAAAAACGATGAGGTAGCACAGCTCAAACCTATTGAGGCTGAAAAACTTATATATGTAGAATCTGATGAGACTGAAACTAAGAGCAAGAAAGATGTTCAATCTAATGTTTCTTACAGCAAGTTGAAGGGACTTGAATCGCTCAATACTCCAAAGCACGCCAAGTCGAAAAAATCATCCAATGAGCCTCTTGTTGTCGACCTCCATGCTAACGAACTCCTTGAGACTACTGCAGGAATGGGTACATCTGACATATTGAACTATCAGCTCGACTACTTCCGTAGAACCCTTGAGGAGAACAAGCATAATAAAGGACTCCATATTGTGTTCATTCATGGCAAGGGCGAAGGCGTGCTTCGTCATGCTATAATCAATGAGTTGCGCTATCGTTATAAGAATTATCCCTATCAGGACGCCTCTTTCCAGGAATATGGTTATGGGGCTACACAGGTAACAATCAGATAATAAAGAAATGAAGTACGGTTACATCACAGTTGCGTCTGCCATTCCTTCGGTGAAGGTTGCTGATGCCGATTACAATATAAAGCAAATAGAGAGTCTCACAGCTCAGGCTGAAGGTAAAGGGGCTGAGATTATCGTATTCCCTGAACTTTCAGTCACGGGCTACACTTGTCAAGACCTCTTTGCACAACAGACGCTTATTGAGCAAGCAGAAATGCAGATTCTGCAGTTGCTCGACTTCTCTCGCAAACTCGATATTATCTGCGTTGTGGGAGCGCCAGTGTGTATTGGTTCTGGGCTGTACAACTGCGCTGTAGTGTGCCAGCATGGCAATATCCTTGGTATTGTGCCCAAGCGTTATCTGCCTAATTACGCTGAATTCTATGAAAAGCGTTGGTTTGCTTCTGTTGACGATATTGTACGTCCTACAGAAGTACGTTTTGCTGGCAACACTATTACCGTACAACCTGGTATTCAGCTGTTCCAGACTTGCGACGGAGTGAAGTTTGGCATAGAACTGTGTGAGGACCTTTGGGCACCAGTTCCACCGTCAAACGACATTGCTCTCGCAGGAGCAGATATTATTCTCAATCTTTCTGCAAGCGACGACCTTATAGGCAAGAATGCCTATCTGCGTTCTCTTCTCTGCCAGCAGAGTGCTCGCTTGATATGTGGTTACGTATATAGCTCATGTGGATTTGGTGAGAGTACTCAGGATGTTGTCTATGGTGGCAATGCGTACATTTGCGAGAATGGAACTATGGTGGCAGAGTCGGAGCGTTTTGCTCTTGACGAACAACTCGTGATAAATCAGATTGATGTAGACAAGTTGCGCACCGAACGCCGTAAGAACACATCGTTCGTACAGGCAAGTGCCAATAATGATAATCCGGTGACTATCATTTCTACAGATGCCGTAGAGCCTCGCGACTTTTCTCTTATGCGTAGCGTCAATCCTCATCCATTCATACCTACAAGCAATGATATGTTTGCTTCTTGCGATGAGATTTTCTCTATTCAGGTATGTGGTCTTGCCAAACGCCTTGTACACACATGCTCCAAGCGTGTGGTACTTGGCATAAGTGGTGGCTTGGACTCTACTCTTGCGCTGCTGGTATGTGTCAAGACATTCGACAAGCTTGGCTACGACCGTAAGGGAATAGTTGGTGTCACTATGCCCGGCTTCGGCACTACCGACCGTACCTACAACAATGCCATCTCGCTCATGCAGAGCCTCGGCATCACAATACGCGAGATACCGATAGCCAAGAGCGTAACTCAACATTTCGAGGATATCGGCCACGACATAAATGTGCATGACGTGACATACGAGAATGGCCAGGCACGTGAGCGTACGCAGATACTCATGGACCTCAGCAACAAGTTGGGCGGCTTAGTCATTGGTACGGGCGACCTTAGCGAACTTGCACTTGGTTGGGCAACATACAATGGCGACCACATGTCAATGTATGGGGTCAATGCCAGCATACCCAAGACCCTCATACGCTATCTTGTAGGCCATGTAGCCAATAATAGTATCGACGAACAGTCGCGTCTGACGTTGCTCGACATTATCGATACTCCGATTTCGCCAGAACTTATCCCTGCCGACGAGGATGGCAACATCAGCCAGAAGACAGAGGATCTTGTAGGCCCATATGAACTGCACGACTTCTTCCTCTATCATTTCCTGCGTTTCGGATTCCGTCCGTCCAAGCTCTTCATGCTTGCTCGTCATGCCTTCAGTGTAGAGACTTACGATGATGATGTAATCAAGCATTGGTTGCGTACTTTCATTCGACGTTTCTTCCAGCAGCAGTTCAAGCGCTCGTGCCTGCCCGACGGTCCGAAGGTTGGTAGTGTTTCACTCTCGCCACGCGGCGACTGGCGCATGCCCACCGATGCAGCATCCGCTCTGTGGCTTGCAGAATGTGATACACTTTAGGTAGATAAATTCCACTAAATGACATTAAATGGAACAGACAGCCAAAGCAAAGAAGGCTCCCGTGTATCTGACCAAAATCTCGCGCGAAACATTCGACAAACTGAAGGAGCAGATCTTGCACGTGCTTGTCGTAGAGAAACGCTATCGCGAAAGTGGTTTCTCAGCCCATCAGTTAGCTGAGATGCTGCATACCAATACGCGCTATGTTTCTATCGTGCTCAGCGTGCGCTATCATGCCAACTTTGCGCAGTTTATAAACAAGCTGCGCATTGAAGAGGCAATGGCTTTGTTGCAAGACCAACGTTATGCCAATCTACGCATTGAGGAGATTTCTGATATGGTTGGGTTTGCCAATCGTCAGTCGTTCTATAGAGCTTTCTGCCAGATTGTGGGCAAGACTCCTCGACAGTATCAGGAGCAACTGTAATAAATATCATTAACTGAACTTTAGCAAGTTCAGAGAATGCAGAAGTTAAAGAAGTTAGCGCTCCCTACGGTCGCTAGAAATTTTTGCTAAGGCAAGCGGCAAAGCCGAGCGATAGCCATTACTCTTTTTGCTGAATATTCAGCTATAAGGCATACGGCTTTAAATTCTATAACTTCTTTAAATTCTATAACTTCTGAACTTGCGAAAGTTCGATCATTAATTACAATGACAGAACAATTCAACTATACCGACGAGCGTTTTGCCGACATACAGATGCTCCGCTATCGTCTCGACGGATTTGAGAGTCTGACGCTTCGTCAGAAACTATATATTTATTATCTCGCTAAGGCTACACTGTGCGGTCGTGACATTACGACCGACCAGTTTGGCCGATATAATCTACGCATACGCTTCTTGCTTGAGGCTGTCTATAAGGGCTACTCTGGCAATCGTCAGACGGACGAGTTTTGTGCCGTTGTCGATTATTTGAAGTGTGTGTGGTTTGCCAATGGCATCTATCATCACTATGGATGCGAGAAGTTCATACCCGATTTCAGCGAAGAATACTTTCGCGGCATCGTCATGGCAACCATTCCCGACAGCGCATGGGTCAGCAACGAATTGAACGAATTGTGCCCCATAATGTTCAATCCTGCCATCATGCCCAAGCGCGTCAATCAGCGTGCTGGCGATGACCTTGTAAAGACCTCGGCTTGCAATTTTTATGACAATGTAAGTCAGAAAGAGGTGGAGAACTATTATGCACAAATGCGCAATGCCGACCCAGATAAAGCTACTCCAATTTCTTATGGACTGAATTCTACGTTACGTCGTACAGACAACGGTTCTATCGTAGAGGAAGTATGGCGTGAAGGTGGCTTGTATGGCAGTGTGATCAAACAGATTATTTACTGGCTTACAAAGGCTTCTGCTGTGGCTGAAAATGAGCAACAGGTTGAAATTATAAGTCTTCTTATAGAATATTACCGCACTGGCGACCTCCATGTTTTCGACAAGTATTCTATAGAATGGTTGAAGGAGCATGAGGGACGTATCGACTTTATCAATGGTTTCATTGAGGTATATGGCGACCCGCTTGGACTGAAAGGTTCGTGGGAGGGTATTGTACACTATAAAGACCCGGTAGCAACGCAGCGCACACTTACTCTTTCTGGCAATGCACAGTGGTTTGAAGACCACTCTCCGGTTGACCTTCGATTCCGTAAACCAAAGGTTGTTGGCGTTACTGCCAATGTGGTTTGTGCTGCAATGCTTGGTGGCGATGAGTATCCGTCAACGGCTATTGGCATCAATTTGCCCAATGCTGATTGGATACGTGCTCAATATGGTTCCAAGAGTATCACTATAGGCAATCTGACACATGCTTACAATCAGGCGTCACGAGGCAATGGCTTTATTGAGGAATTTGCAATCAACGACGAGTCTACTCGCTCTCTCATCAGTCTCTATGGAGATTTGTGCGACGATTTGCATACCGACCTCCACGAGTGTCTCGGTCATGGTTCTGGACAGTTATTACCTGGTGTCTCTGCCGACGCTCTTGGCTCATATGGCTCAACAATAGAGGAGGCACGTGCCGACCTCTTCGGATTATACTACATCGCTGACCCGAAACTTGTGCAACTTGGACTTACCCCCAATGTCGAAGCCTATCGTTCTCAGTATTATACATACATGATGAACGGTCTGCTTACTCAGCTCACACGCATCAAGCCTGGCCACCAGATTGAGGAGGCTCACATGCGCAATAGAGCCCTCATCGCACGATGGGTACTCAGTCATTACCCCAATGCCGTACAGCTTGTGCTGCAGGAAGGCAAGACCCGTGTGCAGATTTCCGACTATGAGCACCTACGCGAAGCCTTCGCTGCCCTACTCGGCGAGATACAGCGCATAAAGAGCGAGGGCGACTATGAGGCTGCCAAGACTCTTGTCGAGGAATACGCCATAGATGTCGATGCCGACTTGCACACAGAGTTGCTCGAACGCTATCGTTCTCTCGGCATTGCACCATACAAGGGTTTTATCAACCCACGTATGACGCTAATCACTGACACTGACGGAACTCCCACAGATGTCGTTGTTGACTACAGCGAGAAGTACGATGAACAGATGATGCGCTACTCGCGCGAGTATACCTCAAACTCATGAAAGAACAATATATTTTATGGAAACATCCGAACAGGTAAAACAGATAAAACGTTCGTTTAGATTGTTTATGAACGGAGTCACTGCTGCCTCGATGCGCAGCAAGGGACTTAACTATAAGATAAATTGGGGCGTTCAATTGCCCGATTTAAAACGTATGGCGGCTCAGTATGGACACAATGCAGAATTGGCGTCTGCTTTGTGGGCTGAGAGTGGGGTGAGAGAGTGCCGGTTGTTGGCTACGCTGATAATGCCTGCCGACAAAATGTCTTCCGATGAAGCTATTGATTGGGCAACGTCTGCCGATATAACATCCGAGATAATGGAGATGGCTGTGTTCAATCTGTTCCAGCATCTTCCGTATGGCGATAGTCTTGCACACACCATGCTTAATAACGACAATATGATAATCCGTGCCGGAGCCTACCATCTTGTGTGTAGGTTGCTCAAACGTGGCTGTTCCGTCAGTGCTGCTACTATAGAAAAACTTCTTGACGTGGCTCGTATCGACACTCAGACAACCGACCGACAATTGCTTCGTGCACTCGTATCGTGCTTGCAATATATGGCGTCTACAGACCATATTCAGGCCAAAACAGCTGCCACAGTACTGAATGACGCTGGATTTGACGCTTTTTAGCATATCTTCTTGGTTGAATTGCCAAAAAAACGTAACTTTGCAACATGATGCAAGAAGATGCTATACAAAATGCACATGCTACACTAGCTCGAAGCTTGCAGGCCACGAACAGTCGCTGTACACCCGAACGGCGAGCCATACTTGATGCGGCATGCTCTATGGATGTTCCTTTCTCTATAGCAGACATTGCAACTAAGTTGGCAAACGAAGGTTTTAAGGTCAGTCGGGCCACACTTTACAACACGCTACGGCTGCTTGTCGATTTGCGACTTATAGTATGTCTTAGAATGCAAAACTGTACACGCTACGAAGTGGTTGACCCTACGCGTGCAAGATGCCGACAGGTTTGTACAGTGTGTGGACGTACGACGGATATCTGTGCGCCTACCGAAGTGGCACTGCTGCCTGGAGCTAAGACGCGACGGTTTCGTCCCACAGCTTATGCACTCTACGTATTTGGTCTGTGTGCTTCATGCCAGCGACGAGCGTGTCAAGACGCAAATATTAACAAAAAACATACTCGGTCCTCAGGGACAGAGAAAGAAAAATAAGGAAATATATGAACAAAGGAAAAGTTGACGTCCTGCTCGGATTGCAGTGGGGCGACGAAGGTAAGGGCAAGGTTGTTGACGTCCTCACCCCGAAGTATGATGTGATCGCACGTTTCCAGGGCGGTCCTAATGCAGGCCACACACTTGAGTTTGAAGGCCAGAAGTATGTACTCCGCAGCATCCCGTCGGGCATTTTCCAGGGAGGCAAGGTCAACATCATCGGCAACGGCGTGGTACTCGCTCCCGACCTTTTCATGCAGGAGGCTAAGGATCTTGAGAAGAGCGGACACGACCTTAAGAGCCGTCTGCACATCTCTAAGAAGGCTCATCTCATTATGCCCACACACCGTGTGCTCGACGCTGCCATCGAAGCCTCTAAGGGCAAGAACAAGGTGGGTACTACAGGCAAGGGCATAGGTCCTACATACACCGACAAGGTGTCGCGTAGCGGACTCCGTGTAGGCGATATCCTCGACAATTTCCAGGAGAAATACGAGGCACACAAGGCTGCCCACCTAAAGCAGATAGCAGCCCTCGGCTATACCGACTTCGACATCACCGAGACCGAGAAGACATGGATGGAGGGCATCGAATACCTCAAGCAGTTCCAGATTGTCGATTCGGAGCACGAAATCAATCGCGTACTGCGCTCTGGCAAGGACATCCTCTGTGAGGGTGCTCAGGGCACAATGCTCGACGTCGACTTCGGCTCATATCCTTTTGTGACTTCTTCTAATACCATCTGTGCCGGTGCTTGCATCGGATTGGGCATCGGTCCTAACCGTATTGGCAACGTATACGGCATCATGAAGGCTTATTGCACACGTGTCGGTGCAGGTCCTTTCCCCACAGAGTTGTTTGACGAGACTGGCGGCAAGATTCGCGACCTTGGCCACGAATACGGAGCCGTTACAGGTCGTGAGCGCCGTTGCGGATGGTGCGACCTCGTACAGCTTAAGTACTCTGTCATGATCAACGGTGTCACCGAACTCATCATGATGAAGAGCGACGTGCTCGACAGCTTCCCCGTTGTCAAGGCTTGTGTAGCCTACGAGTTGCCCGATGGCACACAGACTACTGAGCTGCCTTACGAACTGTATGATGCCAAGCCCGTATATAAGGAATTCAAGGGATGGAATACAGACATGACACGCTTCACAAGCGAGGATCAGTTCCCCGAAGAGTTCAATGCCTACGTCAAGTTTCTCGAGGAGTACCTTGAGACACCAATACGCATAATCTCAATAGGCCCCGACCGCGACCAGACAATCGTTCGCAAATAATAATACACTGAACTTTCGCAAGTATAGAGAATTCAGAAGTTAAAGGAGTTAAGAGGTGAAGCCAAATGCTTTTAGTGTTATAAAGCAAGAACTAATGGCTTCACTCCTTAACTCCTTTCGCTTGCGAATGTTCAATCCTCGCGCATGCACGCATATATTTGCGTCGCAAATAAGTGACATGTAAAACTTATTATATAAGTAAGTAATCTAAATTATTTTATTGCTGTCCGGTAAATAATTATCTACCCTTATATTGCTTTATTGTTCAGTGTTTTATTGCAATATTTTCCAAATAAGGCTTTATATACCATGCTGGCTGAACCATATTGTTAGTTTTACATGACTGCAATAATTAAATGTATCTTACAGGTCATTATTGACATTTTGAAAGCGAAAGAATGAATACGTTATCATCCCCCGATGAATACGTTATCGTTGGCATATGAATACGTATTCGTATTAGGAGACAGATACAAGCGTCTCAGAATAAGTAACAGTTCAGA
>CAJJOL010000022.1:0-53835 GCA_905193385.1 uncultured Prevotella sp. | reverse complement strand
TCGGAAATCTGGCATAGCAAGAAAAACGACAGTCGCTTATCCCGAACTCAGGTTATTATATAATATATCACTATTGATATGACCACGGCTATGAGCCAGTGGCTCTGGCTGCGGCTCTTGCCCGAGCAATAGTTGTCGATATGCTGTCTGAAGCGTATTATCTGGTTGCCCACCGACTTGAGTATGTATGCGAATTCGACTACAAACACCGTATACAGCGCATAGCAGGTGTATATGGCGGGCTTTGTTGTGAGGAATTCGTTGTAGGCTTTGGCTGAGAAGGTCAGTCCGTAGTCGGGTATGAACAATAATATATGTATAAGCCACACGAGCAGTACGGGTGTGACAAACAGTATTGAGGTGCGCAGTTGGGGTTGCTTGCCGTGCATCAGATAGATTATGGCTGTCATGTCGATGCATATAGCGAAGTACAAGAACAGCGGGCTGGTGAATTGGTTGAGGGGCAGATACGGCACGTCGTTGACAATGCGCACGGTGTACAGCAGACTTGTCAGTCCCTCGATAAAGGCCGACGCAGCAAGGCACAATCGTGTCTTACTGTATGAGTCTATCTTCCCCTCCTTGTCCTTTCTTAAAGGTGTGAGCAGGAAGAGTGTTCCAATTGTGGCGCATACGGCGCAGTTGAAAACGTATGCGATTAGTGAATATAGGTCTATTGTCATTGCGGCTAATTTAGCTTTTAAGTATATGCAAAGGTACTAAAAAGCCTACGCTTTGTCAATAATATTTGTCGTTTTTTAACCTAAAATTGACAAATTGTGTTTTATGTGCATAGTTTTGCAAAGTCTTCTATAGACTCTCCACATACTCGTAGAGCTGCTTGTAGAACGGATGGCGCGTCATTGTGGCGGCAGAGCCGAGGATGATGAGCTTCATGCGGGCGCGTGTTATGGCTACGTTCATGCGACGCAGGTCGCGCAGGAAGCCGATGTCGCCGCCGTCGTTGTCGCGCACCAGCGATATGAGCACGATGTCGCGCTCCTGACCCTGAAATCCGTCGACAGTGTTGACGGCGATGAGCCGGCGGTAGGGACGAAGACGCTCGCTCTGGCGTATCATCTTGCGCAGCAGCTGCACCTGGGCACGATAGGGCGAGATGATGCCCACGTCGATCGACTCGTCGAGCACGCGCTGACGGCCAATCTTGTCGAAATAGTCGGCGAGAGTGGCGAGCGTGAGTTCTGCCTCGGCACGGTTGATGCGACCGAAGTTTTCGCCTACGAACTCCTCGCGACCGTCAATGTCGGTGGTGTCTACCCACATCATGGGGCGGTCGTAGTCGAGAATGCCACGTCCGCGCACCTCGGGAGCCGACTGCACGCGCGAGTTGTAGAAGTAGTCGCTTGAGAATCGCATTATCTGCTCGTTCATGCGATACTGCACTTCGAGCAGCGTCACCACCTCGGGCTTCTGCTCTGCTATGCGCTCCATAAGCGTTTTGCCCAGTCCGCCCTTCAGAGCCATGATGCTCTTCACGGTAGGCGGCAGCTGACAATGGTCGCCTGCCAGTATTACTCGTCCCGCCTTGCGTATGCCAATCCAGCACGCCGCCTCAAGAGCCTGAGCCGCCTCGTCTATAAATAAGGTGGAGTAGTGTTCGCCTTCGAGCACCCGGTTGGCGCAACCGGTGAGGGTGCAGGCTATGACACGAGCCTCGCCGAAGAGCGACGAGCGTATGCGCAGCTCCAGTTCGGTGGCGCGGCTCTTCAGACGGTCCATCTTCTGGTGCCACGACTCGGTGCGTCCGCGTCGCTGCTGGCGCAGTTCGCGTATGGCCTTGCGTATGCTCCACAGCTGCGGATAGTCGGGATGCGCCTCGAAGCGCCGTTCGTAGGTGAACGACAGCATCTTGTCGTTGACGCGCGTGGGGTTGCCTATGCGCAGCACGGCAACGCCACGGTCGACGAGTTTCTCCGAAATCCAGTCGACCGCCATGTTGCTCTGTGCGCACACCAGCACCTGGCTCTCGCGTCGCAGCGTCTCGTATATAGCCTCGACAAGCGTCGTCGTCTTGCCCGTTCCGGGAGGACCGTGTACTATAGCCACGTCCTTTGCACGCATCACTTCGCCCACGGCGTGCTGCTGCGAGGCGTTGAGCCACGGCAGAACGGGTGTGTCGAATGTGAAATGTGATGCTGGAGCCTTGGTGTAGAATATGTCGCGCAGCGCAGCCAGGCGTCCCGTCTTGGCACGTATCACGCGGTCGAGAGCGTCAAACATCAGTCGGTAGGACGTCTCGTCGAAGAACAGCTGTATGCCCAGAGCCTCCTGGCGTTGCAGGTCGACAATGCGGCCCGAGTCGGGCAGCGCCACCACCATGCGGTCCTGCTCGGCATAGCTCACCGTAGCGGTGAACGACATGTAGTGTATGGCATCGTGTCCGGCAGCGTCGCGCTTCATTGTGAAGAAGCATACGGGCCTTCCGGGCTCGAAGTTGTGCTCGATGTCCGACCCCGGTTGTCGTGTCACCTCCACGACCATCTGGTTGAGTGAGTTGTAATAGTTGCGCCCTATGCTCACGGGAAACCAGGCATCGCCCCGCCGTGTCTTGCGTTCGATGCCCATTGACTGAGTCTGTTTACGAAATTCCTCCTTCTCGTGATTGTATTCAATCTCGAGAAGGAGGCGCTGCTGTTGTAGTTGGAGTATATGGTTGTTCATTGTCTATTTGCGGTATATCCTGATAGTGTTTCCGTCGAACGTCTGCTGGGTGTGCAGGCGTGCGCAGTCGGGCAGTTGCGGGGCGCGTGTGCCGGAGGCTACGGTCATGGGTGCCGTCTCGATGCGTATCTCGTCCCACGCTCCGGCTGCTATGAACGAGTTGAGAGTGGCTGCTCCGCCCTCAACGATGAGCCACTGGCAGCGCTCGTCGTAGAGCCATGCGAGCAGTTGCGGCACTACGGGACGGCTGAAGTCGAGCCCCTCGAATGCCGGACGTCGGCTGTCGATGACGATGCGTCGGGGCGATGGCCCTGCCCAGAGGCGTGTGTTGAGCTGCGGATGTTCGCGTTCGTCGGTGGTGCGGCCCACGAGTATGGCGTCCGCCTGGGCGCGCATGCGGTGCGAAAGCATCTTGGTGAAGGGGGTGGATATGGCAAGCGCACGGCCGTTGTTGTCGATGAAGTGGTTGGCGGTCTGCGCCCACTTGAGTGTGATATATGGTCGGTGTTGCTCGTTGAATGTGATGAAGCGGCGGTTGAGCTGGCGGCATTCGTCGTCGAGGACGCCCACGGTTACCTCGATGCCGGCATCGCGCAGCTTCTCGATTCCGCGTCCGTGCACCTTGGCAAAGGGGTCGACACATCCCACCACGCATCGCTTTACACCTTTCTTTATTATAAGGTCGGCGCACGGCGGAGTCTTGCCGTAGTGCGAGCACGGCTCAAGGCTGACGTATATTGTGGCGTCGCTGAGCAGCGGTTCGTCCTCGGGGCGTACCGATGCGAATGCGTTCACCTCGGCATGTGGCCCGCCATAGCGGCGGTGGTAGCCCTCGCCTATGATGCGTCCGTCGGCAGATACGATGACAGCTCCTACCATCGGATTGGGCTTTGCGCCCATTATGCCGCAGCCGGCAAGTTGCAGACAGCGGCGCATGTATTGTTCGTCGGTCATTGTTTTTTTTTCTTCGAGAAAAGAGGTTGTGGTGTTGTGATGTTGTTGTGGTGTGATTTGTTGATATGGGGTTGTTGTGTTGAGGTGGTGTTTTGTTGGTTATGTTTTTAGCAAAAAAGCAAATCACACCACAACAACACCTCAACATCACAACCGATGAAGCAACACTAATCGAGCCTAAGCTTCGATTAGTGTTGCTTCATCTCCCTTCCACGCTTCGAAATAGGGCGGTTCGTCGCGCAGCGAGATGTCGTCGTAGATGAATTCAGCCACTACAGTCTCCTTGCCGTCGGGCAGGATGAGTCCCATCTTGCCGTCGCGCTGGGCTATGACGGGCAGCGTGCGCAGGTCGTCGACGTAGACGTATGGCGTGCGCAGGAAGTCGTAGTGTGCAGGGATGAGTATGTTGCCCTGGTGGTCCTTGATGCCGAAGTGTCCGTCTTCTTCGAACACTTCGTGATACTGTTCGTACTTCTCGCGTATGCGGTTGAGATAGAACACCATCTTGCGCTTGTTGTTGACAAGCTCGATAAGGTAGGCGAACGTGTCGCAGTAGTTGGCCATGGCACGTGCGAGCACCACCTTGAAGTCAAGTCCTGATAGCACTTTGCGGTTTAGGTCGATGTAGCGTGCTATGGCCTTCTCCTTCTCCTCCACGGTGAGAGTGGCGAGCTGCTCCTCAAATTTGAGCATGATGGTCTTCGAACCCTTCATCGCCTTGATGTAACGATGAATCTGTCGTGCCATTTCGTCGCACACAAACTTGTCGATACGTTCCAGTTCGATACTGTCGACGTAGGTCTCTTCGAAGTTCTCTTGTGTTATTTTCTTTTCCATAGCGTTTTCTAGGTTTACTGTTAGGATTTTATCCAAAAGTACGACATTTTTGCGAAACCTCAAAGAAAATGCCGTGATTTTTGCGTTTTATGTGTTTCGAGGCGGAATATTATTGCTAACTTTGCCAGTGGGGAAATTACAGGGGCTGCACAAAAGGGCTCCTTTTACCCCGCAAAAGGACTCGTTTTGGAGCGCAAAAGGACTCCTTTTACTCTGCAAAAGGACTCGTTTTGGAAGGCAAAAGGACCCCTTTTGCAGGAGGTGGGTGGCTTATCTTCCCCCTATATATATAATAAGGTGTAGGCGGAGACAGAAAAAGAGAATTCAGAACTAAATAAAATAACTAAAACAAAAATTATGAAGAAACTTATCTTTTCGGTACTTTTGTGCTGCGTAGCCATCGTGGCAAGCGCACAGGTACAGCGTCCGAAGCTGGTGGTAGGCATCGTTATCGACCAGATGCGTTGGGACTATCTTTACTACTATTACGACAAGTTCGGCGAGGGCGGAATGAAGCGTCTCATCAACGAGGGATTCTCGTGCGACAACCAGATGGTCAACTACGTGCCTACCGTTACGGGTGTGGGACATGCCAGCCTATATACAGGAGCCGGACCAGCCACTAACGGCATCGCCTCGAACGACTTCCGCATGGGCGACAAGATGGTTTACTGCTGCGACGACCCCTCGGTGCAGGGCGTAGGCACCACATCGAAGTCGGCACAGATGTCGCCCCACTACATGCTCGGCACCACTATAGGCGACATGCTGCGCCAGGCTACCGACTTCAAGGCCAAGGTTTTCGGCGTGGCTATAAAGGACCGTGCCGCCATACTGCCTGCGGGCCACTCTGCCAACGGCGCTTTCTGGTATGACAAGAGCGTGGCAGGATTTGTCACCAGCTCGTACTATATGGACAAGTTGCCCGACTATGTAGTGAAGTTCAACAAGCAGAATACTCTGAAGAAGGGTTACGACCCGAAGAGTCATGCCGACGGTGTGACCGTGACATTCGACATGGCAGAGGCAATAATGAAGGCCGAGAAGCTCGGACAGAACGGAACCACCGATATGCTCTGCGTCAGCATATCGTCGACCGACGCCATCTCGCACCAGACCGGTACATGGTGCTCGCCGGGCAAGGAGAACGAGGAGGTGTTCCTCACGCTCGACCGCGACATCAAGAAGTTCTTCGACGCTCTCGACGCGCAGGTGGGCAAGGACGGCTATCTGCTCTTCCTCACAGCCGACCACGCCGGAACCCACAACCCCAACACACAGCGCGAGCACAAGCTCGTGGGCGGCTCGTGGGACAAGACTGCCACGCTGCGCCAGGTGAACGAGGCTCTGTCGAAGAAGTTCGGCGTTGAGGGCAAGTACTTCAACACATCAGTAGGCTTCAGCCTCTATCTCGACCATGCCTTCCTCGCACAGAACAATCTCGACATCGAGGCTGTCAAGGCCGCTGCCATAGCCGAACTCAAGAAGGTGCCCGAACTCATCACAGCCGTAGACTACGAGAAGGCAGCCGTGGCAGCGCTGCCGCAGTGGATACGCGAGCGCATCATCAACGGATACTATAAAGGCCGTTCGGGCGATATCTACGCCGTAGTGAAGGCCAACTACTTCGACTGGAACGTGAAGCCCGGATTCTATGGCTCTACACACGGCTCATGGAACCCCGCCGACACACACATCCCGCTCATCTTCATGGGATGGAACGTAAAGCCCGGCAAGACCACCCGACTGACCAATATGGTAGACACCGCACCCACAGTATGCGCCATGCTGCACGTGCAGGCACCCGATGCTTCCACCGGCAATCCGATTGTGGAAGTGGTGGACCAGAAGTAAACAAAGAATCCAATAAAACAATGATATGAAAACCAAAGAGGAATATTTAGACATATTACGCAAATACTTAGACTTAAAGTCAAAAGTATATGGCATAGTGAAAATCGGTATCTTCGGGTCGGTAGCCAGAAATGAGCAGACAGAAGATAGCGATGTGGATGTTTGTGTGGAAATGCAGAAGCCGGATATGTTCTCTTTGGTTCATATCAAGGAAGATTTACAACATCTGTTCGGCCGACCCGTAGACATCGTACGTCTAAGGGACAACATGAATCCGATGCTTTCCAAACAAATACAAAGAGATGGAATATATGTTTGATGAAGAATTTGAAGTTGTGAAGAACAAGCTTCCGGGAATGTTGAAAACGATAAACAAAATGTTGGAAGAGATTTAATAAAAAAGTAGCGGAAGGTCTGATCTTCCGCTACTTTTTTATTAAACTATTGCGCCTTGAAATCTTTTGTCTATTAAATCTTTCCTCCGTAGCACAGGTCGCCGGCATCGCCGAAGCCCGGTACGATGTACTTGTGCTCGTTGAGACCCTCGTCTACGGCAGCACACCATATGGTAGTGTCCTCGGGGAATGTCTTGCGTATGTGCTCAATGCCTTCGGGCGCTGCCATTACGCAAACCACATGCACCTTCTTGGGAGTGCCTTTGGTGAGCAGAGCTTTGTAGCCCAACTCCATAGAGCCGCCAGTGGCAAGCATCGGGTCGACTATGAGCAGAGTGGCGTCGTTGAGGTCGGGAGTGGCAAGATACTCCACATGGATGCCAACCTTGGTGTGAGCCTCGTCCTCATACTCGCGGAATGCCGAAACGAAGGCATTGCCGGCGTGGTCGAAGATGTTGAGGAAGCCCTGGTGGAAAGGCAGACCTGCACGGAAAATGGTGCCGAGCACCAGCTTGTCGGTAGGCACATTCACCTTGGCAACGCCAAGCGGAGTCTGTATGTCGCGCTCCTCATAGTCGAACGTCTTGCTCAGCTCGTAAGCGATAAGTTCGCCTACACGCATGATGTTGTTGCGGAACAGCAGACGGTTTTTCTGATAGTCCTTGTCGCGCATCTCCGCCATATACTTATTAATAATAGAGTTGCTCTTGCTGAAATCGATAATTTTCATATAGTTCGTTTGTTTTTAAATTCTTACAAAAGTACTAATAAAATCCTGTATCTCCGCAAATATAGTCTTTGCTGACCGCACACAGCATATTACATTTCTATTTCTTTAACAAATAGTGGCTCTAACTGTAGGAAGTTATGGCGTCCCCGTCATAACCTGAGCAAACAATGGTGTGAAAAAATAACAATAAGAACGTATATACCAACAGTACAGGCTACGGCGAGGATGCCATAGCCTCCTGATGATGCCCAATAAATTACCAAATTGTAAACTGCAAATGGCAATATATGAGTACATGTTCGGTTTTGCGAAATTTTAACAAAAAAAATATTGAACACGCGCAAATTTTGTCACCGATAAATATTGTTATCTTATAGTTTTTTCATAACTTTGCCGATGTAAATATAAGAGCGGCCAAATCCCCCGCAACGATTTACACCTATTTATATAAAGGACAATGAAAGTCGCCTGCACAGAAGCAACGGCCCCGATCAGGCAATAGTGGAGTCAGGCCATGGAAGTTGATTCTATATTCACATCTAAATAATATTTTTCAAAAATGGCAAAGTTAGATTTGACACAGTACGGAATTACTGGTTCGACAGTAATCGCTCACAATCCGTCTTATGAGAAGTTGTTCGAAGAGGAAACAAAGGCTGGTCTCGAAGGTTTCGAGGTAGGTCAGCAGACTGAACTCGGTGCTGTCAACGTAATGACAGGTATCTACACCGGTCGTTCACCTAAGGACAAGTACATCGTAATGGACGAGAACTCTAAGGACACTGTATGGTGGACAACAGAGGAATATAAGAATGACAATCACCCGATGTCTGAAGAGGTTTGGGCAACGGTTAAGGATATCGCCAAGAAGGAGCTTTGCAACAAGAACCTCTATGTAGTAGACGGTTTCTGCGGAGCTAACAAGGATACACGTATGGCTGTTCGTTTCATCGTTGAGGTTGCTTGGCAGGCTCACTTCGTAACAAACATGTTCATCCGTCCTACAGCTGAGGAGCTTGAGTCTTTCGAGCCTGACTTCGTTGTTTACAACGCATCTAAGGCTAAGGTAGAGAACTACAAGGAGCTCGGTCTGCACTCAGAGACTTGCGTTGCTTTCAACGTAACTTCTAAGGAGCAGGTTATCATCAACACATGGTACGGTGGTGAGATGAAGAAGGGTATGTTCTCAATGATGAACTACTTCCTCCCGCTCAAGGGCATGGCTTCTATGCACTGCTCTGCTAACTGCGACAAGAACGGTGAGAACACAGCTATCTTCTTCGGCCTCTCTGGTACAGGTAAGACCACTCTTTCTACCGACCCGAAGCGTCTCCTCATCGGCGACGACGAGCACGGATGGGACGACAACGGCGTGTTCAACTTCGAGGGTGGCTGCTATGCTAAGGTTATCAACCTCGACAAGGAGTCTGAGCCCGATATCTACAACGCTATCCGTCGCGACGCTCTCCTCGAGAACGTAACTGTTGACGCTAATGGCAAGATCGACTTCGCTGACAAGAGCGTTACAGAGAACACACGTGTTTCTTACCCGATCTACCACATCAACAACATCAAGCCGGGTTCTTCTGCACCAGCTGCTAAGCAGGTTATCTTCCTCTCAGCTGACGCATTCGGTGTACTGCCTCCAGTATCTATCCTGACTCCGGAGCAGACTCAGTACTACTTCCTCTCAGGCTTCACAGCTAAGTTGGCAGGTACAGAGCGCGGCATCACAGAGCCGACTCCTACTTTCTCAGCTTGCTTCGGCCAGGCTTTCCTCGAGTTGCACCCGACAAAGTACGCTCAGGAGCTCGTTAAGAAGATGGAGAAGAACAACGCTAAGGCTTACCTCGTTAACACTGGTTGGAACGGTACGGGCAAGCGTATCTCTATCCGCGACACACGTGGTATCATCGACGCTATCTTGAGCGGTGACATCGACAAGGCTCCTACAAAGCAGATTCCGATGTTCGACTTCAAGGTTCCGACAGAACTTCCTGGTGTAGCTACTGAGATTCTTGATCCGCGCGACACTTACGCTGAGGCTTCTCAGTGGGAGGAGAAGGCTAAGGACCTCGCTGCTCGCTTCATCAAGAACTTCGCTAAGTACACAAACAACGAGGCTGGTAAGGCTCTTGTAGCTGCTGGTCCCCAGCTCTAATCTTTCAGACGAAGATAAAGACTAAATAAAAAAGGTCTGTTTCCCGTCAATGGGAGACAGACCTTTTTTGTTGGTTGTACGAATGAAAAATGCAAATATTGTAGTCATACGACTACAGTCCGACGGCCTCTACTTCCTGCACTTGTTCGGGAATGAAGTGGCGGTCGCCAGTTATTGTAATGCGACGCATGTATCGGGCAGTGAAGCGGCAATAAGCCTGCTCGTCCATCTCGCCGCTGCATATATATTCCATACCATTAATATATATGTGTTCGCCACGTCGGCAACCACGCAACGTTACACGCACAAAGCCGTAGAATCCGGGCGAGAAGTCGTAGGTGACGGAATGGTCGGTGCGGTCGAAGAATCGCGGACTGATAATTCTGCGCACCCGCACGGCGTCATCGCTCAATACATTATATAATAGGTGGTTGTAGCCATATATGCTTTCAGCAGTTGTTCCGTAGTCTTTATTTACGCTGTGACGGCTTGTTTCTGTTGCTGCTACTGATTGCCACATTGGGGTGATAATGTCTCTGTAGAATGGAAATGAAGCCTGCTGGAGGCTCTTGTCTGTAAGTTCGCCATCGGCTGTAAGGCGCGTTGAGGCTGCGCAGTATGTCCATCCGTCAACATCGCACGAAGCAAACGGAATGTTGTTGCTATATTTCCCGAAGAAACATACTGAGAGTTTTGGCGCACGCATAGTGGCTGTGGGAGCAAGAAGCAGGGCTATAGTATTGGAGTCGGTACGAAGAAAGCGTGTCACATCGAATGTAAAGGACACGGTTGGATGGTCTGTATCGACGTGGCGGGGCATATAAAGCGCTGTAGACACGTTGCGACTGTTGACATAAAGAATGAAGCGTGAGTCGGATGCAACGCACACAGAGGCGTGTTTTGGAGGATTACGGGCAATGAATGTGCGACGAAACCATACACACGACGAGTCTGTAGATGATGGCGATGTCATCCACTCTGTGCCGAACTGCTGCGCATGGGCAGCTGTAAGAGATAACAGAAGAAGAATGAATGTATGGAGTAGGCGCATGGAGTGGGGGGAGTTGAGAGTTGAAAATTGAGAGTTGAGAGTTGAAGTTAAGAGTTGAAAGAAAAATGAGAGTTGAAAATTGAGAGTTGAGAGTTATGATTACTGACGATAAACGTCAAATATTAATGCATTACAGTCAATGCATATCATAACTTTCAACTTTCAATTTTCAACTCTCAACTTATACAAATACTACGCATCGATATTGGCGTAGGTAGCGTGTTCTTCGATAAATTTACGACGTGGCTCTACATCGTCGCCCATAAGCATAGAGAATATCTCGTCGGCTTCGGCTGCATTTTCGATGGTAACCTGCTTGAGCAGTCGTGTCTGTGGGTCCATTGTTGTCTCCCAAAGCTGCTCGGGGTTCATCTCACCAAGACCTTTATAGCGCTGTGTGTGAACCGACTTGCCGTCCTCAACACCACCGGCATACTTGTCGAGGAATGCCTGGCGCTGCTGCTCGGTGTAGCAATACTCCTTCACCTTGTTCTTGTATGTGCAGAGATAGAGCGGCGGGTTGGCGATGTAGAGGTGACCCTCCTGTATAACCTTAGGCATGAAACGATAAAAGAGTGTCATAATGAGCGTGTCGATGTGCGAACCATCGACGTCGGCATCGGTCATGATGATAATCTTGTCGTATCGCAGCTTGTCGATGTTGGCTTCCTTGTCCTCCTCGCCGTCAACGCCGAAGCGTACGCCGATGCTCTGGATGATGTTCATAACCGACTCCGACTCGAACACCTTGTGCCACATTACCTTCTCGACATTGAGAATCTTACCGCGCAGAGGCAGGATGGCTTGAGTGTAGCGGTCGCGTCCCTGCTTGGCAGAACCGCCGGCCGAGTCACCCTCGACGAGGAATATCTCGCACTTCTTGGGGTCGCGGTTGGAGCAGTCGGCAAGTTTGCCAGGGAGTCCACCGCCAGTCATTGGGTTCTTGCGCTGCACACTCTCGCGTGCCTTGCGTGCTGCGATACGTGCTGTGGCTGCAAGAATCACCTTGTCGCATATCATCTTGGCCTCCTTGGGGTTCTCCTCAAGATAGTTGGCCAAAGCCTCGCCTACGGCCTGCTGTACGGCTCCTGCCACTTCGCTGTTGCCGAGCTTGGTCTTGGTCTGGCCCTCAAACTGTGGCTCGGCTACCTTGATGGCGATTACGGCTGTGAGTCCTTCGCGGAAGTCCTCGCCTGCGATCTCTATCTTTGCCTTCTCAATCTGCTTTGCAATGGCTGGGTCGGCATCGGCGTATGCCTTGAGTGTACGTGTCAGCGCAGTACGGAAACCGGTGAGGTGTGTACCGCCCTCGATGGTGTTGATGTTGTTGACGTATGAGTGGATGTTCTCCGAATAGTCGGTGTTGTACATCACTGCCACTTCGATAGGTATGCCCTGCTTCTCGGTCTTCAGATAGATGACGTCGTCGAAGAGGTGGGTGCGGTGACGGTCGACGTAGCGAACGAATTCCTTGAGTCCGTCCTTGGCGTGGAATACTTCCTCGCGTGTCTTGCCCTCTTCGTTGGGGCGCATGTCGCGCAACGTAATCTTGATGCCTGCATTGAGGAACGCAAGCTCACGCATACGGCGTGCTATGATGTCCCACTGGTAGTGGGTAGTGGTAAATATAGTCGGATCGGGCCAGAACTGCTGACGTGTACCGCGGAGTTCGGTCTCGCCTACTACCTTGACGGGGTAGAGTGGCTTGCCCTTCTCGTATTCCTGCTGGTAGATTTTACCGTTGCGGAACACCTGCGACTTCATATGTGTAGAGAGCGCATTAACGCAACTTACACCTACACCGTGCAAACCGCCGCTAACTTTGTATGAGCCTTTGTCGAACTTGCCTCCGGCGTGGAGCACAGTCATAACGACCTCAAGGGCTGATTTGTGCAGCTTCTCGTGCATGTCGACGGGGATACCGCGACCGTTGTCTTGAACTGTGATTGATTCGTCTTCGTTGATTGTAACCTCAATGTGGGTGCAGTAGCCAGCCATGGCTTCGTCGATAGAGTTGTCGACGGTTTCGTTGACAAGATGGTGAAGACCTTTCTCACTGATGTCTCCGATATACATTGCCGGACGCTTGCGTACGGCTTCAAGTCCTTCAAGAACCTGAATGTTACTGGCCGAGTAATTGCTCTCGGTGTTCTGTATTTCTGCCATTTTGATTTTTCTATGTTTAGATTACAAAAGTACTAAAATTATGCGAGTTAGGGAAATTTTGAGTATTAAAAAACGTCTAAAAAGGAACGTTGAATGGGCAGCGTAGGTAGGTGAATGAACAAAAAAAGAGGTCATAATCCGAAAGGATCATGACCTCAGTATGGGTTGCCAACAAACTACTTAGGCGAGCTTGCTGATATGCAGACACAAGCTTGACTTCAAGTTTGCAGCCTTGTTCTTGTGGATAATGTTAGTCTTTGCCAACTTGTCCAGCATTTTCTGAACGGTAGGATAGAGCTTGACAGCTTCTTCCTTGTCCGTCATAGCACGAAGCTTACGAACAGCGTTACGCATTGTCTTGGCGTAGTATCTGTTGTGCAAAGCCTTAGCCTTGTCCTGACGGATTCTCTTAAGTGATGATTTGTGGTTTGCCATCTTGTTATGTTTCTTCTTTTTTATTTTTATTGTAGTCCCTAGGAGAGTCGAACTCCTCTTTAGAGAATGAAAATCTCTCGTCCTAACCGATAGACGAAGGGACCAAAGTGCTTTATTTTTGCGGATGCAAAGGTACGACTTTATTTTAATACGGACAAATTTTCCTTGGTTTTTTTTATTAAAACGGCTCTTTTTTCAGTAATTTTGCCATTAAATTACTAAAAGTAGAGGAAAATGCATGTAAAAACCAAGGCTATCGTACTTAACTCGTTGAAATACGGCGAGTCACAGATTATCGTCGACCTGCTCACAGAAGACGTGGGGCGTGTGTCTTTTATGCAGCGTATTCCAAGGTCGTCCCGGTCGGGTATCAGCAAGCAATTGTTTCAGCCGCTTACTATTCTTGACGTGGAATTCGACTATAGACAAAGCCAGAAGTTGCAGCGATTGAAGAATGCTTCAATTATATGGCCCTTTAGTTCTATTCCGTTTGATGCTCATAAACTCGGCATAGCTCTGTTTATGGCAGAGTTTGTTACTTATGCTACTCGTTCGGAGCAGCAGAATCGTGAACTGTTTTTGTTTGTGGAGAATAGTGTGATGTGGCTTGACACCTGTGTGAGTGGTTTTGCTAACTTCCATATTGTCTTCATGTTGCACATGACGCGGTTTGTGGGTTTCTTCCCTAATACCGATGACCAACAGGATTGCCCTTACTTCGACTTGCGTGGCGGATGCTTCATGCCGTATGCTCCGGCACATGGTGACTTTCTTAAGCCCGATGAGGCGGGGATGATTCAGCTTCTTATGCGACTCAACTATACAACAATGCGGCTGCTATCGCTGACTCGCAGCGAACGCAACCGCATTGTGTATGTTATACTTTATTATTATAGGCTACACCTGCCCGACTTTCCTGATATGAAGTCGCTGCCAGTGCTGAAAGAGCTGTTCTGCTGATTAGATACTGACGGTGTAGAATGTGTCATTCTATTGCAGATGTGTCGCCTTGAAGTTGCCCGGTTAGGCGAATGATATTATACCATTCACGTTGTTGTCTTCTTCCTTGGGCTTGGTAGACTCGCTTTCGTCGACAATACGGCGGCGCAGTTCCCTGACCATTTGCTGTGTACGCTTATAAGTAGGTGTGTTCTCAACGGCGAGGATTACTTCCTCGTTGTCGAGGTCTTCGGGACGGAAGATAAACACTTGCGGACGGCGCTTGGTGAGTACTTGATTCTTGTCTTCAGGATAGTACTTGCCACGGCGTACTGCCAAATCGTCAGCGTGTTCCTGCTCGCGGGCCTGACGGTCAAGGTCGTCCTGTGTCTGCTTCTTGATATGGATGTTCATTCCGTCGACGTTCTCGATGCCGAAACCGGTAGCGAGAATTGTCACCTTGACCTTCTTGCCAAGGTCGGGGTCTAGTCCAATACCCCACTTTATCTCGAAATCGGAACCGAAACGCTCCATGAAGTCGTTCACCTCGTTCATTTCTTCCATCATCAAGCCGTTGTTGCCATTGTCGCTAGTACTACTGTCTTTGCAGAAGTTGATGCTGAGAAGAATCTTCTTGGCGTTGAACACGTCGTTGTCGTTGAGCAACGGTGAGTTGAGCGCATCTTCAATGGCTTGCTTCACACGGCTCTCGCCTTCGCCATAGCCTGTAGACATAATGGCTACGCCACCATCCTTCAATACGGTCTTGACATCGTTGAAGTCAAGGTTGATGAGTCCGTGGTTGGTGATGATTTCGGCGATTGATTTGGCCGCAACGCTAAGGGTGTCGTCGGCTTTGCCGAATGCGTCAAGTACGGTAAGTTCGGGGTATATCTCGCGCAGACGCTCGTTATTGATAACGAGCAATGCATCGACGTGCTTTGCCATTTCCTCGACACCGTCAAGAGCCTGGTCTATTTTACGCTTGCCTTCAAAACGGAAAGGAATAGTGACGATACCTACTGTGAGGATGCCCAATTCCTTGCTGACACGGGCAATGACTGGAGCAGCACCTGTACCTGTTCCTCCACCCATACCTGCTGTGATGAATGTCATCTTGGTGCCGTCGCTCAGCATCTGCTTGATTGAGTCGAGGCTCTCCTCGGCTGCCTGACGCGCCTTGGCTGGCTTGTTGCCGGCTCCAAGTCCTTCAGTACCGAGCTGTAAGAGTACAGGTACGGGCGAATCGTTGAGCGCCTGGTTGTCTGTGTTGCAGAGCACAAACGACACGTCGTGTATGCCCTCACGATACATATGGTTGACGGCATTGCCGCCACCGCCGCCTACACCTATCACCTTGATGATAGTGTTTTTTGTCTCTTTGTCTGGTGTACAGAAGTCCACCATCGGATTGATATTGTTGTCTGGCATATGTGTTATCAGTTTTTTAAGTTTTAATCATTAGAACCTGGTTCTGGCTCAACAAGCGAACGTCCGAACTGCTTGAGTGATCCGAAGATTCGATGCATGACAGACTTCTCCTTCTTCTCGGCAGCTAGTCTCTCTTCTTCAGCTTCCTTCTCTTTGCGTTTGCGTTCTTCCTCGGCTGCTTCCTTTTCCTTGCGTATGCGTTCTTCCTCAGCTGCCTTTTCTTGTTCGGCTGCGATCTGAGCGGCTGTAGTTGCTGCTTGAGGGGCTTGTGCAAGCTGTTCGTCATTGAACAGTGAATTGTTAAAGGCATTGCCTGCGCAATTCATGTCGCCTTTGGCCATCAGACTCAGTATTGTGTTCATAGTACCGTTGTTGGCAATGGTGGGTTTTGAGTCCTTGGTGTTTATGTTGAGGTTTACAGATTTGGCTATGCGTATCTTTTCGATATTGATGGCTTTACGGAAAGCCTTGTCTATATTGCGCATATTAGAGCCACCTCCAGTTAGCACAATGCCACCGAGTAGCTTGTCCATGTATTCTGACGGAATGAGATTGCGGACATTCTCGATAATCTCGAGCATACGCGCTTCTACTACTTCGATAAACTTACGGCTGCTAACCGAACGGCTTCCATCAATCGACCATACCATATTGGGGTCAATGTCTTGGATTTCGGTGTATGCCGAACCGTATTTGCGTTTCATTGTCTCTGCCTCTACTTCATCCATCTGCAACGATTCCAGATCCTTTGTAATATTGTTGTTGCCAAGAGGAATTACGGCAATGTTGCGCAACTTGTCGCGATAGTATATAGATACGGTTGTCGTTTCTGCACCAAGATCGACAAGTACACAGCCTGCTCGCTTTTCGGCTTCAGTAAGAACGTATTCGCCCATTACCACCGGTGCAAGATAAGTTTCAGCTATGGCAATTCCTGCATTGTCGAAACTCTTGTTGAGGCTACGATAGAACGAGCGGCGCCACAGTATGTTGAGGAAGTTGCCCTCAAGACGTATGGCCTGGATACCTACAGGGTCGTTCTGATATTGTGAGTCAACCTTGTATTCCTCGGTTATCGCATCCTGTATCTCGTAGTCGGGATAAGTCATATTGCGGTTGGCGTCCATAAGCTCGTTGACCATATCTTGCGATACTATTGCATCGAGCGGAAGGTCTTTGATTATGACATTCTTGACACTGCGTATGCTTTGTCCACCTATTCCTACGTATACCTGTGTTATGTCTGATTGTAGTGTATTCTTGAGTTTTGAGATAATGTTGCTCAATCCTTGTGCGGTCTTGTCGATGTTGTAGACAACACCTTTGCGTATGTACGAGGTGGAGTCTTCTGAAGCAACAGCAAGAACAGTAATGCTGCCATCGGGATTTTTTCTCCCTGCAATGCCGGTCATCTTAGATGAACCGAGCTCAATAGCTACTATAAAATCCTTTGCCATACGTTATTTATATTATTACAATTAATTACTTGACTTTTTCTTTTTGTTTTCGGTCGCTTTTCCCGTCTTTGAGACTGTAGGTTTGTTTTTGGCCTTTGTTTTTGTAGTCTGTGGGGCAACCTTTACTTTTGAAGCCTGCTTGCCAGTCTTTTTCTTTTCTGTAGAATTATCGGTCTTTTTGCCAGCTTTCTCTGTTTTTGCTGTCTTGTTAACCGATAAGTCGTTCTTTTTCGCATCGTTTTTTGCCTTGTTGTCGGCACTTGTCGCATTGTTGCTTTCTGTCGTTGACGTTCCGTCAGTTGCGGTTGTTGCTTCTGAAGGACTGTTGGGCGTAGCTGTTGTAGCGTTCTGTCCGTCAGTTTTAACAGATGTTGGCTCAGCTATATGTCTGGCTTGCTCTGCTTTGCCTTTACGGCAGATTATCTGGTTGTCAAATTCGATGTTGATATACGAATACTTGTTCCAGCCCACCTCAGAGAGTCCGTAGCGGTAGAATTTCTCAAGGCGCGTCATTTTGTGGTTGAAGAATTCTGCTATTGCTTTCTCTCGCTTCTTGCGGTCGATATTTTCTGGCAGTTTACCGATGAGTACTATATGGTTGCCTATTCTCGGTACTATCTCCACATTTTGGTCGGGCAGAATGTTGATCTGTTCTACCAAATTTTTCCACAGGTCGTTCTGCATTATGGTCTTGCCCAATGGTGACAGGTATGTTGTTGCATATCGTCTGCTTATGCTTCCAGTGGCGATGATGAGATCGCTTGTATAGTTACTACGTGGCATGATACAATCGTTGTCGTCGACATAGTAGTCGTCGCCGTTGTCGGCTTTTATGCGTATGACGGGCATACGCTGTGTGACAGATATGTATACTGTTCCACCTTCGGTTTTGTAGCACTCGGCGGTTTTGACAAATGGACTCGTTCGCAACATATCCTCTATGGCTCGTGCATTTACAGTATTCAAGCGCTTGCCTATAGGATAGACTCCGGCTTTCTGTAATCGATTTTTTATCACCTTAGTGTCAATGAAGCCACTTGTTGCATCGTCAGCAATCTCGATGTTCACCTTGGAGCACATTGTCTTTGATTCGTTTTTTCGGTCGAACGACGTAAAAACGAAGATGAGATATATGGCAAGTAGTATATCACTTGCTATATACAGCCTTTTACTCCATGATGATTTCACTTGTATATAAAAGTTGCTTTGTCTGTATTGTGTTTTTGTTTACTCTTTGACGCTTTTACGCCTTAGCTTCTTCGCGTGCCTCGATTATCTTGGCAATCTGAGGTACATAGTTGTCAAGGTCGCCTGCTCCGAGAATGACGAGTACGTCAAAGTCACGGCTTTTAACGAGGTCGAGCACTTCGTCCTTGCGTATGATGCTTTTCTCAACACCTGGCTTGAGGTTGTCGTATATCAGTTGTGATGTTACACCTTCGATGGGAAGCTCACGTGCAGGATAAATTTCGGTGAGTATGACCTCATCGAGTTGGCTCAGTGCATCGGCGAAGTCGCGATAGAAATCGCGAGTACGCGTATAAAGATGTGGCTGGAAGATTGCTGTAATCTTGCGGTTCTTGTACAACTGGCGTATACTCTTGGAGCTCTGGTATATCTCCTTCGGGTGGTGGGCATAATCAGAGAGCAGGACGTGGCGGCCGTTCTTGATTTTGAAATCAAAGCGACGGTCAACGCCATGGTATGTCTTCATGCCATACTTCAGTTCTTCAGCTGTGCATCCGTTGAGCTGTGCCATAGCCATAGCAGCCACTCCGTTCTCGATATTGATAGGAACAGGCTGGCCGAGTTCCACATTTTTCACGTTCTCGATAGGCGATACGAAGTCGAACTTCATCTCGCCATTGTCGATTACGATGTTTTCGGCATGGAAATCACCCTCATTGAGGCTGTATTCGTACACCTTTACACCTGGCTGCACGTCCTGCTTCATCTCCAGATTCTTGTGTATGATGAGTGCGCCACCTGGCTGTATGAGTGTGGTATAGTGGCGGAAACTCTCAAGATATGCTTCCTTTGTTCCGTATATGTCGAGATGGTCGGGGTCGGTTGCTGTGATTACGCTCATCCAAGGGCGCAGCCAATGGAATGAGCGGTCGAACTCGTCTGCCTCTATTACTACATAGTCACTTTGGTCTGAAAGTATGTAGTTGGTGCTATAGTTTTTGGATATGCCTCCAAGAAATGCGTTACAGTCAAGATGGCTTTGGTGCATAATGTGTGCACACATTGTAGAGGTTGATGTCTTGCCGTGTGTTCCTGCTACGCAGAGTCCCTTATGGGTACGTGTGAGTGTTCCGAGCACTTGGGCACGTTTCTCAATAGTGAAGCCTCCGTCACGGAAATAAGCCAATTCCTTGTGTTCGGCAGGAATGGCAGGTGTATACACTACGAGACACGATTTGTTGTCGCGGCAAGCATGTGGTATTTCGTCGACGTTTTCTTTGTAGTGTATGAGCATGCCTTCGCGCTCCAGCTGGTGTGTGAGCTTTGACGGAGTCTTGTCGTAGCCTGCCACAACAAGGCCTTTGCGTATGAAATAACGTGCTATGGCACTCATGCCAATGCCTCCTGCTCCTACGAAATATACGGCTTTTATATCTTTGATTTCCATTTGTCTTGTTTTATTTTCCTGCAAGTTTCAGAACTTCGTCGGCTATTACGTCGGCTGAGTTTGGCTTGCCTAGTTTCTTTATGTTCTCGGAGAGCTGTGCCAGTTGTTCGTCGTCGGTTACCGTGTCTACTGCCAACTGTAACAGTGATTCCGCTGCGTCTGCGTCTCTGACGAGCAGAGCTGCGTTGCGATTTACAAGTGCCATAGCGTTCTTTGTCTGGTGGTCTTCAGCCACATTGGGTGACGGCACGAGTATCACGGGCTTGCCGATGAGGCAGAATTCGCTTATTGAGCTTGCTCCTGCACGGCTTATTACAAGGTCAGCAGCCTTGTATGCTGCTCCCATATCGCTGATGAAGTCCATCACTTTGAGCATGGGCAGCGGTCGGTGGTCTTTCAGACGTTCGGCAACGGCAGCGCTATAGAACTTTCCGGTTTGCCAAATGAATTGTACGCCACTTTTCTCTACAAGGTCGAGATGTGACATCACACTCTCATTGACAGTACGTGCTCCAAGGCTTCCGCCCACAAGCAGTATCGTTTTCTTTTCGGGGTCAAGTCCGAAACTGCTTACCGCTTCATCATGTGTCATTGTTGTCTCGATGAGCGACTGTCTTACTGGATTGCCTGTGTTGATTATTCTGTCAGCTGGAAAGAAGCGTTCCATACCTTCGTAAGCCACGCATATTTTGGCTGCATTGCCAGCAAGGTGCTTGTTGGTGACTCCAGCGTAGGAGTTCTGTTCTTGAATGAGTGTTGGTATGCCCATCTGGCTTGCTGCGTCGAGTGTAGCGGCGCTGGCGTATCCGCCTACTCCAACAACTACGTTGGGCGCGAAATCGCGGATTATTTTCTTGACGAGGCGTTTGCCCTTTAAGAAATCGAGAGCCACTCCTATGTTCGATAACGACCACAGCGGTCTCTTAAAACCACGTACGGGCAGTCCGATAATCTCGTATCCGGCTGCAGGCACACGCTGCATCTCCATTCTACCGAGCGCTCCGACAAAAAGTATCTTTGCATCGGGACGTTTCGTCTTTATTGCGTTGGCTATAGACACGGCTGGGAAGATATGTCCGCCGGTACCGCCTCCGCTAACGATGACTCTTAATTCTTTTTCCATCTGTAATGTGTTTCTTTCAAATCACAAAATTAATCATTTTTTCTGACAAAGCCGATTATTGTGCTTTTTTTATTGTATTGTATCAGTTTTATCTTCTTCTTGTCCGTCTGTGACGTTGACAATCTCCATCTTTCTGCGTGCCGAGCGACTGATGCTCAGTATTACACCTATGTAGATACAGTTGATGATGGTTGATGTTCCACCTTTACTTATTAGAGGTAGTGGCTGGCCGGTTACAGGAGCCAGACCTACTGCCACACACATATTGAATAGTGCCTGTGTAACGAGCAGCAAAGCCAGTCCCATGGCGAGTAGAGCGGGGAAGTTGTTCTCGCATTTGCTTGCTATTCTACCCGTGCGGAACAGCAGTATGATATACAACATTGCAACGAACAGTGCGCCTTCAACTCCCATCTCCTCTATGATGATGGCATAGATGAAGTCGGAGTAGGCCTGGGGTATGAAGTTGCACTCTTCTGAGTTGCCTGGACCCTTGCCGACGATGTTTGATGAGGCTATAGCTATGTTTGCGTGTGCTACCTGGGCATCCTTGTCAAGGTCGACTTCCTTAGGCGTAATCTGTTTGTGGCTCATGAATTTGTCTATGCGCGCCTTCCATGTGTCGAAACGGTGGAATATTTTTTCCACCGCCGACTTGTCCTTGGCTTCCTCGGTTGATGCTACCTGCTCTGTGAGTTGCTTACCAACTTGTTGCTGTGTATTGTCGTTGCCAAATGTCATTATCATGCCCACAAGTAGCGCTACCGACAAGAGTACAATTCCCATCAGTTTGCCCAACTGTCGTATCGGCACACGCCCGATGAGCATCATCATAAAGATGACGATACACAGGAGCATAGCCGTTGAAAGATTTTCGAGCATAATGAGTGGCACAATCAGACCGCACACGCTGAGTATAAATCCGAAAGCCTTCGGGTCGGCTCCGTTATCGGTTTGCATAACGCTTAGTATCTGTGCAGTTGCCAGAATCAGTGAGCCTTTCGCCAACTCTGAAGGCTGAAACTGAATGCCGAAAATCGGTATCCATCGTTGTGCTCCGTTGGTGGATGCTCCTATGAAGTAAACCACGATAAGCAACAGGAACGACAATGCCAGCAACGGTGTTATCAGTCCTTTGAAGTAGCGGCAGTTGATGTTGAGCGTAACAATCGTAAAGCCGATGCCAACGAAGAGTAGACCGATGTGCTTGATCATAGGCGTTACATAATCACCGGCTTTATATGTAAGCTGTGCTGATGCCGAATAAACCTCGATGACACTGACGATACATAGGAAGAAGAAAACCATCCATATCACCTTGTCACCTTTGAATATGTTGCCTAATGTCTTGTTCATAATATTGTTATTACAGACTTCTTACTAATGTCTTGAACTGTTCGCCGCGGTCCTCCATATTCTTGAAGAGGTCGAAGCTGGCGCAGCATGGGCTGAGCAGTACGGTGTCACCGGGCTGTGCCAGTTCGTAGCAAGCCTCGACACAGTCCTTCATTGAGTGAGTGTCGCGTATGGTTATGCCCATCTCGCCGAAGAAATCGTGCAGTTTGGTGTTGTCGGCACCGAGGAATACGAGTGCACGGCACTTCTTCTGTACGAGTTCCTTGATTTCGTTATAGTCGTTGCCCTTGTCCTTGCCTCCTATAATGAGCACAGTAGGAGTATTCATACTTTCCAGTGCATACCAGCAGGCATCGACATTAGTGGCCTTTGAGTCGTTGATATATTGTACTCCTCCGACCTTGCACACCTTCTCCAAACGGTGTTCAACACCAGGGAAGTCACCGAGACTTTGTCTGATAACGTCCTTCTTGATACCGCTGATATTGCTGGCAATACCTGCGGCAAGCGAGTTGTACACGTTATGTTTGCCGGTAAGCGACAGCTCCTCCTGCTCCATATTGAAAGGTGTAGGCTTCTCGATGGTATATGTTCCGTCTTCGATATAGCCTATAGAGCCTTTCTCCTTAAGTTCGGAGAAGGGGTATTGTATAGCCTTGATGTCGTACTTTTCGAGTTCTTTCTTGATTACAGGGTCGTCGTTCCAGTATATGAACGAGTCGTCTGGTGTCTGATTTTGTATGATACGCATCTTGGCATCTACATAGTTCTGCATGCAGAAGGCGTAGCGGTCGAGATGGTCGGGGGTGATGTTGAGCAGGATGGCGATATTTGCGTGGAAGTCGTACATATTGTCGAGCTGGAACGAACTGAGCTCGATGATGTAGTATTCGTGCGGATCCTCAGCCACCTGCAGAGCAAGTGAGCGTCCGATATTGCCTGCCAGTCCGGCATCATATCCTGCCATCTTGAAGATATGGTAGATAAGTGACGTGGTTGTAGTCTTGCCGTTCGAACCGGTTATGCATATCATCTTTGAGTTGGTGTAGCGTCCTGCAAACTCAATCTCGCTGATGATGTGTATGCCCTTTTCGATGGCCTTCTTCACCATAGGTGCCTCTTTTGGTATGCCGGGGCTTTTGATAATCTCGTCGGCCGAGAGAATCTTTTCCTCGGTATGTTGCTTTTCCTCCCAGTCGATGGCGTGGTCGTCAAGCAGTTTCTTGTATTTATCCTTTATAGCCGACATGTCGCTCACGAACACGTCGAAACCTTCCTTCTTGGCCAATACTGCGGCGCCGGCACCACTTTCGCCAGCACCAAGAATTACTATTCTTTTCATCTGAATCGACTTATCTTATTTTTAATGTTATGATTGTCAGAGCTGCGAGTATGATTGTTGTAATCCAGAATCGGATAGTTATCTTCGACTCGTGTATAGCTCCCTTTGGTCTTGTTATGAGATAGTGGCACTCAGGATCGAGCTGCGACTGCTGTGTGCGGAAGTTGTCGTGTATTGGTGTGCGCTTGAATATGCGCTGCTTCACGCCACGTCGTTTGCCGAGCTTGTAGTAGTACACCTGCAGTATCACGCTGAGGCTCTCCACGAAGAATATGCCGCACAGTATGGGCAGCATCAGTTCTTTGTGTATTATGATGGCAGTTACGGCTATGATGCCTCCAATTGTAAGCGAACCGGTGTCGCCCATAAATACCTGCGCCGGATAGGCGTTGTACCACAGGAATCCGATAAGTGCGCCTACAAATGCGCATAGGAACACCACAAGCTCTTGCGAGTCGGGTATGTACATGATATTGAGGTAGCTGGCGTATTCCATGTGCGAACTTACGTATGCCAATATGCCCAACGCCACGCCAATGACGGCAGAGTTGCCGGCGCACATGCCGTCCATACCGTCGTTAAGATTGGCGCCATTGCTCACAGCCGTCACTACGATAATGGTCATGATGACAAACAGTATCCATCCTGCAGCCACGCGATGTTCGCCGAAAACGCTTGTTATGCGCGAGTAGTCGAGGTTGTGGCCTTTGACAAATGGTATAGTGGTCTTCAGCGACTTGCGTGCCTCAGCCCTGTGTCTCACCACGAGTTCATGCCCTTGTTTCTCGTATGCCAGGTTCTCGTTCATCTTCACATCAGGCGAAGCCCACAGTACGAGTCCAACGATGAGTCCGATGCCCACCTGACCTACAATCTTGTAACGGCCCTTGAGTCCTTCCTTGTTGTGGCGGAATATCTTGATGAAGTCGTCCATACCGCCAAGGAATCCCAGCCATACGGTTGTGACAATCATCAGAAGCAGATATATGTTGCGCAGACGTCCGAGCAACAGTACCGGGACGAGTATCGAGACAATGATTATGATGCCACCCATTGACGGAACACCGATTTTCTTCACTCCGAACGGGTCGATTGAGGCATCGCGTTGCGTCTCTGTGATTTGCTTTTTCTTAAGAAACTTGATGAATTTCTCGCCGAACCATGCCGATATTACAAGCGACAGGATGAGTGCCAGCAACGAACGGAAAGATATATATCCCCACATATGGGCACCGCTGATGCCATATTCCTCGAGAAATCTGAAAAGATAGTATAACATTTTATGAATTTTGAGTTTTGAATTTTGAGTTTTGAATTATTGCGATGGTGCTTCAATAATTCAAAAACACTCTCTCACTACCTCATGGTCATCGAAGTGGTGTTTCACACCCTGTACGTCCTGATAGTCCTCATGACCCTTGCCGGCAATGAGCACTACGTCGCCCTTTTCAGCCATCATACAGGCTGTGCGGATGGCTTCGCGACGGTCTACGATGCTTATAACCTTCTTCATCTGCTGCTTGTCAAGCCCTGCCAGCATATCGTTGATGATGGCCTGAGGGTCTTCAAAGCGAGGATTGTCGCTGGTTATGATTACTCGGTCGCTCTGCTTCACTGCTTCCTGTGCCATTAGTGGGCGCTTGCCCTTGTCGCGGTTGCCGCCGGCACCGCATACGGTGATGACATGCCCCTTGCCGTCGAGCACTTCATGGATGGCGTTGAGCACGTTCTCCAGTGCGTCGGGAGTGTGTGCATAGTCTACTACGGCTGTATATCCCTCGGGCGATTGTATCGGGTCCAGACGGCCGTTTACGCTATGCAGAGTGCTCATCACCACGAGCACGTCCTCAGGATTCTTTCCGAGCATGACTGCTGTGCCGTATACGGCGAGCAGGTTGCTCACATTAAACTTGCCTATGAACTGTACGCCCACCTCGTGGCCGTCCATTTCGAGATACATTCCTTCAAAGTGGCACTCGATGATGCGTGCTTTGAAGTCGGCTACTGAGCGTGTAGAGTATGTCTTGACTGTGGCTTTGGTGTTCTGAACCATCACCATACCGTTCTTGTCGTCGGCGTTGGTTATGGCGAAAGCCGACTTTGGCAGACCGTCGAAGAATGCCTTCTTGGCGTTGCGATAGTTCTCGAAAGTCTTGTGATAGTCGAGATGGTCGCGTGTGAGGTTGGTGAATATGCCACCTGCAAAGGTCAGACCGCCGATGCGCTTCTGGGCTATGGCATGTGACGAACACTCCATAAAGGCATACTCGCAACCGGCTTTTACCATACGGTCGAGCAGTTCGTTGAGAGCGATAGGGTCGGGTGTGGTGTGGTCGGCAGGTACAGCCTCGTCTACGATATAATTGCACACGGTCGAGAGGAGTCCGCACTTGTGACCCATCTTTGTGAACATATTATATAATAAGGTGGCGATAGTAGTCTTTCCGTTAGTTCCGGTCACGCCGACGAGTTTCAGTTTGGTCGACGGGTTGCCGTGGAATGTGGTGGCAACCTTGCCTACAACATCCTCGGTCGATGCCACCTGAACGTATGTAACGCCTTCTGTTTTCTCTGCAGGCATATCCTCGCAGAGCACAGCCTTGGTGCCCAGCTCAATAGCTTTCGGTATGAACTTGTGTCCGTCTACCTGCGTGCCCTTCATAGCTACGAAGATATGGCCTTCCTTTATGCGGCGCGAATCTATGTTCACTCCGGTTATTTCCACCTCGTCGCTGCCGATAATGTCGACGACGGGGATTTCCTTGAGCAGTTCCTTGAGTTTCATATTTCTGTTTTTTTATTTAATATGCGAGTTAACGGGTTAAGCATGATTACGACAACTTGATGACGCAAGTCATGTTCTTCTTTATCTTTTCTCCGGCGCCGATGCTCTGTTCGGTCACTTTGCCACGTCCTACAACCTTCACCTTCACGCCTCGGCTCTCTATGAGATATACGGCGTCGCGTGCTCCCATGCCATGCACGTCGGGCATCAATGTGCTGTCGCCTAAAGGATCGCGTTGCAGCGACAGTGTATGTCCCGATTCGCTGGCGCGTCCCCATATCGGGTTGCCGTCGGCATAAGAGCCGTCCCAGTCGGTGCGGGTCTTGAATCCGAGGTGCGACAGTACATAGTCGGCAGCCAATATGTTGCCGTTCTTCACGTCGGGCATCATTATCGACAGCGAGTCGCGGGCATCGGCAGCTTCAAGTTTCAAGCTTTGTGCCATAATGCCTTCGGCTATATCGTGGAATACTACGCCACTCATGCCGCCGCCCGAAGCCGGCAGACCCGACTTCTGCAAGCATACTATGCAGCTGTATCGGGGCTCGTAGGCAGGGAAGAATCCTGCAAACGAGAGCAGATAGTTCATCTGTCCGCTCTTGTATCCGGCTGCACCCTTCGAGATCTGTGCCGTACCAGTCTTTCCTGCAACAAGGAATGATGGCGAGCCGGCTTTCTTGCCGAGGCCCACGCTCACCACTTGTTCGAGTATGCGTGTTATCTTCTTAATTGTTGTCTCCTTGGCAATATGCTCGCGCATCACTACCGGAGGGAATGTCATCACCGTCTCGCCGTCTTTGCGCACTTCCTTTACAAATCTCGGACGCATCATCTTGCCTCCGTTGGCAATGGCGTTGTAGAATGTCAGAGTGGATATAGGTGGCACCTGGGTCTCATATCCGATACTCATCCACGGCAATGTCGTCTTGCTCCAGTTGATATACTGCTTGCCACGTTTGTCTTTCTTGGGGAATCGTATTCTTGCAGGCGACGAGCCGGCCAATGGCAGGTGCAGGTCGTCGGCAAGTCCGAGCCGGTGTATGCCCTGAACAAACTTCTCCGGGCAGTTGTGGTAGTGGTCGTCGATGATACGGCTCACTCCGATGTTAGAGCTTACCCACAATGTCTTGGGCAGCGTCATCATGCCGTATCCGCCGCGTCGCCAGTTATGGTCCTTCATTTCGCGGCCGTACATGGGCCATACGCCGCATCCGGTGTCCACGGTGTATGTGGTGTCTACTACTCCGTCGTCGAGTGCAACCATTATTGATGCGGTCTTGAATACCGAACCAGGTTCCAGCAAGTCGCTCACGGCATGGTTCTGTATTTCCTGATACGTGCCGTCGGCACATTTTGTCAGGTTTACGATGGCTTTCACATCGCCCGTAGCCACTTCCATAACGATGGCTACACCCACGTTGCCGTCAATCTTGTACAGTTCCTTTAGCACAGCGCGTTCAGCCAGATCCTGCATCGAAACATCGATGGTGGTCACTATGTCGGCTCCGTTTTCGGGTGGAGTATCGGTCAGATACAGATATTTGTTGAGCACCTTGCGACGGTGGCGTATACCCTTGTCGCCTCGCAGCAGCGAGTCGTAGTGCTGCTCCAGTCCGCATTGTGCCGAGTCAATCTCGCCATACATCTTGCCTATAGTTCGCTGGGCGAGTGAGCCGTAAGCCAGTTTGCGCGCATTGAACTCCTCAACGTGGAATCCGCTGCGGTTCTTTCCGAGTCGGAATACCGGCAGTTTCTTCACTTCCGAGTAGGTGCTATAGTTGACGCGTCGCTTCCATATCGGCCAGTGTGCTTTGTTCTTTTCGTAGCCTTCCATGAGGTTCCGGTGAAACTCTTCGGTCGACTGGTCGGGGAATATCGAGTTAAGCCCCATGCAGATGGAGTCGAGTTTTGCCACGAACAGGGAGTCTTTGCCCGCCTCGCGCATAGCTCTGAAGTCGATATATAACTTGTATTGCGGTAGCGACGATGCCATAAGCTGTCCGTCGCAGCTCAGTATGTTGCCTCTGACGGGTGGAGTTTCCAGGCTGTCTATCTTCACACGGTCGGCCACCTGCATCCAGAAGTCGCGCTTTGCAGTCATCGTATACACCATCTTCGCCATCACCATTGCAGCCAAAAAGCTCAGCAATATGGCGATGAAGCTGTATCGGGGCATCATTTTCTTGCTGTCAAACTTGCTCATCTCTCTTCTGTATTAGGCACGTTTATTATGTATGGCGGCTGTGTGGCTATGTGCAGCGTACTGTCGCTGCTGGCTCTCAGCTTTTCGAGCACCTTGCTCTCACGTGTCTGTTGAGTAAGGTCGCTGCTGCTCGACAATGCTCTGTACTTGGCATCCTTAAGTTGCTCGGTCAGGTTGTCGATGAGTATCAGGTCCTGCTGACACTTGTATCGGTTGGATATATACACCACGATAAACAGCACTATAATCAGTATCAGCCATATCTGCTTGCGTATGATGTCGGCGCTCAGAATGTCGCCACCGAGTATTTTGCGCAGTGTGATATTCTTGGTCAGCGGCATCTCGTCCTCAGTGGTCTGCTCGCGTATAATGGCTCTGAGCGATTGCGTGGTATCCTTCTCCTTGTCCTGTTCTATAGCTTCACCAGTATTGGTCTGCGTGTTGGTTTCATCCTTGTTCATAGTCGTTGTTTGCTATTCGCCCTTACGCTCGGCTATGCGCAGTTTGGCGCTGCGGCTGCGGGGGTTGGATTGTTGTTCCTCGTCGGAGGGGATAATAAGTTTTTCCACCATGCGGTATGGTGTGTTGGTGCGTCCGAAGAAGTCCTGCTCTACCTTTCCCTCCGGATTGCCCGTCTTCATGACGTTCTTCACGATGCGGTCTTCGAGCGAGTGGTAGGTAATCACCGACAGGCGTCCGCCCGGAGCGAGCAGCTCGGTGGCTGCGGCAAGCATTTCGCGCAGTGCGTCCATTTCGTGGTTCACCTCTATGCGCAGCGCCTGGAACAGTCGTGCCATGTCCTTCTTCTCGCGTTCGCGCTTGAACATCGGCTCCACTACAGCCAGAAAGTCGCTTGTGGTGTTGATGGGCGTTGTCTGTCGTGCCTTGACAACGGCAGCGGCTATGCGTCGCGAGTTCTTCATCTCGCCGTATATGTAGAATATATCCGCCAGTCGTGCCTCGTCGTAGTTGTTGAGTATGTCGGCAGCCGTCTGTCCGGCGCGCTTGTTCATGCGCATGTCGAGCGGAGCGTCAAATCTGAATGAGAATCCGCGTTCGGCATCGTCGAAGTGGTGCGACGACACTCCGAGGTCGGCAAGCAGTCCGTCGATGTGGTCGACGCCATAGTAGCGCATCCAGTTTTTCAGATAGCGGAAGTTGCTGCGTACGAACGTGAATTTCTCGTTCGGGTCGCCGATGTTGCGTTCGGCATCGGCATCCTGGTCGAAACTGTACAGATGCGCGCCTTCGGGCAGTCGGCGCAGTATCTCGCGCGAGTGTCCGCCGCCGCCGAATGTCACGTCGACGTATATGCCGCCGGGCTTGATGTTGAGCCCGCTCACGCTCTCGTCGAGCAGAACAGGTACATGATAGCCCTGCGCAGTTGTTATGGATTGTATATCTTTGGAAGTATCTGTGTACATTGTTATATGCGTATTTGGGGTGTAAAGTTACACAAAAATCCCCGAATGAGTCTACATTTGCGTGTCATTTTTATTAAATAGCCACATTTCTTATATTAAATGGAGTATATCTGAAAAAGATATGTTATTTTTGCAGCTGATTAGTATTTTATGACAAAATGAACGAGATTTCGGAACATACAATCGACATTGACAGAATTCTCAGCAGCAAGATGGGCGGCAAGGCACGCTTTGTCCCTTCGCTACTTACCAACTGGCTGAAACATATCATTCACCAGGATCAGGTCAACGCATTCATTTGGAAGACTCGCGACATGCAGGGTGTGGAGTGGCTTGAGGAATGCGTGCGCTATCTCAAGATGGACATCGAGATAGTAGGCAAGGAGAACCTACCGCCCAAGGACGACGGCAGGCTGTACACTTTCGTGTCAAACCATCCGCTCGGAGGACAGGATGGCGTGGCGCTCGGCTCCATTATCGGACGCCACTACGACGGACGTTTCCGCTATCTTGTCAACGACTTGCTCATGAATCTGCCCGGACTCGCCCCCGTATGCATCGGCATCAACAAGACGGGACGCAACGGACGCGACTTTCCGCGTATGGTTGAAGCAGGATTCAAGAGCGACAATCACATGCTAATGTTCCCCGCCGGACTCAACAGCCGACGTCAGAAGGACGGAACGATACACGATATCGATTGGAAGA
Organism: uncultured Prevotella sp.; assembly: GCA_905193385.1. GTDB lineage: Bacteria > Bacteroidota > Bacteroidia > Bacteroidales > Bacteroidaceae > Prevotella. Next base: position 23,167 of record CAJJOL010000022.1, on the reverse strand, counting down.
AGACATTCATCGTGAAGAGCGTGGAGCGCCAGCGTGACGTAGTACCAATTCATTTCAGCGGACAGAATTCCAATCGCTTCTATCGTATAGCCAACTTCAGCGACCGCTTCCTGCCGTTTAATCTCGCCATGATATTCCTTGTTGACGAGATGTATCGCAATGTTGGCAAGCATTTCACCATACACATAGGCAAGCCAATACCATGGCAGACCTTCGACCGTTCCCGAAAGCCTGCCGAATGGGCACGGTACGTTGAGGATATTGTGTATGAACTGCCGGGGAAAGGTAAAAAGTAAAAGAGTAAAAAAAGTAAAAGAGTAAAAAGGATAAATACGACCGCTACGGTCTGTAAGATATTATTGTAGAAGACAATGAAGGAAGAGCCAATAATAGCACCAGTAAGCAAGGAACTGCTCAAGAGCGAACTCACTCCTGAGCGACAGCTCCGTATGACCAACAAGAGCCACAACGAAATTTATGTCATTACAGCCCACAACGCCCCTAACGTAATGCGTGAGATAGGACGATTGCGCGAGATTGCGTTCCGCGAGGCGGGAGGCGGCACTGGCAAACCGTTGGATATCGACGAGTTTGACACGTGCGACAACTGCTACAAGCAGCTTATCGTGTGGAATCCCGAAGCTGAGGAGATAATAGGAGGCTACCGTTATCTGCTCGGATCGGACTGGGAGCTTGGTCCCGACGGCCAACCGCTGCTTGCCACGAGCCATATGTTCCACTTTTCCGACAAGTTCCTTAAGGACTACATGCCGTACACGGTAGAGCTTGGACGCTCGTTTGTCACTCTGGAGTATCAGAGCACACGCCGCGGAGCCAAGAGTCTGTTTGCACTCGACAACCTTTGGGACGGTCTGGGTGCCCTCACCGTCATCAAGCCCAACGTAAAGTACTTCTTCGGCAAGATGACAATGTATCCGTCGTACATCCGTCGTGGACGCGACATGATACTCTATTTCCTCAAGAAGCACTTCGACGACAAGGACAACCTCATCATTCCGCTTAAGCCGCTGAAGATTGAAACGCCCGAAGAAGAACTTGCCAAGCTGTTCTGCGAGGACGATTTCAAGAAGGACTATCTCATTCTCAACCGTGAGATACGTGCCCTTGGCTACAACATTCCGCCACTTGTCAACGCCTATATGTCGCTGTCGCCTACAATGAGACTCTTCGGCACAGCCATCAACTACGGCTTCGGCGACGTGGAGGAGACAGGCATTCTCATTGCTGTTGACGAAATTCTCGAGAACAAACGCGTCCGTCATATCGACTCGTATATCAAAGAGCACCCCGAGGCTCTTGAAATAACAAGCGGAGCCAACAATATAATCTACCGCGAAAAGTAGTTTTGTTCTAAGTTGAGAATTGAGAATTGAGAGTTGAGAGTTATGATTACCTTTGATAATCATGCAATGTTATGATGTCTGTTATTGACAAAAACATATCATAACTCTCAACTCTCAATTCTCAACTCTCAATTTTCTAACTCTCAACTCTCAATTTTTTTATTACACAATCGGCAGCGATATGCCTTGTATTTTTTGGTATATGTCGAGCGCAAACACGTCGGTCATACCCGATATGAAGTCTATGACAGCCATGACGCGGGTCTCGAAGTCGGGACTGTTGATGTCATACTGGTTGCTGAATCGCTTGCGCAGCTGTTCCGAGTGGAACTTCTCAGGGCTCACGGCAGCCTCAATCAGGGCGTCCATGAGCGTCTCCATAATCTTGTAACCCGACAGTTCCACGTCCAGAACGGGCTTGGAATTGTATATGCGCTGTACGCTCAGCTCGGAACAATGACGATAGGCATCGCGCACCGAGGGCGTAATATGGTCGATGAGGCATCCCTGGAGCGTGCCGTTGAGTATCTCGCTCTCGTGCTCGACGAATGCCCGTGCGCACTCGTTTTCAAGTTTTCCAATGGTGCAAGCACGCAGATACACCACCTTCTCGTTGTTGTCGGTGATGCCCTCTTCGTCTATGCGTTTCAGTATTTTCTCTCTTTGGCAATTGTCAAAGAATCCCAGCAGCAGCTGCATGGTCTCGTCAAACGACAGGATACGCAGCTTGTGCGCATCCTCAATGTCCATTATCTCATAGCAGATGTCGTCGGCAGCCTCTACGAGGTACACCAGCGGATGGCGTGCATAGCGTAGCGGCTCGCCGTCGGCAGACAGTCGGCGTATGCCCAGTTCGTCGGCTATGCGTCGGTAATAATGCTCCTCAAAGCAGAAGAATCCGAACTTGCCCTTCTTGCCGGCTGCCATGCTGGAGTAGGGATACTTCACTATGGAGGCAAGTGTGGCGTATGTCATGACAAATCCGCCCTCACGTCGGCCGTGAAAGCGGTGTGCCAGCAGTCGGAAGGCGTTGGCGTTGCCCTCGAAGTGTATGAGGTTGTCCCATAATTCGGGGCTCATCCTGGGTTTCAGTTCCATGCCATTGCCCTCGCGGAAGAATGCCTGTATGGCTTTTTCGCCTGAGTGTCCGAAGGGAGGATTGCCCATGTCGTGAGCCAGACAAGCTGTGCTCACGATGGTGCCAATCTCCTCAAACAGCGTTCCCGTAAGTTCGGGATGCCGCAGCTTCAACTCACGTGCCACGTCATTGCCCAGCGACATGCCCACACTTGCCACCTCAAGCGAGTGAGTGAGGCGGTTGTGTACGAAGACGCTGCCCGGCAGCGGGAACACCTGCGTCTTGTTCTGCATGCGTCTGAAGGGGGCTGAGAAGATGAGACGGTCGTAGTCGCGCTTGAACTCCGACCGGTCGTCATGGCGTTCGGGATGCCTTACTTCCTGCCCCAGACGTTTGTTGGATATGAGTTGTTGCCAGTTCATTGTTCGTTATTGTTGTATGTTCTTAGCAATTCTTATGAGTCATGATGTCGAGAACCATAGCGTCGGTCTGGTTCATAGCCTCGGCACCAATGCTTGTAAGGTTGCGTATAGAGCGGTCCACGTCGTCGTCGATGATGCCTTCAACCGAGCTTACGCACTTGCCCTCCATCGAGAGCAGCGCCGACAGCAGAGCCGTAGACACGCCCGACGAAATCTTCAGCGAGCAGCTTGGCTTGGCTCCGTCACATATCATGCCCGTGATGTTGGCTATCATGTTCTTCACCGAGTGGCAGATGTGTGTGTAGTCGCCGCCCATGAGATATGTTATGCCGCAGCTCGAACCGATACTTGCCACCACGCATCCGCACAGAGCCGAGAGTTTTCCGAGGTTCTGCTTGATGTATATGGCTGTAAGGTGGCTCAGTGTGAGCGCGCGTATCAGCTCCTCCTCGGTGTTTTCGTTCTCCACGGCGTACACAGCCACGGGATTGGTGGCGCAGATGCCCTGGTTGCCCGAGCCCGAATTGCTCATCACCGGAATCATTGCGCCGCCCATACGTGCGTCGCAAGCCGATGCAGTCTTCGATATGATGTGCGAGAATATGGAGTTGCCGAATATGCCGTGGCTCAACGGGCGGTCGATGGTCTTGCCCAGACAGTGTCCGTAGTTGGCCTTCTTCGACTCTTCGGCAGCGCGTATGTTGTAGTCGCGGGTCTTCAGTATGAAGCTTATCTCCTCCTCGGGAGTAGTCATGGCGAAGTCGTACACCATGCGCATGTTGAGCTGTATGTCCTTCTGCTCGGCTGCTCCGGCCTGCGGAGTGCGGCGGTCGAGAATGGCGTTTCCGTCGCGTTCTACATATACTATATTAGTATGCGAATGTGCGATGATGGCAGTTGCCTCGTGTCCCTGTGCCTCGCAGCGTATCTCCACATACAGTTTCTCGGTGATGCCCTGCTTCAGCTTTATGTCGATATGGTCTTCGCTGACGTATTGCTTGCCCTCTTCGAGTATTTCGCGTGTCAGATCCTTGATTACCTCAAGCTGATATTCCGACTTGCCCACAAGTGCTCCCAATGCTATAGCGATAGGCAGTCCGATCATACCCGTACCCGGTATGCCCACGCCCATTGCGTTCTTGAGGATATTTGCAGACAGCAACGCTGTAATCTTTTCGGGTCGGCAGCCCAGTGTTTCGGTAGCCTTGGCCACACACAGCGATACACACATCGGTTCGGTGCAGCCTACTGCTGGCACCACTTCGCGGTTGATGAGCGATATAATCTGTTCGCGTATTTGTTTTTCGAGCATAGTAGTATAGACTTGAAGCCCAACTCCCTGCCCTGTGGAGGGGTAGGGGGAAGGGCTTCTTATTTAATGTTTATTTCTTATTATTGTAATTATCCAATCCTGTCTGCAAGAACTTCATGTATTCGTTGATGTCCTCGTCGTACGAGCGGCTGCCCGTCAGCGGCATGCCGTCGTTGTCGATAAGTACGTACATAGGCTGTGTGTTCGAGCCGAACTTGTAGCGCTGCAGATAGCTCCACTTGTCGCCTATGGTGCGCAGGGTGCGCTGTGTGCCGTCAGTATCGGTCACTGTCATTGGCTCGGGCAGCGGAGTCTTGTCGTCAACGTAGAGCGAGATGAGCACATACTTCTGGTTGAGCATGTCAGCCACCTTAGAGTCGGTCCATACGGCAGCCTCCATCTTGCGGCAGTTTACGCAGCCGAATCCGGTGAAGTCTACCATTACGGGCTTGCCTTCGAGTCGGGCTGCAGCCATACCTGCCTCAAAGTCCTTGAAGCGTGGGTGCACCTCGTTCTTGTAGAGGTTGAAGTCCTGGGTGTTCATAGGCGGAGCGAAGGCGCTGACTGCCTTGAGCGGAGCGCCCCAGAGGCCCGGAACCATATACATGGCGAACGACAGTGACAGCAGGGCAAGGAAGAACTGCGGCACATTGGTGCGGCGGCCTTCGTCGTCGTGCGGGAAGTTGAACATGCCGAGCAGGTACAGACCGAGCAGACCGAAGATGATAATCCACAATGCGAGGAATGCCTCACGGTCGAGGATGTGCCATCCGTAAGCCAAGTCGGCTACCGAGAGGAACTTCAGGGCGAATGCCAGCTCGATGAATCCGAGCACCACCTTCAACACGTTCATCCAACCGCCCGACTTAGGAGCCGACTTGAGCAGTGTGGGGAACATGGCGAACAGTGCGAACGGAACAGCCAGAGCCACTGCGAAACCGAGCATGCCGATGGTCGGGGCCACGATGTCGCCCGATGAAGACACGGCTACAAGGAGGAATCCGATGATAGGTCCGGTGCACGAGAAGCTCACGAGCGACAGTGTGAACGCCATGAGGAAGATGCTGATGAAGCCGCTTGTCTCGTCCGACTTCTGGTCGATCTTGTTGCTCCATGATGACGGCAGCGTTATCTCGAACGCTCCGAAGAACGATGCGGCGAACACTACCAGCAGCAGGCAGAACAGGATGTTGAATATAGCGTTGGTAGACAGCGCGTTGAGTGCGCTTGCTCCGAACAGCAGCGATACGATCAATCCCAGTGCTACGTATATTACCACGATGCTCACGCCGTAGGTGATGGCCTCGCGTATGGCCTTGCGGCGCTCCTTGTTGCGCTTCAGGAAGAAGCTCACGGTCATCGGAATGATAGGCCAGACGCACGGAGTGAAGAGTGCGAGGAGTCCGCCGAGCAGTCCGGCGAAGAAGATATAGAGCAATGAGTTGTTCATTGGCTTGTCAAACTTTTCGAGCTGCTTCACCACCGGTGTCCAGAGCTTCTGCAGCTCCGACTTGTCCATGTTGGCTACGGCAGCCACAGCAGCCGAGTCAGCGGCAGCGTTGGCGCTGTCGGCTACGGCCTCTTGGGCAGCAGCGGGGTCCAGTGTAGCGTCGGCGAGGGCTGCATCAGCCTCCTTGGCTTCTGCATTGGCGTCGGCCTTAGCTTCTGCTTTGGCGGCAGCAGCGTCTACTGCGGGCGATTTTCCTTTCTTGGCGAAGTCTACAGTAGACGGTGGCATGCACGACTGGTCGTTGCATGCGCCATACTCCAGGTAGCACTTGATGTCGTGTTCGGGCTTGGTGAACTTGATCTTTTGTACAAACTGTGCTGAATTCTCAAAGTAGCGCAGCACCATTCCGAACATGTCGTCCATCTTCGAAATCTCGTGTCCGCGTGGTGTCAGCTTGCCTACGAGCTCTATACCGTCCTTCTTGTCGAAGTGGATGGTAGCCTCGGTGGGGCCGTCGTTGCCAAGATTGGTTGAATACACGTGCCATCCGCTTTCGATTTTTCCGGAGAACACGATTTCGGCTTCGGCTGTGCCGTTAGTCTTAAGATGAGCTGTGAACTTCACAGGGTTTGCCATCTGTGCATTGCACAGAATTGTCACAAAGAGCAACATGGCAACTGACATCAATTTTTTCATTGTGTACATTGGATTTGTTCAAAAATAATACGTAGGTATAACTGTTGGAATTAGCGTTTCACAAGATTGTTCAGATTCGGTATATAGGTACTCCCACCGGGAATCGAACCCGGATCAAAGGTTTAGGAAACCTCCGTTCTATCCATTGAACTATAGGAGCGGCCTTATTTTTATGCGTTTATCATACTGTGTGAACGTGCAAATTTAATTGTTTTTTTCTGAATGCGAAAAGAAATCGCCGTTTTTTCACATCATTACGCGTTTAACGTCGTCGATAGTATGGTCGAACGGTCCGTTGTGCTCCAGCTTCAGTGTGCACATAGCAGCGGCAAAGCGTCCTGCCTCGGCGTAGCCCATGCCCTGGGCACGACACCACAGATAGCCTGCCGAGTAGGTGTCGCCGCAGCCCGTGGCGTCGACGATTTCCTTGGGCTTGTAGGCTGGAATGTCGTAGAACTTGCCTTCGGCGAGTATGATGCTGCCCTCGCTGCCCAGTGTGACGCATACCTCCTTGACGCCCCATTCTGCCAGTTGCAGAGCTGCCTGACGTGGGTCGGTGAGTCCGGTTATCACCTCCATCTCGTGCTCGTTCACCTTTATTATATCTGTATGGGCGAGTATACGGAGCTTGTCTGCCCAGTCGATGGCATATACTTTGTCTCCGCGCACCTCACGCAGATAGCCCTGCGCGTCGATGGAGATGCGTCCCTTGGTAGACAGATATTCCACTACTTCGGGCGAGAAGTCGTCGCTCAGCAGCGAACCGAGGTGATACACGCGTGCTTCAACGTTGCTCATCTCGTCGATGGTGAACGGGTCGGCACGTTCGAGCACGCGCTGTGTGCGGTCGTTCATGTCGTCGCCGTATTTGTTCTCGAAGTATACTGTGTGGCGGCTGGGGAATGTCAGCACGTCGATGCCTGCTGTGCGCATGTCGTCTGCCGACTGCATTTCGCTCTCGCCCAGCTTCGTCACGAGCTGAAACGACACGTGCTGTGGCAGGTGGTTGAGTGCGTACGAGAAGTAGAACGATGTTCCGCCGGCCATGTATACGGTCTGTCGCGGTGTGATGATTTTGTCTTTTGTTATGTGTCCTACGCAACAAATATCTTTCATCTGTATTGTTGTTTCTTTATTGTTGTATATGTCTGTTGTGTGTCGCAGCCGGTTTGTGTGACGCTTTGTAATGTTGCACACGTGTTACGACGGTGCAAAAGTACTGAAAAATGACGATTTGACAAAGATTTTCATGCGGCGAAACATTATTAATAATTTATAAAAGGATTTCATAATAGTTTTCGCGCGTTATCGTATTGTATTCGGCATCGGGATAACTGCGTGCGAACGAGGGCGGCACCGAAGCCTTCTTGCGTGGATTCCACTTGAATTCGTAGGCTGTCAGCTGTCCGTTGTCCTCTTCTACGTAGTCAATCTCTTGCTTGGCAGAGGTACGCCAGAAGTAGCTTTTTACAAAACTGCGTGCGTAGGATTGTTGCTTTAGCCGTTCGGCTATTACGTAGTTCTCGAACAGTGCGCCTATATCCAGTCTTGTTTCGGCTTGCAGGAAGTTGCCTATTACTGCATTGCGTATGCCACAGTCCCAGAAGTATATCTTCTTGGCGAACTTCAGTTCGTTGCGCAGATTGCGGCTGAACGATGGCAGACGGAATATTATGAACGCCTTTTCGAGCAATTGTATGTATGAGTCGACGGTTTTGGGGTCGAGTCCGCACAGCTGTGCCAGTTCGTTGTACGATACCTCCGAGCCTATCTGAAAGGCTATGGCCTGTAATAGTTTTACGATTTTCTCGCTTTTCTTCACTCTGTCAAACATCAGTATGTCCTTATACAGATAGCTGTTGGCAAGTTCTTGCAGTACTTCTCGCTCCTCTCCGCAGTGGTTTACTACGTCGGGATAGCTTCCGTACACCAGTCGTTGTGGCAGCATGCGCTTTTCGTCGAGCAGTCCGTTGTGTGCTGCCAGTTCGCCGAATGACAGTGGATACATCTGTAACTCGTATTTGCGTCCGGTGAACGGTTCGTTTATTACGTTGGCAAGGTCGAACGACGAGCTGCCAGTGGCAAATACCTGCACGTCGGGGTTGTTGTCGATTATGAGTTTGAGTGATATGCCTATATTGGGTATGCGTTGCGCCTCGTCGATAACGATGTTTTGTTGGGGTCCGATAATGGCTTTCAGGCGTGTTGACGATGCGTTGTCGAACAGTGCTCTCACGTCGGGCTCGTCGCCATTGAGCCATAGCGTCTCGTTGCTGTCGGCTATCTGTCGCAGTAGGGTTGTCTTGCCCACCTGTCGTGCACCGAAAACGATTATGGCTTTCCCCTTGCCCGTGCGTTCGCGTATCAGTGTTTCTAATGTTCTTGTTATCATATACTTACATGCTTTTGAGGTTTGTGCAAATATACGAATAATTATTGCGAAATCCAAGAATCTTTAAATATTTATGGAATTGATTCCTTAAATATTTGAATATTTGTGGAATTGAATCCAAGAATATTTGAATATTTATGGAATTGGGGTGACGTGGAGGGGCGTTTTGTGCAGGCTGGTATGGTGCTTTGTGCAGGCTGATGTAGTGTTATTTGCCCTTCCCTCAAAAAAAAGGAGTCCTTTTGGCTTGCAAAAGGACTCGTTTTGTACTGCAAAAGGACTCCTTTTACCCTTCAAAAGGACTCGTTTTGCAAGCTAAAAGGACTACATTTTTATTGCCCCTACATATATTCGCCGAAATCGGTGAGTCGCATGTCGCCCTTCTTTGTAAGAGTGTCGTGGAAGGCGAAGGCTGCACGCAGGGCGCAAGGCTCGTGTCCTTGCGACGCAATGCGCTGATAGTCACGCAGCAGCGGACGATAGTCGGGGTGGGCGCAGTTGTTTATTATCTCTTCGGCGCGACGTGCCGGGCCCTTTCCGCGCAGGTCGGCAATGCCCTGCTCGGTTATGATGATGTCCACATCGTGCTCGGTCGAGTCGATATGGCAGCACTGTGGCACAATAGCGCTTATACATCCGTTCTTGGCTGTAGACGGAGTGTAGAATATACTGATTGATCCGTTGCGCTCGTAGTCGCACGAGCCGCCGATGCCGTTCATCAGTTTCGAGCTGCACACGTGCGATGAGTTCTCGTTGCCGTATATGTCGCACTCCAGAGCCGTGTTCATTGCTATCACTCCGAAGCGGTGTATCAGTTCGGCAGAGTTGCTCAGCTCGCTCGGACGCAGCGTTATGCGCGAGCGGAAGTAGTCGATGTTGTCGTAGACACGGCGCAGACACTCGTTGCTTACGGTCATGGCAGCCACCGAGGCGTGTGCTATCTTGTCCTCAAGCATCATGTCGATGATGGCGTCCTGCACCACTTCGCTGAACACTTCGAGCCGGGGCAGCTGTGCGTTCTTGCCGATGGCCTGCATCACGGCGTTGCCCGTGACGCCCACACCGCTCTGTATGGGGAACATAGTGGGCGGGATGTGGCCCTTGCGGATGTCGCTCAGGAAGAAGTCGACAACGTGGTTGCCGATGGCTTCGGTCTCGGGCGTGAGCGCCTTGAACGAGCGTGCCTCCTCCGGGATGCAGCATTCCACCACGCCCACGAGCTTCTGCGGGTCGAGTTCGAGATACTCCTTGCCTATGCGTCCGCCCACCGTGACGAGCGGGATGGGCTGGCGGTTGGGATATTCGGCACATTCGTACTCGTCGTGCAGGTGGCGCACGCGCGGGTCGTGGAATGTGTTGAGCTCAAGAATTACGCGTTTGGCTATCCGGACGATAGTAGGCACGATGCCGTCGGCCGATGTCAGGAATATGCGCATGCGTCCGCCCACCTCCTCGATGGCAGACACCTCGATGATGGCCCAGTCGATAGTGCCGTAGAATCCGCGGCGCAGACGCTCTGCCATGTGTCCCAGGTGCATGTCCTCGTAGTCTATCTCGCCCATGTTGGCGTGACGGCGGAAGTCGGCATTGGTAGAGAATGGGGCGCGGAACTTGATGGCCTGGGCGTTGGCGAAGTCGCCCTCCAGACTCTGGCACGACGATGCACCGGTGATGATGCCCACCTTGAACGGGCGACCGGCCTCATGTTCGCGCACGGCACGCTGCGACAGCTCGCGTATCACTGCCTTGGGCACGCCGTTGGGCGTAAATCCGCTGAACCCTATGTTGTCGCCGTCGTTTATCATTGCCGCCCCTTCGGCAGCCGTAATCTTTCTGTATGCCATATCCTGATTGTTAGATGTATGTTTATTTATATATAAAATAATGTGTGTATTCTTTGTCCTTTGGAGTTGCTTTTGTAATTTTGCAGCATTAAACCGACGGCAAAGGTACACATAATGTTGTATAATTATGCGTATATACAAACAAAATGTATAAATATTTATACAAGGGCTGTCGTTTTGGTAATAAATACGTATGAATATGCAAATAAATACTCCCACACCGTCGTTACGCTCTAATTATGTAGCTGTAGAAGGGCTGGACATAGGCTACGTATCGCGCCACAGACGACACGTAGTGGCTGAGCGGCTGACGGCGCATGCCAAGGGTGGCACGCTCACCTGCTTGATAGGCCGCAACGGTTCGGGCAAGTCGACATTGCTGCGCACCGTGGCAAGGCTGCAGCCCAATTTGGGCGGTAGGGTAGAGCTGGGTGGCGTGGATACAGCCGCATTCAGCGCCTTGCAGTTGGCACGCACGCTCGGCGTAGTGCTCACGTCGCGCCCCGATGCGTCCAATATCACCGTCGGCGAGGTGGTGGCGATGGGCAGAGCGCCCTACACGGGGTTCTGGGGCAGGCTCAGTGATGCCGACCATAGGATTGTCGACGAGGCTATGCAGAGCGTCGGCATCAGCCACATGAGCCACAGACGCGTGTGCAGCCTTAGCGACGGCGAGTGTCAGAAGACTATGATAGCCAAGACACTGGCGCAGCAGACACCTTATATATTATTGGACGAGCCGACGGCTTTTCTCGACTTCACGGGCAAGGTGGAACTGATGCAGCTCCTGCGCCGACTCGCCCACGAGCAGGGCAAGACCATACTCATGTCGACACACGACCTTGAGGCGGCTCTGCGCACCGCCGACCGTATGTGGATTCTTGCCGATGGAGTCATCGCCCAGGGCACTCCGCATGAGCTGGCAGATAGCGGCGACATCCAACGGTATATCGGCAGACACGACGTAAGGCTCGACCGCCAGTCGCTGCAACTCACTATCAATACAGAATATTAAAACAGATAAAAATACAGAATTATGGAAAACAACTTCATGCAAATCATCAAGACACGCCGCTCGTGCCGCCACTATCGCGACGAGCAGGTAGACGACCAGCTGCTACATACCGTTATGGAGGCAGGAACATACGCACCGACGGGCCACGGAACGCAGGATCCGCAGATTGTGGCTGTGCAGAACCCTGCACTCAAGCAACGTCTGGCGGCCCTCAACGCCAAGATTATGGGCGTGGACAGCAATCCCTACTACGACGCTCCTACCTATCTGCTCGTGTTTGCATCCAAAGACAATCCCAACGCCTTTCAAGACGGATCGTGCGTGCTCCAGAATATGATGCTCGCAGCACACGCTGTGGGACTGGGCACTTGCTGGATCAACCGCGAATATCAGATGTTCCAGACCGAAGAGGGCAAGAAGCTGATGGAGGAGATGGGCATCGCATCCGACCGTATCGGCATAGGAGCACTCTCGCTGGGCTATCCCTCGCGCGAGCCGAGAGAAGCCAAACCACGCAAGGAAGACTGGATGAAGGTGATAAAATAGCTCCGTGGGGGTTAATTAAACCTAAATTAATGGTCGGTTTGCGGTCGCTTCAAGAATAGATGACTAACTTTGTAGTTCCTTAAGTCAGTGGCTTGAAACAACAATCAATAACAATAACAACTTTTATTAAAAACATGAAAAAGAGAAACTATTTACTCCTGTCGGCAGCCTCAGTGCTGTTTATGGCATCATGCTCGAAGATGGGACCGCTCTCGGCTGACAACTTCACCGTTACACCCAACCCGCTCGAGTCGCAGGGGGGCAAGGTGGCTGCAACTGTTAACGGCACATTCCCCGAAAAATACATGAAGAAGAAGGCAGTAGTGACCGTAACTCCCGAGTTGCGCTACGCCAACGGCCAGGTAGCCAAGGGCCAGAGCGCCACATTCCAGGGCGAAAAGGTTATGGGCAACGACCAGACTATATCATACAAGGTGGGCGGTCGCTACACAATGAAGACATCTTTCGACTATGTTCCCGAGATGCAGAAGAGCGACATGTACCTCACTTTCGACGCTCGCAAGGGCAAGAAGACATACAACGTTCCGGCTGTCAAGGTGGCTGACGGCGTTATCGCTACATCTGAACTCTATCGCCGCACACTGGCTTCGGAGAACGGTATCATCGCTCCCGACACATTCCAGCGCGTGAACGAGAAGAAGCAGGAGGCCAACATCAAGTTCCTCATCAATCAGGCCAACATCCGCAAGAGCGAACTCAAGAACAACTCTATCAAGGAGTTTATCGAAATGCTCAAGAAGATCAACGCCGACCGCGAGGGCTTGAACATCCAGAACGTAGAAATCCAGGCTTACGCTTCACCTGAGGGTGGTGTTAAGTTCAACGACAAGTTGGCTGGCCAGCGTAAGAACCAGTCGGAGAAGTACGTTAAGAACACTCTGAAGAATACCAAGGTAGACGCTGCACTCGACGCACACTACACCGCTCAGGACTGGGAAGGCTTCCAGAAGCTCGTTGCAGCAAGCAACCTCCAGGACAAGGACGTAATCCTCCGCGTGCTCTCAATGTATCAGGATCCGCAGGAACGCGAGCAGCAGATCCGCAATATGTCGGCCGGTTTCCAGGAGCTTGCCAACGGTATTCTGCCCGAACTCCGCCGCTCACGCCTCATCATCAACTATGAGACAATCGGCCGTTCGGACGAACAGATCAAGGAGCAGTACAAGAACGACGCATCTAAGCTGAGCGCCGACGAGCTGCTTTATTCGGCTACTCTCGATGAGACTCCAGCCAAGCAGGAGGAAATCTACAAGAAGACTGTCGAGACTTATCCTAACGATTACCGCGCATACAACAACCTCGCAGCTCTGGCTCTTGCCAAGGGCGACAAGGAGTCGGCACAGAAGTATGCTGCCAAGGCAGCTCAGCTGGGCAGCGATACTCCTGAGGCTCAGGCGAACCTCGGCCTTATCTCGCTCATCAACGGCAACGTTCAGGACGCTGAGCGCGCTATCTCTAAGGGTGCAAACTCTGAGAACGTGAAGGCAGCTCTTGGCGCTCTCAACATCGCTAAGGGCAACTACGCTCAGGCTGAAAGCGACTTCGGCAAGACAGCAAGCAACACTGCTGCTCTGGCACAGATCCTTAACAAGAACTATGCAGCCGCTGCCAAGACTCTTGACAAGGTAGAGAACCCCAACGCCATGACCGACTATCTGCACGCTATCGCTGCAGCCCGCCGTGGCAACAAGTTCGCTGCTGCTTCTTATCTAAAGGAGGCTCTCCAGAAGGACGCTTCTCTCAAGGAGTATGCCGACAACGACCTGGAGCTGAAGCTTCTGAAGTAATCATACAATAAAACAAAGCCCTACACCCGGCCCCTCCCCAATAGGGAGGGGAGTAGTATGCAATTACTGCCACAAGCATCCAATTTAAGGAAGCAAGTTTGGCAAAATACAAGTAATAAGGCATATCACTCCCCTCCCTACGGGGGAGAGGTCGGGGGTGGGGCTTCCTTCTTTTATATACAGAATGAAACACTTATATATCCTTATTCTCGCTGTTCTGACGCTCGCATCGTGCGGAACCGACAGCCGGCACTTCAAACTTGAGGGTCGATTGCTCAATCTCAACCAGGGCGAATTCTACGTATACAGCCCCGATGGAGCCATGCGCGGACTCGATACGATAAAGGTGCAGGCAGGACGATTCTCGTATATCACCGAGTGCGACGCACCGAAGACACTCGTAATAGTATTTCCTAACTATACCGAGCAGCCCGTCTTTGCACAGCCCGGAAAGAGTGTGGACATCAAGGGTGACGCTTCGCACCTGAAGGAGATGACCGTCAAGGGCACCAAGGACAACGAATTGATGAATAAGTTTCGCGAGCAGATACACTCAGCTTCGCCTCCCGAGGCGCTGAAGGCTGCACAACAGTTTGTCACGGATCATCCCGAGAGCATCGTGGCAACCTATCTCGTGCGCCGATACTTCATCGAAACGCCAACGCCCAATTTCGCCGTAGCTTCAAAACTGCTTAAGGATATATCAGCCAAACAACCCGACAACGGATACGTCGGACAGTTGAAAACCATGATTAAGGGACGCGTTCAGGACGCAGGAGGAGCACTGCCAAAACTCAATGCACGCGATATCAACGGCAAAGCCGTAACAACTGCTACGCTCAAGAAGACTCCCATCACCGTAGTCATGGCATGGTCGACGTGGAACTACACTTCGCTCAGTATGCTCCGACAGATGTCTCAGCGTGCCAAATCATCCGAAGGACGCATGTCGGTGATAGGCATCTGCCTCGATCCGTCGCTCTATAAGTGCCGCTCAACGCTAAAGAGCAACGACATAACCGATGCCACCATCATCTGCGATGACAAAATGGTGGACGGAACTGCCTACAATCAGCTGGCTATGGTGGCGCTGCCCGACAACATTCTGATTGTGAACGGACGCATAAAGGAACGCTCGCTCACTATGTCAAACCTCATTGACGAGCTCAACAAATTGGATAAGTAAGGCATACGTAGTCCACGAAAACAACTTTTTTTGGTGCTCTGCGATAAAGTTTTTCTGCTCTGTGGCAACTTTTTTGATGCTCTGCGATAACTTTTTTGCTCACAACACGGTATATTCTAAATATTTTTTATACCTTTGCACTCGCTGAAAAGAGCGCTATGCGGCAATAGCTCAGTTGGTAGAGCACAACCTTGCCAAGGTTGGGGTCGCGAGTTCAAGTCTCGTTTGCCGCTCAATAAAGGGACACACAGGTCGCCGCAATGGTGGAATTGGTAGACACGAGGGACTTAAAATCCCTTGGCCAGTAATGGCTGTGCGGGTTCGAGTCCCGCTCGCGGCACAAAGAGAATATACTAACAACGATATAAGGTGGACATTCCAGACGGATGTTCACCTTTTGCTTTTATATAAAACGCTACATACTTTTATATACATTACTATATAATAATACACTTCTGAAGATGCAATACTTATGACATACGACGACATTTGGCGCCGGCTTGCCGGTGTGTACGACCAGCGCGAGGCGAGGGCTGTTGCCCGTATGCTCGTTGAGGAGAAGTTCAGCCTCTCGTTTGCCGACATCATCTGCGGTGGTGTCGAGGCTCTGCCTGATGCCGACAAGCAATGGATTGAGGCTGCCGTGAAGCGCCTGGAGCAGGGCGAACCGATACAGTATGTGCTGGGATGGGCTTGGTTTGGAGGTCTGAAGTTCAATGTCCGCAGTGGCGTTCTTATTCCCCGGCCCGAAACTGAATGGCTTGTCGACAACATCTGTGCCCACCCTGCCCCCTCAAACGACCGCCCCTTGCGCATTCTTGACATCGGTACGGGCAGCGGATGCATTGCCCTCAGCATCAAGCAACGCTTGCCTGAGACTTACGTTGAGGCTTGGGACATTTCTACAGAGGCCCTGTCAATAGCCGCCGACAATGCCCGCAGCCTCGGGCTCGACGTTGTTTGGCGCCAGCAGGATACCCTCAACATCACGCCTAATGTCCTAAGCACAGTGCCAAACTACAATAGTGCCGTGCCAGACAGCCCCCTCTGGGACGTGATAGTAAGCAATCCACCGTATATTTGTGAACGGGAGCGCACCGATATGGCTCGCAATGTGCTCGAACATGAGCCTTCCACAGCGTTATTCGTGCCCGACACCGACCCATTGCTGTTCTATCGTGCCATCACACGCTATGCCGTAGGCTCGCTCAACGAGGGAGGTCGTCTGCTGTTTGAGTGTAATACGCTTTATGCAGGCGACACGGCTCGCATGATGGCAGATGAAGGTATGACTGCAACGCAGGTTTATGACGACTGCTTCGGCAAACCACGCTTTGCTGTAGGCAAGAGGAAATAGCAAGTGGGGCGAATAATAACAACTGACAATAACGATATGTTTGCAAAGCCAAAGAAACAGATTACCGAGCAGGAAGCTCTGCTCAAGCTTTCGGCTCTATGCTCGCAAGCCGAGCATTCGTCGGGCGAAATGATGGACAAGATGCGCCGCTGGATGTTGCCTGCCGACGTAGCCGAGCGCGTACTCGACCGCCTTATCGACGAGCGTTTTGTCGACGACGAGCGCTTTGCGCGCTTCTTCGTGCGCGACAAGATACGCTTCGACCGTTGGGGACGACGCAAGATAGAGCAGGCTTTATATAAGAAAGGTGTGGCGTCGGACATCAGCCAGCGTGTGCTCGATGCCGTTCCTGCCGACGACTACATCGAAATACTGCGCCAATTGATTGCTGCCAAGCGCCGGACAGTGAAGGCTGACAGCGATTACGAACTCAACTGCAAACTCATAAGGTTTGCCATGGGACGCGGATTTGATATGGACATCATCAGGAAGTGTGTTGACATGCCTGATGAATAAAAAGCCCTACCCCCAACCCCTCCCCCGTAGGGAGGGGAGTGATATGATTTGTCGGCTTAAGACGAAGCTGGCAAGGATGGGGTTAAAGGTACATTAAACAATGCGCCCTGTAATGACAGAAGCTGAACAATTAATGCTTTTGCCATTACAGGGCGCTTTTTTGTATGCTTAAGTAATCACAACATCACAACCGGGCAACATCTCAACCGAGCAAAGCTCGCAGCGCGAGCCTTGCTTACGCTTCGCGCTGACGAGTGCCCATACGTGCTTCAACGACATTGATAACATAGTCGCCGAGCTTCTCGCATTCGCTCACGATGTCCATGTACATAGTACCGATGGCATAAGTGTACTTATGGTCATTGACATCATTGATATTCTGCGAGCGCAACTGGTTTCGATAGTTGTTGATTTCGTTCTCAACGTTGAATGAGCGGTTGATGTCGAGCGAGTCGCGGCGGCCGGTCAGCATCACGTTCATCTGAGTCAGCGAGTCGTCGGTCAGCTCAAACATCTGGTGCAGGTGCTCATACTGCTGCTCAGTAAAGTCTTCCTTGCCCTTCAGCTTGCGGTTGATGGTGCGTGCTATGTTGTAGCACGAGTCGCCGATAGACTCAATCTCCGAGATCTCGCGCAGCATGGCGCGTATCTTAGCCTTTGTATCGTCCGAGAGATGAGCGTCGCTGACGTTGTCGAGATAGTTGGCTATCTCAATCTCCATATTGTCCGAGATGCTCTCATACTTCTCAATACGAGAGAAAATCTTGTTGAACTTGGTGTCGTCCTTCACGCCGAGCAGCTCGCGTACCATTCCGAACATGCGCTGGATACGCTCTGCAAACGACTGAATCTCCTTCTGTGCCTCAAGCACCGAGAGTTCCGGAGTCTTCATGATAGCTGTGCCACCGATGTAGCGCAGGCGGAAGTCGTCCTCGTCCTTCTTCATCGAAGGCTTGATAACGTAGCATACGAAGCGCTCCATCTGCGGAATGAGCCATATCAGCACCGTTGTGTTGCACACGTTGAAGGTTGTATGGAATGCAGCAAGCACTACCGAGAGGCGTGTGGCGTCGATGTGGTCGGCATGCGGGTTGACTCCCACAAATTCGCAAACCATGTCGATGAACGGATAGAATATGCAGAGCACCCAGATAACACCGAACACATTGAACGTCAGGTGCGCCAAGGCTGCACGACGAGCCTGCGTGTTGGCACCCATGGCGGCGATGTTCGAAGTGATGGTAGTGCCTATATTCTCACCCAACACAAGCGCGATACCCATATAAATAGGCAGCACGCCACTCGAACACAGCACCATAGTGATGGCCATAAGGGCTGCCGACGACTGCATACAGAATGTCAGCACCGTGCCAATGAGCAGGAACGAGAATATTGTAAAATAGCTGTCTTTGTCGAAAGATGAGAAAAAGTCGATAACCATCTGGTTATGACTGAGGTCCATTTCCTTGCCGGTAGCGCCCAGAGTGGAGATGGCGAAGAACATAAATGCGACACCGAAGAGGAAATCGCCGATGTAGCGGTGCTTCTTGCGATAGATGAGCAGCAATGCGATAAAGAACACCGGGAACACGACGTTGGCCATGTTGAACGAGAAGCCAAGCGTCATGATCCATGCCGTGAACGTGGTGCCGATGTTGGCTCCCATGATAACGGAGATGGCCTGTGCCAGTGTGAGCAGTCCGGCGTTTACGAACGATACTGTCATCACCGTCGTGGCAGTAGACGACTGCACCGAGGTTGTTACGAACATACCGGTCAGCAGACCGGTGAAGCGGTTGGTAGTCATTGCTCCAAGGATATGGCGCAGCTGCGAGCCAGCCATCTTCTGGAGTGCCTCGCTCATCACTTTCATGCCGTAAATGAGCAGAGCTAATGATCCGATAATCTTAAAAAAAATCCAAATCGACATATATTTTAATATAATTTATGTGGCGGTGTTGCGCATTGTGTCGAAAACGGAGTATCTTTGTTGCACATCAAGTATTAACCATTAAACATGTAACCGAAATGAAACAGTTGATACAAATCCGTTGCAAAAATAATAAAAAAAGTCTGAAAGTTGAAGCCGGAACCACACTTTCTGACATTTTCAAGCAATTAAATTTAACTTTGCCCTATCCGCCCGTATGCGCCAAGGTGAATAACAAGGTAGAAGGTTTGCATTATCGCGTATATAACGCCAAGGACATAGAGTATCTCGACATCTCGTCGCCATCCGGATTGCGAGCCTATACACGCACTCTATTCTTCGTGCTGTGCAAGGCGGTGCAGGATTTGTATCCCGGCACAACTGTGCGTATCGACATTCCGGTATCCAATGGTTTCTATTGCGACCTCAACATAGGCCGTCCCATCACCGAAGCCGACGCTACGGCTGTGCGCAACGGGATGCAGACCATCATCGACCGTGCCATACCCATACGCCGACACGAAGTGCCTACCGACGAGGCTATAGCACGTTTCGAGGAAATGGGCTATCACGACAAGGCACTGCTGCTGCGCACTACGGGCCGACTCTATACATTATATTATGACATCAACGGCTTCATCGACTATTATTACGGTTCGATGCTCACCAATACGGCGCAACTCACGCTCTTCGGACTGGAGAAATATTACGACGGACTGCTTCTGCGCATCCCCTCGATGAGCAACCCTTCGGAGCTTGGCGCACTCATACGCCAGGACAAGATGTTTGAAATATTCCAGGAGCACCACCGCTGGCAGAACCTTCTGGGAATGTCTACCGTCGGCACATTCAACGAGGCTGTGCGCGAGGGATACGCCACCGAGATAATCAACGTGTCGGAGGCGCTGCAGGAAAAGAAAATAGCGCACATTGCCGAGAATATCGCCAACAAGAAGACCGTTAAGATGGTGCTCATAGCCGGACCCTCAAGTTCGGGCAAGACTACATCGTGCAAGCGACTGAGCATACAGCTCCTTTGCAACGGCATACGCCCCGTGCCCGTATCGCTCGACGACTACTTCGTCGACCGCGAACTGACTCCGAAGGACGAGAACGGCGATTACGACTTCGAATCGCTGCACGCCCTCAACCTGCCTCTGCTCAACAAGCAGCTCATGCAGCTGTTCAACGGTGAGGAAGTGGAGCTGCCCAAGTACGACTTCATTAAAGGTCGCAGCGTGCCGAGCGGTAAGAAGATGCGCATGCGACCCGGAGATGTGCTCGTGATAGAAGGCATTCACGCCCTCAACCCCGAACTGACGTCGCAGATTCCCGAAGAATATAAGTATCGGGTGTACGCATCGGCACTCACCACCATTCTTCTCGACGACCACAACTACATCCCCACCACCGACAACCGCTTGCTGCGCCGCATCATACGCGACTACAAGCAGCGTGGATGTTCAGCCCGCGACACCATACGCCGTTGGCCCAGCGTGCGCCGGGGCGAGAACAAATGGATATTCCCGTTCCAGGAAAATGCCGACGAAATGTTCAATACTGCCATGATATACGAGCTGGCTGCCATCAAGACCCAAGCCGAACCGCTGCTCGAACAGGTGCCCGAGAACTGCGAAGAGTATGCCGAGGCATACCGTCTGCGCAAGTTCCTCAGCTACTTCCTGCCCATCGACCACGGCGTTCTGCCACCGACATCACTCCTGCGTGAGTTCATAGGAGGCAGCTCGTTCTCGTATTAAAAGCCCTACCCCCAGCCCCTCCCCCGTAGGGAGGGGAGTGAAATGTACCGACTACGTACAGTAGTGCAAGTAATACATTATTGTGTGTAGAACCGTTAAAACAAAACGAGTCCTTTTGGAAATGATAAGTGTGAAGGTTCCAATTAGTCAAACGCCCACTAATAGATGCTTACGATGCAAAAATACACTTTTCTGAGGGGACTTGCAATGGCAAACAATATAATAAGGTATAAAAAAAGAACAACATCACCATCTCACCATTACATCTGCGAGCCTCGTTCTCTTCTCACTTGCTCCATGATTCCGGTGAGTGAGGGCGTTAAACCCAAATCGGTCATTAGGATTTCTCTTTGCCGTACGACACAGAGAAATCCTAATGACCGATTTGGGATAAATGCCTCCAGCATAGGTGAAGTCGAGCACGTCCTGCGCCTTTCCTGGAGGATAAGAAGGGTCGTCGCTGTTGTCTGCCATGCCAACTGGAAGCATAAATATCAAGAATAATATGATTGTTAGTAATTTCCCCTTCATTTTATCTGTAATGCTAATAAGAATTCATTAACTAATACAAAGTTAATAAAATCGTGGGTTAAAATACATGTTTCTTGACCATTATTGCGGATACGCTTACAATGTTTAAAAAAAGTGGCGTCCCGTAATTGGGACGCCACTTTTAGTATATAGCCATTAGGCCGATTTTCGTATTTGTCTTTAAAGCTTACAGACTGATTACTTTACATCAGTAGGACCCTGTCCGGCGATTTTCGGCCATCCTGGGTTCTGATATACAACTGATGTGTTGAGGTCGGTCTGGTCGCCTGAAGCAGTCTGGCGGAATACGCTCTGTGCGATAGGTGACAGATAGTGGGCAGGTGTGAACTTGTAGCCATCGAACACCTCGTTGTTGATCTTAGAAATCTGGTATGGACGGATATAGTCGCCACTAATGGTCTTATCACTCATATTACCCTTACCTCCTTCAACATCTACCTTAGCGAGGTTGGTTGTACCATCGAGCCATTTGCCCTCGTAAACAGTACCCCAGTACTTCATACCCTCAATCTGGTAACCATTTACCTGGTCGCAAGCACGCCAGCGAATCAGGTCTTCCCAACGCATACCCTCGCCGATGAACTCGTTGCGGCGCTCGCGACGGATGTTGTATGTTGTAGCGTCTACAAGCTGGCCGTGTGAGTAAGCACCGAAGTCCCACTTAGCCTCTTCTGCCATGTTGGTAGCAGCGATGGTCTTGTTGTAGTCAGGATCAACCTTGGCACGGATGCGGAGAGCACGCCAGTACTTATCAGCTGTAGCGTCGATAGTATTGTTCTTCAGCCATGACGCCTCCATGTAGTTGAGCAGTGCCTCTGTGCCACGGAATACGATGCTTCCGCTCTCGCCGAAGTGGTGGTTGAGCTGCTGCTGGGTGTCGTAGTTCTTACCCTTCTTTACAGCGTAGCCAGTAACCATACGTGTCTCGTTGTTGCCCTTTACAGTCCAAGAGAGGTCTACCGAGTTGACACCGTCGTCGGTGTAGTTCTCGATACCGTTGTCTACCTTAGTGAAGATCTTAATACGAGAGTCGCGATTCTGCAGAGTAGCCTTGATGCCCTGGTTCTCCCAGTTGGTGTCGTAGCCAGAATTAGCAGCGTAGATAGGCAGACCGTTGCGCATGAGGAATGAGTTGACCAATCCGCGTGTCCAACCTGTACCACCACCGTTGCGCTGGAGCTGCATCTGGATGTTGTGTGTAACGTTAGCCTTCAGACGGTCGAATGCGCGATACATGATAACCTCGCTATAGCCGCTCATATCCTTATCACAGAACATTGTGTAGTAAGGATTGGTGCTTGCCAGGTTTCTGTCCTGACCCTCTTCAGCGTCAGTATTCTCTACGAGGTTGCCAACGAGCTTGTCGCCAAGTTCCTTCGACGACTTCATAGCCTCAGTGAGGAAGTGGTCTATTGAAGAGTCAATGTTGAAGTCCTTAACGTCCTCAGCGTTGCCAGGCCATCCCGGACCGCCCGGAACGAATGCTGTACCCTTGTGATACTTCTCCCATGTAGCCTCGAAGAGGGCTGCGCGTGAGCGGAGCAACAGGGCTGCGTCGCGTGAGATGCGGTTCTTGCCGCCAGGAGCTGTCTGAGAAAGAAGTTCGAGAGCCTTGTCGAGGTCGTCGAGAATCTGCTGGGCTACCTTATGGCGTGGCTGACGCTTTGAAGCCTGTACAAGAGTCTCCTTGTCGTCAGGAAGTGCTGTGAGCACGATAGGGAAGTCGCCTAATGACTGGAGCTTGTCCAGATAGAGGTAAGCGCGGAGGAAGTAAGCCTCGCCGATATAGTGGCGTACGTTGGCAGCAGCACCAGAAATCTTACCTGCCTCATACTTCGGCAATACCTGATCGAGGAAGTAGTTGACATTGCGGATGTTTCCGAAATCCCAAGCACCACCACTCTGGCCTACTTTCCAGTTTCCAGGAACCCAACGGTTA
>CAJJOL010000021.1:0-56334 GCA_905193385.1 uncultured Prevotella sp. | reverse complement strand
TGATTTCAAAGAACAAAAGATGTGTATAAAGGGTAGGGTGTTGCCCTGGGCTATGAGCTTCTGCCCCTTCGGGGCGTAAACATTTAACATTTCCATCCCCCTTTTCCCTCTAACATTCCACACTTAACACTTAACATTTCAAAAAGGATTCCTTTTGCCTTCCAAAACGAATCCTTTTGCACTCCAAAACGAGTCCTTTTACCAACAAAAAGGAGCCCTTTTGCAGTGCAAAAGGACTCCTTTTGAAATACGGTTGTTGCAGGACGTTATATCCTAATGTATTGTTGTTGGTTTTATTCCTCAACCTTCTTGGTCTTGGGCAACACCAGATTGAGCACTACGCCTACTACGGCAGCGAGTCCGATGCCCGATATTGCGAACGAACCCGATGAGAGTACGGCACCGCCCAGGCCCATTGTGAGCATAACAGAAATGATGATGACATTGCGGGTGTCGTTCATGTCGACCTTATGTTGCATAAGATTCTGCACGCCAACGCTTGCTATCGTTCCGAACAGCAGCAGCATGATGCCGCCGAGCACGGCTTGTGGGATAGACTGCAGCAGTGCGCTGAGCTTGCCGATGATAGAGAAGCAGATGGCTGTGGCAGCCGAAATGCGTATTACGGCAGGCGATGTCACCTTGGTGATAGACATGGCGCCCGTCACTTCAGAGTAAGTAGTCTCGGGTGGTCCGCCAAGCAATGCCGATGCAAGGCAGGCGCATCCGTCGCCGAGCATGGTGCGATGAATGCCAGGGGTTTCAACGAAGTCCTTCTTGGCAACGGCACTTACCACGTAAACGTCGCCTATATGCTCAAGCACGGGGGCTATTGCCACGGGTATCATGTATAGGAACGGTGCCCACTCGAAGTGGGTGATGGTGTCGAACTGTACCGGTATGGCCAGCCACGATGCCGATGCTACGCCCGAGAAGTCAACCTCGCCAAGGCATATAGCGAGTATGTAGCCTACGATGACACCGCTGATAATAGGCACCAGCTTCATCAGTCCGCGGCAGAATGTCAGAATGGCAATGGCGGTGATGAGCGACGCGAAGGCGAGTATCCAGTTGGTCTTTGCCATGTTGACGGCACTGCCCGAGAGCGAGAGGCCTATGAGTATGATGACCGGACCGATCACTACCGGAGGGAAGATGCGGTCGAGCAGACGCTTGCCCTGCCACTTTACGAGTGCGCTCACTACGAAGTAGACGAGCGATACGGCTGTAAGTCCGGCGAGAGTGCCGGGCAATCCCCACTGCTGTGTGGCTGCAATGATAGGGGCAATGAATGCAAACGACGAGCCAAGGAAGATGGGCACCTTGCCGCCTGTAACGAAGTGGAAGATGAATGTGCCCAATCCGGCTGTGAATAGCGCCGTAGCGGGATTGATACCGATGAGCAGCGGCACCAGCACTGTGGCTCCGAACGCCACGAAGAGGAACTGCACGCCGACAAGGGTTTTCTTTGTTAGCGATAGTTGTTCTGTATCCATTTTGTTTTGTTGTAAATTATTATTTTTGAAACCGTTTTGATTTGTTGCAGATAATTATTTTTGAAATAATAATAGTACGGGCTGAAAGCCCATAAGCACATAGCCCAGGGCAACGCCCTGGGTATATGGATAGATAATATCCGAACGCCCTGTAAGGGCAAAAGCATCAATCCGTGAAAATGTATCTTTCGTCATATTGAACATTATATAACTTCAAGAAAGTTTTATATTCATCAGCAAAAGATTGTTTGATATGATGCTCTTGTTGTTGATTTATATATTGTATAGTCTTGTCCGTAACAGATTGGCTAACCGAAAATGCCGCATAACCTCCTTGCCATGCAAAATTGTGATAATAGGAATCTATCGTCTTAATCCATCGGCTACTGTTCCGTTTTATTTCTTCTACTATTTGTGAGATTCCCTTTTCCTTAGATAGAAGAAATAAAATATGTATATGGTCGCCAACACCGCCTGCACGTATTTCTCGACTTCCAGTAGCATTTACCAATTTGCCAATATAGGAATGGACACGGTCCAAATCGTTTTTTCGAATCAAGGGACTGGTTGTCTTTATATGAAATATAAGGTGTATGTATATCTTACACAGTGATTGTGCCATATGTTTTATGCTTTTGCCCTTTCAGGGCGTAGGGATATAATACGCAATACACCCAGGGCGTTGCCCTGGGCTATGAGCTTATTGGGCTTTCAGCCCGTATTGCTTGCTTATGGCTTGCCCGTAGTTTGCTTATGGCTTGCCCGTATTGTTTGTCAATGGCTTTCTGCCCGCATGTTTGTCTTTTTACTTCACGAGTATCACGAGATACTTGCTGGTCGACCAGAATATCTGCGGGTTGTTGATGCGCAGCACATACTGCTTGTTGGCATCCTGCTGCAGGGTGTACGAACTTGACGGATGCATGGTGAGAATGCGTGCCGACTTAGAGTAGAGCTTTATCTCCTTGTCGACACGGATGTCGATCTTGGTGAAGTAGTGCTTGTTGAAGTTCGACTCAAGCACCTTTGATCCTTCGAGGATGTGCTGTTCCTTCAGCTCCTTCTTGGTTCCGAATACAAACCATGCGGTGTTGAGTTGCTTGTCCTGAGCGTTGATAGTCTCGCTCTTCTGCGACGATTCTGTCTTGAGGCTCGACACGTTGTCGTTGAGAGTGTTGACAGTCTGGTCGAGTTCGGCAATGTGTATGTCCTTGGCATCGAGTTCGGCACGCAGCTGCTTGAGCTGGTTGTCCTTCTCGTCAATCTGCTTTACGAGGTCCTCAATGGTCTTGCGTAGCTGGTCGCCCTTAACGCTCGACTCGCGCATCTGCTGTCGCAGCTTCTCGATGAGGGCACGGTTCTGCTTCATTGTATTGGAGATGAACTGTATGTTCTCTATAATCTGACGGCGCTTGTCGGCTCCTTCGCCGTTCTTCACGATGCTCACACGGTTCTGGGCTTCGTCAATCTCGCGCAAACCTTCCTGTATTTGGTTGAAGGTTTCCATCATATCGTTGATTTCATTGTCCTTCTGAGTTATCACGCGTTGCAGTGAGTCGCTCTGTACAGTGCCCTCTACCGATTGTTTTTTGTCACTGTTGCCACACGATGCGAAGGCAACTACTGCCAATGCAAATAATAAAAACTTAAACTTTTTCATATTTGTCAGGGTTTGGTTATTATTCAGTATGTTATCGATTGTTATTCTTCTTCTCGGAATTTCTTCTTCTTGAATTCTTCGGGAGCGGCTTCGCGCATGGCGTAACGCTCCTTGTTGCTCAGTCGCGGCTTCTTCTCCTTGGCCTGAGCCTTCAATGCCTTGAGTGCCGACATTTCGCCTTCGCCGCATCCAGCCACCACTATCACTATCTCGCCACGCGGCTCTGTCTGGTGGAAGTGGGCTATTATCTCCTTGAGCGAACCGCGTACACTCTCCTCGTGCAACTTGGATATCTCGCGGCAGACGCTGGCCTGGCGTTCGTCGCCGAATACTTCGGCAAACTGCTCCAATGTCTTCACCAGCCGGTAGGGCGACTCGTAGAATATCATAGTGCGCGTCTCGGTGCGCAAAGCGTCGAGAAGCGTCTGGCGTCCCTTCTTCTGTGGCAGGAAACCTTCAAAGCAGAAGCGGTCGCAAGGCAGTCCGGAACTGACAATGGCTGGCACAAATGCCGTAGCACCCGGCAGACATTGCACCGTTATTCCAGCCTTGGCAGCCTCGCGTGCGAGAAAGAATCCCGGGTCGCTGATGCCTGGAGTGCCGGCGTCGCTGATTAGAGCTATCGTCTCGCCAGCCTTCAACCGCTCAACGATTGCGGCGCTTGTGCCGTGCTCGTTAAACTTATGGTGCGACATCAGACGGTTCTGTATGTCGAAATGCTTGAGCAGAATGCCCGATGTGCGAGTGTCTTCGGCAAGCACAAGATCGGCCTCTCTCAATATACGGATGGCACGCATTGTCATGTCCTCCATGTTTCCCACTGGTGTGGGCACTATATACAATATCCCCATATTGGCGACAAATATAGCTATATTAATCAAGAACGGCAAAAAAAGGAGCCCTTTCTTTGCAATTTTTAAAACGTATTCGTAATTTTGTACCCATTGAAATCGTAATATTATATATGTTGGAACAGAAAATCACTTTTGATAAATTCATTCGTTGGACAGCCATTGCGCTCATCACAGTGGCTGTGTTTGCCGTGACCAACTATCTGAGCAGCGTGCTGCTGCCGTTCTTCATAGCGTGGCTTTTCGCCTATCTGATGTATCCGATGGTGAAGTTCATACAATATCGCATGCATGTCAAGGTGCGCGCACTGGCTATACTCATAGCCATGGCTGTAGTGCTGGGCGTGGTGGGACTGATGATTTACTTCATCATTCCGCCCATGATAGGGCAGTTTCAGAAGCTTTACGAGTTTCTGATGCACTGGCTCCACCAGACAACACACACCAACGACCTTACGACGCTTGTGAAAAACTGGATTGAGGAGAACCAGGAACAGGTGGAACGATTCTTCAAGAGCAACGATTTCAAGGATGCCATACGCACCAGTATGCCAAAGGTGTTTGCCGTGATAGGTCAGACTGCCAACATAGTGCTGAGCATTGTGGCATCGTGCATCACCTTATTATATATGTTCTTCATTCTGCTCGACTACGAATATCTCACCTCCAATTGGATAAAGATATTCCCCAAGAAGAACCGACCTTTCTGGCATGAACTGGCGGGCGACGTCGAGCGCGAACTCAACAACTACATCCGAGGCCAGTGTCTGGTTGCGCTTTGCATGGGCGTGATGTTCTGCATAGGCTTCAGCATAATGGACTTCCCTATGGCAATAGGTCTGGGCATACTCATCGGAGTAATGGATCTGGTGCCTTATCTGCACACCTTCGCCATAATTCCTACCGCTTTCCTTGCCATGCTTAAAGCCGCTGACACCGGACAGAACTTCTGGGTGGTGTTCGGATTGGCTGTCGGACTCTTCTGTGTGGTGCAGATAATCACCGACATGATAGTAACGCCAAAGATTATGGGCAAGGCTATGGGGCTGAACCCTGCCATTCTGCTGCTCTCGCTGTCTGTGTGGGGCGCGCTGCTGGGCTTCATCGGTCTCATCATTGCCCTCCCCTTGACCACACTCATCATTGCCTACTGGCAGAGATACGTCACGAAGGAACACGAGGAGAGTTAGGAGTTAGGAATTAGGAATTTTGAATTGTTCTCGGCTTTGCCTGTGATTTTGAATTATTCAATTTTGAATTGGGCTGCTGTGCCTGCGATTTTGGATTTTGAATTTTGAATGGGGCAGCTCCGCTAATTGTTCTAAATGACGGAAAACAAAGGGGATAAGTCGAACGGAAGGTAAATATCGACCGAATTATTTTCGCAATTGGAATATAATGCCTTACTTTGTAAGGACAATAAAAACAAACTGAATAAAACAAACATGCAAAAGAAACTAAATATAGCACTGTTGGCTATGTGCTGCGCTCCTGCTTGGGCACAGACCTATACCGACTCGATTGGTCAGCACGGCAAACTTGATGTGGAGGCAGCCTATACCTTTGCCGAGCAGCAACTCGGACAGAATGCCGACATGCCACAAGGCGTTACGATGGTCAATTCCAACCGTAACGTGTTCGCATCGGAGGTGAGCTATCGCTTCGCACCGACTCATCTGCGATTCCGTGCATATAATCCTATGTACAACGAGGTGTACATCAACGGCGTACTGATGAACAACGTTGAGACAGGACAATTCCGCTATCCTACCATAGGCGGCATAGGACTTCAAGGACTGTACTTCGACTCGTCGCTGCCTTTCGACTCGTTCGGCTATGGAATGACGGCTTTGGGCGGATCGAACAACTACAACTTCCGCGCAGCCGGCATGAAACGTGGCCACCATATAGAATGGACCGGTGCCAACCGCAACTATACTATGGGCGGAGCCTACTCGTATGCCTCGGGACTGAGCGCCAACGGATGGGCATTTGCAGGTACATTGTCTTACCGATGGGCTAAGCAGGGATATGTAGACGGCACACCGCTGAAGTCGCTATCGTACTATCTCAGCGTGCAGAAGATGTGGGGCGACACTCACTCATTGGCTTTCGCCACATGGGGCAGCCCCTCTAAGCGTGCTCAATATGGCGCATCTACAGATGAGGCTTTCCAGCTTTCGGACGACCATCAGTACAATCCGTATTGGGGATACTACAACGACAAGAAGCGTAGTTCGCGTGTTGTGCGCGACTTTGCGCCTACAGCATTGCTCACATGGGACTGGAACATCAACGAGAAGACCCGTCTGAGCACATCGTTGCAGGGACAATATGCCTGGTACAGATGCACACGACTCAACTTTAACGGCGAGAATCCCTATGCCGACTCGTGGATTAAGATGCCAAGCTCTATATATAATGTATGGAACACAGCCGACCCTGCCAACACAGCCGACGCTAAAGCACGATGGGAGAAGGCCTGCTCGCAGTGGGCAGCCGACAAGTCAAACCGACAACTCGACTGGGAACGCATGTACTGGTTTAACAGTCAGGTGGCAGCACAAGGCACCGATGCAATGTATTGGCTTGAATCCCGCCACAACGACAACCTCAACATCTCGCTCGCAACGACACTCGCCAAGCGCCTGACTACCAAGAGCAGCCTGCGCGCCGGATTCAACTTTGCCACAAACAAGGGCATGCACTATCAGACCATTAACAGTCTGCTGGGCGGAGCGCAGCTCCACAACGTCAACACATACGCCGCAATGCACTATCCTTCGACATCCGACAAGGTGCAATACGACCTCAACAACCGCAACGCCGCATTGTATAAGGGCGACAGAATGGGCTACGACTACAACATTCTGGTGAATAAGGCACAGGCATGGGCGTCGTATGAAGAGCGGTTCGGAATGCTCAACTACAGCATTTCGGCACGTATGGGCTATCAGTCGATGCAGCGCGACGGCAAGATGCGCAACGGTATGGCTGCCGACAACTCCTTCGGCAAGAGCCGTACAAAGGATTTCCTTGACGGCGGACTGAAGTTCGGATCGTCGCTTGATATGGGTTGCGGCCATACGCTCACATTCGGTATGGGATATGAGCAGCGCGCACCTCTCGCCTCTACCGTATTTGCAGCGCCCGAGGTGAACAACGACCTCGCTGCCAACATCAAGAAGCAGCAGGTGCTCAGCACCGAGGTGGGCTATATATACAACGGCACGTGGCTGCATGCCAACATTAACGGCTACTACTCGTACGTGAAGGACGCTTCCGACTGGCAGAGTTTCTACATGGACAACACCAACGAACTGGTGTACAACTCAATAACCGGACTCAATAAGAAGTATTACGGACTCGAGGCTGGACTGAAGTTTGACATCTGCAAGACTCTCGACATTAAGCTCCTGGGCACCATAAGCGAGGCCAAGACTACCGGCAATGCCCTCTCGCGCTACATGTTTGCATGCCAAGGCACATACAACGACGATGTGCTCCTTAGCAAGGACATGCACGAATCGGGAACTCCGCTCACAGCCGCAAGCCTCGGCGTCAACTATCATCAGCGCGGATGGACCGTAGGAGTAGACTGCAACTACTACGACCGCATCTATCTCGACTACTCTACGTACAACCGTCTGCAGCAGATAGCTGACGGTGAGAGCCTTGAACAGGCAAAGGGTAAGGGCGGATTTATGCTCAACTGCTCAATAGGACGTACCGCACGTGTGATGGGCGGACTGCTCGACATCAACCTCAGCATAACCAACCTCACCAACAACCGCACCATATGCACCGGCGGCTACGAGAGCAACTACGACGCAAGTCAGCCCTCTACCGACGGCAACAACGCCTCATTGTACAACTTTGCAAAGAATCCGCGCAAGTTTTACGCATACGGTACAAGCGGCATGCTGAATATCACGTACAGCTTCTAAAGCCATAACAAGAGAAGACTTTATATAAAACAGAGGGTGTCAAAAGTCAAAGCAGTACGCCCCGAAGGGGCAGAAGCCTATAGCCCATGGCAACACCTTGGGTAAAAGTATCACAAATAGCAATGCGCCCTGCAAGGGCAAAAGCGTTAATTATCAATGCTTTTGCCCTTGCAGGGCGTTTTGCTATTTTCAATCCGTACACCCAAGGCGCTGCCTTGGGCTATGTGCTTTTGGGGCTTTCAGCCCGCTTTGTTTGACTTTTGACACATCCTTGTTGTTTTTTTTTCGTTTGGCTGATTGTTTCGCCAAAATTCAGATAACTGACTTATACTTAGTAGGTATTTGCAGTCAATCAATCTTAAAGAAATGCCGATAAAATTTGGCAGTGAGCAAAAAAACTCGTACCTTTGCAGCCGCTAAAGCTTATAACAAGCGAAATTTTTTATTAACAATATAACAATAAAATCAAAATGAAGAAGGGAATTCATCCAGAAAACTATCGCCCCGTCGTATTTAAGGATATGTCCAACGGCGATATGTTCCTTACAAAGTCTACATGCAAGACTACAGAGACAGTAGAATTTGAAGGCGAAACTTACCCGGTGGTAAAAGTCGAAATCTCAAGCACATCTCACCCGTTCTATACCGGTAAGAGCAAGCTCGTCGATACAGCCGGTCGCGTAGACAAGTTCATGAGCCGTTACGCTAAGGTTCGCAAGTAAGGAAAAGCGAGATTTTACATATAGACCTTTCGAAATAGACTCGTTCTATTTTCAGATAAAACAAATAAAGTGCGTTCAATCGTAGTTGCATATACGAGTTGAACGCACTTTTTTTGTGCCTATGCTTTACCAATGGATTTGTACGGCAAAAAAAATGTAGTCCTTTTGCTCTTCAAAAGGACTACATTTGGAGTGCAAAAGGACTCCTTTTGAATAGCAAAAGGGCTACATTTGGAATGCAAAAGGACTCCTTTTGAATTATGAGGGTTGAATGTCGGGGGCTCAACATTCGGATTTCGGCATTTACTTGGTTTTTGAGAACGAGTAGGGAGCGTCGCTTTCGGCAGTGCCGCGACTATAGTTTGGCTTCGCCGACATGTTGTAGACGAACTGCGCACCCTGCATCAGGTCGGAGCGCTTGATGTAGTTCTTGGAGTAAGGCTTGCCGTTGAGCGTCAGCGAATTGACGTAGCAGTTGTCGTCGGTGTTGTCGTTAGCCTTGATGCTCACGGTGCGACCATTCTCCAGATGCAGCGTCATCTCGTCGAAATAAGGTGCTCCGAGCACATATTCGCCAGCTCCGGGACATACAGGATAGAAGCCCATAGCCGAGAAGACGTACCATGCCGAAGTCTGACCGTTGTCCTCGTCGCCGCAATAGCCGTCGGGATTGGCGTTGTACATGCGCTGCATGGTCTGGCGAATCCAGTACTGCGTCTTCCACGGCTCGCCCGAATAGCCATACAGATAAATCATGTGCTGTACGGGCTGGTTGCCGTGGGCGTAGTTGCCCATATTCATAATCTGCATCTCGCGTATCTCGTGGATAACGCTGCCGTAGTAAGAGTCGTCGAAGAGTGGCGGAACATTGAACACCGAGTCGAGCATATTGTTGAATGTCTGCTTGCCACCCATCAATTGGATGAGGCCCGCAGGGTCGTGAAATACCGACCATGTGTAGTGCCAAGCGTTGCCTTCGGTGAAGGCATCGCCCCACTTAAGCGGCGAGAAAGGACTCTGGAACTTGCCGTTCTTCAGTCTGCCGCGCATCAGTTTGGTCTCGCTGTCGAACACGTTGCGATAGTTGAAGGCGCGCTTGCGGAACGGTTCCAGCTCCTTCTTCGACTTGCCCAGCGCCTTGCCGAACTCGTATATGCACCAGTCGTCGTAAGCATACTCAAGCGTACGCGCCACGTTTTCGTTTATCTTCACGTCGTACGGCACATAACCCAACTTGTTGTAATACTCATAACCCAGTCGGCCGGTAGAGCTGACCGTAGGATGTACAGCGTTAGCACCATGCACTACAGCCTTCCACAGAGTCTCGGCATCGTAGTTCTTGAGTCCGCACAGATAGGCATCAGCCACTATTGAAGCCGAGTTGTTGCCAACCATGCAGCCACGATGGCCAGGTGAAGCCCATTCAGGCAGAAATCCGCTCTCCTTATAGGCATTGACCAGTCCTGCCTGCATCTTCTCGTTCATCGACGGATACATCACATTGAGCAGAGGGAAGAGGCAGCGGAATGTGTCCCAGAAACCAGTGTCGGTGAACATATATCCAGGCAATACCTCGCCGTTGTACGGACTGTAGTGTACGATTTCGCCCTTGGCGTTCTTCTCGTAGAACGAGCGAGGGAAGAGCACCGAACGATACAGGCACGAATAGAATGTGCGCAGATGGTCGATGTCGTCCGACTTCACCTCGATACGGCCCAATACGTCGTTCCATGTCTTGCGTCCGCGTGCCTTGACTTCGTCGAACGAGTCAGAGCCAAGCTCCTTCAGGTTCTCAATAGCCTGCTCCTCAGAGATGAACGACGACGCAATGCGCACGTTCACCTGCTCGCCACGGCTGGTCTTGAAGCCCACGATGCCGCCGGCATGGTTGCATTCGGCCTTGACGTCAGCCGTATTGATACGTCTGTCGGCAACAGCGGCGGTGTAGGTGAAGTCCTTGTCAAACTTCATGACAAAATAGTTCTTGAAGTTATGCGGTACGCCACCCGAATTCTTTGTTGTATAACCAACAATCATGCGCTCCTTCGGCATGATCTTGACATACGAACCCTTGTCGAAAGCGTCAACTACTACATAGCTCTTGCTCTCGGGGAAGGTGATGCGCATGATGGCAGCGCGCTCGGTTGGAGCAAGCTCGGTCACCACATCGTAGTCGGCAAGATAGGCACGATAATAATAAGGAGTAGCCACCTCGGCCTTGTGCGAGAACCACGAAGCACGCTTCTCCTCATCGAATATTGGGGCTTCGCCCGTCTCGGGCATGATAGTGAACTGTCCGTAGTCGTTAATCCACGGACTGGGCTGATGAGTCTGCTTGAATCCGCGCAGCTTGTCGGCAGTATAGGTGTAGGTCCATCCGTCGCCCATCTTTCCCGTCTGCGGAGTCCAGAAGTTCATACCCCATGGCATACAAACGGCAGGATAGGTGTTGCCTGTAGAAATAGCGTACGACGACTGTGTTCCGACAAGCGTGCTCACATAGTCTACAGGTTCGTAATGGCGGCCCATTGCGGTGACGCACAACGCCAGCGCTATAAGCATAGAAAATAGATGTTTCTTGTTCATTATGGTTTATTTATTGTTTGTTTTAGTCATTTATGATGCAAAGTTAGGAATTTTTTCCGAAACAATAGATATAAAGGTAGTCCTTTTAGGCAATAAATAAGCCTTTTAAGAGTTAATAGTATATATAAAACAACCGACAATGCGCAAATACATTCTTACATTATTTATATATATATCTACCGTGTTTCACGCCTTCGGCTTGGCTGTTGGCACATGGCAGGTGTATCCCAGCTACGCCAATCTGACAGAGATTTCGCCCGCCGGCGATGTGTGCTTTGCACTCGCTTCGGGCAGTCTGTTCGCATACAACAACGCAACTGCCGAGACTACTGTATTCAACAAGACCACCGGACTTGCCGGAATAGACATAAGCCATATAGCATGGTCGCAGCAGGCAAAACGTCTTGTGGTGGCATACGGCGACGGCAACATCGACCTTGTGTCTGCATCGGGCGACATAACCAACGTGCCCGGACTCTATCTGTCCGAAACCGTGAGTGACAAAACCGTCAGCCATATCTATATCGACCGTCAATTCGCATACATGTCGATTGGGGTGGGGGTGATGAAGCTTGATGCCAAGAAGGGTGTCATTGCCGATACATACCAGTTGGGCTTCGCTGTTGACCACTCGTACGTCAAGGACGGCTATCTGTATGCAGTGTCGAAGACGCAAGGAACTTGGCGCGGACTGCTCACCGACAACCTCCTCGACAAGAACCGATGGCAGCGTGTGGGCGGATATGCAGCTCTCACAGATGACCGTCTTAACGTGCGCGATGCCTCTACCGGACTTTGGTGGACACGCAACGATGCCGGACTGTTGGCTTGCTACACCCTCGCCACAGACGGCACACGCACATACAAGACAGAGGGCGTGCTGCCCGAAGGTCCCGCCTCCAACCATTTCTACCGCCTGTATATGCACGGGGGGAAGCTGTATAGTGTAGGGGGATTCTGGGCACAAGAGAACAATGCAGGCTATCCGGGTGAAGTTCATGTATGGAATGGTCAGAATTGGAGCGAGTTTGAGCAGCCCACATCTCAAATGATAGGTCATGACTACATCGATTTGCTTTGTATGGACTTCGATCCGAAGAAGGAAGGACATGTGATGGTGGGAGCGAAGAGTGGAATGTATGACTTTCAAGACGGTAAGTTTGTCAAATCTTATAATATGGACAACAGCAAGCTTACATCAGCGTTAAACAATATGAACTATACAATCGTTTCATCCCTAAAGTATGATGACTCGGGTGATTTATGGGTTCTTAATAGTCTTATTGACAATCCGATATTGAAATATCGCCAGACTGATGATTCTTGGGAGGTTTTCAAGCACCCGGAAACGATAACTTCGGGTGCTCAGTACAACTTGACAGGCATGTTCCAAAGCAAGACAAACAAATGTATGTGGTTTGTCAATAACTTTTATAAGGACACACGCTTGTATGCCTACGATTACGTTAATGACAAACTTATAGGTTATGGTCCCGACTTTGCAAACGAAGACGATGCACTGATTACACCAGTTGGGGTGTATTCAGTGGCTGAGGATATGAAAGGTAATATATGGTTAGCTTCAACCAATGGACCTTTCTATATTCCAGCAGCTGATGCACTTGCCGGAAATGGTACATTTGTTCAACACAAAGTGCCACGCAATGACGGTACAAATCTTGCCGACTATCTGCTTTCTAATATCAGTACAAGATGTATTGCAGTAGATGGGGCTAACCGTAAATGGATGGGAACAAATGATGGCGTGTTCTTGATAAGTGATGATTGTAATACGTTGGTGCAGCATTTCACTACAGAAAATTCACCATTGCCGTCTAATACAGTATATGATATATGTGTGGATAGAAACACTAATACAGTGTATTTTGCCACTAATCGTGGATTGTGTTCGTATGAAAGCGATGCAACACAACCAGTAGAGGAAATGACAAAGGACAATGTATATGCCTATCCAAATCCCGTGACACCTGAATATACGGGCAAAATAACTATTGTAGGATTGAGTTTCAATGCCGATGTGAAGATAGTGACAAGCAATGGCGCACTCGTAAATCAAGGACGAAGCACTGGCGGTTCGTACCAATGGGACGGACGTGATCTCAAGGGCAAACCCGTGGCAAGTGGAGTGTATATGGTTGAGGCTGCTACCGAAAACGGTGAAAAAGGAATAGTAACCAAAATAGCTATAATTAGATAAAGAAAAAATGTCAGAACATATTCTTGCAAGACAGAATACGCAGTGGATGCAAGGTGTGTCGGCAATAATGATTATGCTGATGCACTTTGTTATGCAGACCGAACACTACCCACGCTTCCTGAATATATTGGGAAGTTTGGGTGTCGCTGTATTTCTGTTTGTTTCTGGATTTGGAATAAATGAAAGCTATAGGGATAAAGGTCTGGATGGGTTCTGGCGGAAAAGAATCACAAGAGTGATATTGCCATGCTGGATTGTTTTCCTTTTCGCTCTGCCGTTTGAAGAAGGCGTTTTTGACATTAGTCGTTTATTACGCAATTTGCTGTTTACAGATTCCGATCTGTGGTTTGTCGATTACATTATCCGATGGTATATTGTGTATTGGATTGGACGTAAATTCATGCCAAAGTATACATTATATGTATTAATGGCATTTGGGGCTTATAATATATTCCAAATGCAGCTTTGCAGCGAACAGGCTTTCTCTTTCGTATGTGGTTTTGTCGTATCAGAATACTATAATACCATTAAAAAAATACGGAAGAGCACTGTCTTGACGTTCTGTTCAGCCCTTTGGCTGTATGGATGTGGGTTGATGATTGTCAAGGAGTTGGACTGTGTGCAACTACTTAAAGGCACTCTGCCTTTCAATTTTATGCTGTTGAACATAAAGCTTCCGCTTGCTACATTTATTATTGTATTGCCATATCTCGTTCCTGTAGTAAAGCGTATGACCTTTGTCAGCTGGATTGGCAGACTTGCATATGAATTGTATATAGTACATTATAATTTTATGCCATATATCAGTGGCTATGTATCTATACTTCTGTATTCGTTGGTCTCTATAGGCATTAGCTATGTGTTTGAAAAGATTAACGTACTTATGAGACAGTGTGGGAACTTCCTGCGTACGTTTGCAGCAGTCTTGTTCATCGGTATGTGCTTTTTCTTACTGTGCAAGTATGCTATGCGTGTCACCGATCATTATGGTTGGATTTCTATAGGATATGCTGTTGTCATGGCTTACGGATATATAATTATGCAAAAAACTAATAAAGCGTTGGCTGGAACATGGATTATGAAAGTCATAAATCGTCACTCCAACGTCTTGTTCTATATTCTTGCAGGAGTGTTTCTTGTTGCTGCATTCACCTTACAGTATAGTTTAGACCCGTTGCAAAACAATGTAGACCGATGGTCGGCTATCGAATACCCTATAAGAGATTTGTTTGACGGTAAGTTCCCTTATCTTGCCAATACTCATCTTGGAGGCAATGCATCGCCTTTTCCAGTATGGATGGTTTTCCATATACCGTTTTATCTGTTAGGCAATGTTGGCTTATCGGAGATATTCGGAGCCATGTTCTTTGTATTGAGCATTAAGCATATATACGGTAATAAGAGTGGAATGGTAGCTATGATAATGATTATGGCGTGTGTATGTGTGTGGTATGAGATAGCTGTAAGAAGCGATCTTATAACCAACTTCTTCTTGCTTGCTGCATTCATAAACTATACTGTGTATTATAACTGGAAACTCGATACTAAAACTATTTGTTTGTCCGTTTGTTGTGGATTGTGGCTTTCCACACGATTAAGCGTTGCGTTTCCGTTGTTTATAGTGCTGTTTCCTCAGTTCGTGAAGTTGGGTGTCAGTAAGAAAGTTACAGTTTTACTTCTTTCTGTTGCAACATTCGCTTTGACGTTTGTCCCACTTGCATTATGGGATGGAGACAGCCTGTTTGGAGCAACGAACAATCCTTTCTCGTTGCAATTCAGACAAGGAAGCCCTATTGATACGATATTGCTTGCTATAATTGCAATAATAATGGCATTGACATGGAATGGTAACAAGCAAAGGCTGTTCGTATATATAGCCGTAATACTAATTCTGATTCCGGTCATAGCGTACACACACACAATGTATACGTGTAATGAATGGG
The DNA here is from genome assembly GCA_905193385.1 of uncultured Prevotella sp. Taxonomy (GTDB): domain Bacteria; phylum Bacteroidota; class Bacteroidia; order Bacteroidales; family Bacteroidaceae; genus Prevotella. Next base: position 40,911 of record CAJJOL010000021.1, on the reverse strand, counting down.
TGGGGTTGTACTATTCAAGGTATGATATTACGTATCTTGATGCTGCAATTCCATTCTGCATAACCATAATAGCATCTGCTTATAAGTGTGATTCGTTATGGCAAGGAAGCGTAATAGCCTAACTTGTATAGTTTAAACACGGCAAGTTGGGGATTTGACCCGCAAAGTGTACTGCGTTCAATGTGACCAAAAATTCTGTGCCAAGTTCTTATAAGCCAAAGCAAATGTAGAGCGGTCAGCTTGGATACAGCATTTAGTATGGGAGAATACATGCCCAATTTGTCTGAATTCTGGCGCAACGTGTGCATTGCTTCTTCTGTCTTTGCCAAATAGCGGTCATTGTCTTCAAACGAAGTATAGGCTACTGGATTGTCAATGTGCAATACTTTGACACCGGCGTGCTCAAGGTCTCTGCCAAGCATAACGTCTTCATAGCCATAGCCGATGATGCGTTCGTCGTAAGGCGTGTGCTGCAATACGGAGCGACGGAGCAGGATATTAGTTGTGCGGAACGACTGATAGGGGTGCTGTTGGCGAATTGCTACAGAGTGAAGGCTTTCTGCGTGTTTCTCATAACGAAAGCGCAGGTTTTCACGGTAAAGTTTCTTGGTATTGTCACCACCATCCACTACAACGCCACCGCATACCGCACCGCAGCCATCTGCGCCAGCATGGACATATCGACTGATGAAATCAGAGTTGGCAGGGCGCAATCGAGCGTCAATCATAAGACACCACTCGTATCTGCCTTGACGTAGCATTGCATTGCGCATGGATGCACGGCAAGGGTGATGCGGAGCTGAAACATAATTACAACCAGGCAGTAAGGCAAGCCTATGATTGGCATCAATGCAACGAGCATCGGTGCTACCATCGTCAAAGACAATGATTTCATAATCAAGACCTTTGACATTCCGGGCTTCTGCGACAAGTGCTTGCACCAGTGATGAAGCATCGTCGTTGTATACCGGGATAAGAATTGTGAGCTTGTCTATCATCTTCATTTTATTGGTTGTACATATATTAAATAACGCCATAAATGGAAGATATATTGCAAATGTAAAGAAAATAATTATATGATACCTAAGATAATACATTATTGCTGGCTGAGCAATGACCCCATACCTGCCAAACTAAAGAAGTGTATGGACTCATGGAAGAAACAACTTCCTGATTACGAGTTCATGCTGTGGAACTTTGACCGTTTTGCCAAGGACCGTTCGGTATGGGTTTCGCAGGCGTTCGACAGCCGTAAGTATGCATTTGCTGCTGATTACATACGTCTTTATGCCCTGTATAATTATGGCGGCATTTATCTTGATATGGATGTTGAGGTCTTGCGTCCGTTTGATTCTTTGCTCGGTCTCAAAACAATGCTGTGCTGGCAGAAGGGGTGCGACGGACTGGAAGTGGCTACATTTGGGGCTGAGAAAGGAAGCAAGTGGGTAAAGGAGTGTCTTGACTATTATCAGGATCGTGAATTTATACTTCCCGATGGAACTTGCTCGGTAAAGCCATTGCCAAATATAGTAGAGGATACATTGCGACAGAAAGGCTATAAATTGGTTGATTGCAGTTCGATAGCTGATGCTAAGAATACAGAAAAACAGTACGCTGAGCGTAACGACAGTTATGTCTTACCAATACTTACAGACAACTTTTTCAGTCCGCGTTCGTATGATGACGCTACGACATGCGTCACAGACGACACATATTCTATACACCATTTTGCAGGAACATGGCTTCCATGGTATAGTAGGATGAAACGAACTGTATACAATTCGCTGGGACTTAAGAACCAAAGTCCATTGAAAATGCTTAAGGATTGCTTTGGCAAGTGACTCATTAGCAGCCTGCAATAAACAAATGCGCCATCTTATACAACACCATATACGTATTGCCGAATTCAGAATCTCGGAATAGTCCAAGTGTGCCTTGACCATTGTGCTGAACTGTTCCGATAAAAAGGGCTATGGCGAATATCTTTAAACGGGTTGGTGGAACTATGCGGTTCATTGTTGTCAACAAGCTTTCTGCCAAATTACGATACCACCTCGGCAGCAGCCTCGTACACGATTCGGCATCCAGACTAAAGAAAACTATATATGCAGATATGGAAGCATATATGCAAGTACGAGTGAAATCAGTCGAAAGAACCGTAAACATTGGTATTTGACATAGCATCAAGAATGACAGTAGTGCAAAATAGTTGGTACGTTCTTGTGGTGAAACGTTTGAACGTGTATATTGCGATGTGGCGTTGGCTCCATAATAAAGCGTAACCAATATACTGCCGATGCTGCCGATAATCGTAGGCAAATGGTTGAGTATTGCAAAGAAGTTGTAATGCAGGTGCATTCGCATTACTCTCAAACTGTCAAAGGTGAAAAACTCTATGACGTTGTGATAGTCGGCATAAGGTTTTATGCTTTGCATTATGGCGGCATACACTTCGGTATTGCCCGAATATTTCAGACATAGCAGGAAGGCTGCAAACGAAGGAATCCAACAAAACAATGACTTATTCAGTTTGTAGGTTCGCAAGTATGTCAATAGCATAACTATCGGCAGACCGTAGAATGCATAAGGTTCATGCAGCAATATAGCGATAACTGTAAGAGTATTGGCAAGCACCAACCAAAGCCGAAAATTCATTTTTGTCCACGACTTTACAATTATAAGCAGAATACACAGTTCGATGAAATCACGACGGAAAAAGCTTAATCCGAATATTCCTACTCCGCCAATCAAGAACGACACACATAACAATCCTAAAGAATAGCCCCGGCGTTTGAATCCATTCACCATAAATATTACTATTGTCAAATAGGCGACAAGGCACAACAACAATGCTGTATGCAGCGGATCGAAACCCAATCCGTGTAGCCGATACAGCATTTCGCCCATTAAACCACGGCGTACAAAACCACCTTGATAGTTGATGAAGACATCAGCAAAGCTGTAATACTGAAAATTGTACACATAATTATATATTGCTGCAATAAACAATATTACGGCATAAAAAAGAGACCAGCAATTGAAGAACTTAATACTCTTTATTATATTCAGCACTTTGTCTTTCATACGTAAATGACAGTAGATGTTATAACGAGCGGTACAGTCTTTCGTACTGCTCTGCCACACGGCGGTAGTCGTGGTGTTTTCTTGTGAATTCAATGCTCTGGCGCGACATTTGTTGAAGCTGTCCTTCGGTGAAGAAGGCACACTCAATGGCTGCTTCGTTCTCGCTGTCGCTAATGTCGGGGCGTACATTTATTATCGGGCGCAGTTGGGATTCGCCTATAAAGTTGTAGTAAGCTTCTTCGCCTCCACCTATGACAACTGTGCCGCGGGCCATTGCTGCGAGCGAGTTCATTGAGGGAGTGTAGCTGTATAGCTGGTCGACAAGCACGTCTGCCTCGTCGAGCATGTGCATATATTCATCATAAGGCACGCCCTCGATATACTTAATCTCTATTTTGCCTGGGTGGCGTCGGGCTACAGACTCTACGAAAGAGGCTATGCGCATGGCACCCTTCAGGTAGTCGCGCTTGGGCTGTATGCCTACAAGCACTTTTATAGTGCGCCCCTGTCCTTTAATGTTTGCGCTTGATTCATGTGGAATCTCCATCGGTAGCGGAATGTAATGCAGTCGTTTGGCAAACCGTGGCATATTATAACAGAGCCAATACTCGTACAGGCAAGCCACAAGAGCGTCCGAATTGTATGCCACATCGTGCCAGCAACGTATGAATTGCGGGCGTGTGTGCTCGAATATGCGTTGTCGGTTGGCTTCCATATTCTGTGGCTTATTGTTCCAATAGGTATCGGAATAGGCTGGAACTCCTGCCGCTTGTCGCTCGAACAGAAACGGGTCGTCGGCGAAACAGCCCTTTACTATGCGTCTGTTGGTGAGTTTCAAGAACCAGAACATTATCCGGTTCCATCCGCCCATCAATGGCACGAAAGTGTAGTTATGAAGCTGTACAATGTCGTTGCCGCACACTTTCGGAAGATTGGAGAATATGTTCCACAGCACTCGCAGACCGCTCAGTTTGCCCCATCGCATATTGCGGCGCAGGTCGATGTCGCGTGGTGAGTCGTGCCAGTCGTTGCCGTCGGACATCAGCGTGACTTTATGGCCACGTTCTGTGAGTCCTTTCTTGAGCGTGTTGTGCAACATGCTCGACTCGCCAACCAACAGTATCTTCATATCCTTATATATTTGTTTTCGTCAATGTATTCGTGTGGGCGCATTCCGAGTGCCACAACAGTATGTACAGCCATTTGTTCAAGACAGTATTTCAGCGTCCGCCATTTCCTTTCCTTTACGTCGCGCCACGGGCTCATGGCACGATAGCGTTCGAATTCACGCTTCATCGGATGGCGGCAGTTGCTGAACCATGGCTTGGGCAGCCCCGTGTAGTGTATGATGGCGGGATGCTGCTGACCGTAAAGCATCTGATTGTCAAACTCCCATGACACAACTGAGTGGCGTATGTCAAACCAATACTCGTTGAGCATATTGTATCTCAACGGAAGAGTAATCTTTGACTCACGGAAAACGTAGTTCAGAATGTCCTGGTCGTGGCAATACAGAGAGTCGGGGCGTGCTGAAGCGTATTGGCAGAAGGCATCAGCCACATTGTTGGCACGCCAATAATCCAGGTTGATGAGAAGCACTCCGGCGTTGAAGTAGCCCAACGGCTGCGGATAATGCAGCCGGTTGTAATGCTCAATCTTGTTGTTATAGCTGTCGGGCACGGCGGCTATAGCCTTGTCGTGCATGTCGGTAGCCCACAGTTCGTTGAGGCTGTCCGTGACGATTATGTCGCCGTCGAGATACAATACACGGTTGATGTCGTCAGGCAGCAGTTCGCTCAGAAATAGCCGATAGTATGTAGCATACGACGTTCCGACATGAGTGTTCTGCCCTTCACGGCCTATTGGAAAAGCGCTGAAAAGAGTCTCGTCAACAAGATAGAACTTTATCTTCTGTCCGTAATCGTATGCTATGCGTTCAATCAGCATGATGCTGTTGCTGTCGATGCCGTTGTGCAGCACATGCACACGGATGTCTGCCTCGCGGTTGTTCTCGAACAGCGAGGTTAGCATTATTCCGGTCTGCATGACGTAGCAGCAGTCGGTAGAGCATACGATATCCATACTTATTGCCATATACATTATTATATAATCATAACGCACATTGCTTGTTAATATTGTGTTGTCCGGCTTTACAAAGCCAGGCGTATGCCGTACGGACGGTTAGCATATTAATATTTTTGTAAAGTAAATATTACAAAATCAGAATGTAATGAAACAGTAAGGTAAAGGAAACATAAAAAAACGTTTCGATGCTTTGTCGTGACAAATTAAAATGTTATCTTTGCAGATGTAAAAAGATTACACGTTTTTTTTAAAACAAATAAACAATTATGGTAAACTACAAAGAATTGGGCTTGGTGAACACACGTGATATGTTCGCAAGAGCCATCAAGGGTGGTTATGCAATCCCTGCATTCAACTTCAACAACCTCGAGCAGCTTCAGGCTATCATCAAGGCTTCTTCAGAGCTGAAGTCGCCGGTTATCCTCCAGGTATCTAAGGGTGCACGCAACTATGCTAACGAGACTCTTCTCCGCTACATGGCTGAGGGTGCTGTAGAGTACGCTAAGGAGCTTGGCTGCAAGCATCCTGAGATTGTTCTTCACCTTGACCACGGTGACAGCTTCGAGCTTTGCAAGAGTTGTGTAGACCTTGGCTTCTCTTCAGTAATGATCGACGGTTCTGCTCTTCCTTACGAGGAGAACATAGCTCTTACAAAGAAGGTTGTAGACTACGCTCATCAGTTCGACGTAACTGTAGAGGGTGAGCTCGGTGTATTGGCTGGTGTAGAGGATGAGGTTTCTTCAGACGTATGCCACTATACAAAGCCTGAGGAGGTTATCGACTTCACAAGCCGCACTGGTGTTGACTCATTGGCTATCTCTATCGGTACTTCACACGGTGCTTACAAGTTCACTCCGGAGCAGTGCACACGCGACCCGAAGACTGGCAAGCTCGTTCCTCCTCCATTGGCATTCGATGTTCTCGACGAGATCATGCAGAAGCTCCCTGGATTCCCAATCGTTCTCCACGGTTCTTCTTCTGTACCTCAGGAGTATGTTGATATGATCAACGAATACGGTGGCAAGTTGCCTGACGCTGTTGGTATTCCTGAGGAGCAGCTCCGCAAGGCTTCTGCTTCTGCAGTTTGCAAGATCAACATCGACTCTGACTCACGTCTCGCATTCACCGCTGCTGTTCGCAAGGTATTCCACGACAAACCAGGTGAGTTCGACCCACGTAAGTACTGCGGTCCTGCTCGCGACCTCATGGAGCAGATGTACAAGCACAAGATCATTGACGTGCTCGGTTCTGACAACAAGCTCGCTCAGCTCGACTAATACAAACTATATAGTTTGCGCCCGAAACCGTTTGGTTTTGGGCTTTTTTTTTGCTCTCTCGCGAGGTAGCGATTGTTTCCTCGCGAGGTAGCAAAATCTTTCTCCTTTTCAAATGTAGTCCTTTTGCCCACCGAATGTAGTCCTTTTGCATTGTAAAAGGAGTCCTTTTGCCCTCCAAATGTAATCCTTTTGCATTGTAAAAGGAGTCCTTTTGCCCTCCGAATGTAATCAAGCAAGAGTCGTCATCGCTTTTCCTTCGTTTCTTTATGATTTCTACAATTTATATTTTTGACAAAGTCCAATAGCTACCAAAACAATCGTTATAATCAGTAATCCCCAGCCATAGTTTTTTACAAATGATTCTTGCTTTCGTCCCATTTCAAAGTATACTTGACCGAAAGAAACTTGACGGCGCAGAAAAAGCCTCAGCCAAAAGAAACGGAATACAGAGCCTAAGGCCTCTATGAACAACCACCATAAAATCCTAAACACCATTGCGCCTATTCCTTGCAAGAATCTGACGATTATTTCTCCTATTATCTCAAACATATTGTCTCGTTATTTTGTTTCCACATTTTATGACATCCGTTTTAGACTGGTCGCAATTTGCGACCTTAAACGTGTTGTTATTAATTGTAGTATGCAAAGGTAGAGTTTTTAGTCCTTGAACTATTATCGCACAAAACCTTTCTTTATGAAGAACGTTATTTCTTGTATTTTATTATTGCACTTGAAAAGAATGGGTTACACTATATCACTCATAGCTTTTTCGTGCGTTCTTGATTGATACCAAGCACGTATGCAATACGTTACCATGTACCTTTTCAACCGTGATACTAATGTCTGGATAGTGATATAAGGTTTTGTCGTGTGCCTTGAAACGGTCGTATCAAGCCTTGATATGACCGTATCGTGCCTTGAAATGATCGTATCATGCCTTGATACGACGTTTTTGCTGAATGGCAATATACAAAAAAGAGGGTGTGCTACTACTGGATTTGCCGGAACGTCAAGTCCGGTCTGTCCAGTTGTAGCACACCCTCTTAGGGAGTGTTGTATAGTTCGGAGTGGCTTACAGAAGCTCGTCGAACTTTGCCTTAAGGTCGCCCTCGGTGATGGCACCTACGTGCTTGCCTACGAGTTCGCCGCCCTTGAAGAACAGCAGTGTAGGGATGTTGCGTACGCGGTACTCGGCTGCTACGTCGTCGTTCTCCTCTACGTCGCACTTGCCTACTACTATCTTGCCGTCGTATTCCTCGGCGAGCTTAGAAACGATAGGGGCAATCATACGGCAAGGACCGCACCATGTAGCCCAAAGGTCAACTACCAACGGCAGTTCGCCGCTCTTGTACTGCTCAATGTTTTCGGTTGTAATCTTTACTTCCATTGTCTTTTGTTTTTTAATATTGTCGTTAATGAATAATTAATATCAAAGTCTGTGCCATTATTGCTTGTGTCCTGACTAATTGATGGCGTAGCGCACGCTGTGAAGTTCGCCAGACTGCTTGTCCATATCGTCGAGGAAGTTGAGCAGCCGCTTGTTGACGTCGACTGTCACTTTGCTGCTGTACATCTCGATGTTGGTGTTGTGCTCGGTGTCGTGTATGTTGAAGTAGAGCGGCACCTGGCCTTTGTTGCTTTGCAGCATGGTCTGCAGGTCGGTGATGCTGGAGTCCTTGAACAGTGTGGAGTCTATGTAGATGGTGAGCTTGTCTATCGACTTGTCCTTCACGTCGCTAAGGAATTCTATCTTCTTTATCACCAGATCGTAGGCGTCTGGATTGTTGCGGAAACGCTGCTGGCACTTTGCCGTGATGTACACTGGATATTCCTCTTGCAGCATACTCTGCCATTTTGTCCACTCTTCACCGAACAATGCTATTTCGCCTGCGCCCTCAAAGTCTTCGATTGTCACTATTCCGAAGGGCTTGTTGGTCTTGGTCCAGCGCGATGACACGGCTGTAACGATGCCTCCGAACGTGAGTTCTTCGTATCGGGCAAGGTCTTTCTTGTCCATCTTGCGGCCCACTTGCGGGCACTTGAGGTTGCACATATGGTTGAGCACTACGGCATAGTCATCGAGCGGATGTGCCGACAGGTATATGCCGACGAGCTCGCGCTCCTTCTTGAGCAGCTCCATTGTGCTCCAAGGTTCGCAATTTGGCACTGGCGGAGTGGTTATTTCTATGCTGCCCATATCGCCGAACAGCGAGTTCTGCATTGACGATTGCTCGGTCTGATACACCTGGCCGTAGCGCAGTATTGTCTCAATGAATGTGTCGCCCTTGATGTTTTGGGCGAAATATTGCTCGCGCTTGATGCCGAACGAGTCGAATCCGCCGCTCAGGGCAAGCGATTCAAGGGCCTTGCGGTTGACCGCCGAGAGGTTGACACGCTGTACAAAGTCGAATATATCTTTATATGGTCCGTTCTTCTCGCGCTCGGCTATGATGTTCACCGCAGCTGCATCGCCCATTCCCTTGATTGCAGACAGTCCGAATCGTACCTCGCCTTTCTTGTTGGCAGAGAACTTTCGCTGGCTCTCGTTGACGTCAGGACCGAGACACGGTATGCCCATTGCCTGACATTCGGACATGAGCTTCGTTATCTTCGTGATGTCGTTGATGCATCGGCTCATGTTGCCTGCCATAAATTCGGCAGGGTAGTGTGCCTTCAGATAGGCTGTCTGATATGCCACCCATGAGTAGCATGTGGCGTGCGACTTGTTGAATGCGTATGATGCGAACTTCTCCCAGTCGGCCCAGATCTTCTCAAGCACTTTCGGGTCGTGGCCGTTCTTCTGTCCGCCTTCGATAAACTTAGGCTTCATTGCGTCAACGATAGCTTTCTTCTTCTTACCCATTGCCTTACGCAGGGCATCCGATTCGCCTCGGGTGAAGTTGGCAAGCTGGCGCGAGAGGAGCATCACCTGCTCCTGATATACGGTAATGCCGTAGGTGTCCTTGAGGTACTTCTCCATGCACGGGATGTCGTATTTTATCTCCTCTTTGCCATTCTTACGGGCGATGAACGATGGGATGTAGTCCATAGGACCGGGACGGTAGAGGGCGTTCATGGCAATGAGGTCCTCGAAAACCGTGGGCTTCAGCTCGCGCAGATACTTCTGCATACCTGCCGACTCAAACTGGAACGTACCGATGGTGCGGCCCTCTTGATAGAGTTTGTATGTTAGTTCGTCGTCGATAGGAATCGTGTCCAGGTCGACGGTGAATCCGTGTGTCAGTCGGATGTTCTCCACTGTCTCTTTCATTATAGACAGGGTGGAGAGTCCGAGGAAGTCCATCTTGATAAGTCCCGTCTCCTCAATGACGTGTCCGTCGTATTGTGTTGCAAGAAGCTTGTGGCCTGGGTCGGACTTGTCTTCGGCTGTTGACACTGGCACCCAATCCGAAATTGCGTCGCGACATATAATCGTTCCGCAGGCATGAATGCCCGTTCCGCGCACCGTTCCCTCAAGCATCTTGGCATATTTTATGGTGTTTGCCATCTGCGGATTGGCACTTGCTTCGGCTTCGCGCAGCTCAGGTACGCTCTTGATGGCGTTGGGCAGGTTCATCTTCAGTCCGTCGGGCAACTTGTCGGGGATGGCTTTGCACAGACGGTTGCTTATATCGAGCGGCAATTTCTCCACACGTGCCACGTCCTTGATAGAGTTTTTCGTGGCCATGGTGCCGTAGGTGATGATGTGCGCAACCTTGTCGTGTCCGTATTTGTCCTCAACCCATTCGAGCACTTTGCCGCGTCCGTCGTCATCGAAGTCGGTATCGATATCAGGGAGAGAAATACGGTCGGGGTTAAGGAATCGTTCGAAAAGCAGGTCGTACTTGATTGGGTCAATCTTGGTGATGCCCAAGCAATAGGCTACAACCGATCCTGCCGCCGAACCACGTCCAGGGCCTACCATTACGCCAAGTTTGTCACGTGCAGAGTTGATGAAATCCTGCACAATAAGGAAGTAACCGGGGAAGCCCATGGTCTTCATGATGTGCAATTCGAACTTCACACGCTCGTAAACTTCGTCGGGTAGCGGGTCGCCATACAACTTCTTGGCACCATCGTATGCGAGTTTGGCCAGATAGTCGGCTTCAAACTTGATACGATAGAGCTTGTCCAGTCCGCCGAGTTTCTTGATTTTCTTCTCGGCTTCTTCGTGTGACATGATGTCGTTGCCGTTCTCGTCGGTTGTAAACTCGCGGAACAGCTCTTCGGGTGTAATGCGCTTGCGTGTTTCTTCCTCACTACCGAATTCGGCAGGAATGGGGAAGAAAGGCATAATGGGCGCATGGTCGATGGAGTATGGCTCCACCTTGTCCAATATCTCAAGTGTATTGGAAAGTGCTTCGGGCACATCGGCGAAGATTTCGTTCATCTCTTCGCGCGTCTTGAACCACTCCTGCTTGGAGTAGAGCATACGGTTGGGGTCGTCAAGGTCTTTGCCAGTGGCCAGACACAGCAGGTGGTCGTGGGCTTCGGCATTGTCCTGGTCGACAAAGTGGCAGTCGTTGGTGCAGACAAGCTTTATGCCATACTCCTTCGACAGCTCTATCAATTCCTTGTTGGCACGCTGTTGCAACGGGAATGTTTCGCGGTTGGCACGCTGATGCAGGTCCTTCACCTCGTGACGTTGAAGTTCCAGATAATAGTCGTCGCCAAACACGCGCTTATACCATTCAATTGCTTCGCGCGCTCCTTGCATGTCGCCATTCAGAATCTTGGCGGGCACTTCGCCGGCAATACATGCCGAGCATACAATAAGGTCTTCGTGATATCGCTCCAAGTCCTCGCGGTCGGTACGAGGACGCATATAATATCCATCCACCCATGCACGTGACACCAGCTTGATGAGGTTTTTGTAGCCGTTATAGTTCTTGGCGAGCACTATAAGGTGGTAGCCGCCCATGTCGCCGCGGTCCTTTTCGCGGTCGCATTTGCGTCGGTGAGCCACATACATCTCGCATCCGAATATGGGCTTGAAGGGTTCTTTGCCCTCGTCCTTCAGTTTGCCGTTTATCTTGTTGCAGTAGTTATACAATTCCTTCACGCCGAACATGTTTCCGTGGTCGGTTATGGCCATGCCGCGCATGCCGTTGGCTACCGCTTTATCCACAAGTTTCTGCACGGGCGATTGTCCGTCGAGTATGGAGTAATAGGTATGTACGTGTAGGTGAATGAAATCTTCCATGTTATTTTGATATTATCGGCGGCGGCTTTATTCGGGTCTGTTCTTATCCCAGCACCATCTTGCGTGCCAGCAGACAGGCTCCTATAATGCCTCCGCGTGCGTTGAGTTTTGATAGGCACAGGCGTGTGTCCTTGTTGACAAGGTTGAGTGTATACTTGCGCACCGACACGTTGACAGCCTGCAGGAGGAAGTCGCCCGTACGTGCCAGCAGTCCGCCTATGACTACCAGTTCGGGGTTGAACACATTGATAAGGTTGGCAACAGTCTCGCCAATAGTATGACCGATGTGCTCCACTACGTCAATGCTAAGTGGGTCTTCGGCGTTTACGGCATCGATGATGTCCTCGAGTGTGAAGTCGTTGCCGACGCTTTGTGTCAGCGACGATGATTCGCCGGCATTTATGCGTTCGTGCATTATGCGGTAGAGAGCGCGTCCCGAAGCCTCGGTTTCGAGACATCCCTTCTTGCCACAGTGGCAGAGTATCTCGTTGTTGTACATATGCATATGGCCTATTTCGCCTGCAAATCCAGAGCGTCCGGTATAGAGTTCGCCGTTGACGATTATTCCGAGGCCAAGTCCCCAGCTTGCATTTACGAACAGAATGTCTCGTTCGCCGTTGACATTGCCTGCCATATATTCGCCATAAGCGTATGCTCTTGTATCGTTTTCGATGCTTGCAGGATAGTTGAGCAGGTCGGAGAAGAGTGTAGTGAGGGGTTCTTCGGTGAAGTTGTATATCGTGTGGCTGTATCCGCTCTTTGCGTTTACGCGTCCTGCAATGCTGAAGAGCACGTTAAGAACTTTGTCTTTGTTCACGCCCGACTTGTCGATAAACTGCTTGACGAGTTCGCACAGCTCCTTGACCGACTCCATTGTGTTGTCGATGCGGCATGGTTTGTCGTTCTCGATATTAACGAGGTCGCCCCGGAAGTTTATCATTCCAAGGTTGACAAAGCCTTCCTTAATCTCTACACCGACAAAATAGCCTGAGTCGGGATTGAGGCCGTAGAGTGTCGGATGGCGTCCTTCACCGGTCTCCTGCTTTCCATACTCGTTGATATATCCCATGTTGAGCAGTTCGCCCAATGCCTTAGTGACAGTAGGAACACTAAGATTCACTTCCTTGGCCAGCTCCTGTATGGTAGAGTTGCCATTAGCAACGAAATAGTTGAGTATGCCTTTCTTGCATTGTCCGCTTTTGGTTTCGTTGTCTATCTTGAAATTGTTAAGCATAATAGATTGCAGGGTTTTATGTTTGTTGTTTTCAAATTACTTGTTTGTCGAGCAAGTCAACGTATGTGTCTATTGCGTCGTTTATCTCTTCGATGCGAATGAATTCGTCGGCAGAGTGTGATCGCGCCGAGTCTCCAGGTCCAAGTTTGAGCGACTGCCATGGCATCAGAGCCTGGTCGCTTAGCGTCGGCGACCCGAATGGAGTTTTGCCCATATCCGTAAGTCGTTGTACTATTGGATGGTTGGTGGGTATATGTGACGAGTGTAGTCGGTATGAACGTGCCTTGCAGTCGATGTGAATATTCTTTGCAACGAATTCGCACACCTCCTCATTGGTGTAGAGTTCGTTGGTGCGCACGTCTACTATGATATGACATTCGTCAGGAACTACATTGTGTTGGGTGCCTGCATTGATGACTGTGGCGTTCATTATGGTAGGTCCGAGTAACGGACTGACGCGCTCAAAGCGGTAGTCGCGTATCCATACGAGGTCGTCGAGTGCTGCATACAGGGCGTTGATACCTTCGCCACGTGCCGCATGTCCGCTCTTGCCGTGTGCTGTCAGGTCGAGCACCATCAGTCCTTTTTCGGCAACAGCAGGTTGCATGCCAGTAGGTTCGCCCACTATAGCAACGTCGATGTGTGGCAACAGCGGTATTGCCCGGCTTATTCCGTCCTTGCCCGACACTTCCTCTTCCGCCGAAGCGAGATAAACGATGTTGTATTTTTGCTCCTGTCGGCACAGGATGCGCATTGTCTGCAAAAGCGATACGAGTCCGCCACCGCAGTCGTTGCTGCCCAGTCCGTACAGTGTTCCGTCCTCAATGGTAGGTTCAAATGGTTTTCGAGTCCACGAACTGACGGGTTTTACGGTGTCGATATGTGCGTTGAGCAGTAGGGTGGGCTTGTTTTCGTCAAACCATGGCGATACAGTCCACACATTGTTAGCCTCGCGCCACGTCTTCATGCCAAGGCTTTCGATGTACCCTTGCATGATGTCGGCTGCATTTTTTTCGTCGCGACTTGTCGACGGAGTAGCTATAAGTCGTTGCAGCAACGCTATGGCTTCGTCTGTATACTTGTCCATATCAGTTGTTTTCTTCTTCAAAATCCACGTATTCGCCTTCGTCTTTTGCAAATATCTTTCGTTTGGCTTGGCTTTCAGGGCGTTCGTCGTATACGTGTTCGTTTGTCGGTTGTGACTTGTTGGTGGAGCGTCTTGTAGACTTGGAATTGAACGTCTTGGTCATTTTCTTCACGCGTACATATAAATATAATATGATGCCGATGAAGAAGAAGGCGCTCAGCAGCAAGATGAGAAATATTGATTTCAGAAAGAGTCCTACAAATACCATTTTCTTTGTCTGTTTGAAGTTAATAAATATATTTGTGCCTCTCTTGAGCTATTTCCTGCCACTTATTGCTTGGCTTTGGTATTCATAGCGTCAGCTACAACCGATATGAGGAAGTAGGCTGTTATGATAACCCAGAAGCTTTGCATTATGCCCAGCAATACAATCATGGCAGCCGAGAACACGATGAATGAATATCTAAGCTCGTTGCCTGCCCATCCCCAGTTCTTGAACTTTAGGGCGAACATCGGAATTTCAGCTATCAATAGCCAGCTGCTTATGCATATCATTGCGAGCATAGGCAACACCATCATTGAAGAACTCTCGATGATGTCGGGTTGTGATACCAGCAATGATGCCCAGAACAAGGCGTTGGCAGGTGTAGGGAGTCCGATGAACGATGTGGTCTGTCGTGTGTCGAGATTGAACTTAGCCAATCGCAGAGCCGAGAATGCAGCCATTACGAATGCGAAGAACGGTACGTATGGTGCTATCGGTTCCATAAACGATGGATATTCCATTACCGAGAGTTGGGTGAACACCATTGCTGCTGGTGCCACCCCGAAGGTCACGTCATCGGCCAGCGAGTCGAGTTCCTTGCCTATGGGCGAGCTTACTCCGAGCAGACGGGCGCTCATTCCGTCGAAGAAGTCGAACACGGCTCCTGCTATAATCCATACGAGTGCCAGCTGGGCCTCGCCGCACAGAGCGAAGTAAGTGGCAATACAACCCGAGATAAGGTTGCCGCATGTCAGGGTGTTTGGTATCTTACTTGTAATAAAGTTTGCCATTATTCGAATTTTGAATTTATAAAATCAAAATCGCGGCAATGCCGCGATTCTGTCATTGTTGTTCCGTATTGCTTTTGTTAGCCCAACTCTATTTGAGCTTTGCTATAACAGTCTGGTCGCCGGTAGTGGCTTGTCCCATCTTGACGCATATCTCGGTGCCGAGTGGCAGATAAACGTCAACGCGCGAACCGAACTTTATAAATCCGAGGTGCTCGTCGATGTAGCAATCCTCACCCTCCTTGGCGTATGTCACGATGCGTCGTGCCACGGCACCGGCTATCTGTCGGCACAGGATATCGACACCATCGGGAGTTGTTATGACTACGTCGGCGTGCTCGTTCTCTTCGCTTGCCTTGGGCAACCAAGCCTTGTGGAAGTTGCCGTTGTGGTGAGCTACGAGCTTGACGCGTCCGTCTACGGGGAACCAGTTGGCGTGTACATTGAACAGACTCATGAAAATGCTCACCATAATGCGGCGCTCGTGGAAGTATGTGTCTTCGTCTACCTCTTCAATCACTACGATGCGTCCGTCGGCCGGAGCCACTACTATCTTCTCGGTGTCTTCGCTTGGGAAGAATCTGATAGGGCATCGGAAGAAGTTGATTACAATTCCGTATACTACAGCGAATATTACTGTGAAGCACCAGAACGGAGCTTTGTTGTCGCAGAAGCGCCACAACAGCAGAGCGATAGCTGCAATGAATATGAATCCGTATACGAGAGTGTCGGTTCCTTCACGGTGTAAACGTATTTTCTTGAGTTTCTTTATTCTTTTAATCATTGTAAGTTATGGGGTTAGGCTGTATTTGGTTGTTGTTTTAATTTTGTTTTCACACATTGTTGTATGTCCCGATAGAAATGTCAAGAAAACAGTTGTATGCACGGACACAGTTTATCTGTGCAAAGATAGTTACTTTTTGCGGAAATGACAAATATTTTAATGTTTCTTTAGGTTATGCTTATTACATTATAAAAAAAGCCCGTCATTCAATGACGAGCTCTACTGGGCAGTGGTCGCTGCCGTATATTTCTGTATGTATTGATGCTGATGCGATGCTGGCTTGCATACGTTCGGACACGATGAAGTAGTCGATGCGCCACCCGGCGTTCTTCTCGCGTGCACGGAATCGGTACGACCACCACGAGTAGGTAGGGTCGTCGGGATGGAGCGTACGGAACGAATCGACAAATCCGTTGTTGAGGAATTGTGTCATCTTCTGTCGTTCTTCGTCGGTGAATCCGGCATTCTTGCGGTTGGTCTTGGGATTCTTGAGGTCGATTTCTTCGTGTGCCACGTTCAGGTCGCCGCAAAGGATGACGGGTTTCTTGGCATCCAGCTGCTTGATGTAGTTGAGGAAGTCGTCCTCCCACTTCATGCGATAGTCGAGTCGGCGCAGCCCGTCCTGCGAGTTGGGTGTATAGCATGTGACGAGATAGAATTCCTCCATCTCGAGTGTTATGACGCGTCCCTCGTGGTCGTGCTCGTCTATTCCGATGCCGTAGCTCACGCTTAGGGGTGTGTGGCGTGTGTATATGGCAGTGCCCGAATATCCCTTCTTGTCGGCATAGTTCCAATAAGAGTTATAGCCTTCAAACTGCAGGTCGAGCTGACCTGCCTGCATCTTGGTCTCTTGCAGACAGAAAAAGTCCGCATCGAGCGTGCGGAAAGAGTCTTCAAACCCTTTCTGCACGCACGCACGCAGACCGTTTACGTTCCATGAAATGAATTTCATTTATGTGTATTTGCTTATTTATTGTTGTAGCTGTAGCACACGTGTTGCGCCTTATTTTGCCAACAGGATGCCTACGCTATTGAAGTATGTTGACGGCACAGCATTCTGCGGGCTGAGCTGGTCGATGCAGATAGCAGACAGTGTATACGATGCCTGAGCCTCACGGGTGCTTCTTGAGAATGCGCCTACGTTGTAGCTGTTGAATACAAAGTAAACCTTGTGGTCGCCTCCGTTAAAGGTTATAGTACGCTCGATTGTCAACGGCTGAAGCATAAACTGTAATACGCTCTCGCTTACCCATCCTGTTGAAGGGATAGCGTAAATAGCCTTTGCTTTTGTAAAGCCCTGTGAAGGGTTGTCCTTCATAGCGCGGATAGCCTGATTGAGCGAGCGATACTTCACGGCATCGTCGCCTGTAGCATCCTTGTTGACAATAATGGCGCTGTCGAGCATATATACCGGGAAGTTGTTGATTGTTATAGTAGAGTCTGATCCTATATACCAGTTGGCAGGAATAGAGTCGTACTTGACGAGAGTCTGCTGACCTACGTAGGCTCTTGTGCCCTGCTGGCGATAGAAGCGGATCTTGCCGGTCTGCGGACCTTCCATAACTTGCTGATATTGCTTCTGTGTAGCGTAGTCGAGAGAGTCGTCCTCGTTGCTGAGACATGATGTTACGCACATGGCAACGGCAATGAAGCCGACGAACGCCATGATAAAGTTTCTGAGATTCTTCATTTTGTTTGTTCTGTTTTTATTGTTTTTATATTCGTTGCAATGTTATAGCTTTACGGCCTATACATTATATATAATGCAGGCATCAGGTAAACATTGCATGGATAGTCTGCTTTTTTTCAATATTTTTTTGTTCTTGTCAGAACTTGTGCGAATTGGAGTTGATGAGGTTCATCAGTTCCTGGCGAGTCTTCGCCTGTTCGAAAGCGCCTGAGAAGTCGCTTGTCATGGTTATGGAGCTTTGCTTCTCCACGCCACGCATCTGCATGCACATGTGCTTAGCCTCAATCACTACCATCACTCCGAGGGGATGGAGTGTGTCCTCGATGCACTCGCGTATCTGCTGTGTGAGGCGTTCCTGCACCTGCAGACGATGTGAGAATATGTCTACTACGCGTGCTATCTTGCTCAGTCCGGTGATGTAGCCGTTGGGGATATACGCCACGTGTGCCTTGCCGTAGAAGGGCAGCATGTGGTGTTCGCACAGCGAGAACACGTCGATGTCCTTGACGAGTACCATCTGGTTGTAGTCTTCCTTGAAGAGGGCGTCGGTCAATACCTTGTGCGGATCTTGCGAGTATCCGCGTGTGAGCACCTGCATAGCCTTTGCTACACGCATCGGGGTCTTCTGCAGTCCCTCACGTTCGGGGTCTTCGCCGAGCAATGTCAGTACTTCTTTGTAGTGTGATGCGAGGTCGTAGAGACCCTCGCGATATTCGGGAGTTATCATTTTTGAATTTTGAGTTTTGAATTTTGAATTTTGAATTGTTGCCTTTGGCAATTTTGAGTTTTGAGTTTTGAATTGTTGCCTTTGGCAATTTTGGGTTTTGGATTCTCAATTCAACATTGATTAATTCCTAATCGCAGGCGAAGCCGAGAATAATTCAAAACTCAAAATTCAAAACTCCTAATTCCTAATACGCCACTGTTATCTTTCCGCTTACGATGCAAGCCTGCTTGTATCCCATTTTCTTTACCTGTTGCAGAATGGCGTTGGCCTCTGCGTAGGTGCGGTAGTTGCCCATGCGGCAAATCCATCGTGGCGAGTAGAAGTGTACGTATATAGGCTGGCTTGGAAATGCCATTTTTACGGCGTTGCCAGCATTTTGTGCTTTGATTTTGTCGTTGCGCGAGTTGCCTCCGGCAAACACCTGCACGCGATATCCGTTCACTTTGTAGGCTCTACGCATCACCTTCTTGCGCATATCGACAGTAGGGATTTCCATTTCGTTGTCGTTGTTGTCGGTCTTGTGGTTGTCGGCGTGATGCTCGTTGGTAGCGTGCTGTTCGCGATGGGCGTTGTTGGTGCTGTCGCCTTTATGTTGGTTGGCAGAGTGCTTTTGGTGCGCCTGCTCCTGGTTGTTCTGCTTTTTGATTGGGGCGTTGTCGGTTTTGTGTGCGTTATTTGGTGTCTGGTTGTCGTCGGCAGGTTTGCGTGCGCTCACGTTGGCACCGTTGACAAGCGTTTCTATTTCGCGGCTCTGTGTCAGGGTGACATTGGCCTTGCCCTGCTTTTTCTGTTGCAGGTGTTGTGTGTAGGTTTGTGCCTGGGCGGCAGCACCTATGCATAATAGCAAGTTCAGTATGAATAGAAAGCGTTTCATATATATATTATAATGTGGAGCCGCCGGCAATTGCGGCAGCTCCACTGTTTTGAATTAGTCTTGTTGAGTCCTGATTACTTCTTCCAAGCGTCGATGATGCCCTTGAAGTCAGCGCACTTCAATGAAGCGCCACCGATGAGGCCACCGTCGATGTTAGGCTTAGAGAAGAGCTCGGGAGCGTTGCTGGCCTTGCAGCTTCCACCGTAGAGGATAGAAGTGTTCTCGGCAGCCTCCTGGCCGTACTTCTCGGCAACGATTGAGCGGATGTAAGCAAGCATCTCCTCAGCCTGGTCAGAAGTAGCAGTCATGCCTGTACCGATAGCCCAGATCGGCTCGTAAGCGATAACGATGTTCTTCCAAGCCTCTGCGTCGAGGTGGAATACCGAGCCTTCGAGTTCTGCCTTTACTACCTCGTTCTGCTTCTCTGCCTGACGCTCCTCAAGAGTCTCGCCGCAGCAGAAGAGAATCTTCAAGCCGTTAGCAAGTGCGAGGTCTACCTTCTCCTTCAGAATCTCAGCAGTCTCGCCGTAGTACTGACGACGCTCTGAGTGGCCGAGGATTACGTACTGAGCACCAGTACTCTTAACCATTTCGGCTGAAACTTCGCCAGTGTAAGCGCCCTTAACCTTGTCAGCGCAGTTCTCGGCACCGAGAGCTACTACGTTCTGGTCGAGCACCTGAGCTACAGAAGCGAGGTGAATGAACGGAGTGCAGATTATAACTTCGCAGTTTGGTTTGTCAGCTGCGAGAGCTTCGTTGATCTCTTTGGCGAGAGCTACGCCATCCTGCAGGTTAAGGTTCATCTTCCAGTTACCTGCTACAATTTTCTTTCTCATTTTCTTTTTGTTTTTAAAGATTTGAAATATTTTGTCCGATTCTTTCTTTTCTTTGTTGCGCACCCATTTCGACCATGCCCACAGGCGGTCGGCGATGGTCAGCAGCGTCAGAGGCAGCAGGAATGTGAGCAGCACCTTGATGAGTTTGCCGGTCACTCCGTCGTCGGGCTGTTGTCCGATGGGCAGCTTGTCGGGGCTTGCCGTGAGCTCGTCGGGGTCGGGCAGCTGGTTGTGGCTCCACTTGCCTATGATGGTTGCGTCCTTAAGGAGCAGCAGTCCGGGGTTGCTTCGTATTATGGTCTTGAGTGTTGTCTCGTCGGCTGTGCAGAACGGGTATTCGGCTCCGGTCAGGTCGCGCCAGCGGTTGATGTCGCTGTCGGTAGAAGCCGTGACGCAGTAGAATGGTATGTTATGCTCCGATGCGTACTCGTATATCTGGTCGATGTCGCCGAAGTTGCTGTCGTCGGCGTATGCCAGCGAGCGTGATATGAGCAGGAATGTGTATCCCTTGTGGCTGAGCACGTTGTCGGTGATGTCTTCGCCGGTCTCGGTGTCCGTCAGGCTGAAGTCGTGTATGGGCGGCTCGTAGCCCTGGCGTGTCTGAACGGTCTTGGAGTCGACAAACTCCCATGTTGAGTCGGGATAGTTGTCGAGTGTGAACTCGCGTGTCTGTCCGTTCTTCTTCAGTATGAACGTGGTCTCAAACTCCGGCTGTTCAGCCCCTTCGGGTATCTCCATGCCCTTCTTTATGTCGGCACCGATGTGATACGGGCGGAAGTCGAAGGTGGGCAGGGCGTACAGGCAGTACAGACTTGTGCATACGATGTACACCAGTGTGTAGTTGGTGACAATCCACTGGTTTGACTTGGATATGAGCCGTGCCATGTCCAGAGGGCGCATTGCCGTGACGATGGCGGCAGCCAGAAGCACGATGTTCTTCAGCAGAGTCTCGCCGTTGGTGAGCTTTATGGCGTCGCCGAAGCATCCGCAGTCCTTCACGGGGTTGGCGATGAATATCCACACCGTGATGAGTGTCATCATCACCATCATTGCCGTCATGAGTCTGGACACCAGGTGTCGCCGTATGGCGAACAGCATGAATATGCCGAGAGCAAACTCCGTCATTGCCAGCGCTATCGCTCCGGTGAGCGTAAGCCAGTCGGGTATGTACTCAGACAGGTGCATGGCTGCGGCATAGTCGTTCAGTTTGTATTGTGTGCCGAGCGGGTCGATGGCCTTGACATATCCCGAGAGGATGAATGTCAGGGCGAGTGCCATGCGACACAGGTTTACAATGAATATTCTGAATTTAGCCATTTCGTTGTTGCAGATTGGTTAATGCGTGCGCTTGTGTACAAGTGGCGCGCCATCAGTCGTCTATGGTCTTTATGGCTCCGAAGCATGCATAGTTGATGATGTCCATATAGTTGGAGTCGATACCTTCCGATACGAGTGTGTTGCCGTTGATGTTTTCTATTTCCTTTACTCGTTGTATCTTGGTCAGGATGAAGTCGGTGTAGCTGCTCACGCGCATGTCGCGCCATGCCTCGGCATAGTCGTGGTTCTTGCGCAGCATCAGTTCCAGGCATTCCTGGGCGTGCTCGTCGTACATGGCCATGGCCTCGTCGGGCGTAGTGTCCACTGTGTCGGTGAATCCGTTCTTGAGCTGTATGAGTCCGATAATGCCATAGTTTATCAAAGCGATAAACTCCGGGCGTATGCCTTCGCCTACGAGCGTAGTGCCGGTGATTTCGATAGAGCGTATGCGTTTGGCCTTGATGAAGAGCTGGTCGGTGAGCGACGACGGGCGCAATATGCGCCACGATGCCCCATAGTCGTGCAGTTTCTTGCCGAACAATGTCCGGCACTCCTGCATCACGCTTCTGAATTGTTCTTCTGTCTTTGTCATGTCTGTTAATAAGTCGGCACAAAAATACAAAAAACCTGTCAAATAAACAAGTTTATCGCCTGCTATTGTTTCTGCCTTAGGTGTATCATCCTCACCACGCCGCACATTGCTTCGTAGCGTGCCTGCAGCGAGTCGCGCTTTACGGCGAGCATGTTGCGTGTCAGGCGGTCGGTAGTTTCGTTGAGCTGTCGGGTCACTTCCTGCAGGCGCAGGTCGGTGCTTGCCACGTCGTTCTGCGCCATTGCGAGCGATGCCTTCTGCCATACGGCAAGAGCCTTGCGTCGCGATTCTATCGCCATAGGATAGCGTTCGCGCAGCACGGTAATCGAGTCGAGAGTCTCCTTGTACTTGCCTTTGGCGTAGAGTGAGTCAATCTGGGCGAGCAGTGCTTGCGCCTTCTCGTCGTCGGTCTTAGCGCATGCCGTGAAGAGCAGCAGCGTGATGGTCGTTAATAATATGTACTTCATTGCGTCGGCAAAATTACTACTTTATGACGCAACGTGCAAACAATCAAGTTTTTTTAACAACGCGCGTACCACTTTAATATGCTTTATTCTTGTCTGCGCCACACGTAGCCCGCAAAAGGACTCGTTTTGCCCTTCAAAAGGAGTTCTTTTACTCACCAAAAGGAGTCCTTTTGCAGTCCAAAAGGGGCCCTTTTGCAACCCAAAAGGACTACATTTTTTAGCACAACCGCAAAAAATGCATAAAAACCCCGCAAAACGGCACTAATTGAGAAATAATCTGTATGAAAAAATACGTTTATTTCGTTCTGATTTCATAACTTTGCCACATAATGATACAGTTTTGACACAGAATCTTTATATCACGATTATAAAACCTAAAAACAATAATATATGTCTAACTCAAACTTTTTTAGCAAGACACGATTGCTAAAGAACGTTGCAACACCGTTGCTTTCGGTATTTGCAACAACTGCTGCCGCCCAACAGCGGCCCAACGTCGTATATGTATTCCCCGACCAGATGCGCAATTATGCAATGGAGTTCTGGGGACAGCCTGGCTTTGAGGGATGCATCAACTCGCAGAACGACCCCGTACATACACCCAATATCAACCGCTTTGCACGCGAATCGGTAGTGCTCACATCGGCACAGAGCAACTGCCCCCTGAGCAGTCCGCACCGCGGATCGCTCCTTACCGGCATGTATCCCAACAAGAGCGGTGTGCCACTCAACTGCAATTCGAGCCGTCCCATATCTTCATGGCTCACCGACCCCGTAAGCTGGAGCGACGTGATGAGCCGTGCCGGATACGACTGCGGCTACATAGGCAAGCTGCACGTGCAGTTCCCCACCAAGAACTCGCCACAGAACCCCGGCGAATACGTAGAGACACAGCGCCCCGTGTGGGATGCCTATACCGAGCCGCACCAGCGCCACGGATTCAACTACTGGCTGTCGTACGGCACATTCGACGAGCACAAGAACCCGCACTACTGGGACAATAACGGAAACCGACACGAGCCGCACGAGTGGTCGCCCATATACGAGGCCAAGCACGCCGTAAGCTACATACTCAACCGCAACGGCGAGCGCGACTCCAACAAGCCTTTCTTCCTCATGGTGGGCATGAATCCGCCCCACAGCCCCTACCGTTCGCTCACCGACTGTATGGAGGAAGACTATAATCTGTATGCCAAGCAGCCGCTCGACCAGCTCCTTGTGCGCAAGAATGCAGGACGCGAAATGGCTAAGGCGGAGTCAGTACGCTACTATTTCGCATCGGTTACGGGCGTTGACCGCGCCTTCGGAATGATACTCGACGCTCTGCGCGAGGCAGGACTCGACGACAATACAATCGTAGTGTTCACGTCCGACCACGGCGAGACAATGTGCTCGCAGAACACCGACGACCCGAAGAACTCGCCGTACTCAGAGTCGATGAACGTGCCCTTTATAGTAAGGTATAAGGGACACATCACTCCGCGTACCGACGACCTGCTGCTTTCGTCGCCCGACATCATGCCGACAATGCTCGGACTTGTAGGGCTGTACGACCAGATACCCTCTGTCACACAAGGCGTAGACTACTCAAGCCTCTTCCTCGACCCCGCATCGAAGAGTGTCAAGCGCCCCGACGCAGCTCTGTACATACAGAATCTCGACGGTGACAAGGACAAGGACGGACTCGTTGTCAACTACTTCCCGTCGGCACGCGGACTAAAGACCCATCGCTACACGATGGCAATATATATCACACGCGACTACAAGCGCAAGGAAATTCTGCTCTTCGACGACCAGAACGACCCCTATCAGCTCAACAACATAGCCAACAAGCCCGAAAGCCGCAAGATAATCAAGCAGCTGACCAAGCGTATGGGTCAAATTTTGTACGAAATTGAAGACCCATGGGCAACCGAAGGCATTCTGGCTAAAGTAGCCGTTAAATGATTGTTAAATAAGACATAATGAACAAGTAAGGACACCTTTCGGACAAAAATGTACCGTCCGATCGGTGTTTTACAAGTAACTTTGCATCGAAATCATAAAGCACACACAAGTAGATTTATATCAAATTATTGATTAGATGCTAAAAGTTAAAAATGTCGACTTTAATTAATGGATTCCTTTTCCTTCCCAAGTTGTTGGGAGGTGCCGGTCGCCGTAAGCGGCCGGCAAGGATAACATAATACAATAATAAAAACTAAAAAAGAGAAATAGGGATTTTTTGTATTAAATGGTTTATTTATAATTAGTTTATATTTAGGGTATATGATAAATGTGTATTACAACCCTAAGTTAAAAGTTGATGTTAGAAAACTCCTTTTTTGGGATTACTCCATGTGATATAGGGTAATCTCTTTTTTTTTATACACATGTACGAAATCTGTATGTCGTTTGTACTTTTTTATACCAAAAAATAATTCGATTGCAGTAATTTTGTAAACTGATACGTACTATTATAGACAATGAATGTATAACTGTTATTAAATCTAACAGAAAACCAAAACACGATATTCTTTAATAGAATAATTATTTGTATATTTGAAGACGCTATCAAGCTGACTTCAGATGTTTAAATAAAAAGTGCTTCACGTTTAAGCGATATCTATTACATATTAATATATAGGAAATGATACGGAAAATAAAGTATGCGTTCATGCTGCTCCTTGCATTGGCGCAAGGCGTTGACAGTATGGCCGACGTGGTGCTCACCGTGAAAAACAGCGGACAAGAGCAACGGCTTGAAGTGGCTGAATTTGATGCCAATGAAGTATGGAAAGCTCTCGGAGTGGCACAAGGCAGTCCCGTGAGAGTGTTGAATCGCTACGGATTGCCCGAGGCTTGCCAGATCACACACGACAACAAACTGCTTGTTGAGACTACTGTCATACCTGGAGGTACAGCCAAGTTCTATGTCAAACCGGGCACACCCGACCCTACACAGGACTATGCCGTGGGAAAACTGTATCCATGGCGAGTTGACGACTTTGTATGGGAGAACGACCGTTGCTCTTATCGAGCTTACGGACCCGCCCTGCAGCGCACCGGAGAGAAGGCTTTCGGCATGGACGTGTGGCTCAAGAGCACTCCATATCCTGACGTAGAGAAACGTTATGCGGTTGTTTACAACGGCCATCGTATCTCGGCACAGATGCGCAAGGAAGGACGCAAGCAGGAAGCCGACTCCCTCGACCAGACCGTTTCGCTACATCTCGACCACGGCACCGGACTCGACTGCTACAACGTAGGCCCCAGTCTGGGATGCGGAACGCCCGCCATCATGCTCGGCGACAGCATCGTCATGCCATATTGCTTCAAGGAATATCGCGTGCTGGACAACGGTCCGCTGCGCTTCACGCTCGAACTGGTGTACAATACCGAGAAGATTGACGGTCAGAACGTGACCGAACATCGCATAATAAGCCTCGACAAGTGGTCGTTCTTCAACAAGATGACCGTATGGTACGACGGACTGAAGAAGCCTATGGACGTTTGCGGCGGCGTAGTGGTACACACCGAGAAGGCATCCGACCTCAAACTCGCCCCAAACTATGTAGCCTACACCGACCCCACCGACTCGGCAGAGCGCCATCAGTTTGAGATTTATGTGGCAGCACTCTTCCCCAACGGTGCCGATGCAACTCAACTCGTGCGCGACCCGTGGCACCATAAGGCCGGCATCGTAGGCAACGCAGTGGGCGTAAAGCGCGGAGTAAAGAACAACGAACGCTTCATCTACTACTTCGGCGCATCATGGTGCAAGAGCGGAACTCCCAACCAGCGTGTGTGGTACATGCAGATTGAGGACTTCATCAACAATCTGAAGCAGCCGCTACAGACAGCCGTAACTGTTAAGTAAGACTACATAATTCTTATATCAGCAGGTCTTAAAAACTCGTATACTCATTAACTAAAGAAATTAACGCATATTAAAATGGCAAAAATTATTACTCTTGGCGAGATCATGCTCCGCCTTTCGCCCAATGGCAACGACCGTTTCATCCAGTCAGAAATGTTCCGTATCATCCCTGGTGGTGGTGAGGCTAACGTGGCTGTAAGTGTGGCCAACTATGGACACGAAGCTTACTTCGTGAGCAAGCTTCCTAAGCACGACATCGGACAGATTGCTGTCAACGCATTGCGCCGCTATGGTGTAGACACACGTTTCATCGCCCGCGGTGGCGATCGTGTCGGTTTGTACTATGCAGAGACCGGTGCTTCAATGCGTCCGTCAAAGGTTATCTACGACCGTGCACACTCTTCAATCGCTGAGGCTAATCCTGAGGATTTCGACTTCGATGCTATCATGGAGGGCGCACAGTGGTTCCACTGGAGCGGCATTACTCCCGCCATCAGCGACAAGGCGGCTGAGCTAACCCGTTTGGCTTGCGAGGCAGCCAAGCGCCACGGTGTTACAGTGAGCGTTGACCTCAATTTCCGCAAGAAACTCTGGACTTCTGAGAAGGCAATCTCGGTTATGCGTCCGTTGATGCAGTATGTTGACGTTTGCATCGGCAACGAGGAGGACGCACAGCTCTGCCTCGGCTTCAAGCCCGACGCAGACGTTGAGGGTGGTCAGACCGACGCAAGCGGCTATCACAAGATATTCGAGCAGATGCAGAAGGAGTTCGGCTTCAAGTACGTTGTTTCTACATTGCGCGAGAGCTTCTCGGCTACTCACAACGGATGGAAGGCTCTTATCTACAACGGCAAGGAGTTCTACGAGAGCCGTCGTTACGACATCATGCCTATCATCGACCGCGTAGGCGGTGGCGACTCATTCTCAGGCGGCTTGATCCACGGCTTGCTCACCAAGCCGACACAGGGCGAGGCTCTTGAGTTTGCAGTAGCTGCTTCGGCTCTGAAGCACACTATCAATGGCGACTTCAACCTTGTTTCAGTTGACGAAGTAGAGGCTCTTGCTGCCGGCAACGCTAACGGTAGAGTACAGCGATAGGACTTTTCTATTAACTTTAAAAACTTTTCAAGTAGCCTAACATACCACTCCCCTCCCTACGGGGGAGGGGCTGGGGGTAGGGCTTCCAATTATACTTTAATTATGGCAAAATTCAACAAACAGCAGGTACTTGCTAAGATTACCGGAACCGGTATGGTACCTGTATTCTACAGCAATGATGTAGAGATAGCAAAGAATATAGTAAAGGCATGCTACGAGGGTGGCGTGCGTGCATTCGAGTTTACCAACCGTGGCGACTTCGCACACGAAGTGTTTGCCGAGGTGGTTAAGTTTGCAGCCAAGGAATGTCCTGAGATGGCTATGGGTGTAGGTTCGGTAGTTGACGCTCCTACTGCTTCGCTCTACATTCAGCTTGGTGCTTGCTTCGTAGTAGGCCCGTTGTTCAACCCCGATGTTGCCAAGGTGTGCAACCGCCGACTCATTCCTTACACACCGGGTTGCGGTTCGGTGACAGAAGTTGGTATGGCTCAGGAGATGGGTTGCGACCTTTGCAAGGTATTCCCGGGCGACGTACTCGGTCCTAACTTCGTTAAGGGCTTGAAGGCTCCGATGCCTTGGTCGCTCATTATGGTTACCGGTGGTGTTTCGCCCGACGCTGACAACATCGCTTCTTGGATTAAGGCTGGCGCCAACTGCGTAGGCATGGGCTCTAAGCTGTTCCCGAAGGCTACTATCGCAGCAGGCGACTGGCAGGCCGTTAGCGACAAGTGCCGCGAGTCGTTGGAGTATGTAGCCAAGGCACGCGAGTCGAAGTAGAATATATAGCAAATACCCTTTCCCGACCGTATTCAGTCGGGTAGGGGTATTGCAGTAGTACTATAATCTTTCCTTATAACAATATTAAATGGATCAAGTTTTCAGTTACATAATTAGTCTTGGTGCTCCGGTGATGATGCCTATACTGTTTACCATCATCGGTCTTGGCATCGGCATGAAGTTCGGCAAGGCATTCAAGTCGGGTCTTTATGTCGGTGTAGGATTCATCGGTTTGGGAGTTGTCACAGCATTGCTCACCTCCAACTTCAACGATCCGCTCAAGGGCATCTCCGAGATATATCATTTGCAGCTCAACGTGTTTGACATGGGTTGGCCTGCTGCAGCCGCTGTGGCTTACAACACCGCAGTCGGGGCACTTATCATCCCCATCTGTCTTGGCGTAAACTTCCTCATGCTCATCACCAAGACCACACGTACTGTCAATATCGACCTTTGGAACTACTGGCACTTTGCATTCATCGGTGCGGTTGTCTACTTCGTGATGGGCGAGAGCCTGTTGTGGGGCTACTTCGCAGCCATCATCTGCTACATCAACACTCTGGTATGTGCCGACCTCACAGCAGAGAAGTTCCAGAAGCATTACGACCTCGAAGGCATCTCTATTCCGCAGCCGTTCTGCCTGAGTTTTATGCCTTTCGCCATCATCTTCAACAAGGCTCTCGACAGCATTCCGGGCTTCTCTAAGCTCGACATCGACGCTGAGGGCATGAAGAAGAAGTTTGGCGTGCTCGGCGAGCCGCTCGTATTGGGCGTAATCGTAGGTATGCTTATCGGTTGGGCAGCACAGCTTGACATCAAGAAGGTGCTCTTCCTCGGCGTTACAATGGGTGCCGTTATGGAGCTTATCCCACGTATCACATCTCTCTTCATTGAGGGATTGAAGCCTATTTCGGAGAAGACACAGGAGCTGGTTAAGTCGAAGTTCAACGGCAAGAAGGTCTACATCGGTATGAGCCCCGCTCTCGTTATCGGCCATCCTACCACACTCGTGGCTTCGGTCATCCTCATCCCCGTTATCCTTGCATTGGCAGTGTTCCTCCCGGGCAACCAGTTCCTTCCGTTGGCATCGCTTGCCGGAATGTTCTATCTCTTCCCGATGGTTCTGCCTTTCACTAAGGGCAACGTGGTGAAGACCCTCATCATCGGTCTTGTAACGCTCATCATCGGTCTGTACTTCGTAACGGATATGGCTCCCGACTTCACCATGGCAGCCAATCAGGTGTACGCAGCCACTGGCGACGCAACCGCACATATTCCTGAAGGATTCTCGGGTGGCGCACTCGACTTTGCCGCTTCGTCATTCGGATGGATCATCTACAAGCTCTCATGCCACGTCAAGTATGTTGGCCCGGCTATCCTTGTAGCCATCACATTGGGTATGATGTGGTACAACCGCACACGCATCGTTAAAGATGTGACACGCAAGTAAATCTAAAAAACAAACAATAGAGAAATGAAGAAATTATTCATCACCGCAGCTGTTGCCATCATGTCAATGTCGGCAATGGCACAGAACGTAAACTATCAGGTACGTTGGGCGAATCATCCAGAGGATGCCAAGCACTATACTACCGACCGTTTGCGCAAGGAGTTCTTGGTAGAGAAGGTATTCGCTCCCAACGAAGTTAACTGGACATACACTATGTACGACCGCTTCCTCATAGGCGGTGCCGAGCCGGTTGATGCTCCTATCAAGATCGAACCAATCGAGCCGCTGCTCGCCAAGACATTCCTCGAGAACCGTGAGATGGGTATCATCAACATCGGCGGACCTGGTGTTGTTACAGTTGACGGCAAGAAGTACGACCTCAACTTCCAGGAGGGCATCTACGTAGGACGCTCTACCGAGAAGAATCCTAACAACATCACACTCTCAAGCAAGGACCCCAAGAATCCTGCCAAGTTCTATATGAACAGTGCTACAGCTCACACTTCATTCCCCACAAAGCTCGTCACACTGAAGGAAGCCAAGAACATCAAGGCAGGTTCGCTCGCCGAGAGCAACGACCGTGTTATCCACCAGCTCATCATCAACGGTGTTGCAGGTGTACGCACATGCCAGTTGCAGATGGGTGTTACTGAGCTGAAGACCGGTTCGGTATGGAACACAATGCCGGCTCACACACACATGCGCCGTATGGAGACCTATCTCTACTTCAACGTACCCGAAGGTCAGCGCATTTGTCACATTATGGGTGAGCCGCAGGAGACCCGTCCGATGTGGCTGAACAACGAGCAGGCTGTCATCTCTCCGCAATGGTCAATCCACTGCGCAGCAGGTACAAGCAACTATACATTCATCTGGGGTATGGCAGGCGAGAACCTCGACTACGGCGATATGCAGAAAATCCAGACAACTGACTTGAAATAAAACTAAAAGTAACAACAATGGACAAAATGTTTTCACTTGAGGGCAAGGTAGCCCTCGTTACTGGAGCAGCCTACGGCATCGGTTTCGCTATGGCAGAGGCTCTGTACAATGCAGGCGCAAAGATTGCGTTCAACTGCCGTTCACAGCACCACATGGACCAGGCTCTTGCCGACTATAAGGCTAAGGGCATCGAGGCTCATGGATATATCTGCGACGTTACCGACGAAGAGCAGGTAAAGGCTATGGTAGCCGACATCAATAAGGAACTCGGTGTTATTGATATTCTCGTTAACAACGCTGGTATCATCAAGCGTATTCCTATGACTGAGATGTCTGTAGAGGACTTCCGTCAGGTTGTCGACATCGACCTCAACGCTCCGTTCATCGTGTCTAAGGCAGTCATTCCTGGTATGAAGGAGAAGGGGCACGGCAAGATTATCAACATCTGCTCAATGATGTCAGAGCTTGGTCGTGAGACAGTTTCGGCATACGCAGCTGCAAAGGGCGGCTTGAAGATGCTCACACGCAACATCTGTTCAGAGTTCGGTGAATACAACATCCAGTGCAACGGTATCGGTCCGGGCTACATCGCTACTCCTCAGACTGCTCCTTTGCGCGAGCGTCAGGCTGACGGCTCACGTCATCCGTTCGACAGTTTCATCGTAGCCAAGACTCCTGCTGCACGTTGGGGTACTCCCGAGGACTTGATGGGTCCCGTTGTTTTCCTCGCAAGCGATGCCTCTAACTTCGTAAACGGTCATATCCTTTACGTTGACGGCGGTATCTTGGCTTACATCGGCAAGCAGCCTTAATCGTCAGTTTTATATACTAAATAGCCCAGAACAATATGCTCTGGGCTATTTTCGTATATAAAGACTTTCTCTATACGCATCTTTGCAATAGGTTGAACACGGAAATACTTGTAGTTTTTGGTTATTCTTATTAACTTTGCATACAAACTATTTTAGTTAGAAAAACTGATCTAAACAAATCAACAATTTATGCATTCAAGAAGAAACAAAGGTAAGTTGATGCGCCAGTTGCGCGACTATGGTATCATCACCATCGCCATGATGTTGGGCGTTATAGGTCTTAACCTGTTCCTGCTGCCCCACGAAATCACTACGGGTGGCATCATTGGTGTGGCATCGATAGTGTACTGGGGAACGGGCATACCCGTGCAGGACACCTTCTTTGCGCTCAACGCAGTGCTGCTCATAGTGGCTCTGAAGGTGCTGGGATGGCGTTTCTGCGCCAAGACCATATACGGTGTGGTAGTCTTCACACTCGCTTCTACCGTGTTGCAGAGCATCATGCCGCCCGACCTTCACCTCCTTGCCGACCAGAAATTTATGGCGTGTATGGTAGGCGCCGTGTTCTTAGGCACCAGCGTAGGCTTGGGATTGTCGGCAGGCGGTTCTACCGGTGGCTCTGACGTCATTGCCGCAATGGTGAATAAGTATCGTGACGTGTCGCTCGGACACATCATCCTCTTATGCGACCTCACCATCATCACTTCGTCGTATGTGGTGTTGCGCGACTGGGAGAAGGTGCTCTACGGCTACGTATTGCTGTTTGTCATCTCGTTTGTAGTCGACCATTTGGTAAACTCTCTGCGTCGAAGCGTGCAGTTCTTCATCATCTCCGACAAGTATCAGGAGATAGGCGAGGCTATCAACCAGATAGCCGACCGCGGTTGCTCGATGCTCAATGGCAACGGTTTCTATACAAAGAAAGACATAAAGGTGATATTCTGTATAGCCAAAAAGAGCGAGTCGAACTTCATCTTCGAGCTTATCGACGAGATTGACCCCAACGCATTTGTGGCTCAGTCGGCTGTGGTGGGTGTGTACGGTAGAGGCTTCGACCACGTCAAGGCACATCGAAAGCTCAATCTGAAGGAGCTTCGCGAGAAGGTGCGGCAGAATAAGGAATAACATAAAACGACAAAGACAACATCATCTTTTTGTTTCCTCGCGAGGGAGCAATAATCAATATGCTTTTCAAAAGGACTCCTTTTGCCTCTCAAAAGGACTCCATTTGCATGCTAAAAGGACTACATTTGGAGTGCAAAAGGACTACATTTGGAATGCAAAAGGACTACATTTTTGGATACTCCGAATTTTGGAGTATATATAACCGAACTTGCGAAAGTTCAATATATAATATAAGTATGCGTTCATATATAAAATTAAATATGACCAAATACTTATAATGTACAATTATATATAATGTGGTTCACTGCTGTTCACGAAAATCTTTGCTCCGAAATTTGTTAAAATACAGTCCAGCTAAAAAAAAACTAAAAATATTAGCTTTAGTTATGTAAATTATGTTTATCTTTGCAGCACAATCTTAAGACAACCCAATTATATAACGACTTTAGAAATAATTAACCAGAAGGCTGACAAAGGTTCCTATGTCTGCCTATACAAACAATAATTGTTAGGAACCCAAAAACAAAGCATGTTTATGCAAAACTCCTATTTTAACAACGCACGGATTCTCATGCTGTCCGTTTTGCTGGCGGGGGGTAAAACCGCTGTTTGCCTCTCAAATCACAAACGTACATGAAAACGTTGCTCTACTAACAAACAATCAACAGAAACAAACCGTCAAGGGTACTGTGAAGGACGCTAACGGCGAACCGATTATCGGTGCGTCTGTAAAGGTGAAAGGCTCTACTGGCGGAACAGTTACCGACATTGACGGTAATTTCACACTTGATGCACCTGCCGGTGCAGAGCTTGAGATTAGTTCAATTGGCTATCTTAAGCAGGTGGTCAAGGCAAAGGCCAATGTTGCCATAGTTCTTAAGGACGACTCACAGACTCTCGACGAACTTGTGGTAGTGGGTTACGGTGTACAGAAGAAGGAGAACCTTACTGGTGCCGTAGCTTCTATGAATGCCGAGAAGCTTGCCACACGTCCGGTATCAAGCCTTTCGTCAGCTCTTGCTGGTGAGATGGCTGGTGTTACTGCTGTGCAGATTACGGGTGCTCCTGGTAGCCAGAACGCTTCTATCACAGTACGTGGTAAGAACTCGGTTAATGCAGCCTCTCCACTCGTTATCGTGGATGGTGTGCCGGGTTCGATGAACGTTATCAACCCTGCCGAAATCGAGTCGGTAACAGTATTGAAGGATGCTGCTTCAGCTGCCATCTATGGTGTGCAGGCTGCCAACGGCGTTATCCTTATCACTACCAAGAAGGGTAAGACCGGCAAGACCACAGTTTCTTACAACGCCACATTCTCATGGTCGTCACTTCTTGCCAAGCTTGACCTCGTTGATGCTTACGGCTATGCTTACCTCTACAACGAGGCTTACCTCAACGATCACCCGGGCGCAGCAAAACCTTTCTCTGACGAGACTGTTGAGAAGTATCGCACAGGCCAGCTTCCAAGCACCGACTGGTATAAGGAGGCTCTTACCGGTAGCGGTTTCGAGCATCAGCACAACCTCTCGCTCAGCGGTGGTAACGACAAGACTACATACAATATGTATCTTGGCTATCTCAGCCAGGATGGTGTTACAAAGGACATTGACTACAACCGTATCAACGCCCGTATGAACATCACATCGCAAATCAACAAATACATCACTCTCGGACTCAACGCTTCGGGCTATCGTGGCACCAAGCAGGATGCATGGGCTGGTTATACCCAGGTGATTCAGGGTATCTCACGTTCGCATCCTACTGACCCCGTTTATGACGAGGACGGCAACTTCAAGTACGTTGGTGTTGACAACCCTGTAGCAGTTCAGGGCAGAGACAAGACAGGCTGGCAGAAGACCATCGACCAGGAGGTATTCCTCATCGGTTCGGCTGAAATCAAGCCTATCAAGGACCTCAGCATCAAGGGTGTATACTCATGGCGCAACTGGACTGAGGACCAGCTCGGATTCAAGAAGACATGGGGCTACGGCACATACAACTCAGGTCAGCGTCAAGGTTATGTCAGAAACTACAACTACGATTACCTCACAGGTCAGATTCTCGTTAACTACAACAAGTCATTTGGCGATCACAACCTTGGCGTACTCGCAGGTATGGAGTCGTACGACGTCAAGAGCCGCTATGTGACAGCCGACCGTAAGGGTGGTGGCAACAACAACCTTGACGAGTCGCTCAACACACTCGACGCTTCTTCACAGAAGAACTCAAGTGGTGGTACAGAGATGACACGTCTCTCTTACTTCGGACGTCTGCAGTACAACTATGCCGGCAAGTATCTCTTTGAGGCTAACGTACGTCGCGACGCTTCTTCACGCTTCCCTAAGGACTCACGTTGGGGTACATTCCCTGCATTCTCTGCAGGCTGGCGTATCTCTGAGGAGGCTTTCATGAAGAACATTGACTGGTTGAGCAACCTTAAGCTTCGTCTGGGTTGGGGTAAGACAGGTAATGAGGAGTTGGCTTCTACTGACCTCTATCCTGCAGTTCCTACCTATGCTTACGGTTCAACCATGTTCGGCAACACATTGTATTCTACAGCTTACGAGAGCCGTCTTGTCAACGACCAGCTGAAGTGGGCTACCGTAACCAACTATGAGCTTGGCATCGACGCCGGCTTCTTCAACAACAAGTTGACAATGGAGCTTTCGGTATACAAGAAAAAGACCAACGACATGCTTCTCTACTTGCCGCTCCAGGGCGTTATCGGTTTGAAGGCTCCTGCACAGAACGTTGGTAGCGTAGAGAACCGTGGTTTTGAGCTTGTGCTTGGCCACAACAACCGTATCGGTAAGGATTGGAGCTACAATCTCTCACTCAATATGGGCTACAACAAGAATGAGATTATCGATATGGCTGGAACCGAAGGTCCTACATCAGACAGCAATATCTGGAACCTTGAGGGCTATGCCATTAGCTCATACTATGGCTATGTTGCCGATGGATTGTTCCGTTCGGAAGAAGAACTCAAGAAGGGTCCGCTGCGTACTGGCAGTGAGAAGGTTGGTGATATCCGCTATAAGGACTTCACGGACGACGGCAAGATTACAGCTGCTGACAGAAAGATTATTGGCAACCAGATGCCTAAGTGGACAGGTGGTTTCAACTTCAGCGTAGGTTACAAGAACTTCGAGTTGAGCGGTCTTCTGCAGGGTGCATTCGATGCTAAGCGCTATTACAACGGTGAGGCTTCTTACGCATTCTTCAACAGTGCATCATGTCTTAACAAGCACTGGGATCGCTGGAGCGAGGAGAATCCTAACGGCAACTTCCCACGTCTGTCGCTTCAATCGCAGACCAACAACCAGATGTCTACATTCTGGCTGCAGGACGCTTCGTATGTTCGCATGAAGAACCTCACATTGGCTTACACCCTGCCTTCTGACCTTATCAGCCGTATAGGTCTGTCGTTTGCCCAGGTGTACCTCGCAGGCGAGAACCTCTTCACTATCTCAGGTCTTGACAAGGGTCTTGACCCGGAGTCGGACAACAGCCGTGGCTGGTCGTACAGCAACGTCAGAAAGATTTCTTGCGGTCTTAAACTTACATTCTAAAACAACTCAGAACAAATGAAAAATAATATATTAAATATAGCATTAGCGTTCGCTGGAGTTGCTGCACTCTCATCTTGTAGTGATTTTCTTGACAAGGCTCCGAAGGAGGAACTTTCTGACGCCAGCTTCTGGAAATCAAGCACCGATGCCGAGATGTACATCAGCGATATGTACAACAGTCTTGGCTGGTCGGCTGACGAGGCAATCAACACCGACGACGCAACAATGGGTATCAAGTGGGCTGCCGGCAACGAGTCGAAGGGTGTTTACGACCCCTCTGACTATGGTTGGAAGAGTAGCTACACATACATCCGTGAGGCAAACCTCGCACTTGAGAAGCTGCCTTCCGTATCAATGGACGATGCTACCCGTCAGAAGTTGGAAGGTCAGGCTTACTTCTTCCGTGGCTATCTGTATTGGGACCTTATCCGTAGTTTCGGCTCAGTACCTTATATTGACAAGCCTCTGACATTGTCTGACCTGAACAATACAGAACAGTCTTCACGCGAGGATGTTTACGCCAAGGCAATGGCAGACCTTGACAAGGCTATCGCTTCTCTTCCTGAGCAGTGGGATGACGCCAACTATGGCCGTATCACCAAGGGCGCTGCCCGTGCAATCAAGATGCGTGCCGCCATGTATTATGGCGACAACCAGACTGCTGCCAACGAGGCTAAGGCAATCATGGATGCAGGCGTATACGACCTCTGGGACAAGGACAACACAGGCAAGTATGCCAATCTGTTCTGGGAGGAAACAGACGGTTGCTGCGAGAATATACTTGTCATCCAGTATAATGCACCTGACCGTACCAACTACCTTATTGGTTGGGAAGCATTCCCGACACTCGGATGGGGCGGTATGGACCCGACTCAGGATCTTGTCGATGCTTTCGAGGATAAGGACGGTAGCCCGATATATGAGTCAAGTGCTGCTGGCGTAGTGGCACGTGATGATAACGGCAACCCGACAGCAAGACAGCTCTCTCAGATTTTCGACCCAGCCAATCCGTTTGCCAATCGTGACCCGCGTCTTGAGGTTAACATTCTGCATCATGGCGAGGAGATGTATGGTGTTACAATTAAGATTGCTCCTAACAGGGGCATTAGTGGTGATACTGGTATAGGTTGCCATGGTGATGCAACAGAGACCGGTTATTATCAGCAGAAGTGGCTCGACCCGTCTATCAATCCTCAGACGCAGGGTTGGGACATGGGCAAGGACTATGTGCTTATCCGTTATGCTGAGGTTCTGCTCACATACGCCGAGGCTATGAACAATCTCAATCCGCTCTGTCAGGAGGCTTTCGATGCAGTCAATAAGGTACGTGCACGTGTTGGTATGCCAGCGTTGCAGAAGACCGATGCCAGCAAGCCTACATATTGCGGAACACAGGCCGAACTCTTGAAGCGTATCAAGAACGAGTGGCGTGTAGAGTTTGCGCTTGAGGGCGACATCCGTAAGTGGAACCTCCGTCGTTGGGGAGACGCTAAGGAAGTGCTCAACCGCAAGTATCACAGTATGGTTTATACCTATGATGATGCTACCAAGAATTTTACTCCATACGTTGGTACACAACACGTATCCCTTCCTGGCAGCAAGTATTCTGACCACAACTACATCTATCCGATTCCGCAGGAAGAGATGGACCTCAATCCGAAACTCAAGCAGAACCCGGGTTATGGCAAGAAATAAGAAACATAAAACGTAAATAATAAATTGGAGTGTGTCAATAAGGATGAGTATGAGTCCTTTTATGGCACACTCCTTTTTGTATTAACCTTAGCTAACTTACGAATTCAGTAAATGAGAAAGTCTCTCCACTATTTGTTAGCCCTTGTGCTGTTTGGCGTATTCTTTGCGTCATACACCGATTTGCTGTCGCATGTATTGTACTACAACGAGCAGCATCAGCTGTTTCTCTATACAGCCGACTATTACCATAGCCAGACGCTCACCTCATGGCTCACGGCTTTTGTCGTGCAGTTTTTCTATTATCCGCTACTTGGCGCGGCAGTAATGTCTGCCTTGCTCACGGCAATATATCTTATGTCGTGGCGCATACTTACTGTGCTCACACGTCGTGAGGACATATTGCGCCTTTCGCTCATTCCCTCGCTTGCCCTTTGGGTGTGGACAGCAGGCTTGTCGCATACTCTGTCGGTTGTGGTGTGGGCTTTTATAGTCTTAGCCGTACTTTCCGTGCCGGCATGTTTCTTGGCAAAAGGCAAGACAATCAGACAATTTCAACTCAAAGGTTGGAAGTATGTGGCAGTTTCAATCGTTTCGTTAGTAGTCATATCTTTAGCATCGGGCTATAGCTTCTTGCGCACCTTCTCGATGAGCGAGTTTCGCATGATAAAGGCGCAGCAAGCCATAGACCGTCACAACTGGGACGATGCCCTGCATCACACCGAACGCTATCTTGACAATCAGAGACAGCCCAATCCGCTTATTTTCTATTTCCACAATATTGCCCTCTACAACAAGGGCGAGTTGCTCAACCGTCTGTTCGACTATCAGCCCGTTGTAGGCATCAATGCCCTTTACTTTCCGTGGCAGAGCCGCACACGCGAGACCGAGTATGGCCACTATCTGCTTGAACAGCTCGGTTGCATCAACGATGCACAGCACTGGGAGTTTGAAGCTATGGTGGTGTGGGGCGAGACGGCTCCACGACTCATCAACCTTGCACGCTACAACATCATCAACCGTCGCAAGACGATAGCCCGTAAATACATAGCACGTTTGCGCCAGAGTCTGTTCTATAAGGACGAGGCAGACAGATTGGAGGCCTGTGTGGAGAGCGGACAGATAGAGGGGTTGCGTGCTTTCAGCATAAAGGAATCAGAGAAAGCAAACTTCGTGAACATTCTCAACATCGGTCCTAATCTGCAATATGTGCTCACGCAAGACCCACACAACCGCATGGCTTACGAGTTTCTGATGTGCGACCTTCTGCTCTCCAACAACTTGTCGCGCTTTGTCGAGAACCTTCCGCTTGCCAGTAGCTTCTACAAGCAGATGCCACGCATATTCGATGAGGCCCTGCTTGTCTATCAGCTTGGAGGCAACGACACAAAGGGATTGCAGCCGGGCAGCGATACGCAGAACCGTTTCCAACAGTATGCTCAGCTTGCACAAACTGGAAATATAGCTGCTTTGCAGGCAGAATTCGGTAATACTTACTGGTTCTATCTCAACTATGTCAGCCCGTATGGCAACCGATTAAAGAAAGAATAAATCTGGTATATTGACTGATGGTCGCACGTCATTCAATATAGACCTCAGTACAATTCAATATAAACTCCAGTACCAGCTATATGAAACTCCAGTACCAGCTGGGTGAAACTCCAGTACCAGTTAGGCGGTACTAAAAACGGTACTGATAATATCTGAAAAGAAATTAGGAATAGAAAACCAAAAATATACAGATGCAAATCAATATTAAATCAACAATATTCTCCTTCGCCGCTCTTTTGCTGCTTGCTTCATGTGAGGGCGGCTACCAGAAGGCTGATGTCTACGCCAACGCACAGGTGCAGATATATCCTGATTATACGGGTGTGACTCTGCCCGTTAATATTGCTCCTGCCAATTTCCGCATCAATCAGGAGGGCGATGCCTATCAGGTGGTGATGACAGCCGGAGGAAAGGAATACTATCGTGAAGCTTCCACCGATAACGAAGTGATTATTCCCGAAGACTCTTGGCACAAGATGCTTGCCGACAACAAGAATGGCAAGATACAGATAGCCGTTGGAGTGAAGCGCGACGGCAAATGGACCGAATACAAGCCTATAACAAATTATGTGAGTGGCGACACCATCGACCGGTACTTGGTCTACCGACTCTTGTATCCAGGCTATGAGTTGTGGAACGAGATGGGAATATACCAGCGTAATCTTACCAACTACGACGAGACACCAATACTCGAAAACCGTGACTTCGGCAAGCAATGTATCAATTGCCACACGTTCCGACAGAACTCCACACGCGACTTTATGCTGCATGTGCGTGGCAAGAATGGCGGCACGCTTATCAGTCACGACGGCAAGGTGAAGAAGGTAGCTCCAAAGTGTCCTACTGTAAAAATGGGTGCTACCTATGCCGGATGGCATCCAAGCGGACAGTTCATAGCTTTCTCGATGAACGAGATACAGCAGTTCTTCCATTCAAGCGGACAGAAACCTATTGAGGTGAGCGACCTTGCAGCCGATCTTGGTGTCTATGACATTGCCAACGACGTTATAATCACCTCGCCCGAGCTTAGCGGCGACAACGCTATGGAGACATTCCCCGCTTGGACTCCCGACGGCAAGACTTTGTACTTCTGCCGTGGCAATGCCTATACCAAGAACACGTCATTCGACAGCCTGCGCTACGACCTTTGGCGTGTCAGCTTCGATGCCAAGGCAAGGGCTTTCGGCAAACCGGAATGTGTGTATGAGGCGAGTACCACAAAGCATACGGTCAGTCTGCCTCGTGTGTCGCCCGATGGCAGATATGTGGTGTTTGTAGAGTTCGACTATGGCAACTTCTCTATATGGCACAAAGAAGCCGACCTCGCCATTCTTGACACCAAGACAGGCAAGGTGCGCCGTATAGAAGAGATAAACAGCAAGGATGTGGACAGTTTCCACACATGGTCGTCTACTGGCAGATGGATGGTGTTCAGCAGTAAGCGTATGGACGGAGGATGGGCACGCCCTTATTTCGCCCATTTCAATACAACGACCGGACGCTTCGACAAGCCTTTCGTGTTGCCACAGAAGTCGCCCTCGTTCTACGAGACATTCATGAAGACGTACAATCTGCCCGAACTCATAACGTCGCCCATAAAAAATGAGGGTTTGTTAAAACTTATACAAAGTGGGCTGAAAGCCCAATAAGCACATAGCAGGGCGTGTTAAAATAGGAGTTAGAGGAAGTTAAGAAGAAGTTAATCCATCTACGATGGATGGAA
>CAJJOL010000020.1:0-56705 GCA_905193385.1 uncultured Prevotella sp. | reverse complement strand
GCCATTGGTATATCACGACAACTCGCTTACAAAAGATGTACTCAACTATACAGACAGCGACAAGTTTGATGTTGTGTTAATGAATCCACCATACGGAGGTAATGAGAAGGCTGATGTCAAGTCACATTTCCCTTCTGATATGCGCAGTAGCGAGACTGCCGACCTATTTATGGTACTCATCATGTATCGTTTGAATAAGAATGGTCGTGCAGCGGTCATTGTTCCAGACGGTTTCCTGTTTGGTGCGGACAACACAAAGATAGCCATCAAGACCAAACTGCTCAGAGATTTCAACTTGCATACCATTATCCGTTTGCCAGGTAGCATCTTTGCGCCCTACACTTC
This sequence comes from uncultured Prevotella sp., assembly GCA_905193385.1. Classification (GTDB taxonomy): domain Bacteria; phylum Bacteroidota; class Bacteroidia; order Bacteroidales; family Bacteroidaceae; genus Prevotella. Next base: position 56,360 of record CAJJOL010000020.1, on the reverse strand, counting down.
CATTGCCACGAACATTTTGTTCTTCGACAATACCAGTGCGGAGGGTGCTCCAGAAGGTTATTCTACAAAGGAAACGTGGTTCTATCGTTTGGATATGCCAGAGGAGTACAAGCATTTCTCCAAGACAAAGTCCATGAAGTCGGAACATTGCGACCCAATCCGTGAGTGGTGGAACGACCGTAAGGAGATTATTATTGCTGATGGTGACGAGAAATCTCGTTGCTATTCGGTTGAAGACCTTATTGCCACCGATTGCAACTTCGACCTGTGCAAGTTCCCGAAAGAGGATGAAGAAATCTTGCCTCCTGCCGAACTGCTTGCCGACTATTTCAAGAAGCGCAAGGCTCTTGATCATGAGATAGATAAGACATTGGCTGAGATACAGCGTATCTTGGGGATTGAGGTGAATATTGAATAATAAGATTTGGTATGCATGCGTACCAAATCTATATAAAAGGTGAGACTCTGTCTCACTTGTTTGAAATTTGAATTTGCGGGACATTGTCCCACAAATTCAGATAACAATGAAATTAATTATGGCAAACGAAATAACAAAGACTTCGGATAATATTGAAGACCTATTTAACAAGGTGTCTGGTCTTATAGAACAGGCAAGGTCTTACGTGAAGACTTCAGTCAATACTGCTGAGATCTATACCAAGTATTATATTGGTAAATATATCGTAGAGTACGAACAAAAGGGAAATGTTCGTGCTCAATATGGTAAGCAAGTTATTAAGGACTTGTCTAAAAAGCTAACAGGTCGTTTTGGAGAAGGATGGTCTGCTGATATTTTGGAAAAATGTCGGAAGCTATTTGTCGTATATTCAAATTCCGCAACAGTGTCGCGGAAATTGAATGTACAGGAAAAATCCGCTACAGTGTTGCGGAATTTTAAGATAATTCTGAACTGTTACTTATTCTGAGACGCTTGTATCTGTCTCCTAATACGAATACGTCTTCATCTGCCAACGAATACGTCTTCATCTGCCAACGATAACGTCTTCATCGGGTTGTGATAACGTATTCATTTTTCCGCCTTCAAAATGTTAACAACAAGGGGATTTATAATTGAATCCATCGACATATGTCAATTAAAAGATGCGACATTCTTTTTTGAGGGTATAAAAACAAAAAAGACAGAACTTAAAAGAGTTCTGTCTTCTTGTGAGGTACCTAGCAGAGTCGAACTGCTCTACACGGTTTTGCAGACCGTTACCTAACCGATCGGCCAAGGTACCATAGGCATGTTGCTTAATTGCGAGTGCAAAGGTAGGCATAATTAATGTAACCTCCAAATGTTTTTCAGACTTTTTCTTCAAAACATTCAAATTTCTTTGATTTTCCTATATTTTTCATCCTTTTGTCCTTTATTTTGCCTTTCAATGCACATCCTTTGCATCCATAGCATCCACTTTTGGCTTCTTTGAATGTTGTCACGATACGGTATATTATATAAGCAATAGCGCTTACAAGTATAATAAATACTATTATATATTGAATATTCATATTGATGTACGATTGTATTAAACAAAAATGCTGCCCTTCTGCAGAGGGGCAAAAGGGCAGCACTATGGTTGTTTCTGTATCTGTTATTTACCAGATAGGCTTATCTTACCAAGCAAACAACGGGTAGTTCTTCATAGTCTCGTTCACCTTGGCACGTACACGAGCGATTACCTCTTCGTTCTCAGGATCGTTGAGTACTTCCTCGATGAGTTCGGCAATGAGCACCATGAGGTCTTCCTTAGCACCACGTGTTGTGATGGCAGGTGTACCGAGACGTATACCAGAAGTCTGGAAAGCGCTGCGTGTGTCGTACGGAACCATATTCTTGTTTACGGTGATGTCGGCTGCCACGAGAGCGTTCTCGGCTACCTTACCGGTAAGTTCTGGATATTTGTCGCGAAGGTCGACAAGCATAGAGTGGTTGTCGGTGCCACCGCTTACGATGGTGAAGCCACGCTTAATAAGTTCGTCTGCCAATACCTTTGCATTCTTCTGAACCTGCTTGGCCCATTCCTTGAATTCCGGCTTCAGAGCCTCGCCGAATGCTACTGCCTTAGCAGCGATAACATGCTCAAGCGGTCCGCCCTGCTGTCCGGGGAATACCGCAGAGTTGAGCAGCTGGCTCATCATCTTGGTTACGCCCTTAGGAGTCTTGAGTCCCCATGGATTCTCGAAGTCCTTGCCCATAAGGATAATACCGCCACGTGGACCACGGAGAGTCTTGTGGGTAGTAGAAGTTACGATGTGAGCGTACTTGACTGGGTTGTCCAAAAGGCCTGCTGCAATAAGACCAGCCGGGTGAGCCATGTCAATCATGAGCAATGCGCCAACCTTGTCGGCAATCTCACGCATGCGCTTGTAATCCCATTCGCGGCTGTATGCCGAGCCTCCACCGATGATAAGTTTTGGCTTGTTTTCTATAGCAAGTTGCTCCATTTGGTCGTAGTTGACGCGACCGGTCTCCTTGTCGAGATCGTAACCAATGGCATGGTACAGAATACCAGAAGTATTGACTGCCGAGCCGTGTGAAAGGTGGCCACCGTGTGCGAGGTTAAGTCCCATGAAGACGTCGCCTGGCTTCAGTACAGCGAGCAGCACGGCAGCATTGGCCTGTGCTCCAGAGTGAGGCTGTACGTTGGCATATTCAGCTCCGAAAAGCTTCTTGATACGTTCAATGGCGAGATTCTCCACTTCGTCGACAACCTGGCATCCGCCATAGTAGCGTTTGCCAGGATAGCCTTCGGCATATTTATTGGTCAGGCAAGACCCCATGGCCTGCATAACTTCGTCACTTACGAAATTCTCTGATGCAATGAGTTCGATACCCTTCAGCTGGCGCTGATGTTCTTTCTCAATAAGATCAAAAATCACTTGGTCTCTTTCCATTTTGGCTTAGGTTTTAAAAAAGTAATTGAATAGAATTTATTTTATACGAGTTTTACATCTTCCATGCACTGCTCTTTGTCGCAGTATCTGCACTTGATGATACCGTGTGCTTTGTCTACAACGTTGAACACAGTCTGCATTGGCTCGTTGTTTGTAATGCACTTGGGGTTGTTGCAAAGTACGATGCCGCGCAACTCGTCAGGTGTCTCTACGGTCTTCTTCTCGACAACCTCGTAGTCCTTGATAATATTCAGCACTACGTTAGGGGCAACTACTGAGAGACGTGAAATCTCCTCGTCGGTGAAGAATCTGTCAGAGACCTTGATAATGCCCTTCTTTCCAATCTTGCTTGACGGATAGTTGTAGCCGATAGTTACCGGTACTGCCAGCTCTTGCAGTTTTAGCAGGTTTACAACCTCGTAAGTCTTTTCGGCTGGTATATGGTCGATGACGGTGCCGTTCTTGATGGCGGCAACCAGTCTTTCTTTCTTGTTGTTCATCGCGTTTATGGTATTACTTAATAATAGTTTTATCGTTCTTAACCTCGTCGAGTGTTATGCCGAGCACGTGGCTGAATATTGCCTCACGTGCAAACAGTCCGTTACCAGCCTGCTGTATGTAGTAAGCGTGAGGATTGTCGTCGACATCGTATGCAATTTCGTTGACGCGTGGCAGCGGATGCAGAATCTTCATGTTGGGCTTGGCCTTGCCCAGCATAGAGTTCTTGAGGATGTATACGTTCTTGACGCGCTCGTATTCCATAAGGTCAGAGAAGCGTTCCTTCTGTACACGTGTCATATACAGAATGTCGGCATCGGCAATGACGTCTTCGTTGAATTCGGTGTGCTCTACGAACTTTATACCATGCTCCTTGCAATAAATCTTGTATTCATCAGGCATTGCGAGCTCCTTAGGTGCTACGAAATGGAATGTAGGATTGAAATGGCGCATTGCTGTGATGAGCGAATGTACTGTACGACCATACTTAAGGTCGCCTACAAGATATATGTTAAGATTGTCGAGAGTGCCCTGGGTCTTATAGATAGAGTAGAGGTCGAGCAGACATTGCGATGGGTGCATGTGTGCACCGTCGCCGGCATTGACAATAGGAACGGGAGCTACTTCGCTGGCATATTGTGCTGCACCTTCTACAAAGTGGCGCATTACAATGACGTCGGCGTAATTAGACACCATCAATACTGTGTCTTTAAGTGTTTCTCCTTTCGATACGCTTGAAGCCTTGGCATCAGAGAAACCTATCACACGTGCGCCAAGTCGGTTGGCTGCTGTCTCAAAGCTAAGGCGTGTACGTGTTGACGGCTCAAAGAAAAGTGTCGCTACCACTTTGCCTTTCAGAAGCTCTCGGTTGGGATACTTCTCGAATTCCTGGGCCATCTCAAGGAGATACATGATTTTCTCTTTGGAAAGGTCGGCAATTGTTACGAAATCGTGTCTCATTTGTTTTATAGAATTAATGGTTATTCTTTGATTTGTGTGCTAAGGTAGTTATATTTTTTCAGATAAGAGTCAAATGAAATGTATTATTTATTCTTTTCTCACTTTTTTACCTTACCTTTGCAATCAAAAGAATAACTAATAAGACTCACTTTATCAGAATATATGCGAAAAGTTTTTATACATTTTCTATGGTGGCTGTTGGGCCTTACATTTTTAGGTAGTTCGTTGGCGTTTGTTGCTATATGGAACGGATGGATAGGGTATATGCCTCCGATAGAAGATTTGCAGAATCCGATAAGTCGTTTTGCCACACAGATATATTCGTCTGACGGCAAAGTGATTGGTACATGGAATTTCAACCGCGAGAACCGTATATGCGTGCCTTATTCTAATTTGTCACCATATCTTGTACAGGCATTGGTGGCAACTGAGGATGTACGTTTCTACGACCATTCGGGCATTGACTTCATTGCTTTGAGCCGTGCCATAGTGAAGCGTGGACTGTTAGGACAGACCAGTGCCGGCGGTGGCAGTACCATCACACAGCAGCTTGCCAAGCAGTTGTATTCGGATGCGGCTGGCAGTACGCTCGAACGTCTGTTGCAGAAGCCGATAGAGTGGGTGATAGCCGTAAAGCTTGAGCGCAACTATACAAAGGAGGAGATAATAGCTCTGTATCTCAACTATTTCGACTTCCTGCATAATGCGGTAGGTATAAAGACTGCAGCTACCACATATTTCTATAAAGACCCCAAGGATCTCACGCTTGAGGAGGCTGCAACATTGATTGGACTCTGCAAGAATCCGTCGCTGTTCAATCCTGTGCGTTACCCGGAGCGTTGTCGCGACCGTCGCAATGTGGTGTTGGACCAAATGCGTAAGGCAGGGTATATTACAGATGAACAATATCATAAGTCATGCGAACTGCCTCTTACACTCAATTTCCATCGTAACGACCACAAGGATGGCACTGCTCCATACTTGCGAGAGTTCTTGCGTGTGTATATGTCGGCAGAGCGTCCCGACCGCAGCAAGTATCCATCGTGGAACAAGCGCCAGTATGTGCTCGACTCAATAGCATGGGATACCGACCCGCTCTATGGCTGGTGCAACAAGAACTTCAAGAAGGACGGAACTCCATACAATCTTAATGCCGACGGACTTAAGGTGTACACCACAATCGACTCGCGCATGCAGCGTTATGCCGAAGAGGCTGTGTATGGACATGTTGCGCGCTATCTGCAGCCCGAATTCTTCAAGGAGAATAGGGGCAAACCTAACGCTCCGTTCACTTCGCAGCTCACAAAGAAGCAGGTGAATCAGATTATGGAACGTGCTGTGCTGCAGAGCGAACGCTATCGCATATTGAAGTCAAATGGCGCAAGTGATGAAGAAATACATAAATCGTTCCATACTCCAACGGATATGTCTATATTCACATATCATGGCGATGTCGATACAACGATGACACCAATAGACAGCATTCGCTATGTTAAGTCTTTCCTCAGAGCAGGATTTATGAGTATGGACCCGACTACAGGCGCTGTGAAGGCGTATGTGGGAGGCTTGGACTATACACACTTCATGTACGATATGGTTACCGGTGGTCGTCGTCAGGTGGGTTCTACAATTAAGCCTTTCCTCTACTCGCTGGCTATGGAGAACGGATTCTCGCCATGCGATCTGGCTCCCAACGTGCAGCGGACTTATATGGTAGCAGGCATGCCGTGGACTCCACGCAATGCAAGCCATAAGCGTGCTGGAGAGATGGTCACACTGAAGTGGGGATTGGCACAGTCGAGCAACTGGATTTCGGCTTATCTTATGAGTAAGCTGAGCCCGCAGCAGTTTGTGCAACTTCTGCATGACTACGGCATCAACAATCCCGACATCCACCCGTCTATGTCGTTGTGCTTGGGTCCGTGTGAGATGACCGTAGCAGAGATGGTAAGCGCCTATACTACATTCGCCAATCGTGGCATACGTACGGCTCCGATGTTTGTGAGTCGTATCGAGGACAACGAAGGCAATGTCATTACCAGTTTCCAGCCTCGTATGAACGAGGTGATAAGTGAGGAGAGTGCCAACAAGATGCTTGTGCTGCTCAAGGGAGTTGTTGACGGTGGTACAGCGGGCCGACTGCGTTATAAGTATAACTTCACAGGCGAGATAGGCGGTAAGACCGGTACTACCAACCGCAACAGCGATGCTTGGTTTATGGGATTCACACCGCAGCTTGTAAGCGGCTGTTGGGTAGGCGGCGACGACCGCGACATTCACTTCGACTCGATGCGTATGGGTCAGGGTGCTACAATGGCGTTGCCTATATGGGCTTACTTTATGAAGAAGGTTTATCGTGACAAGACTCTGCCATACGATCCTAATGCCAAATTTGATTTGCCGGAAGGATTCGACGGTTGCTCGCATAATGCCGAGGACGACATGGAATATGGTATTGACGAAGTGTACGAATAATTAATAACAACTGACAGATGAAATATTTTGTAGCTAATTTCAAGATAGAATGTGAGGCTGAGCTTATGCAGCCTGCCCGTGAACTGTTGTCGGCTGCTGCCTGCGAGGCTGGCTTTGAGGCTTTTGAAGATACTGACGACGGACTGCTGGGTTATGTGCAGCGTCCTTTGTATAATAAGGAGACGCTCGATGATGCCATTGCCGACTATATGCCTGAAGGCGCAACTGTGGCTTACGACATAGCTGAAGTGCCCGACCAGGATTGGAATCAAGGTTGGGAAGACGAGGGCTTCGAGCCAATAGGCGTTGGCGACCACCTTATTATATATGATGCCAAACATACTGATATGAATATGTTTGCGGGTAATGATGGTGTGATGCGCATCTTCATTGAGGCACGCAACGCTTTTGGCACCGGTACCCATCAGACTACACGCATGATTCTGCGTCGTCTGCTTGGCATGAATTTGAATGGAAAGAAGGTGCTCGACTGCGGATGTGGTACAGGCATTCTTGGTATTGTAGCTTCGCGTCTTGGTGCTGATAGAGTGTTGGGATATGACATTGACGAATGGAGCTCGGAAAACGCCAAGCACAATGCCTCGATCAATGGAGTAGGCAATCTTGATGTGATGCTTGGTGACGCGTCTGTTCTTGACGGAGTGGACGAGAAGTTTGATGTAGTGATTGCAAACATCAACCGCAACATCCTGATAAACGATATGCCGGCATTCAAGCGTCATATGAAGAAGGACGGATGTCTGATACTCAGCGGTTTCTATGAGTCGGACGTTCCGATGTTGGAAAAGGCTGCAATGGATAATGCCATGTCTCTGAAGAATGCTGTTACTGACGAAGAATGGGCTTGCGCCTTGTTTGCAGCTAATTAAGTATAGAAAAATACCTATTTATAAAAATGCGATTAAGGTATATGGGTGTGTCGATAGCTTTCTGTGGAGCTACAACCCTTATGCATGAGTATTATAGTGTGTCGCCTTGGATAGGAGTGGCTGGTTGTGTTTGGCAAGGAGAAAATATGCGACGACGTTAGTTTGTCAGTATCGCCCGTTGGATTTCAATTCTGATACAACTTGAATTAAGAATCAAACCAGATGAATGCTTGATTCTTTTCACCATACGGTGTCTTGATTGCCAATGGTAAGTTTTTTCATATCATAGAACGAACCGTTGTAGATGTTGAAGTCTACATAGCTCTTTATACCAGGAAGTCGGCCAACGTCAGTATGCTGCCAGAACTTCCATGCTCCTTTGTATTCCACCTTGTCGACATAGTAATGGGCTATCCAGTAAGGGTAGTCGTCGAATACGGGCTTGCTTAAGTATTTCTCCTTGAATTTGTAATACGTGTAGATGATAGGCTTCACGTGATATTTATCCTCAACGATGTGAAGCCATGTCAGTATGTCGTGTTGGAAATCCTCAACCGAGCGGTCGGCAGGTTTATGTTCTACGTCAAGAACCGGAGGCAGGTCGCCCTCTTCAAGACGTACGGTATTAAGGAAGTGGTAGGCCTGCGAGCGAGCCGACGACTTGTTGCTCCAGAAGTGATAGGCGCCACGTATGTATCCATATTCGCGTGCCTGGCGGAAGTTCTCCTTGAATTTGTCGTCAACGCGTGTTGAGCCTTCTGTTGATTTTATCATTATAAAACGCAGCGGGCATCCCTCGATGCTGGCTCCACGCAGTTTGTCCCAGTCTATGTCGCCCTGATAGTGCGAAATGTCTATGCCGTGTATTTCGTATCCGGCAGGATAGTTGGCTTCGCCGAACAATGCACGCCATCTGAATCCGGTAGGGCTTACAAGAAACGAGTAGAACAGCCACACGTACAGACACACTACGGCAATGCCGCCAACCCACCATGCTGCATGCGGATTGCGTGCGAGCAGGGCGCTGAGTGCCGACTGCTTCTTTGTGGAAGAGGCTTTGCGTGTAGTTTTCTTTCTTTTGTTTGCTTTGCGTGCGTGATTCTGTTCACTCATAGTTTCTAATGAATTTGCAATATATGCTCAGGCTTAAACAGAGAGAGCAGAATGGCTGAAGCCACTCTGCTCTCCATCTTATCTTTAACTCAGTAAGAAGTTGTAGCTTGACAAGTGAATTACTTGCCCTGCTCAAGCTTCAGAGTCTTAGTAGGCTGATCGCAAACCTCTGACGGACCCCAGTACTGAACCGGACCCGGGTATACGTAGCAATCGTTCTTGGCCCACTCCTCACGATGAGCAGCGAAGAACTTGAACGGAGCACCGTCGAGCTCTACAAGAGCCTTGCGGATAACAGGCTTGTTGGCACCGTTACGACGCTCGATGTTCATCATCATTGTGATAGGCACACCACCTGCAATCCACTCAGCGGCAGGAGCAGTAGTGTTCTTGATTACTGACATGTAGCCAGTCTTGCCGTTGGCAATGAGGCGTGAAGCGTTGTAGCCGAGTGAGTAGCAGTAGTCAGCGTCGTAGTTAGACGGAGCAGCGCAACGTCCCTCATAGCCGAAGAAGTGGTGCTGTGCTGAGAAGTTGCCATTGTACTTGCCCTCTTCCTTCCAAGCTTCGAGCTTCTTCTCAACCATACGTGAGAGGAGCTTCTCTGTCTCGATGAGCGAAACCTGAACGTTTCCGTGCGGGTCGCGGTCAAGGCAGAGCTGACGTGCAACGTCCTCAGGAAGCGACTCGAGAATAGCAAGGTTGTCCTTAGCGATAGAGCTCTTTACGAAATCGATCTGCTCCTCAGCGTTGGCAAACTCACGTGACTCGCCAGTAGCAGGATCGGTAAGAACCTCGTTGAGCTCAGCGATGAGCTTCTTGATAGCAGGGATGAACTCGATAAGACCCTCAGGAATGAGTACAGTACCGAAGTTGTTGCCATCGGCAGCACGGTCGGCTACTACCTTAGCGATATATGTTACAACATCGTCAAGTGACATCTCCTTAGCCTCAACCTCCTCTGAAACGAGGCAAACGTTAGGCTGGGTCTGAAGAGCGCACTCAAGAGCGATGTGAGAAGCCGAACGGCCCATGAGCTTGATGAAGTGCCAGTACTTGCGGGCTGAGTTGCAGTCGCGCTGGATGTTGCCGATAAGCTCAGAGTATGTCTTGCAAGCTGTGTCGAAACCGAATGAAGTTTCGATCTGCTCGTTCTTCAAGTCGCCGTCGATAGTCTTCGGGCAGCCGATTACCTGAACACCGTACTTCTTTGCTGCATAGTACTCAGCGAGTACGCAAGCGTTAGTGTTAGAGTCGTCACCACCGATGATGACGAGAGCCTTGATGCCGAGCTCGCGAAGAATCTCGATACCCTTCTCAAACTGCTCTTCCTTCTCAAGCTTGGTACGGCCAGAACCGATGATGTCGAAACCGCCAGTGTTGCGGTAAGCATCCATAAGCTCAGGAGTGATCTCCTTGTAGTTGTGGTCAACCAGACCGCCAGGGCCGAGGATGAATCCGTACAGCTTGTTAGCGGGGTTGAGTGACTTTACACCGTCGAAAAGACCTGAAATAACGTTGTGGCCGCCAGGAGCCTGACCACCTGAAAGAATTACACCAACATTGAAAGCCGGAAGCTCCTTCTTCTCGCCAGCTTCGAATGTGATGACGGGCATTCCGTATGTGTTAGGGAACAAAGCCTTGATGTCATCCTGGTTACCTACTGACTGTGTAGCCTCACCTTCTACGGCCTTCACCGGTCCCTGAAGAGCCTTGGGCAATTTGGGCTGATAAGCAGCTCTTGCAATCTGCAATGCACTAATTTCCATTTGATGTTAAAAATTAAAAAGTATGTATTATTGAAATAAAATCTACCTTTATATTATTTCGTGCTGCAAAAATACGCTTTTTCTGTGACATACTGAAAATATTGGACGGAAAACTTTAAGCGATTACATTTTTTATTGATATTACTTGTTACGTATTCTTTTTTTTTCTATCTTTGGCAAGAAATTATATTAAATCATAAAAGGAATTATGGCTAATAAACGAATCTTAAAACGAAAAATCAATTACGTATGTAGCGAACTTTTTTCAGAAGTAGTGGCTGCATCTTATTCAATAAAGGCTGACGAAGAAAACGTTAAGGCCTTGCTTACTTCTATTCTGGTAATCCACAACGACTACATCCGCCGCATATCGCATGTAGAGCCGGGAATGCCGGCTTCTGAATTCTTCAAGGATCTTATCACAAAGTTCAACAAGCAGGTGTCTGAAATCATCGACCAGATTTCAAACTTTGAGTAAATTGGCTTGTTAGACATTAATATCTGGTTAAGAAAATAAAGGAATAATGAGTTTATTGCAACGTTTTTGCAGAACGGTGCTCTACAAGCGCATGCATTGGCGTGCCGAGATAAGTGTGGAGTTTCCCGAAAAATATATCTTGTGTCTTGCACCTCATACGAGCAACTGGGACTTTATAATGGGTCTGCTCTACTCGCGTGCCGAGAACCTGAAGATCAACTTCCTTATGAAGAAGGAATGGTTCTTCTGGCCTTTGGGCGTTTTCTTCCGTAGCATAGGCGGAATACCCGTCTATCGTGGCAAGCATACAAGTATGACCGACGCTCTTGCCGAGACAGCACGCAACACTCCCCACTTCCGCCTGTGTGTCACTCCTGAGGGAACCCGTTCGCTCAATCCCGAATGGAAGAAGGGCTTCTACTTCATAGCATTGAAGGCTAACATACCAATACTGCTGTACGGACTCGACTTCGAGCGCAAGCTCATAGAATGCAAGCATGTGATTGTGCCGACAGGCGACGTTGAGGCTGACATGAAGAAGATAAAGTCCTACTTTAAGGATTTCAAGGGTAAGAAGCCCGAACTCTTCACCGTCGGAGACATATAAAATAGGTGTGGCGAACCTATGTTCGCATACTGCATTCCGAATGTAGTCCTTTTGCTCTGTAAAAGGACTACATTTGCAATGTAAAAGGGGTCCTTTTGAACGGCAGAAGGAGTCCTTTTGCAAGCCCAAAGGAGCCCTTTTGAAGGGCAGGGGGACAACAATGGAAAAATCATATAATCAGAGTTGTAAAATGAACCGAGTCATATCCATACTATTCTGTGCCTTTTCGATGGTTGCAGTTCAGGCTGTAGCTGGCAGCAACAAGACGCTGCCAAGTGAAAAAGTGGAAGCTCTTCTGAAAAACTATGTTTTGCAGAACAGGGCAAAGAATGTCACTTACCATACACAGCCTTATCTTGAGAAGTATAGTGTGGACAACCGCAAGCGTGAGCTACGGGTGTATGTCAGTACGTCGTTTGCTACGCAGGAGTTTACCGAGAAGTCGGTAAAGTTCTATTACAAGCGTCTGGCGAAGTCTCTGCCCAAGCCTTACAACAAGTATTCGCTCAGCATTGTGGCTGCAGGTCTGCCCATTGAGCAGCTTGTGGCTGGTGCACGTGTGGAAAATGCTGGCGTACCATCGGCATGGGGCAAGATAGAATATGACGGTGCTCCATGGGTTTATGATGAGTCGCGCCCTTACTTCATCTCGCACGGATTGTTCGACAGGCACATTTCTTTGTGGGCTTCGCACGGAATATATTATGATACGAAGAAGTCACGCTGGCGTTGGCAGCGCCCAAATCTGTTTGGCACTACCGAGGACCTTTTCACCCAAACCATCGTTGTGCCTTATCTCATTCCGATGCTTGAGCGTGCCGGAGCTGTGATTTATACTCCACGCGAGCGCGACTGGCAGAAGAACGAAGTGCTGGTAGACAACGACAACGGTCGTGGATATGTAGAAGACGACGGCCGTGAGAAGTGGCAGACTGCCAAGGAAAAAGGTTTTGCCGTGTTCAATGGAGCCTATCGTGACGGCGATAATCCCTTTCGGCAAGGCACAGCCCGTCAGGTGCGCACCGTACGCAAGGGTCGCGAGTCGTGGGCTTCGTACCAGCCTCAGATACCGCAGGCAGGACGTTATGCTGTTTATGTGAGCTATCAGACTCTGCCCAATAGCGTATCTGACGTTCAATATATAGTATGCCATAAGGGACAGCGCACTCTGTTTCGTGTCAACCAGCAAATGGGTGGAGGCACATGGGTTTATCTTGGCACTTTTGATTTCGGCAGCGGCAGCAGCACCGACAACCGTGTGATAATCACCAACCTTTCCGACCAGAAGGGTGTCATAACAACCGATGCTGTGCGTTTTGGCGGAGGCATGGGCAATGTGCAGCGCTATGGCGTCACGAGTGGAATGCCACGTTGTCTGGAGGGTGCCCGTTACAATGCCCAGTGGTCGGGTGCTCCTTATAGCGTTTATGGTGGGAAGAATGGTACAGACGACTATTCTGACGACATCAATACCCGCTCGAATATGGCCAACTGGCTTGCAGGAGGCTCGGTTTATGTGCCGACACGCGAGGGCAAGAAGGTTCCTATCGAACTCTCGCTTGCTGTGCATAGTGATGCAGGATATACGTCGGTGCCCGACTCGATAATAGGTTCGCTGGCAATATGCACCACCAACTTCAACGACGGACGGCTTAATAGTGGCATTTCGCGCATGGCTTCGCACGACTTCGCCGAACAATTGCTCGAAGGATTGCGTCGCGACCTTACGTTCAAGTATGGCAAGTGGACTCGCCGCTATCTATGGGACCGTAACTATAGCGAGACCCGCCGCCCGGAAGTTCCGTCGGCTATAGTCGAGACTATGTCGCATCAGAACTTTGCCGACCTCAAGCGTGGATTCGACCCTAACTTCAAGTTCACCATGGCACGCTCGCTCTACAAGACCATATTGCGCTACGTCAGCAGCAACCATTCTCGTCCATGCATAGTTCAGCCTCTGCCGGTAGACAATTTCCGTATAGAGAATATCGGAAACGGCCAGTTGCGACTGTTGTGGCTTCCCGTAAAGGACGAGCAGGAGCCTACAGCCGTGCCCACATCTTATAATATATATGTGGCGAAAGGCGCAGGCGGTTTTGACAACGGACGTATGGTGCACGCCACTTCTTATGTGATTGACGTGCAGCCCGATGTAGTCTACCGATTCCGCGTAGCCGCTGTGAATAGGGGAGGCGAGAGCTTCCCGTCGGAGACGTTGGCTGCCAAACTGTCATCGGTTCCTCATGCACGCAACGTTCTTGTGGTGAATGGATTCAAGCGCCTTTCGGGTCCGGCTGTAGTTGACAATGAAACACAGCTGGGCTTCGACATGGACAGCGATATTGGCGTTTCATACGGACTCACAGCAGGGTGGAACGGTCGTCAGCAATGCTTCGACCGTAGTCGTGCAGGAAGCGAAGGTCCGGGAGCGTTGGGATATTGTGGAGACGAACTTGCAGGCTCGTTTGTGATGGGCAATCAGCAGAATGAATCGGTTTGTCACGTGGAAAATATTGCAACCTCGGGAGATTACAATGTGGTGAGCTGCTCGGTGGAAGCTTTGGAGAACGATTTCGTACGCTCGACAGACTATGACGTTATGGACATTGCTTTCGGACTGCAGAAGGACGACGGTCATTCGCTTGTGCGCTACAAGACCTTCACATCGAGACTGCGTAAGCAGCTTGAGGCATTTACGGGTCGTGGCGGACGCATTATGGTGAGCGGAGCTTATGTGGGCAGCGATATGTTGCGTGCCGACGAGCGACAGTTTCTTGCCAATGTGGTCAAGGCATCGTACGAACGTGCCGACCGCTCCATTAATAATAATGTAATAAACGGACTGGGAATCAAATTCGACATCATCCGCCATCTCAACCCCATGCACTATGCTGCAACGTCGGTAGACGTAATGCATCCTGCCGCTTCGTCGGCATTTTGCGCAATGCAGTATGCCGACGGTTCGAGTGCTGCGGTAGCTTATGACGGTAGCGACTACAAGTGCTTCGTTATGGGCTTCCCCTTCGAGTGCATCAACAATATGAATGCACGCCGACAGGTGATGAAGGCCGTAATGGACTTCCTCGTCAAGAGATAGAAACAAGACTATAACTTTAAAAAACTAATGATTATGTACAAAATTCAGGCAAATGCATCAGGCACAAGAAGCATTGAGGTGAGTGACTTGCATCTTGAAACGCTTCGCAAATATTCTCTTCTTGACAGCTTGGTAGACAGCAACGGTATTATCGACGAGACTGTGCTCGACAAGCTTAAGCTTAACGTGCGCTCATTGCTGGAGTCGTCGGGCATAAGCGACAAGAACTTGCTCGACCTCTGTCTTGATGTAATCTACAACAATAATATGAAGGCTATCGGCTTGTATAATCTTGTGGCGCTCTATAAGGAGTGGGAACAGAACAAGCCGTCAGCTGAAGAGGAAACAGAACAGAATTAATAACACGTAAAGTATATACAATGAAAGAATATAGGCTCACCGATTGGCTGCCTACTACAAAAAAGGAAATGGAAATCCGGGGATGGGACAGCGTTGACGTTATCCTGTTCTCGGGCGATGCGTATGTTGACCATCCGTCGTTTGGTGCCGCTGTTATCGGTCGCACGCTTGAGTCGGCGGGCTATAAAGTGGCAATAGTGCCGCAGCCCGACTGGCACGGCGACTTCCGCGACTTCAAGAAGTTGGGACGCCCCAATCTCTTCTTCGGTATTGCTCCGGGATGTATGGATTCTATGGTCAACAAGTACACAGCAGGCAAGCGTCTGCGTTCGGAGGATGCCTACAGTCCTGACGGTCGTCACGACTGCCGTCCGGAATATCCTACCATTGTATATACTAAGATTCTGAAACAGCTCTTCCCTGATGTTCCCGTCGTGTTGGGAGGTATTGAGGCTTCACTTCGCCGACTGACTCATTACGACTACTGGAAGGACGGACTGCAGAAGTGTATCCTCTGCGATTCGGGTGCCGACATGATAATCTACGGAATGGGCGAGAAACCTATTCTGGAACTTTGCAGCCAGCTCAGCGAGGGTAAGCAGATTGCTGAAATACGCAATATTCCACAGACGGTATATCTCACAAAGGAGGACGAGATACCTGGCGGAATAACCTCGGACGACATCGTCCTGCACAGCCACGAGGAGTGTCTGCGAAACAAGAAGGCTGAAGCCGACAATTTCCGTCATATCGAGGAGGAATCGAACAAGATGCACGCACAACGTCTGCTGCAAGAGGTAGACGGCAAGTATGCCGTTGTCAATCCTCCATATCCACCGATGACATCTGAAGAACTCGACCGCTCGTTCGACCTGCCATATACGCGTCTGCCTCATCCTAAATATAAGGGCAAGCGCATTCCAGCTTACGATATGATCAAGTTCTCGGTCAACATGCATCGTGGATGCTTTGGCGGTTGCGCCTTCTGTACTATCAGCGCCCATCAGGGCAAGTTCATAGCTTGCCGTTCGAAGGAGAGCATAATAAAGGAGGTGAAGAAGGTGATAGAAATGCCCGACTTCAAGGGCTATCTGTCCGACCTTGGCGGACCCTCGGCCAATATGTATGGAATGCACGGCAAGAATCCAAAGGCGTGTGCTGTGTGCAAGCGTCCCTCGTGCATCAATCCGCAGATTTGTCCCAATCTCGTAACCGACCACACTCCGCTGCTTGAAATCTATCATGCGGTAGACGCTCTTCCTGAAATTAAGAAGAGTTTCATAGGTAGTGGCGTGCGCTACGACTTGCTTCTGCATAAGAGCAAGGAGGAGAAGTGGAATGCTGCTGCACGTCAGTACACTCGCGAACTTATCTGCAAGCACGTGAGCGGACGATTGAAAGTGGCTCCTGAACATACTTCCGACGCCGTGTTGAAGCTTATGCGCAAGCCTTCGTTCAAGTTGTTTGAGGAGTTCAAGCGCATCTTTGACAAGATCAATACCGAGGAGAATTTGCGCCAGCAGATAATTCCTTACTTCATAAGTTCGCACCCGGGCTGCCGTGAGGAGGATATGGCAGAGCTGGCAGTCATTACCAAGCGTCTTGACTTTCATCTTGAGCAGGTGCAGGACTTCACGCCTACGCCGATGACTGTAAGTACGGAGACGTGGTATTCTGGTTATGATCCTTATACTCTCGAACCGGTATTCTCTGCCAAGACTCCGCGCGAAAAGCTTGCCCAGCGCCAGTTCTTCTTCTGGTATAAGCCAGAAGAGCGTCGTGGCATTGAGCAGGAATTGCGCCGCATAGGTCGTACCGACCTTATACAGCAGCTATATGCTGGTGTGCCTGCTCCCAATCAGGGACGCAACTTCGGCAACAATCGTCGTCCAGAATTTGAGCGCCAGCAATTTGAACGTGACGTTCAACAGCGTGACAAGAACCGTCGTGGACACGACAAGCCATCGTCACAGCGTGATGGTTATGGCAAGCAAGCGTCTCAGCGTGATGGCTATGGCAAGCAGCGTGATTATTCGGGCGGAAAATATGGTGGCGGAAAAGGCTATAATGCTGGTGACAATTATGGTGGCAAGGCTAATGGCAATAGTCGTGGTGCAGCAGCCCGTAAGGATAATTGCCGCAATACAAGAAGAAAATAATAAAAAAGAAACGGCGGACTCCCGTTTGACGTGCAGGTCGACACATAAGTGTGGCTTACTGCTGTGCGTCGTACGGGAGTCCGCCGTTCCGATTATTTAGAATTCGAATTTCTCAAGTTTGAGTCCGTTCTTTGTTAGTGCTTCAATCTTGGGCACCAAGTCGGTGAAGTGAGCCGAGGCAATATGAGCCTTCAATACTTCCTCGTCCTTCCATGTTTCGCAGAACATCATCACCAATGGACGTGTAGCGCTTGTGAAGAGGTCGTACGAAACGCAGCCCTCGTCGTTGCGTGATTTGTTCACAAGTTCAGTACCGAGATTCTTTACTGCGTCAATGCTGGCGTTGTCTTTCACTTCGAAAAATGCATTCAGTCTAATCATAATATTGATTTTTTAAAAAGTTGTACAATCAGCTGTTTATTTGTAAATTCAATGGCTAAGTTATATAAATTTATTGACTTGTAAAATATTTGGCCGATAAATTTATAATTTATTATACCGTAATAAAACAAATTTAGGGCAGTCAATTGACTGCCCTAAACCAACACAAAAACTAAACTAGACTTAACTAAGCTAATCTAAGGCTCTCACGAGTCCCAAATTATCATGTGCAAAAATAGTGATAATTCATGAAATATTCCCCCCCCCATTTTGAAAAAAATGCTAAGAAGTATTATTGCTATTTTAATCTATGTTAATCTTATACTACAATATTATTTTTGAGCATAATATAGTCCAAAATGGTCATTGCAGTCATGGCTTCAACCACCGGTACTGCACGCGGCAGAACGCACGGATCGTGTCGTCCGCGCGCACGGAGTGTTGTATTGTTGCCGTCCTTGTCTACGGTAGGTTGCTCTTGAAGAATGGTTGCTACGGGTTTGAAAGCCACACGGAAGTAGATGTCTTCGCCATTGCTTATTCCTCCTTGAATGCCTCCGCTATGGTTGGATGTTGTGTGTATTTTGCCGTTGTCGGATGTGAAGATGTCGTTCTGCTGGCTTCCTCTTGACGTGACGCAGTTGAAGCCTTCGCCTATTTCAAACCCCTTGGCGGCATTTATGCCGAGCATTGCTGCTCCGAGCACGGCGTGCAGCTTGCCGAATTCCGGTTCGCCAACGCCCACTGGACACCCTTTCACTACGCATGTAATGATTCCTCCTATTGTGTCGCCCTCCGCTTTCACCTCGCTTATGAGGTGTTCCATCTTGGTGGCAACCTCGGCATCAGGACATCTTACTATGTTGCTTTCGACAGATGAGAGGTCGTACTTGCTATAGTCGCGGTCGAGAGCTATGTCGCCTATCTGCGATGTGTAGGCAGTTATGCTGATGCCCATTTTGCGCAATACGAGCTTTGCCAATGCTCCACCCACGCATCGGCTTATTGTGATGCGTGCCGAAGAGCGTCCGCCGCCCCTATGGTCGCGTATGCCATACTTGCTTGTGTATGTGAAGTCGGCATGGGAAGGGCGGAATACAGAGCGCATATTGTCGTAGTCGTTGGAGTGCTGGTTGGTATTGCGCACGACAAACCCAATAGGGCAGCCGGTCGACTTGCCTTCAAACACTCCGCTGAGAAACTCCACCTGGTCGGGTTCGTTGCGTGCTGTGGTTATCTTGCTCTGTCCGGGACGTCGGCGGTTGAGTTCGCTCTGTATGAACTCCATGTCGATGTCCACTCCTGCAGGCATTCCATCCACTACGCCTCCTATGGCAGGTCCGTGGCTCTCGCCGAACGTTGTCAGCGTGAAAAGGTTTCCAAATGTATTTCGCATAATTAGATTATTTAAATGTTCGCAAGCAGGGCTGTTCTTGTTCCCTGCTTGCGAAGGTTCTGTTATATATATAATTTAGTGGCAGTGTCCGCAGCATCCGCCCTCTTTCGAGTGCTTCTCGTCGTGGTGTCCGCATCCGCCTTCGCCTTTGCATCCACCTTCGTTCTCGCATCCGCCGCAATGTCCGCTGCATCCGCCACCGTTCATGTGGTTGAGCAGAGTCTGTATCTCGTCGTTTGTAGCTTCACGGTTCTCAATAACGTAGCCCTTGAAGTTGAGTTTGTTGCCAGCGAGCGGGTGGTTGAGGTCAACCTTAACCTTGTCAGCACCGATTTCAAGAACCTTTGCTATAAAGAAGTTGCCGTCCTCGTTCTTGAGAGGAATTTGTGCTCCCTTGAATATGTTCTTGCTGTCGAAGTGTCCGTCAACGGTGAACATCTCCTTGTTGAGTTCGATAACACGCTTCGGGTCATATTCGCCGAACGACTTGTCCTTGTCGAGTTCGAAGTCAAACTTCTCGCCGCGACCCAGATCCTTCAGTATGTCCTCGAAAGCATCCAGAGCTGTGCCGAAACCTGTAATGAATACGAAAGGCTGTTCCTGTGTTGTTTCCTCTACGAGGTTGCGTTCGCCGTTCTCGTTAATGGTGAAAAGCTGATAGTGTGCAGCAATAAGTTTGTTTGTCTCTTTTTCCATTTTTGATATTGTTATTTATTTTTACGTTCTTTCCTTCTGTTTGCGTATCTTTAAAGTGAAGATAGGGCAATGATTGTGCAAAGGTACGATATTTTTATCTGATAAATTTCCTTTGTTTCTTATTTTTATATACTTTTGCAGCATATAATAACAACAAAAATGTCTTTTGAGTTATGAAAAAAGTAAAATTTGTATTGATGGCCCTTGTTGCCGCCATCGTTGTTTCGTGTGGCACAACACGTACTGTGCCAATTACTGGTCGCAAGCAGAACATCCTTGTGTCGGACGAGCAGGTTCTTTCGCTCAGCAATCAGGAGTATTCCGACTATATGAAGTCAGCCAAGCTCTCTACCAATGCTGCCAACACGGCAATGGTGAAGCGTGTAGGCCAGAAGCTTGCCACAGCCGTTGAGGCTTATCTCAACAATCACGGATTGGCAGCCGAGACAAAGCAGTATAGTTGGGAATTCAATCTTGTGCAGGACAAGAGTGCCAACGCTTTCTGTATGCCTGGTGGCAAGATTGTGGTGTACGAGGGATTGCTGCCTTACACTCAGAACGAGGCTTCGCTTGCCATTGTTCTCGGTCATGAGATTGCCCACGCCGTGGCCAAGCATTCGGCAGAGCAGATGAGCAAGCAGATAAAGAACCAGTATGGTACACAGATTCTCGGTTCGGTGCTCAATGCTGCCGGTGTCAGTTCGTCTACCACACAGCTGGCTCAGATTATAGCCCAGAAGGGTCTGCAGTTCAGAAGCTTGAAGTATTCGCGCGACAATGAGACTGAGGCCGACCGCATGGGACTTATCTTTGCTGCAATGGCTGGTTACGACCCGAACGTGGCAGTTAGTTTTTGGCAGCGCATGTCGCAGGGCAACAATAGCAATCAGAGCGATATGTTCAGCGACCACCCGTCAGATGCCAAGCGTATTGCTGCAATCAAGCAGGAACTGCCAGAGGCTCTAACTTACTACAATCCGCCTAAGACAACAGTAAAGAAGATAACAACTACAAAGAAGAAAACTGTACGAAAAACCACAGCGAGAAGGAAATAATCTGATTTCAGCTTCGTTTAATCCAATTTTTTGCAGTAACTTTGCATCTTAATGGAAACAGTGCCTCGGTTCTGTCGCTGCTGTGCTTGTGCGCAGGAGAGGAAAGTCCGGGCAGCATAGGGAACCCCACTTCCGAAAATAGAAGCTGTCGGCGACGGCAGGTGTCGGTAGAAGAAAACAACCGCCATGCCTTGTGTGTGGTAAGGGTGAGAAGGCGTGTGTAAGAGACCACCAGCCGATGGGCAATCATCGGGCTGTACCATCTGGGGGCTGCAAGTTCATGTATACCATCGTTTGAGGGCTTCCCGTCCGATTTCCTTTCGAGGATACGGTGGAGGGTAGAATGCTAGAGACGCAGGGCGACTTGCGTAGTAGATAAATGGCAGAAGGCTCGTACGTCAGTAATGGTGTGTGAGAAACAGAACCCGGCTTACAGAGGCACTGTTTCCATTTTTTTTCTCTCTCCCGAGGAATGTTTGGTGCGCTATAGTCACGAATTATCATTAATTGACCATGAATTATTCGTGTGATTCGTGCGATTTGTGTTGCTTCACCACGAATTTCTCTAATCCCACGAATGTTGGGTACGCTATAGTCACGAATTATCATTAATTGACCATGAATTATTCGTGTGATTCGTGCGATTTGTGTTGCTTCACCACGAATTTCTCTAATCCCTCGAATGTTGGGTACGCTATAGTCACGAATTATCATGAATTGACCATGAATTATTCGTGTGACTCGTGCGATTCGTGTTGTGATATTCCACCACGAATTTCTCTAATCCCACGAATGTTGGGTACGCTATAGTCACGAATTATCATTAATTGACCATGAATTATTCGTGTGACTCGTGCGATTCGTGTTGTGATATTTCACCACGAATTTCTCTAATCCCACGAATGTTGGAGGTGCTTTGTCTGTCTACGTTGCAAAGGTAATACATGTGTGGCGATTGTGCAATAGATGTTACGTGTGGCGTGAGCATTTGTTACGTGTGGCGTGCGTGTTGCAATGTAAGCACGTGCGTCTACGCCCTTTGGAATGCCAGACGCTCATCACCATTGGCAACGTGAATGATTCCGCAGTATTTGAAGCCGTTCTTCTTGAGCAGGTGCTGCATTATGGTGTTGTTGCGGAAGGTGTCGATGCGTATGTTGCTACAGATGCCGAGGCTGTAGTTGAGCGCAGCGGCGAATGTGCCGTGAGTGTCGGGCAGGCTTGTGACGCGGTGAATTACATAATAAGGCAGGTCGTTGAGCCATGCTCCGTCGTAGATTTCGGAGTAGGTAGGGTCGGGGCCAGGCTTAAGGGCGAACGAACCTACGGGCTTGTCGCCATCCAGGAGTAGATAGCAGGTGTCGGATGTGATGTCTGCCATGATGACATCTTTGCCAGGATAGCCGTCTTTCCATTGTCCGGTGTTGCCACTGTCGTGCATAATCTTTATAGCCGACTTCACCAGTTCCATGATTATTGGCAGATCGGCTTCGGTGGCGTGGCGTATTGTTAGTGTTTGTTGGGTTGCCATATTTGTTTTTCTATGATTATTGTCGAATAAACAGTCCTGTTATTTTAGCTTGATAATATCTTTCCATCGTGTTGTGGGGCATGGACTCTTGTGTTCGTGCCTTATGGCATCGGCAAACTTGCGTCCATGGGGGTATTGTTGTGACGAAAGCAGTACGGTTTCCGTCCCGTCTATCTTGTTTATCCGGTCGATTGTGGTGTCGAGCTGCGTCATGCGGTTGTGGCGTAGTGCATCGAAGGAGAACAAATCGGGCTGTATGGCTGTGTCGGGCACTACGCCGATGAGTATCACTCCAGCGCGCTTGTAATAGATGTCAGTACGATATATGCTGTGCAGGCAGGTTGTAGCAGCCTTTACGATGTCGATGGTCGACGACGATGGGGTGGGGAGGCTAAGCTCGGTCATGTTGGAGTATTGCTGCATTTCGGGCCGGAAGTGGTTGGAGTCGACAAATACGCCAACGATATTGGCAGCCGACCGCTGCTTGCGCAGTTTCTCGGCACATCGTGCGGCGTAGTTGGCTATATGTGTGCGCAGCGTGTCTAAGTCGTGTACCATTCCGTCGAAGCTGCGGCTCGTGCAGATGCTCTTCTTGCGTGCCGGCAGGTCGTCGGGTATACAGTCGGTGCCGTTGAGTTCGGCCCATGTGCGTTCAATCACCAAGTTGCGGAATGTGGAGTGTACCCACGTGGCTGAATGGCTGGCCAAGTCGTGGGCGGTGGCAATGCCTATGCTGTTGAGGCGTGCTGCGTAGCGTCTGCCGATGCCCCATACATCGCCGATGGGATAGAGCCGTGACGCCTTGATGCGGCGTTCGTCTGTGTCGATAATGCAGCAATGGTTGTAGCCAGGGTGTTTCTTGGCGAAGTGAGAAGCCATCTTGGCAAGAGTCTTTGTAGGCGCAATGCCTATGCTTACGGGCATTCCTACAGACTGCAATATACGGTCGTGGAGCTGTCTGCCCCATTGCTTGAGCTGAGTGGGCGTGAATCCGTCGAGAATGGCGAACGCCTCGTCGATGGAGTAGCGGAAGCACATGGGCGCCATGTCGCGTATGATGGTCATGACGCGTCCGGTTATTTCGCCATAAAGTTCATAGTTTGACGAGAACGCCTCAATCCTGACTCCCGGTAGCTGCTGTCGCAATTTGTAGAATGGTGTGCCGGCCTTGATGCCCAGTAGCTTTGCCTCCTTGCTTCGTGCCACGACACAACCGTCGTTGTTGGATAGCACAACGACGGGCTTGCCCTCCAGGTCGGGACGGAAGACACGTTCGCAACTGACGTAGCAGTTGTCGCAATCGCATATGGCATACCATTTCATGAGTCGGGGATTATATAAACGATGTGGTGTAACAAACGATGATGTGGCTAAATGACAAGTGTAGTGGTCAGCGTCGCCATTGTTTAATGGTCCACACTACCACGCCCCATACGCGGAAGTTGTCGTCGGCATCTATGTGTATAGGGGAGTAGGCATGGTTGGCAGGCCGCAATTCAATATATCCCTCGGGCTTGTGGCTGAGGTCGATATATTTTATGGTAAACTCGCCGTTGACGAAAGCCACTATTATGTCGCCGTCGGAAGGTTGTAGCGAGCGGTCGATGACGGCAATGTCGCCGTCGCAGATGCCAGCCTCAATCATCGAGTCGCCCGACACGCGTCCGTAGAACGTAGCTTCGGGGTTCTTGATAAGGTCGCGGTTGAAGTCGAGACTGTCGTGCAGGTAGTCATCAGCAGGACTTGGAAATCCAGCCTTTATGGTAGGGGCAAGTGCCAGCGAAAGTTTGCAGGCGAAATCGCCCTTCAGAAGTTTCAATTTTTCCATTTAATATTTCGGTAGCCGATGCAGGAGTAATTATCCATAAACGTTAGGCTGTGAATAGCCGTTAATTCACCGTGATGTGAAAGCATCCTTGCTTCACTTCGTACTTTACAAGGCATCGTTTCTGCTGACGCATGTCGTTGAGCACTTCGCTCAGTACCCACTTCAGTGAATCGTTGCGTACCTGTCGGCGGCGCGGCCCTTGCGGGTCTTCAACGGTCTTATATCGGTTGTAGCAGACGTCGAACGTTGTGCCGTACAGGTGGCATGAGTTCTCTGTGGCGTTGGAGTTGTGTTGGCGTAGCTTTGCTACATCAGCCTTGCTGCGTAGCACAGATGTGACTATAATCTTGTGAAGCGGGATCTGCTTGGTCTGCAAGCTGTCGAAGAAAGCCCGTCCTATATCCTGTAGCAATTCGGAAGCTGAAGGTACCAGATAAGGGATGCTGTTGTTGAGTCGGTCAACATGAAAGAAGGGGTTGTTGCCCACATATACAAGTTCCGACTTGCGGCGTTCGGCATCCTTACGGTCGAGCACAGCCTTCACACCATGGCGTTGGGCAGCTGCAAGCTGTACATCGTTTTGGTCGGGGAAAGTGTTGCCGAAATGTGGAACGCTGTAAATACGGTTTTTCACCTGAGTTCCGTCTGCGTTAAAGAACAGCGACGGACGTCCTATAGGCTTTACTTCTGCAACAGTAGCTGTAGCCAATTCCTCCATTCCGTCTGATTCAATCGAATCGGCAGTTGCATTAGTGCTGACCGAGTCTGCCGATGCTAATGAAGTGCCATTGCCGCAAGCGCGGTCAATGGACGCACATCTGAAAATTGCAAGCAATACAACCGTAATGCCGAATATCTGAGTATAATTCTTCTTCGTTATTTTCATCATAGTAAGTGCAAAGTTACACAAGAATGCAAATACTGCCAAAACAGAGGTAATTTATTTTTGGAAATATCTGAGTTTTTTTTTTGAATTTGTACAAAAAAACGTACCTTTGCATCTAAAATAACATATTATAAATTTTGATAGAGAAACATATCATACTTGAAGACATAGACCCAGTAGTATTTTATGGTGTGGGCAACGGACATCTGCAGATGATCAAGTCGCTCTACCCGAAACTACGTATCGTAGCGCGCGATAATGTAATACGCGTTTTGGGCGATGAAGAGGAAATGGCTTCATTCGAGGAGAATATCGAGAATATGCGCCGTCACGTGCTGAAATACAACAGCATCGGTGAAGAGGACATTCTCGACATTATAAAAGGCAAGCAGACAAAAGCCGACGGAGTAAAGGGCGTAATTGTCTACAACATATCCGGCAAGCCCATAAAATGCAAGAGCCAGAACCAGCAGCAGCTGGTTGACGCTTTCGAAAAGAACGATATGGTCTTTGCAACTGGTCCTGCAGGAACCGGCAAAACTTATCTAAGTATCGCTCTTGCCGTCAGAGCCTTGAAGGAAAAGACCATACGCAAGATAATTCTCTCGCGTCCAGCTGTTGAGGCTGGCGAAAAACTGGGATTTCTTCCTGGCGACATGAAGGACAAGATAGATCCGTATCTGCAACCGCTGTACGATGCTTTGGAAGACATGCTGCCGGCAGTAAAGCTGCAGGACATGATTGAAAAGAACGTCATACAGATAGCTCCACTTGCATTCATGCGCGGCCGTACGCTCAGCGACGCTGTAGTGATACTCGATGAGGCGCAGAACACCACACCGGCTCAGCTGCGTATGTTCCTGACACGTATGGGATGGAACACCAAGATGATTGTCACTGGAGACATGACGCAGATAGACCTGCCACGCGGACAAAAGAGCGGACTAAAGGAAGCACTCAGCATTTTAAAAGATGTGGAAGGAATAGGTTTTGTGCCATTGGAGCAGAAGGATATAGTGCGTCACAAACTCGTAACACGCATTGTCAACGCCTACGAGGCTCACGACAAGAGCAATGACGAGCGAAAAGAAGGCACAGCAAATCAGAATTCATAAACAAATATAAATTTATATTAGAAAGTATGAAAGCACTTACACAAACTGATTTTCATTTTGAAGGACAGAAAAGCGTGTACCATGGTAAGGTGCGCGACGTATATGACATCAATGACGATGTCATAGTAATGGTAGCCACCGACAGAATCTCCGCTTTTGATGTGGTATTGCCGAAGGGCATACCATTCAAGGGACAAGTATTGAACCAGATTGCAGCTAAGTTCCTTGATGCAACTATCGACATCTGTCCCAACTGGAAACTTGCAACTCCCGACCCAATGGTGACAGTAGGTCTGAAGTGTGAAGGATTCCGTGTGGAAATGATTATCCGTTCTATTCTTACCGGTTCAGCATGGCGTGCCTATAAGGAGGGATGCCGTGAAATATGTGGCGTTAAGCTTCCTGAAGGAATGAAGGAAAACCAGCGTTTCCCGGAGCCAATCATCACTCCTACGACAAAGGCCGACGAGGGTCACGACCTCAATATCTCTAAGGAAGAAATTATAGCACAGGGTATTGTAAGTGCAGAGGACTATGCAGTAATGGAAGATTATACACGTCGTATCTTCCAGCGCGGTCAGGAAATGGCTGAAAAGCGTGGACTTATCCTTGTTGACACTAAGTACGAGTTTGGCAAGCGCGATGGCAAGGTCTACCTCATCGACGAAATCCACACTCCCGACTCAAGCCGCTACTTCTACGCTGACGGCTATGAGGAGAAGTTTGAGAAGGGTCTGCCACAGAAGCAGCTCTCTAAGGAATTTGTACGCCAGTGGCTCATTGAACACAACTTCATGAATGAGCCAGGACAGGTTATGCCCGAAATCACCGACGAGTATGCAGAAAGTGTAAGCGAACGCTACATCGAGCTGTACGAGCACATCACCGGTGAAAAGTTTGACAAGACTGCAGAAGACGGTGACATTGCCGCACGTATAGAAAAGAATGTAGCTTCTTACCTCGCTACACGCAAGTAGTATATGGAATGTTGGGTGATGAATGTGATCTAATGGGCTGACAATGAGGCTGACATAAATAACGTTCAACACCCAACATTTTTTGATTTCCGTAACACTGCAACAATGACATACAAACAGGAAAAGATAACCCCTTACAACAATACACAGGAAAAGGGAGAGCAAGTGGAACAGATGTTTGACAATATCGCCCACTCCTACGACAAACTCAACCACCGACTGTCTTGGAACATCGACAAGGCGTGGCGAAAGATGGCTCTTAACCGGCTGAAACCATTCAAGCCACAGCACATCCTTGACGTAGCTACAGGAACAGGCGACTTTGCCATTCAGGCTGCCGCGATGTTAAGTCCCAAGCAGCTTGTAGGAGCTGACATAAGTGAGGGGATGATGAATATCGGCAGACAGAAAGTCGACGCTCTCGGGCTGGGCGACACCATATCATTCAGTAAAGAGGACTGTATGAATCTGTCTTTTCCTGAAGACTCATTCGATGCTGTGATAGCAGCTTTCGGAATACGCAACTTCCAGAACTTGGACAAGGGACTTGAGGAGATGCACCGAGTATTGAAGAAGGGAGGACATCTCTGCATACTGGAATTGACAACACCGGTGCACTTCCCCATGCGCCAACTGTTCAAGATCTATTCGCACACAATATTGCCATTATACGGCAGAATGATTTCGGGTGATAAGACGGCTTACTCATATCTCACAGCAACAATAGAAGCGTTTCCGCAAGGAGAGGTAATGATAGGAATATTGAAAAAGGCAGGTTTTGCGGAAGCGTCATTCAAGAGGTTTACGCTTGGCATCTGCACAATGTATTTTGCAACGAAGTAAAAACATTTATTTCATAACCATCTAAAAGTAGAATATATGGACAAGTATGGATTAATAGGATTTCCATTGGGCCACTCATTCTCGGTAAGTTTCTTTAACGAGAAATTTACCAATGAGAACATAAATGCACGCTACATTAATTTTGAAATTCCACAAATAGATGAACTGCCCGAGATTCTGGCTTCAAATCCCGAACTCAAAGGACTTAATGTAACCATTCCATACAAGCAGAAGGTCATAAGCTATCTTGATGATATAAGTCCGGAAGCTAAGTCTATTGGCGCAGTAAACGTTATCAGAATTACTCACAAAGGCAAGAATCCCATCCTCAAGGGCTTCAACAGCGACGTTATCGGCTTCACAAGAAGCATCGAACCCATGCTGGAGAAATTCCATAAGAAAGCACTCATATTGGGCACGGGTGGAGCGTCGAAGGCAATAGAGTACGGACTGAATACATTGGGTCTGGAAACATTGTTCGTAAGCCGCACGAAGCGAGACGGATGCATCACATACGACGAGGTGACTCCCGAACTTGTCAAGGAATACAACGTCATCGTCAACTGCACACCGGTAGGCATGTACCCCAAAGCCGATTCTTGCCCAGACCTCCCATACGAAGCTATGGGCAGCCACAATATATTGTACGACCTTATATACAATCCCGACGAAACTCTATTCATGAAGAAGGGAGCTGAACATGGTGCCACAACAAAGAACGGACTGGAAATGCTGCTGCTTCAAGCCTTTGCCAGCTGGGACTTCTGGAACGGCGAGGAGCAACTTTAATATATATAATAAACTCAAAATCGAAACATATCAAATAATATAACAATGGACAAATCCAATAGATACATGATGCGCGGAGTCAGCGCCGCCAAGGAAGACGTACACAATGCTATAAAGAACATAGACAAGGGTCTTTATCCTCAGGCTTTCTGTAAGATTATCCCCGATATCCTGGGCGGTGATCCGGAATATTGCAATATTATGCACGCTGATGGTGCCGGTACAAAATCGTCACTTGCATATATGTACTGGAAGGAGACAGGCGACATCAGCGTATGGAAAGGCATTGCCCAGGACGCTATCGTCATGAATACCGACGACCTTCTCTGTGTAGGTGCTGTTGACAATATTCTTGTATCAAGCACTATCGGACGTAACAAGATGCTCATCCCGGGCGAGGTTATCTCGGCCATCATCAATGGCACCGACGAGCTGCTTGCCGAATTGCGCGAAATGGGAGTAGGCGTATATGCTACAGGCGGCGAGACAGCCGACGTTGGCGACCTCGTACGCACCATCATTGTCGACTCTACCGTAACTTGCCGTATGAAGCGCAAGGACGTTATCGACAATGCCAACATACGTCCGGGTGACGTTATCGTAGGACTGGCTTCTTTCGGACAGGCAACATACGAGAAGCAGTACAACGGCGGTATGGGTTCTAATGGACTGACAAGTGCCCGTCACGACGTATTCGCAAAGTATCTTGCTGAGAAATATCCTGAAAGCTACGACCACGCTGTGCCCGAGGAACTCGTTTATAGCGGCGGCTGCCGTCTGAACGACGAAGTAGAAGGCGCACCTGTAAACGCAGGCCAGCTCGTACTCTCACCTACACGTACCTACGCTCCGGTAATCAAGCGTCTGCTTGACGAACTGCGTCCTGAAATCCATGGTATGGTTCATTGCACCGGTGGCGCACAGACCAAGGTTCTGCACTTCGTAGGCGACAACTGCCGTGTTATCAAGGACAACATGTTTGCCGTTCCTCCATTGTTCCGCCTCATTCAGGAGCATAGCCAGACCGACTGGAAGGAAATGTACAAGGTATTCAACATGGGTCACCGCATGGAGATTTATGTACGTCCGGAAGTAGCCGAGAAGGTGATTGAGATCAGCAAGAGCTTCAACATCGATGCACAGATTGTAGGCCACATCGAAGAAGGTAAGCGCTCGCTGCTCATCAAGTCGGAGTATGGTGAATTTGAATATTAATAACAACTTCTACACATTTCACCACATCACCCCTGCATCATATCAACATTAATTTGACAAATGGCAGAAAACAATAATATATTAGAAAAGCTTGACGGACTGGAAGCACGCTACGAGGAAGTGTCAACCCTTATCACCGACCCTTCTGTAATTGCCGACCAGCAGCGTTACGTGAAACTGACAAAGGAATACAAGGACCTTGAGGACATCATGAAACTTCGTCAGAAGTACATCAATTGTCTTAACGGCATTGCCGAGGCAAAGGATATTATCATGAACGAGCAAGACCCTGACATGAAGGAGATGGCGCGCGAGGAACTTGCTACAAACGAAGAACTTCAGCCTCAACTTGAGGAAGAGATAAAGATTGCACTTGTACCGAAAGACCCGGAGGACGCTAAGAACGTACAGATGGAGATTCGTGCCGGTACTGGTGGCGATGAGGCTTGTCTCTTTGCAGGCGAGATATTCATGATGTACAAGAAGTATTGCGAGTCGAAGGGTTGGACTGTGTCTGTCACAAGCGAAAGCGAAGGTGCTGTAGGCGGCTTCAAGGAAATCTGCTTTGCAGTAAGCGGCGACAACGTGTACGGCACATTGAAGTATGAGTCGGGTGTTCACCGCGTACAGCGTGTCCCCGTGACAGAATCAAACGGTCGTATGCAGACTTCTGCCGCTACCGTTGCCGTTCTTCCCGAGGCCGACCCGTTTGAGGTAAATATCAACGAGGGCGAAATCAAGTGGGATACCTTCCGCTCTTCAGGTGCAGGTGGTCAGAATGTGAACAAGGTGGAGTCGGGTGTACGTGCCCGCTATATGTGGAAGAATCCTAATACCGGCGAGGTAGAGGAAATCCTCATTGAATGTACCGAGACACGTGACCAACCCAAGAACAAGGAAAGAGCTCTTGCGCGCCTGCGTACATATATCTATGATAAGGAGCACCAGAAATATGTCGACGACATTGCCAACCGTCGTAAGACTCTCGTCTCTACTGGCGACCGCTCAGCAAAGATTCGTACATACAACTTCCCGCAGGGCCGTGTCACCGACCATCGCATCGGCATGACCGTATACGACCTTCCCGGCTTCATGGGCGGCAACATTCAGTCGATGATTGACGCACTTACCGTGGCTGAGAATGCGGAGAAGATGAAAGAGAACGAACTGTAATCATCAGTTGTAACATACGTTGTAAATACTAATTGAATCATCAATTTATAAATACTAATCGTTATGAACAGATCAGAATTGGTAAATCAGATAAAGACCAAGCGCACGTTTCTGTGCGTAGGTCTTGACACCGACCTCAAGAAGGTTCCATCACATATCCTCAATGAGGAAGACCCGATATTCGCTTTCAACAAAGCCATCATCGATGCCACTGCTCCTTACTGTGTATCGTACAAGCCAAACCTCGCGTTCTATGAGGCTTTCGGCGTGAAGGGACTCATCTCGTTTGAGAAGACCATCAAGTATCTTAAAGAGAACTATCCCAACCACTTCATCGTAGCTGACGCCAAGCGTGGTGACATAGGCAACACAAGTGCAATGTACGCACGCACATTCTTCGAGGAGTACGATGTTGACTCTCTCACTGTTGCTCCTTACATGGGCGAGGATAGCGTCACCCCGTTCCTCGGATATAAGGACAAATGGGTGATTGTACTTGCTCTGACAAGCAACAAGGGCAGCTACGACTTCCAGCTTACTGAAGACAAACAGGGTGAGCGCCTCTTTGAGAAAGTGCTCCGCACATCACAGCAGTGGGGCTCGAAGGACAACATGATGTATGTAGTAGGCGCTACACAGGGTCGTATGTTTGAAGACATCCGTAAGATTGCACCCGATCACTTCCTGCTCGTTCCGGGCGTAGGTGCGCAGGGCGGTTCACTCGAAGAGGTGTGCAAATATGGTATGAATTCGGAATGCGGACTTCTGGTGAACAGCTCACGCGGCATTATCTATGCATCCAATGGCGAAGACTTTGCCGAGGTGGCTGCCCATAAGGCGCAAGAGCTGCAGAAGCAGATGGATCAAGAACTGCAAAAGTATGGCATCTAACCACAAATAAACATATTTGAGGATAGAAGTTGGCATTATTATGTTCAATACACGAAATTAATAGTGCTAAAATGCTGTATCTACAATAAAATTTCTTATTTTTGCAAAAATAATATTATGTGTTGTGGCTAAGAGTGCTTATTCACCTATGCTACAACACTTACTAACTTATAAGAAACAAAGAATAGACATTATAAAAATGGAATTTACAGCAGAACAAATCGCCAGTGTTATCGGTGGAAGAGTGGAAGGTGACAACAATGCCGCCGTACATACCTTTGCAAAGATAGAAGAAGGTGTTGAAGGAGCAATCTCGTTCCTCTCAAATCCCAAATACACCCATTACATATACGACACAAAATCATCCATTGTAATAATAAATGAGGATGTAGAACTGGAAAAACCAGTTGCTACAACACTCATACGAGTAAAGAATGCCTATGAATGTATAGCCAAACTTCTGCAGATATACGAGGCAAGCAAGCCCAAAAAGACAGGTATCGCACCACAAGCCTACATAGCTCCAACTGCTAAAGTCGGCAAAGACTGTTATGTAGGACCGTTTGCATGTATTGGCGAAAATACTGTTATAGGTGACAACTGCCAGATATATCCGCATGCAGTTGTTGGTGATAACGTGAAAATAGGTTCTGGCTGTATAATCTATCCCAATACAACAATCTATCAAGGTTGCAAATTGGGAAATAATGTCACATTGCACGCAGGTAGCGTTATCGGATCTGACGGATTCGGATTCGCACCTAATGCTGATGGCTACGACAAGATTCCGCAGATAGGAATTGTAACTATCGAGGACAATGTAGAAATCGGAGCTAATACCTGTGTTGACCGTTCTACAATGGGTTCTACCATTATACGTAAGGGTGTGAAACTTGACAACCTTGTACAGGTAGCGCACAATGTGGAAATAGGTGAGAATACTGTGATGTCTGCCCAAGTAGGTATTGCGGGCAGTACAAAGGTAGGTTCATGGTGTATGTTTGGCGGTCAGGTAGGACTTGCCGGACACATTACCATCGGCAACAAGACCTTCCTCGGTGCACAATCAGGCGTACCAGGAAGTCTTAAGGGTGGGGAGGAACTTATCGGAACTCCTCCGATGAATCCACGTGCCTACTTCAAGTCACAAGCTATTTTCCGCCGTCTGCCCGAAATGTACAAAGACCTGGCAGACATTAAAAAGGAAATTGAACAACTGAAAAAATAAAAATATATGTCATCAAAACAGAAGACACTAAAGGGTAGTTTCTCCCTGTGCGGCAAAGGACTTCACACAGGTTTGAGCCTTACAGTCACATTCAATCCAGCTCCTGAGAACTCCGGATATAAGATACAACGAATTGACATTGACGGAATGCCAACAATTCAGGCTATTGCCGAGAATGTAGTAGACACACAGCGTGGCACAGTATTAGGCAAGGATGATGTACGTGTTTCTACCATCGAGCATGGTATGTCAGCACTCTATGCTATGGGTATTGACAACTGTCTTATTCAGGTAAATGGTCCTGAATTCCCTATTCTCGATGGCAGCGCAGCCTTGTATGTTCAGAAAATCAATGAAATTGGTGTTGAAGAACAGAATGCACCTAAGGACTGGTATATCATCCGTCATAAGATAGAAGTGAAGGATGAAGAGACTGGTTCTTGCATCACTATTCTGCCTGACGAGGAATTCTCACTCACAGCAATGTGCTCATTCAATTCTAAATTCATCAACTCACAGTTTGCTACACTTGACTGTGTGGAGAAATTTGCTGAAGAGATAGCTCCGGCACGCACATTCGTCTTCGTTCGTGACATCGAACCTCTGCTTAAGGCCAACCTTATTAAGGGTGGCGACTTGGACAATGCCATCGTTATATACGAGAAGCAGACCACACAGGAGCGTCTTGATTCATTGGCCGACATGCTTAAGGTGGAGCGTCGTGATGCAAACGAATTGGGCTACATACAGCACAAGCCTCTGGTATGGGAGAATGAGTGTACACGACACAAGTTGCTTGACATCATTGGCGATATGGCGCTTATTGGCAAGCCTATCAAGGGACGCATCATTGCAACACGCCCTGGCCACACCATCAACAACAAGTTTGCACGTCAGATGCGTCGCGAGATTCGCAAGCACGAGATTCAGGCTCCGATATACGATCCGAATGAAGCTCCCATAATGGACAACATCAGAATACGTGAGCTTCTGCCTCATCGTTATCCTATGCAGCTTGTTGACAAGGTGGTAGCTCTTGGTGCTACAAGCATTGTGGGTGTGAAGAACGTTACAGCCAATGAACCTTTCTTTACTGGCCACTTCCCGCAGGAGCCGGTAATGCCAGGTGTGCTTCAGATTGAGGCAATGGCACAATGTGGCGGTCTGCTCGTACTCAACACTCTTGAGGAGCCAGAGCGTTGGTCTACATATTTCATGAAGATTGACGACGTGAAATTCCGCCAGAAGGTGGTCCCAGGAGACACATTGCTCTTCAAGGTTGACTTGCTTTCACCATTGCGTCATGGCATCTCATCAATGAAAGGCTATGTATTTGTAGGCGACCATGTGGTGTCAGAAGCAACATTTACAGCTCAGATTGTAAAGAACAAGTAGAATTCAATTCAAAAAAATAACTTCAAGATGAATCAGATAAGCCCCTTAGCATACGTCCATCCCGACGCAAAGCTCGGTGACAACAATATCATTGGCCCTTTCTGCTACATTGACCGTAATGTAGAAATCGGTGACAATAATGTTATGCAGAACAGCGTAACTATTCACGTAGGAGCACGCATCGGAAATGGCAATGAGTTCTTCCCGGGTGCAAGCATCTCTACCAAGCCGCAGGATTTGAAATTCAGAGGCGAGGAAACAATCTGCCGTGTTGGCGACAACAACAGCATACGCGAGAATGTAACTATCTCGCGTGGTACAGCTTCAAGAGGCGAGACTGTGGTAGGTTCAAACAATCTGCTTATGGAGTGCGTACACGTAGCTCACGACTGTGTTCTCGGTAGCGGCCTGATTATTGGCAACTCTACCAAACTTGCCGGTGAGGTTGTTGTGGACGACAATGCTATTATTTCTGCAAACGTTCTATGCCATCAGTTCTGCCGAATAGGTGGATATGTGATGATTCAGGGTGGATGCCGATTCAGCCAGGACATTCCTCCGTTCATCATCGCTGGCAAGGAACCTACAAAATATTGTGGATTGAATCTTGTCGGACTCCGTCGTCGCGGATTCTCTAACGAGAAGATTGACCTTATCCACAATGCTTATCGCAAACTCTACTCTAAGGGTATAATGTCTGAAGGCATTCAGGAGATTAAGAACGAGCTTGAGATTACTAATGAAGTTCAATACATTATTGATTTCGTGGAATCTTCTAAGAGAGGTATCATACGCTAAACGTATTAATCAAATAAAGGGAGCTAAGTAGAATGGTAAAAGACAAGAGTCTACTTAACTCCCGTTTTTTATATTCACATAAAGACAATAATGAGCAAGAAACTTATTGTTATTGTAGGTCCCACTGGTGTAGGAAAGACGGAATTATGTTTGCAAATTGCCGAACATCTCAATATTCCTATAGTCAATGCCGACTCGCGTCAGATTTTCAGCGAAATACCAATTGGAACAGCAGCCCCTACACCAGAGCAACAGCAGCGTGTGAAGCATTATTTTGTAGGCAATCATCATCTTGAAGATTATTATAGCGCTTCGTTGTTCGAAGAAGATGTTATGCAACTTCTTACCGACAATCTCTTCAATACCTCGGATGTGGCGCTTATGAGTGGAGGCTCTATGATGTACATAGACGCTGTATGCAATGGTATTGATGACATACCGACAATCGACGACAATACACGTGAATGGATGAAACAGCGATTGGAAACAGAAGGGTTGCCCAGGCTTGTCGAAGAACTTAAACTTTTAGATCCTGAGCATTGGAAGATTGTCGACCGCAACAACCCACGCCGTGTCGTGCATGCTTTGGAAATATGCCATATGACGGGGAAGACTTACACTTCATTCAGGCAGAACGCCAAGAAACAACGTCCGTTTGACATAATAAAGATAGGTCTGAACCGCGACCGTGAAGAATTGTACAATCGTATTAATGCGCGCGTGCTTCAAATGTTTGACGAAGGACTTGTAGACGAAGCACTTGCCGTATACGACAAGCGAGGCCTCAACTCATTGAACACAGTAGGCTACAAGGAGACCTTCGAATATCTTGATGGACTTATAACCATCGATCAATGTATATTCAACATACAAAGCAATAGCCGACGCTACTGTCGTAAACAGCAGACATGGTTCAAGCGGGATAAGAATATCATGTGGTTCCATCCCGACAATATTAAAGAAATCATAAATTATATAGACAACCAACTGATAGGTTAAACTATTTTCGTACATTTGCAAGATAATATACCAAGATTAGCAAACAAAATAATCATTTAAAGATGAAAAAAATAAAAGACTTTCTCATCTGGTGTATGCGTAAAGTCAAGGCTTTTTGGCCTTGGTATCGCAATTTGTACAAAGGCAAAGCGTGGTACACCAAGACACTTGTAGGAATCGCATCCTGCATAGTAGCGTTTTTCATCTACCTTGGCATGGTAGACACAAACTTCTTGTGGCTGTTTGGTAAATCACCTGGTTTTTACACTATTATGAATCCTGAGACTCACGAAGCCTCAGAGATATATAGTGCCGATGGTGTAATGATTGGCAAATATTTTAACGAGAATAGAACTCCGGTAAAATATGAGGAGGTAAATCCTGCTTTCTGGAAAGCCCTTATTGATACCGAGGACGAGCGCTTCTACAGTCATCATGGAATTGACTACCCAGGACTTATAGGAGCTGTGAAGGATGCTGTCATGCATCATGATGCTCGTGGAGCTTCTACAATCACGCAGCAGTTGGCTAAGAATATGTTCCGTGTACGCACCGACTATTCTACTGGATTGCTTGGTATGATTCCTGGTGTTCGTATGCTCATCATGAAGTCTAAGGAATGGATCATCGCCACGAAGCTGGAGTTGACCCACGACAAGAAGGATATTATCACAATGTACGCCAATACAGTTGACTTCGGTTCTAACGCATTTGGTATAAAGACGGCTTCAAAGACGTATTTCAACTGTACTCCAAAAGAATTGACGACAGATCAGGCTGCTGTGCTTGTTGGAATGCTTAAGGCTACCACTTACTACAATCCTATCTCGCATCCTGAGAACTCGCAGCGTCGTCGCAATGTGGTGCTCAGCAATATGCTCAAGCATGGCGATTTGACACGCACCGAATTTGACGAACTTAGCCAGAAGCCTATTAAGCTCAGCTATAGTGTTGAGAGCAACTATGATGGCCAGGCTCTTTACTTCCGTGAGGCTGTTTCTGCCGAACTGAAGAACTGGTGTCGTGAAAACGGTTACGATCTTTATACTTCAGGTTTGAAGATTTATACCACCATTGATTCGCGCATGCAGAAGTACGCCGAAGAAGCTGCTGCAAAACAGATGAAGCAGGTGCAGCGCAACTTCAACAACCATTGGGGCAATCAGGATCCATGGCAGGACGAAAATCATAATGTCATCCCTAATTTCATTGAAGGAATAGCACAGAAGCAACCCGTTTACAAGAATCTTCTGGCACGCTTCCCCAATAACCCTGATTCAATTGAGTACTATCTCAACCGTCCGCACAAGGTGAAGTTGTTCGATTACGAGCATGGCACCATAGAAAAGGAGATGTCTACAATGGACTCAATCCGCTATATGGTTCATTTCATGCATTGTGCATTCGTTGCCATGGAACCGCAGACTGGTGCTGTGAAAGCATGGGTGG
Source organism: uncultured Prevotella sp. (assembly GCA_905193385.1). Lineage (GTDB taxonomy): Bacteria > Bacteroidota > Bacteroidia > Bacteroidales > Bacteroidaceae > Prevotella. Next base: position 18,414 of record CAJJOL010000020.1, on the reverse strand, counting down.
GCGACATCGACTTCAAGTCATGGAAGTATGACAAGGTGACGGCAATGCGTCAGCCTGGTTCTACATTCAAGCTCTTTGTATATACCGAGGCGATGAATCAGGGACTCACGCCTTGCGACAAGCGTCGCGATGAGTATATCTCAATGCAGGTATATGACAAGGTAGCAGGCAAGGAAGTGACGTGGGCACCTACTAACGCCAATGGTTCTTTCTCAGGCGACTCCATTCCTTTGAAGGGTGCATTTGCACGAAGCATAAATTCTGTAGCAGTTCGTCTTGGACAGGAGATGGGTATTCAGCGCATCGCAGAGACTGCACACAAGATGGGTATTGAAAGTCCGCTTGATGAGACTCCGGCTCTTGCTCTTGGTTCAAGTGATGTCAACCTCCTTGAATTGGCCAATGCTTATTCTACTGTTGCCAACGATGGCAAGTATGTAAGACGTCAGCTTGTGACGCGTATTCTTGACCGTAATGGAAAAGAGATTTATACATCGCCCACAAACGAGGAACAGGTGATTCCATATAGAAGCGCTTTCCTCATGCAGCAACTGCTCATGAGCGGTCTGCGTGAACCAGGCGGTACATCAATGAGCCTGAATGGTTATGTAGGACAGTATCGTGATACAGATTGGGGTGGCAAGACCGGTACTTCAAACAATCACTCTGACGCTTGGTTTATGGGTGTCAGCCCTAATCTTGTAGTAGGTGCATGGGTTGGAGGTGAGTATCGTTGCATACACTTCCGAACTGGAGCTTTGGGTCAGGGTTCGCGTACGGCATTGCCAATATGCGGATACTTCCTTGAGGCTTTGTTGAAAGACCCTGCTTTCAGTAAGTATCGTGCAAAATTCGGCAAGCCTAAGGATGAGGGCATTACTTCCTCAATGTATAATTGCTCAAGTTATGTGCCAAGAGCCAAGGCTGACACTTCGCTTAACGATAGTGTGAAAGTTGAAGAGGAAATAGTTCTTGACGAGGATGGCAATCCTGTAGAACGCCAGTTGCCACTTTCTGTAAATAAGGAGCAGCAACCTGCCGACCAGCAACAAAAGGAACACAAGACTCCGAAAGAACAGCCAGTGAGTCTTGAGAACCTATAACAGTTGAGAGTTGTTAACAGTTGAGAGTCGAAAATTGAGAGTTATGATTACCTTTGATATAATATTATCAAAATCAACATATCATAACTCTCAACTCTCACCTCTCAATTTTCAACTCTCATTTATTTTTTCATGAGTTTGTCAATTTCCTCAAACTCACGTCCCATATTCAAGTTGAGATAGATAGTATAGAGAGGTACTCCCCATTTTGATTTTTCGTTAGGAGCTTGTTTTCTATACTCTTGCATATAGGGCAATGCCTTTTTAAAAAGCGCTTTCAGCTTTTGTGTTTTCTCACGGCTGTGCCTCATTGTCCTTTCAATGTAAGTGGCTTGATTGAAATACGCCAAGCCAGCGTTCAGATAAACGTCGGCAAAATTCTTGTCTTTTGCAATCACCTTGTCGCAAATGCTCACGCAATCGTCATATTTCTGCTGTGCAAGCAGTACTGTTGATTTGGCAAACAAGGCAACAACACTTGAAGTGTCAGCCTCAATAGCGTCGTCGCACAATGCAGTAGCTACGTCATACTTGCTCTGCTTGTAATAATAGTCAAACAGATGCGAGAAGAAATATTTTGACTGCGGATAGTGGGCAAAACCACTCTCAAGTACTTCTACAAAATTTGCAGTATCAGCTTTCTGCCTATACGTTTCAGCCATGTATTGATATGTCATGGCCAATCTTGCTGTGTCCTTCTGTGCAACGTCTGCGTAGTTCAACGTACGCTTTGCGTCGCTCTGCTTGTATCCGCAGTAAACGGTATAGAATGCAGCAGTTCCTATTCTCTTATCTTTGTTCTGATAGTCGTAAGCTGCAAAGATAGGCTGCCTTGCACAATCTATATACGCTTCAAAGAGGTTGTATGCATTCTTATAATCATTCTTGCCGATGAAGAACAGTCCGCCATTATAAAGGTTGCCTCTCAATGCATTTAGATATTCTGCATGACGTTTGCGGTATTTCATTTTTGCCTGTTGCATGCCCTTAAGATTCCATTCTACAGAATCAAGCCCTTCCAAAACACCAAACATTCTGTAGGCCGCAAGGAAAAGTTTGGATGTGTCTGCCTTTTGTTTCAGATACATCTGCTCGTTTACCGTTTCATACTGTTTTCTTACAGCGTCAAAAAGTACGAGCCAAATTTTCTCATTGTCCTTATTTGCTGAATCGGTAAGAAGCTTACGCATTGAAGCCTCTGCCTCAGCTAACGATTTACCTGCCTTGACATCATCCTTTGCCTTTGATATCTCCTTCTTCTGTGCATAGCACATCGTTGGAAGGCAGATGCCCAAAGCCAATACCATAAACAATAATTTCCTGAACATACCCTACTGTAAAAATGAAAGGTGCGCATTCATGACTTTCACAGAACATGGTGCGCACCTTAATTTGTTGAAGCTGTTACACTTTACTTGTTAGGATCCAAAGCCTTTGTACGGCTGTCGTCTGCACCATAAAGAACATAGTATGTATTATAGAGCAGATACTTCCAGTTGGCCTCCTGCTGGTTAGGGTCGAGGTCGCGAGCCTTCTCCAGGTAGCCCTGTGACTCAGTCAGAATCTTCTTCTGCTCATTTGCGTCCTGCAAGTTAGCTGCCTTGTTGTTGTTGCAGAATCCCATCCAAGTCAGCACAAGTGCGTTCGGCTTGATAGAATTAGCCTTCTTCAGGTCGGCAAGAGCCTCATCCCATTTGCTGTCGTTCATCTCAGCCTGGCCCTTGACAGCCCATGCTGTGAAGCAGTTAGGATCAGAAGCCAGACGCTCTTCGATGAGTTTCATCTGCTTGTCCTTCATGTTGAGGTTGCCATACAGAGTAGCGAGGTTTGTGAAGATAGTCTCGCTCTTGTCCTTGGCATAGAGGTCCTCGAAGCTCTTGAGGCACTTTACAGAGTCCTCCTTTGTCTTCATCGACTGCTGCATCATAGCCATCTTCAGTCCAAGGGCGTCCTTGTATGAAGCAGTATCGTTCAGGGCAATGTCGATATACTTGTTGGCATCGTCCATTTTCTTTGCCTGATAAGCTATTACGCCAGCTACACGAGCTACCTCGCCGAGGTATGTATCCGGCGACTTTGTCTTGTCGAAATCGTCGAACAGGGCAGAAGTACCGCTGTTGACATAAGCAGCATAGTAGTTGAAAGCGCCATTGTTGTCTTCCTTCTGCAGGCAGTCCTGACCGGCATTGATAAGGTTCAGACGCAGAGGCCACAGAGCAGCCTGGTTCTTCTTGTGGAACTTGGGAGCCACCTTGCCCTTGGCATTAGGCATGCGGTCATACTTGTCGCACTCCATAGCTGCGTTGAGAGCGTTGGTGAGTGATGAGTACATACCTTCCTTGTCAACTGGTTTCAGTTTGCCGTCTTTCTGTCCCATCTGTTCCATCACCTGGTTCTCGCTCATCACAGCCATTTCCTTGTTGACCTTCTGAAGCGAGAGCTCTACGAGCTTGTTGTAAGCCTTTGCCTTTTCCTCATTGTTCAATGACGAAAGACAAGCGTCGAGTTGAGACTTTGCCTCAGCGTAGTCTTTCGACTTAAGGACGCTCTTTACGTCCTGTGCAAATGCAGATGAGGTAGCTACTACCATCACTGCCAACATAAACAATTTTCTCATATTCAAATATATTTAAAATGTTTTATTTTTCATTTTCTGAATTATTCTCAGCTGTATTCGGTGTGTCTTTAGCCTCAGTCTCTTGTTCTGCGTTGTCGTCGGCAAGTTTGGCTTCAAGTTCAGAGCTCATAACCTTGCATACGCTTGCAATCACATCATTCTTCTTCGAGAGGTTGATAAGGCGTACACCCTGTGTGGCTCGTCCCATTACACGACAATCGCTCACGGCAAGACGAATGGCAATGCCACTCTTGTTGATAATCATGAGGTCGTTGTCGTCGGTCACGTTCTTGATGGCTACCAGTCGGCCGGTCTTCTCTGTGATAGAGAATGTCTTCACACCCTTACCGCCACGGTTTGTCTTGCGATAGTCTTCTACCTGCGAACGCTTGCCATAACCATTCTCCGATACCACCATAACGGTCTCGGTCTCGGCATTATTGACGATAATCATACCTACAACCTGGTCGTCGTCACCATCGAGCTGCATACCACGTACACCTGTTGATACACGTCCCATAGAGCGTACTGTATTCTCGTCGAAGCGTACGGCGCGACCGTTGCGGTTGGCAAGGATAATTTCGTTCTTGCCGTTGGTCAGTCGAACGTCTACCACCTCGTCACCATCTACGATGTTTATGGCGTTAACGCCATTGGTACGTGGACGTGAGTAAGCCTCCAGGCAAGTCTTCTTGATAGTACCGTTCTTTGTGGCAAACACAACGTAGTGTGAATTGACAAACTCCTCGTCGTTCAGTCCGCGCAGACGCAGCATTGCATTTACCGAGTCGTCCGGCTCGATGTTGAGCATGTTCTGAATGGCACGTCCCTTGAAGTTCTTGTCGCCCTCCGGTATCTCGTAGCACTTGAGCCAGTAGCAACGACCCTTGCGTGTGAAGAACAGCATTGTCTGGTGCATTGTTGCAGGATAGATGTATTCGGTGAAGTCCTGCTCGCGTGTACGTGCTCCCTTCGAACCTACGCCACCACGAGCCTGCTCGCGGAACTCGCTCAGCGGAGTGCGCTTGATATATCCCATATGGCTTACTGTAATAACCACCGGGTCGTTAGGATAGAAGTCCTCAGCATTGAACTCGTGCTCGAAAGGCTTGATTTCAGTACGACGCTCGTCGCCATACTTCTCCTTCACCTCGTTCAGCTCGTCCTTCATTACCTTCTTGCACAGTTCGGGATCGTCGAGTATCGACTGCAGATAAGCAATCTGACGCTCCAGTTCCTCAAACTCAGCATGCAGCTGATCTATACGCAGACCGGTCAACTGCGAGAGTCGCATGTCTACGATAGCTTTCGACTGTATCTCGTCCAGGTCGAAGCGCTTCTCCAAGTTGCGCTGTGCGTCGCTCGGTGTCTTCGAGGCACGGATAATGTGTACTACCTCGTCGATGTTGTCGCAGGCTATGACAAGTCCTTCAAGTATGTGGGCACGTTCCTGTGCCTTCTTAAGGTCGAACTTTGTGCGGCGTATTGTCACGTCGTGGCGATGCTCTACAAAGTACTTCACGCATTCCTTAAGAGTGAGCAGACGTGGACGTCCCTTCACCAAGGCGATGCAGTTTACCGAGAACGACGACTGCATGGCAGTCATCTTGTACAGTTTGTTGAGTATGACGTTGGCGTTAGCGTCACGGCGCACGTCAACAACGATACGCATACCCTGACGGCCCGACTCGTCGTTCACATTCGAGATGCCGGTAATCTTGCCCTCCTTGACGAGGTCGGCAATACCAGCAACGAGGTCGGCCTTGTTTACGCCGTAAGGAATCTCTGTGATGACAATCTTGTCGTGTGCGTCGCCACTCTCGATTTCCGACTTTGCGCGCATCATGATGCGGCCACGTCCAGTCTCGTAAGCCTGCTTCACACCCGTCAGACCATATATATATGCACCTGTCGGGAAGTCAGGAGCCTTGATATACTCCATAAGTCCGTCTACGTCGATGTCGGGATTGTCGATATACGCGCAGCATCCGTCAATCACCTCACCGAGGTTGTGTGTAGGAATGTTGGTAGCCATACCCACGGCAATGCCGTTACCGCCATTCACCAGAAGGTTCGGTATCTTGGTAGGCATTACTGACGGCTCCATAAGTGTGTCGTCAAAGTTAGGCATCATGTCTACGGTGTCCTTATCCAGGTCGTCCATAATATGTTCGCCCATCTTCGAGAGTCTGCACTCGGTATAACGCATGGCAGCAGGCGAGTCTCCGTCTACCGAACCGAAGTTACCCTGACCGTCTACAAGCATGTATCGCATGTTCCAGCTCTGACCCATACGCACCAATGCACCGTAGACAGAAAAGTCGCCGTGCGGGTGATACTTACCCAGCACCTCACCTACGACGCGGGCACATTTCTTGTAAGGGTTAGAACTTGTGTTTCCGATGCCCAGCATTCCGTAAAGAATGCGGCGATGTACGGGCTTGAATCCGTCACGAACATCAGGCAGGGCACGAGCGACAATCACCGACATACTATAGTCGATGTACGAGGATTTCATCTCCTCTTCAATGTTAATCTTCAGAATCCTGTCCTGATCAATTGTCTGATTTTCGTCCATTTTATATTATATTGTTTTAAGTTTCTTTCTGACGCTTGCCACATACTGATTTCTACAAGCCTCTAAAAGCGCAAAATCGCCGATTTTGCCGTTTATTTCGATTCTAAGCGATTTGCAGCATCGCTTTCAAAGTGTAAAATTACTATTTTTTTATGACTTTACAGCACTTATAGCGCCTAAAAATACCATTTTTGTCTATTTTAATAGAAATAATGTATAACTTTGCAATAGTAAACCTTTAAAACAAAATTATTATGCTGAACAAAAAAATCGAAGAGGCTCTCAATGCCCAGATTAACGCCGAATTATGGTCGGCTTATCTTTATCTCTCTATGGCTGCTTATGCTCACGCCAATGGTAATCCTGGAATGGGCAACTGGTTTGAAGTACAGTTTAAGGAGGAACAAGACCATGCCAAGATTATGTTCAATTACATCATACAGCGTGGCGGTCGAGTAGAACTAAAGCCTATCGAGGCGGTGCCTACTACATGGGAGTCGCCGCTTGCGGTGTTTGAAGCCACGCTCGCTCACGAGCAAAAAGTGACATCGCTCATCAACAATCTCTTTGCTCTTTCTACTGCAGAGAACGACTATGCAACACAAAGTATGCTCAAATGGTTTATCGACGAGCAGGTGGAGGAAGAAGAAAACGCACAAAACATCATCGACAATTTCAGAATGATTCAGGGCAACGGCTACGGACTCTATATGCTCGACAAGGAACTTGCCGCACGCACATACGTTCAGCCTTCGCCATTGGCTGGCAAAGCATAGCTGAAATGTAGGTGTTGTAGTATGCAAATATCGTACAGGCAGTAAAAATGTGTTACAAATAAAAAAACGATTCTAGAGATTTCGAGAGCCGTTTTTATTGCTTGTTACGGCGTAATACATCATGTTTTTATCAAATAAGCCTCCGTTGCATTACAAAAGTAGTCCTTCGGGATTCCTTCGGGATTCCTTCGGGATGCTTTCGGGATTCCTTTTGTAATGTAACGGAGGCTTATTTTATGCACAAATGTATTCGTTTAGCAACGAAAAGGACAACTTTAGATTATGCGATAATTGCACACTTCTGTCGGTATTTGCGTAATTTGTTGTGTGTAAGTGATATACGCTTGCGCGCGCAAAACTCGAGAATTTTGAGCAAAAGATTTCTTCGTGCGTTCAACTCGCAGTTTTGAGCGATTAAAAATGCAAATATAAGTCTAATGGTTTTCTAATACTAATCTAATAACTTTCTAACTTATGATATGTGATTGTTTGAATAGTTTTGCATTGCGAAACAGACATTGCGGATAATTTACCTATTATTAGGTATTTTTATGTCATGAAAAAAGTCGTACTTTTGCAATTCCAAAAGAGTACTATAACTATAACATTGTGAGTACGATTATGAATCGTGTATTATTTGTCTTTTTATTAGGCTGTATAAATGCAAGCTTGGCGAGAGCGCAGAATATTAGTGGCGAATACACTACAGAATGGCAGTGGGATATGAAGAAGAAAACCAACTGGGTCAACCAACTCCGTTTGGACCTGAACATCCCATTTGGCAATGGTAAGGATTCTTTTGAGGCGGCAACCCTGCATGTCGCAAAAACCGACGACACCATTGCTGATGATTGGCAAGGATTCTCCAATATCGAAGCCGACAATATGTTTGCATCCATAGCTGTATTAGGTTTTATGCACGAGTGGAAGTCGGGACATGTGTTTTTAGGAGTGCGCAATGTCAATGAAGACTTCTTCACATCCGATGTCATGTCGCTTTTCTTGAATGGCTCGGAAGGTATCTTCCCAACCATTGCCGCAAGCTATCCGATAGCCAACTATCCCGTGTCGGGACTTACCGTTTATTTTGACGTTACAAAGGGTGCCTGGACATTCCGCAACAGCCTTTACAATGGTGTAGGCTACAACGGATGGAAGCGCCGTGACAATCCCTTCATAGTGCGCCCCAAGAAAGATGGTATCTTTAATATTTCGCAACTGGAATATTCGCGCGGAGGCTCCAATTACTTTGCTGGAGTGGCTGTACACAACCGTCAGTTTCCGATTGATGAAGAGGGCGAGATGGCCTCTGCCGATGAGGCATGTCGCCACACCTCATGCGCATGGTGGGTTTATGGCGAACAGACAGTATGGGCAGCAGCCGACCGAAGCGTAGCGTGCATGGCACAGTATTCTGAGAATACTAGTCGTGATAATGGCTGCTACAGATACGCCGAGTTGGGATGCGCATATACCGACAGCAGCAATGAATGTGGACTGTCAGCACAATACGCCCGTTTCAATCAGGGCACAGAACGTTCTGTCGAACTGACATGGCGACGACAGATCAACAAGACAATAGCCTTGCAGCCTTCGTTCCAGTACATCAACAATGACAATGGCGACTTCTTTGTGCTTTGCGCCCGTATGTGCATCAGCTTCTGATTGTATGTGTCATTTACTGATTTCGTTCACCATATTCTCAAAAGTCTCCTTAGGCATAGCCCCCATCTGTATTGTGGGTTTGCCCTTGGCGGGGATGAATAGGAAAGTGGGTATGCTCTGAATGCCAAACGTCTGAGCCAGTTCCTGCTCCTTTTCGATGTCCACCTTGTAGAAGTCTACCTTGCCGGCATACTTCTTTGCTGTTTCCTCCACAATAGGCGCCATCATCTTGCAAGGTCCGCACCATGTGGTGTAGAAGTCGATTACGGCAGGGCGCTTGCCTTCAAACACCCATTCTGTCTGATGTGCTTCGTAGTCCATAATCTTCAGACGGAAGTCGGCTGTAGAAAGATAAGCAACGTTGCCTTCGGCAGACGCTTGTGCTGCATCGGCATCTTTTGACATAGCGGTATGTGTGCTGTTGCGGGCCTTCTGATGGTTTGTACAGGCTGAAAGCGTCAATGCAGCGGTAATGAGGATGTAAAGTGAATTCTTGATTTGCATATTATTGTCGTTGTTTAAATGATTACAGATCCTTTACGAGAAGACTTCTCTGTTTGTTGAGATAATCCGAGCGGTTGGCAAAAGCTTCCTTCCATACAGGCGATGCAAGTTTGCGCATGTCTATGCTCAAAGCCCATTTGCCGTTGGCTTCCAGCCGGTCGATTAGAGTGCCTACGGTGAGACGTGTCAGGCATATTGCCGGTTGGTAATATGTGGTCTCGCCCTTGTCGCCACCTGATATTTCGGTAATGATGTTTATCTGGGTCAGCTCGTACAGCAGTTCGTTGACGATGCGGATAGGAATGCCGGTGCGTAGCTTCAAGTCGAGTGCCGAGTAGGGTTTGCCTCCTTCGGCAAATTGCTTACATATCTGATTGGTAAGAATCAGACACAGCAACGTCTTGTAGCGATGGCTCAGGTCTTCTGCCTTTGTGCGGAAAGCGAAGTCTTCCATATTCTGGCTTGCATAGCATAGTTCTGCGCCAAACAGACAGATAAGCCATGAAATCTGCACCCAAAGCATAAACAACGGCAATGCAGCGAACGATCCGTATATGGCATTGTACGAACTCACCCATATCTGAGAGTGGATGTAGAATATCTGCAGCCCTTGCATTGCCACACCGGCAAGTATGCCTGGAGCTATGGCACATGTAAGTTTCACCTTGGTGTTGGGCATGAATATGTACAATGCTATGAACACGCTCGACATGAGCACGTATGGCATAAGCTGTAGGATGAACTGTGTGAGCGGACCTATGAGCATGGTGTTTTCAATCTGCTTGAATATTGTAGCAAAGAAAATGCTTACGCCCGAAGTTATCACGATGGTTATCGGCACCAACAGGAACATCGACGTGTAGTCGGTAATGGTACGGAATACGCTTCGTTGCTTCTTTATCTGCCAGATGTTGTTGAACGTCAGCTCTATATTGCTGATAAGCATCAGCACAGTAAAGAACATGAATATAAGGCCAATCCCCAAGAACAGTCCGCTCTTGGTATGAATAAGGTATGAGTTGACGAATCCGATTATTGTTTCGGCAGCTTGCGGCTGACTTGAGAACGAGTCGCGAAACCACTCTTCTATGTATTTGTTGTATCCGAATCCACGGGCTATGGCAAACACTACGGCTAATATTGGTACAATAGCCAGCAGGGTGGAGTAGGTGAGTGCTGCGGCTGCACTTGTTATGCGTTTTGCCGTTGTGAACTCAATTGCAAGAATAAGTCTCTTGACAATTGAGAGCATGAAATATTTGGATGGTGACACACTTTCGCGATTAATGCCCCAAATGTCAATGCTTATAAACCTTTGAATCTTTTTTATTTTGTCTTTTGTAAGCATGCCGGTTGTTGTTTTAGAATGATTTAGTCTGCAAATTTAATGTTTATTTCGCAATATTTCCGCTAAAAATCCTAAATACATTTTGTTGTCTCGCAATTAATTGATAATTTTGGCATAGAATAATTGTAAATTGAATAAAAGTGAAAAAATCTATATACTTATTTGTGCTGTTGTCTGTCTTTTCTGTAGGCTCATTTGCGCAAAAAATCACCTTGGGTTCGTGCATTACTCATGATGGCGGACAGTACAAGGGTCAGATGCAGGCAGGAAAGCCGCAAGGCAAGGGTAGTACTGTTTTTAAGAATGGTGATATATTCGAAGGCGAATATGTCAAGGGCAAACGCCAAGGACAAGGTATTTATACATTTTCCGACGGTGAGAAGTACGAAGGCGAGTGGTTTCAAGACCAACAGCACGGCTTTGGCACATTCTGGTTTATGAACAACAACCGCTATAAGGGAATGTGGTATCGTGATTATCAGCATGGTCATGGTGTGATGTACTATTATAATGGTGATATTTACGATGGCAACTGGCAGAAAGACAAGCGCCAGGGCAAGGGAAAATACACATTCGCAAGCGGTGCCTACTACGACGGCAACTGGAATAACGACCAGAAGTCGGGCAAAGGTTTCTTTGCATGGAACGACGGAACCACTTACGACGGAATGTGGCTCAACAATCAGCGCTCGGGTAAGGGTACAAACAAGTATGCCGATGGCGATGTATATACTGGCGATTGGCTCAACGACATACAGAATGGCAAGGGCGTGTATCGCTTCCAGAACGGCGACGTTTATGAGGGCGATTACGTACAGGGCGAGCGTACTGGCGAGGGTATATTCAAGTATAAGAACGGCGATAAATATACAGGCCATTTCAACGAAGGTGACAAGGATGGCATGGGTACTTTCCTTTGGAAAAATGGCGATATGTATGTAGGTATGTGGAAGAACGACCGCCAGAACGGACATGGCAAACTTGTCAAGAAGAACGGTGATGTCTTCGATGGTGAATTCAAGAACGGCAAGATAAATGGCCAGGTTATAATCCACTTTTCTGACGGCTCTAAATTCAAGGGTATGTACAAGGACGGACGCCGCAATGGTGCCGCCATTGAAGAAAATAAAGACGGCAAACGTTTTGAAGGCTCGTATGTCAACGGCCGACGAGATGGAAATTTTGTAGAGAAAGACCGGAATGGCCAAGTTATTAAACGTGGTCATTATGAAAATGGCAAACGATTTGAAGATTAACTAACGTACTAATTTTATAGCTATGGCATTAAAATCAAAAAAGACACAGACTAAAAACTCCGAGTCCAAAGTTAAACATATTGGATTGGTCAAGAATGATGCTTACCTTGCGCCTTACGAAGAAGCGATAAAGGGACGTCATGACCATGCTCTGTGGAAGCTCAACTCATTGACAAATAATGGAAAGACAAAACTTACGGATTTTGCCAATGGACATAAGTATTATGGTCTGCACAAAGCAAAGCGCGGATGGGTGTTCCGCGAATGGGCACCTAATGCTACTGCAATATATCTTGTAGGCGACTTCAACGCTTGGACTGAAAGCGAACGTTATAGCGCAAAGCGTATCGATGAGGCTGGCAATTGGGAGCTGAAACTTTCTGAAAAGGCTGTCAAACATGGCGACCTCTTCAAGATGCATGTATATTGGAACGGCGGAATGGGCGAACGTATCCCTGCCTGGGCTACTCGCGTGGTTCAGGATGAGGAGACAAAGATATTCTCAGCACAGGTTTGGAACCCCGAGCCTTATGAATGGAAGAAGACCAAGTTTAAGGCCAACAAGTCGCCGCTTCTCATCTACGAGTGCCATATCGGAATGTCGCAGGATGCCGAAAAGGTAGGAACATACAATGAGTTCCGTGAGAATGTATTGCCGAGAATCAAGAAGGACGGATACAATTGTATTCAGATTATGGCCATTCAGGAGCATCCTTATTATGGTTCGTTCGGATACCATGTGAGCAGCTTCTTTGCTGCTTCTTCACGCTTCGGTACTCCAGAGGATCTGAAGGATCTTATCGATCAGGCTCACAAGGACGGCATTGCCGTTATCATGGATATTGTACATTCACATGCCGTAAAGAACGAGATAGAGGGATTGGGTAACCTTGCAGGCGACCCCAACCAGTATTTCTATCCTGGCGAGAAACACGAACATCCGGCTTGGGACTCATTATGCTTCGACTATGGCAAGGACGAGGTGATACACTTCCTGCTATCTAACTGCAAATACTGGCTTGAGGAATTCCATTTCGACGGATTCCGTTTCGACGGCGTTACATCAATGCTTTATTATAGCCACGGACTTGGCGAGGCTTTCTGCAACTATGGCGACTACTTCAACGGACATCAGGACGATAATGCCATCTGCTACCTGACACTTGCCAATCTTCTTATACATGAGGTTAATCCCAATGCAATAACCATCGCAGAGGAAGTCAGCGGCATGCCAGGACTTGCTGCCAAGTTTACCGATGGCGGCTATGGCTTCGACTATCGTATGGCCATGAACATCCCCGACTATTGGATTAAGACCATCAAGGAACTTCCAGATGAAGCATGGAAACCAAGCTCTATTTTCTGGGAGGTCACAAACCGTCGTTCCGATGAGCGTACCATAAGCTATTGTGAAAGCCACGACCAGGCTCTTGTAGGCGACAAGACCATTATCTTCCGCCTTATTGATGCCGATATGTACTGGCACTTCCGTAAAGGCGACGAGAACGACCGCGCTAATAGAGGTATAGCCCTGCACAAGATGATACGTCTCGTCACAGCATCTACTATCAATGGCGGCTATCTTAACTTCATGGGCAATGAGTTCGGTCATCCCGAATGGATTGACTTCCCGCGTGAGGGTAACGGCTGGAGCTATAAGTATGCACGTCGTCAATGGAACCTTGTAGACAACCCCGAACTCAACTATCATTATCTTGGCGATTTTGACAAGGCAATGTTGTCAACGCTCAAGCTTGAGAAGAACATTCAGAACAAGCCGGTAGTAGAGATTTGGCACAACGATTCAGATCAGATTCTCGCTTATATGCGTGGCGACTTGGTGTTTGTCTTCAACTTCAGTCCGACACAGTCGTTCGTCGATTACGGATTCCTTGTGCCTACAGGTTCGTACGATGTAGTGTTGAATACCGATTCAAAGGACTTTGGCGGCAATGGTCTTGCAGACGATACAATCACACATCTTACCAATTACGACCCGTTGTATATGAACGACCGTAAGGAATGGCTTAAGCTTTATATTCCAGCCCGTTCGGCTGTAGTATTAAAAAGAAATTAATGAATAGGGTAAAGTATAGTCAGGATACATTGAAACGCGTGTTGTGTACATTCGTTTTTACGTTGTTCTCGTTTTTCTTCCTGTATTTTTATCAGGCAGATTTAATGACGATTATTCAGCACGTGTTGTCAGAAGGACAAACCCATTACAATCACTTTGTGGGAGCGGTACTAATTACAATAGTACTGCTCCTCATACAGGTGGGTGTTGTCCGTTTGTTTCAGCGAATGCGATTGGCATGGGCATTTACGTTTGTCCCTTCCTCACTTCTGCTTGCCATGATTACTGATGTACGTCAGTCGGCATCTGCCGCTAATGGCTTTCTTGAATTTGGTTGGGGTGGATACGTGTTGCCATCGTGTTTTATATTGTTCTTTGTCGTTGTCTGGATCTTGAATTCATCGGGTATTGCCGAAAAGTATAGTATGAATTCCATGAATCAGACACGTCAGCTGTGGATTAACCTTGCTTTAGTGCTGCTTCAGATGCTATTTGTTTGTGGTTGGAGCAATTCCGACAGAGTGCTTCACGACCGTGTGCATGTAGAACAATGTTTGGCAGACAACGACGTTGATGAGGCTTTGCTCACATTGCAGCAGCATTCAGATGCCGACGAGAATCTGACGATGCTTACGGCTTACTCGCTTTCACGTAAAGGTGAATTGCCTGAAAGGCTTTTCGAATTTCCGTTGAAGGGAGGTTCGGCTGCATTAATGCCTAATGGCGATAACATTGGTTTTGGATTGTTGGCTGACACCACATTCTATGCTTATCTCGGCAACGCATATCTGCAACGGATGTCAACTATGCACTATCTTGACTATCAGCGTAGGCATAAGCGCCTTAATCGTCGTTCTGTTGATTATCTGTTATGTGCCTATCTTATGGACAAGAAGCTTGATGCCTTTGCGCACAACATTACCAGATACTATGAGGTGAACGACTCTGTGCAGTTGCCAAAGCATTACAAGGAGGCTCTGATACTCTATACTCATTCGCATGCTAATCCGTGTGTCGTGCTTCATGATAATGTGCTGGATGCTGACTTTGAGGATATGCAGAAACTTGAAAACTCCATAACCGATGCTCGTGAGCGAAAGACTGCATTGCGCGATACCTATGGCAACACATATTGGTATTATTATATGTACTGACTGTAAGATGTACTTATAATAATGTATGCTGATTATACATAAACAAAAAAGCGGTTCGGAAATTGAATGATCTGAGTCATTCCTTTTCCCGAACCGCTTTTGCTTATGCTAAATAAGTCAAAACTGTATTTTTGTCTATTCTATAGAATATTGTTTTCTTGTCTCCATTCTGCATATTGCAGCATCTTATACTGCCATTATTGCTGTTGGCTTCTTCTATCTGTTCTATCTTTATGTCGTGTAGTGCCAGATGGTTGTCCGAATAGAATTTATACATCGTTTCCTTGGCACACCAGAACAATAGCAGAATACATGCTTTGTTTGTATGGTTGTTGTCTGGGATGTTTGCCGGTTTGATTAGAGTATGGCTATATTCCAGCTCGTCGCTACGCATGAATTTCTCCTCAATCTTACATATCCTGTCGCTTACATGTTCTATGTCTACAGCCACACGCTTTGATTCGGATATTATCAAGCTTGCATAGTTGTTGGTGTGACTGATGCCTATCTCCAACCCTGAATCTCTTAGTATCGGTCTTCCAGAGTCTTCGTGGTCAATAGTCCAGCCGCCTCTGCCCAGCATCTCGTTAAGCAACGCATATACTGCAGCCGTTTCTTTCTGACGATTGTTGCACATCGTCTTTATCTTGTTGTACACTTCTGGCGGACATACGTCCTCTATGTGTGTGCGGTCATCAAACTGCCATATTCCTAATTGCGTACGTTTGTCAATTCTCTCAATATATAATAGAGGCATAATCTACAATATTGTTTCTCCCCGAAGGTTGTCATCCATTAAGGTTATTTCTCCTGGATGTCTTCCTTCTTTTTCTCGTGTATCGTGACTTTGATTCTGCTTATACGGCGTTCCTCTATGCCTACTATCTCGAATGTATAGTTCTTGAAGTCTACCTTCTCGTGAATGCTAAGGAAGTCGCCTTTTATCTCCAACAGCAATCCTGCGAGCGTGTCGGCATCGCCTTCTACGTCAGCAAATTCTTCGTCGTTGACGTTCAAGGTCTTGCAGAAGTCGGTCAGCAAAGTCTTGCCTTCAAATATGTATGTATTGTAGTTCAACTTGCTGTACAGCTTGCTCTCTTCGTCGTACTCGTCGTTGATTTCACCGACAATCTCTTCGAGAATATCTTCCAATGTGACAAGTCCGCTCGTGCCGCCAAACTCATCGACAACAATGGCTATGTGTATCTTGTTCTCCTGGAATTCGCGCATGAGGTCGTCAATCTTCTTTGTCTCAGGAACAAAATAGGGGGGACGCATCAGACTTTGCCAACGGAAACTTGCTGGTTTAGTCAGATGAGGCAGCAAATCCTTGATGTATAATATACCGCGAATGTTGTCACCATTCTCCTGATATACGGGGATACGGCTGTAGTTGTTCTCGACAATACAGTTGAGCACTTCTGTATAGTTCGACTTGATGTCGAGTCCTACAATGTCCTGTCGGCTTGTCATAACCTCCTTGGCTGTTTCGTCACCAAAGCGTATGATGCCCTTAAGCATGCTTTGTTCGTCCTTGATGTCGTTCTTGTCGGTCAATTCAAGAGCATGTTCCAGATCGTCAACACTCAGCACGTGCTTTTCCTTCTGCACAACTTTCTCGGCAATAATGCCACTACGCAGAAGTATGTTCTCTATAGGCCAGAACACTTTTCGGCAAAGACATACTCCCTTTACGGCTTTTCTGCAGAAGTTAAGCGGATCCTGACGGCTGTACACCTTAGGCATAATTTCGCCAAAGAGCAGAAGCAGGAAAGTCAGCATTACTGTAAGCGAAAGGAATTGCAGCCAATATGCTTTCTCTCCGAAATGAACGATGTTGCCGAAGATGTAGTTGCACAGCATGATTATCGTTACATTGACGAAGTTGTTCGTAATCAGAATTGTTGCCAGCGTGCGCTCGCTATCCTCGCGCAATTTCAGGATATTACTGTCGCTTGATGTTTTTTGTGCGTTCAGTTCAGCCATGTCAGATGGCGACAGACTGAAGAAGGCTATTTCCGAACCACTTGCAAATGCCGACATAGCCATAAGCATCAGAGTAAGTGCAACACATATCAATACGCCCGTAGTAGGAGCTATGAGATAAACGTCGGAGAGTGAATCAGAAATGAATTTTAAGTATGTTTCCACAATTATTATATATGTTTAGAATGGCAACGTGTCGTTGTCGGCGTCTTCTTTAATATTAGTACGAGTATTGTCTTTCGGCTGTAAGTTTTGGGCCGCGGTTGAGGCTTGTTTTGGTGTGAGAAGTTCCATATTGTCGGCATATATCTCGGCTATAAATCTGCGTTGACCTTTCTTGTCGTCGTAGTATCTGTAGCGTATTCTGCCTTCAATATATATCTTGTCGCCTTTGTGTACATATCTTTCGGCAATCTTGGCAAGCTCTCTCCACATTACTATATTGTGCCAGTCGGTACGGTCGGGCACACGAGTGCCATTGGGCAGTACATATCCTCTTTCGGTTGTAGCCAATGGGAATTGTGCTACAGCCTGGTCGGCATCATAATATTTCACGTCAGGCTCTTTGCCAACGTTTCCTATAAGCATTACTTTGTTCATAATAGTCTGTTTTTGTTGTTATAGGATAAACCAAACATAGGATGCCGTGTATAATGCGACATCCTATGACATGAATAATCAGTATGTTTTATTTCCACATACCAAGATACTTGTAGTGGAAGTTCTTTCCTTTGGCTGACGGGAACTGTGAGCGGTTGTCCACACGGTCGCGCAGATGCTCTACAATGCGGTTGTAGCAGTCTTGTCCCGAATTGGCTTTGCATCTTACTACAAAGTGCGTGTCGCGATATTCGTGCTTGCCAGTAGCAGGAATCAATACTACGCGCTTGAAGTCCAGTTCGCCTTCGTACCATCCCGGATGTTCTTCGTTCAGGCGTGAAGCTACAACCGAAGCCATATCATGCTTATCGGCTGCCGCGCCGTTTTGTGGTACGGGATGCAGAGCCTTCTTCTGCTTGAAGTCAAGCATTGTAGCTGCTGTTGTCTTAATTATAATAAAGTAGACGCGTGGTCTGATTTTATATCTTTTGGGATAATATACATCGCTGTTGGCGTATTCTCTTACATCAGCTTCAAGGTTTGCATTCATTCCTATTTCCTGGATTGAGCGCAAGAAATCCAATGCATCGTCAACGTTTGTTACCAACGTCTCCTTGTCAAAATATCTTAAGTATAAGTTCATTGAATTCTGTTTTGTTCTTCAAAAATACCGATTTTAAAACCTTTTAAAAGAAGAGCGGCAAACGAGACTTGAACTCGCGACCCCAACCTTGGCAAGGTTGTGCTCTA